>JAHHIE010000090.1 GCA_019358945.1 Stenomitos rutilans HA7619-LM2 | reverse complement strand
CGAAAAGTGACAGAGGCGTTCAAGCAGACGATGGAGATTGTGTTTGATGAGTACCTGCCAAAATGGAACTACACTGCTAAGCCGCAATCACTATGATTTCCGGTTTTATTGAATCCATAATCCTTAGGGTACATACCCGACTAATGAACGTCACCGCCGCAAGCGGACGGTGTATCACTTCGCTACGCCTCACACGCTTTGCGGCTCGACTCCGCTCAACAGCGCCCATTCGGACTGCTGTACTACATGCGCCCCAAGGGGCGGGGAATCTACCCGTAGCGATTGAAACGGGCGATCGAGTGAGAAACGAAGACCCGTAATCCGAGTTTTTTGCTGTGCGGCGATGATCTAGAAAACGCAGAGCAGTGGTTAGCGCAAGGAGCCAGTAAGGAACCACGACCGACGGCGCTTCAGGGCGAATATATCAGCACCAGCCGCAAGACAGAAACCGCACGGCAGAAAGCCGATCGTCAGAAGCAACGCCTATTTACTGCTGGTATAGGTGCCTTTGCGCTGCTGGCAGTGGGAGCCGCTAGTTTTGCCTTTCAAAAGCAGCAGGAGGCAATCGCGCAGAAAAAAGAGGCGATCGCGCAGAAAAAAGAAGCAGAGCAGGAGCGACAGTTTGTACAGCAGCAGCAGATTGCTGTTAATAAGAGTCAGGAAGCCGAGCAGCAGCGCAATCAGGTGAGAGCAGAACGCGAAAGACGCAGAAGGCGTTAGATGAAACTCAAAAAGCGTTAAACCAAGCCAAGGAAGCGAAGGCAGCAGAAGCCGCACAGACGCTACGAGCAGTGGCAGCGCAAAAACTAGCCGAACAGCAACGGGCAACGGCGCAAACGCAAACCACGATCGCAAAGCAACAGCGGCAGACAGCCATTACTGCTAAAGCCATTGCCGAGAAGGCGCAAATTAATGCAGACGTTAACTTTCAAAGTGTCG
Source organism: Stenomitos rutilans HA7619-LM2 (assembly GCA_019358945.1). Classification (GTDB taxonomy): domain Bacteria; phylum Cyanobacteriota; class Cyanobacteriia; order Leptolyngbyales; family Leptolyngbyaceae; genus Stenomitos; species Stenomitos rutilans. The sequence continues at coordinate 22,295 of JAHHIE010000090.1, read as the reverse complement.
CTGCCCAAAACTTGCTGACATCAAATTTGGAGCTTGAGTCACTCGTTGCGGCGATTAAAACCGGACAGCACGTCAAACAGCTTGAGCAATCCAAGAGCAAGATTCTACAGCCTGATACTCGGATGCGAGCGATCGCCGCGCTCCGTCAGGTGGTTTATGGAGTGCAAGAGCGCGATCGGTTGGAAGGGCACAACGGCATTGTTGGTAGCGTGAGTTTCAGCCCCGATGGTCAGACGCTTGCCACTGCCAGTGATGATGGCACTGTGATTCTCTGGAACCTGAATCTGGATGACCTACTGGCAAAGGGCTGTGCCTGGATATACGATTATCTCCAGAACAATCCCAACGTGAGCAAGGAAGATAAACATCTCTGTGATGGCGTTCGTCCGCCTGCGGCTCAATCGGTGCAGCAGCAGTCGATGGAGATGTGGTGGTGGTGGAGGTTGTGGGAGAGTGGGTGGAGGGTGGAGGGTGGGGGAAGCTTGTCGGGCGAGCATTGTTCATCCTACTCAATTCGCCCCTGTTAAAATTTGGGTAGACCATATCTGGTTTTAGACTCATGCAAGCGATCGAAGCCACCGGAACGATCGATGCCTAGGGACAAATCGCGTTAGATCAACCGCTACAGGTTGCTCATCTCGGTCGGGTCAGAATCATTGTGCTACTGGCCGAAGCATTCAATCAAATACCTGAGCAGACTCAGCCGAATGCAATGGGTAGCCAACTTGTGCGAGAAATCAACCGTCTGACACGCGCCCAATTTGAGAACGAATTGCAGACATTTCAGCCCAGGTGCCGCCCGAAGAGTGGGCAAAACCGCCTAAAGATTTGTCGAAGAACGTGGATCACTATCTGTACGGCTCACCAAAAGAGGATGAATAAAAGCTATCTTTGCGGATGTGGGTTACGGATCGCCTCCATTATTACTGCAACTTTATATCCAGTGTTTTCTCTGTAAAATGATCAGGCTTTTTCTGCCGTCATCCTGAAAATCAGAGAAACCCCTGAAGTCTTGAGGTGAAAGACCCAGCTATATAGGGTCTAGTTTCATCTATACATCAGGACGATCATGATTAAGAAAATTGCTGCACTAGTTGCGACCTCAGTTGCAGTGCTAACTGTATCCAGTGCAGCACTCGCTGACTACCAGATGGCTAGTGGCGGTGCAGGTAATGGCACTGGCAGAGACTACAACTACGAAATCTGGTCGAACGACCAGAACACCGCATACACGCTAAAAGTTTGGCTCAGAAACAACTACCCTGGCGGTTCGTATTGGACTCATCGTTTCCGCTCCAGCAAGGAAGCCTACGACTATTTCGACTGCAATTACGCTCAGAAGTCGTTGCCAAGCTGCCCCAAATAGGCTCAAATAACCTGACCAAAACCTCGGAGGTTGCAGCTAATCGTTTGGTCACATGCCTGATTAGTGGTTAAAACTGCTGAGGTCTGCGTCGTTGCCTAAAAGAAATCCCTCGATCGAGTTCTCGACCGAGGGAAAGCGTCAGGTATGTTTTACAAACGAAACAGATTAAACCTGTTTCACCAGGTTGGTGTCTGTCACGTCACCCAAATAGCTGCCTGCGGGTAGCGTAGGAAAGCGCTTGTACGGCACCACGTCTTCGCCAAAGTAGCGAGAGTATTCAGCACTACCGACGATCGCATTCACAGCAGCGGAAAGTCCGCCCTCTACCAGCAGTTGAGTGTATTGCTGACGCTCCATCTGGGTTTCGGGTGTACGACCGAGCAATTGACGGAACAGAAATTCAACCACCTTTGGGCTAGGATAGGGCGTGCAGAAGCGACCATGATAGGCTTCAGAACTTGCCAGTGATCGCACAAAGGCACGCACTGAAATTTCGCCTTTGTGAAGACTGCTCTCTAAATCCGGGCGACGGAATGCTTCAGGCACTTGATCACCAGAGACATCCATCACCTGAGCGTAGATAGCATTAATCACTAGCGCTTTTTCAGCCTGAGTCATGCCAGCATTGAAGCGATAAATACGAGCAGATTTACAACGAGTTGTATCAGTGCCACTCTCAAGCGCTTGACCTGCAACCATCCCGATCGAACGACCCGACTCAACGAATTGGCGATCGAGTTGCTGTCCGGTGTTGTTTGCTAGGGCCTGACCCGTCAGAGGCATTTTGGCAGCATCCATCCGTGGCTTCACCGTGTCAAAGCTCGGCACGACTACGTCCTGATCCTGCTTTGTCAACTTGTTGTACAGCGTCTGCGTATTGGGGAAATTCGCAGCAGGCAGCGTCAGGAAGCGGTTGTATGGCACCGTGTCTTCACCGAATGCTTGAGCATATTCAGCGCCATTGATCAGAGCACCAATAAATGCTTTGAGGCCTTTCGTCGCCAACAACTGGTTGTACTTGCGAATTTCTGCCTGATCCAACGGCGCGCGACCCAGGAAGTGCTTCGTTCCCAGTTCAATCACTTTCGTGTTGGGATAAGGCGTGTAGAACTCCTTGATGTACAGGCTGGAGCAACCCAAGCCTTCAATAAACTCTTTGAGGTTGATTTCACCATTGCTCAGTTTGCTTTCTAACGCCGAAAATTCGTTTTCGACAATGTAGGGAGCAACATCGCGCTCAAACACCTGACGGTAGGCAGCTCCAATCAAGGTTTTGAGTGCCATCCTGTCTCTGAGTCCGGTGAGCTTAAAGACCTTAGTTTGCTCACGTTTCTTGCTGACCCCTTGATTGCTGCGGAACTCAATGTCGGGTTCGGTACGATTTTCTGTTACTGTACCCAGTTCGACAAAGCGTGGCGTTTCTTCTTGCTCAACACGAAGCCCTTTCTCACCCAGGCTTCCCAGGCGAACATTCCGCTGTGACACGCCTGCTGGAGTCAGGTAGCGTTCGTAGGGAACCGTATCTTCGTTGAAGGCTTCGCCGTATTCCTGACCGTCAATGAGGGCATCAATGAGGGCATAGAATCCCTTCTTGGCGCAGATATCAAAGTACTGGTTGATTTCCTGGCGGCCATAGGTGGGGCGACCCAAAAGACGACGATGGATGTATTCGATCGCCTTCACCACATACAGCGGTGTCCAATAGAGCGATCGGAACAAGTTGGACTTGGCTAGCCGACGCACAAACTCGCGCACGGAGATTTCACCATTCTCCAGCTTGATCTCGTCAACTTTCAAGCGCTGACCATCATAGACATCGCGCCCAAAGACTTGCAGGTAGGCTGCCTTGATGACTGCCTGGGTAGAGCCTTCGGAAAACTTAATGCTGATGCCCTGTGTGCTTGTGGTTGCCTTACGGCGACCCGTTGTACTGCCCGTGAAGCTAGGCAATTGGTCGAGCTTGAACACTTTGGGACCGAGTGAACCAGGAGCCATACCACGCGCGGCTGGGTTGCTGAGCTGGTTGTTGATACCTGCGCCCTGGTTAATCAAAATTCGACGAGTATCTTTGCCAAAGGGAGCAGGGCTGGCACTGGGGTTGCGGGTCTCTTTCGGGAAGATAGCACCAAATTGAATTTCCAGCGGGTCGTTGCCAGAACCGTAAACGTGCTGATCAGGCAGTGGGCGATCGTAGCTGACAAACGTCGTGAGAAACTGGGGAATTTTACGGAAGGGTGCGCTGTAGTTAAACAGATCTTGCTGCGGTCCCCAGTTGCGGCATTCTTGTGCTTCTTGACCTAAACCGCGCAGGTAGGGCACGGTTTCTTCACCGAAGTAGTCACCGTACTCTTGAGAATCAACCAGCGCATCGACTAGAGCCGGTAAGCCACCTTTCGAGACGATCGCAAAATACTTTTGCACTTCTTCGCGCGAACTGGGACCACGACCCAGAATATGGCGGAAGGCCAGTTCTAGCGCGCGGCTGTTAATGTATGGCTCGTAGAAGTTCTTGCGATACAGTGGCGACTTCGCAAGGCGACGAATAAACTCCTTCATGGAGATTTCACCGTTCTTGACCTTGGAGGATAGATCCGAAATAGCAAGAGAGTAGGCACGAGTGATATCGCGCTCAAAGACTTGCCGATAGGCCGCTTTGACCACATCATTTTTCTCAGACGCAGACAATCCTGGCTTCATCGCAAACTTAGGGCGACGCTCTGCGGCATTGAAGTAGATCTGGGGCAGTTCCAAGCCTTGCAGATCGCTAGAAGGGCGCTGACGGAGCTTGGTTGATGGGGTGGGCGCTTTGAACTCAGTGATCAAGACATCAAAATACTCTGCCACAATGACGGCAGCCGCTTCATCCCGACGGAAGTAACCAAGAGCCGCAAGCTTCATTTCTTGCAACGCCACGATTGTGGCATCCCCAGAGCAGGCCCGCTCAATGATTTCCCGCAGACCGCGTGTGTTGACTGCAATGATATTGGGGTCACCTGCCACGATCGCGTAGGTGAGGTAGCGCAGAAACCAGCTCAAATCCCGCAGGGACTTCGCCATGTTACTGGGGCCGTAGCGCGCTACGTTGATGGGTCGAAAGCTTGCTGGCGTAGATCCACCGCTGGCACTAAACAGCGATCGGATGCCATCGAAAAAGCCGCCGCCCGAACTCACGTAAGTTGCGGTGCCTAACTTCATTGACTCGTTGGTGCTCATCGTGCCGCCACCCACGGCGACTAACGCTGGCTCTTCCTGAGGCTTTTCTAAAAACGCCATCGGAGACCCACCCACGAAAATGCGGTTAGCCGCCCGCGAGACGATGATTTCAGAATTTTGAGTCAGCGTTTCGGAAATTTCAAGGCGCTTGGCACCGGAACTGAAATAACGAGCCAACTCGTCTAGTTCACCGCGTCCCAGGAAACGATCCTGCTGTTCAGCCTGGGAGATCGTTGCGACGGGGACCGTTTGGTAAAGTTGCGGACGGGCAACCGAGCTTCCACCACTTGCTTTAACACTCATTGATTTCAAAAGCTCCCTTTAACGGATCGTGACTGTGTTAAATCTGGAGTGGCACCTGGCAACCATCCCAAAGCCCTTGCTTTCTAAGGAAAAAGCATGAAGACTCAAATTTAATGACGGCACAGGGTCTACCAGTTCAATGATTTAGGTTAGAACGATGCGAACCTCAAGACTCGTTAGATTAAAAGTATGTAGGCTGCGATCGCTCACTGTATCGTCCGATCATAGGGGATTGCGGTCACGCTCCTGAGAAGGCACAAACGTTTTGTTACAAATCTTCGTTATGTGCGGAATAGGCAGGTTTTGCAAGCCTCAAGTGCAAAGTGCAGCAACGGTAGATGCTCGGTGATGGGATAATAGGCAATGAATATTGGCTACCCATGTTACAGCTTTGCCGCCAGGATTTGAGCAGCCGTCAAGTTAAAGTCTGGAAACGTGGGGGATTGTATGAGGTCATTGCCTCGATATTCAATGGAGTCATAAAACTGATGCTCCAGGATGCAGAGGGTCACTTTTGCTTCTAAAGGATCGATAATCCAGTATTCGGGGATTTCCAACAAGCCATATTCAGAACGTTTGGAGCGGTAGTCATCCTTTTTGGTCGAGGGGCTAACCACTTCAACGACCAGAATGGGGGGTGGCTCATTTAAATTGATAACGGCCTCACGTTCGCTCATCGCCTCCCATTGAGCAGTCGCCAAAACGGTGACATCGGGAATGCGAGCGGTGTCCCAGTTGCGTCCACGCGGAGAACGCACACCAACAAGAGCAGGAAGAGATACCCAGGTTGCCCCGATCGCGCCACTGCCTCCTCAAACTGTTGAACCACAAAGCGAATGATCGCGCCATGTTTGCCAGTGCCTAAACTCGTGGGCGTGAGCGTTCCATCGACCAGTTCATACTGGGTATCGGTGCCGTCGTCGTAAGCAAGATAGTCTTCAAAGGTCAATTTTGGGGTGGCGATCGTCATAGAACTGACTCTTCAGATCAAGCGCTGTCAAACTATCCTAATGCTTCAACTGCCCGTAACCGCTTTTCAATGCCTATTAAATACAGTACGTTTGAATTGTTTTTAGAGTAAAGTCTATGAGCACTGATTTTGCCTGGCATTTTTTTCGAGTGCTACCAAGTGAAGAACCAAAGATACACTCAGCCTTCGAGAGCTCCGTCAAGCAATCTCAAATTGATGAGAAGGCACAAGCTTTTTTTCAAAGCAAAGAGGCAGAATCTAAATCTGATCAGCAAGATAGCTTCTATGAGGATTACGAATTCCTCTTCGATCTTTTTTACCCAGATGCTTTTATAGAGCTTTACGGCGATATTGCCACTGGCAAACTTCCACTTGGTAAACAGCAGTCAGAACAAGCGCCATTAGAGTTTGTACTCACAAACCGAGTGGGTGCATCAGTCATGTTCTTCTACAGCTTGGGATGGCAATTTATTAGCAAGCTGCCAGGCTACTTTGGCAATATGTTTATCTCCCCTGAAGCAGTTGCGAAGACTTTAGTAGAAGTGGAGAACGTTTTTAGAGAAGTCGATGTTGAAGAATTTACGAGAGACGCTGAAACGTTAGGAGCTTGGGGTAATGCCAATGAAGATGTTGCTAGAAGCCTTGCTTCTCTGCTACCCAATTCTCTCCGTACTGTTTTAGCAGAAGGCAATGGACTTTTAGCGTTGAACTATCCAGACGTTGGCTCAATACCATACCCTGGATGCGAAGATGATGAGTACGAGGGTGAGGGTTGAAATGTAGTAGAGTTTCATGCGATCGATGGCTTAACCAATGACTGACAGCGAACTCAGGCAACTGATTGAAAGCAATGCAAGAGCAATTCAGGCGCTGCTAGATGCTAGAGCAGAGGAACGAATGGAGTTTCAGGCGTTCCAAGAAAGAATTACGCGGCTCGATGACGTAGTGGAGCGTCTAACAAATTTACAAGTTGGCATTTCGCGGATGCTGGCTTCGTTGGATGAAGATCGTCCGACCGTTCTCCGCAAGCTGAACGCCATTGAAGGTAAAGTCGATCGCCTTTTGGAACAGAGCGATCGAGCCGATAACCTATAGCGTTTGCATGACACGCAAACCTGGAAAATCAACCGACGAAACCTTTGCTACGCCGCCATAGCAGATCGGGCGCAACATCAAACGGTAGATGCTCTGCTGACCAAGACTGCGATCGCGCTGATGCAGGTGCAACCATTCTGGTAGCAGCGTTTAATTTTGTTAACCCCAGCTTAATGTTAGGTCATTAAGTATTATTACTCCCTGCGTGATATGATGGTAGCGGTCTCAGCGACGCAGACAAGCGCTTGGAACTCATCCATTACAGGGCTTCGTTCATGAAGTTTCGCGATCGTTGAGTTCTTTTGTGATGTGTATGCGATTAAAAGATGAGGCTAAGATCGTAAGCTGAACACCTTCAGCGACACCCGCAAGTCAACCCGTTACCTATGCAAACACCCGAAACGGTAACAGCTTCATCACCTAGCGAAACGTCTGCGGAGCCAAATGCTTCGATGCAGGAGTTTTATCAGCTTCAGAAAGAGTTGCTGATTACAACGCTCGTGCTGACCGGGATTATTTTTATCACCGTGGCGCTGTTCTACCCAATCAACATTGCTCTGAATTATTTACTTGGAGCGTGCACAGGTGTGGTTTACTTGAAAGTGTTGGCTAGGAATGTTGAGCAGCTCGGCACGAGTAAGAAGCAGGTCGGCAAATCCCAACTGGCGATATTTATTGGGTTGATTATAGTCGCAACTCAGTGGAATCAGCTACAGGTGTTGCCCATCTTTCTAGGTTTTTTGACTTACAAAGCAACGCTTCTTGTTTATATGCTGCGGATCTTGCTGGTACCAGGCTCTCGTTAGTGCTTTGAACCAACAGGCTTTGAACCTACGGTAGTCGGTCGATTCCGAAACTTTTCATCCCTCTATCATTTATTTGGGAAAACCGCTCAAAGTCTAATGCTAAGTTTTCTCCCAACTCCTAACGTTTTTCCGCTTGCCAGCCTTGAGGTGGGGCACCACCTTTACTGGCAGATTGGCAATCTCAAAATTCATGGTCAGGTCTTTCTGGTTTCATGGATTGTGATTGGGATTTTGCTGCTTGCATCGCTCGCGGCAACGCGTAACATTCAGCGCATTCCCCAGGGGATTCAAAACCTGATGGAATACGCGTTAGAGTTTGTGCGTGACCTGGCGAAAAGTCAGCTTGGCGAAAAGGAATATCGCCCCTGGGTGCCGTTTATTGGCACGCTCTTTTTATTCATTTTTGTCTCCAATTGGTCGGGTGCGCTGGTGCCCTGGAAGCTGATCAAGCTACCAGAAGGTGAACTAGCGGCTCCGACAAATGACATTAATACCACTGTGGCACTGGCGTTGCTGGTTTCCCTGGCCTACTTCTACGCTGGTTTCAGCCGGAAGGGTTTGGGCTACTTCGCTAAATACGTGCAACCGACGCCGATTCTGCTGCCGATCGCGATTTTGGAAGACTTTACCAAGCCGCTTTCGCTCAGCTTCCGTCTGTTTGGCAATATCCTGGCGGATGAGTTGGTGGTTGCCGTGCTCGTGCTGCTTGTGCCTTTGTTTGTGCCCCTGCCCGTCATGCTGCTGGGTCTCTTTACCAGTGCCATTCAGGCATTAGTCTTTGCGACGCTGGCTGGTGCTTACATTCATGAAGCACTGGAGGGGCATGGAGACGAACATGAGGAACACGCGTAGCCTCAGTTGCTTTGAGCTTTTAGTCTGATGGTTTTCAGGTTGAAGCGGGTGCGTCAGCGTGCCTGAGCGTCAACCTCTAGCCAGTAAGCTAAAAATCCTAACCTGTTTGTTCAGTTCACAATTTAAGGAAAGAATCATGGATCCATTAGTTGCTTCTGCGTCTGTTTTGGCTGCTGCGTTGGCAATTGGCTTGGCGGCGATCGGCCCTGGTATTGGTCAGGGTAATGCGTCTGGCTCAGCAGTCGAAGGGATTGCGCGTCAACCCGAAGCAGAAGGCAAAATTCGCGGTACGCTCCTGTTGACCCTCGCCTTCATGGAATCTTTGACCATCTACGGTCTGGTGATTGCGCTGGTGCTTTTGTTTGCGAACCCGTTTGCGTAGGCTGCTTTAGCTCCAGGCAGCGAAACGCCGTTTGATGTGATGGGTAATTGGCAAGCGATACAGGCTTGAAGCCAGTCATTCATTGCCAATTGCCAGTCTCAGTTATGGAATAATCTCCCCTCTCACCCCAAGACAATGTTTGACTTTGATGCCACTCTGCCGCTGATGGCAGTTCAGTTCCTTCTCCTGGTTGCGCTGCTCAATGTCGTTTTTTACAAGCCATTGACCAAAGCGATCGAAGACCGCAGCGATTACATTCGCACGAATGAAACGGAAGCGCGCGAACGACTGGCGAAAGCTGAGCATTTAGCAGCGCAGTACGAGCAAGAGTTAGCAGCGTCTCGCAAGCAATATCAGCAGACGATCGCCACCGCTCAGCAGGAGGCGCAAACCCTCGCCGACCAGCAGATTGCTGCCGCTCAGCAGGAAGCGCAGCAGCAGCGTGAGCAAGTACAGCGCGAGCTTGACCAGCAAAAGCAAGCGGCGATGCAGTCGTTAGAACAGCAAGTGGAATCGCTGAGCCACCAGATTTTAGACAAACTTTTAGTTCGCTCTTAGCGCTTGGCGGTTAGTTTTTAGCTAGCTTGGGATGAAGCTGTCAAAAGACTAACTACCAGGAACTTCAACCGTTTTGGATGCAGCAATATGGAAATGCTCTTAACAATGGCGCTCAGTGCCAATGTCCTTGCCGCAGAAGCGGCGGAGGTAGCCGAAGCGGGTGGGTTTGGACTTAATTTCGATATTCTCGAAACAAACCTGATCAATCTAGCAATTGTCATTGGGGTGCTTGTTTATTTTGGTCGTGGGTTTCTAAGCAAAACGCTGGGCGATCGCCGAGCGGCGATCGAAACCGCCATCAAAGATGCTGAGCAACGCAAGAAGCAAGCCGTGAGCGCTTTGGCAGAACAACAGCAAAAGCTGGCGCAAGCGCAAGGGGAAGCCGACACCATTCGCGCCTCGGCTCTCAAAGCGGCCGAAGCCGCGAAAGCTGAAATTGCCGCCAAAGCTGAACAGGATATTCAACGGATGCGCGAAACTGCCAGTCAGGATCTCAGTACTGAGCAGGCGCGAGTGATGAATGAACTGCGGCAACGGGTTGCGGCGTTAGCGATCCAGCGCGTGGAAGCAGAATTGCCATCCCGCTTGAATGATTCAGTCCAGCAAGCCTTGATTGATCGCAGTATTGCCCAATTAGTAGCCGGAGGCGACCAATGAGCGACAGCGTCATTACCAGTGAAATTGCCTCCCCCTATGCCCAAGCGTTGATGTCTTTGGCGAAATCTGAAGACTTGAGCGATCGCTTTGGTGAGGATGCCAGTGCGATTCTCACCCTGCTGAAAGAATCGCCTGATCTTGAGCAGTTTCTGTCAAGCCCTGTGATCGATTTAGAGACTAAGAAAGCGGTTTTGCAGCAAGTGTTGGGTGATCAGGTGCATCCCTACGTGCGCAACTTCTTATTGTTGATTGTGGATCAGCGCCGGATTGCTTTCTTAGGCGGCATTCTCAAGCAGTATCAAGCGTTGCTGCGAGAATTAAATCAGACGGCTCTCGCTGAGGTAATTTCGGCGATTCCGCTGAACGATGAGCAGCAACAAACGGTTCGCGATCGTGTGATTGCCCTGACAGGCGCGCATCAGGTTGAGCTAGAAACGACGATCGACCCATCTCTCATGGGTGGTGTCATTATCAAAGTTGGTTCCCAGATTATTGATGCCAGTCTGCGTGGTCAACTACGCCGCATCTCACTGCGCCTCAGCAGCGCGGCCTAAAGCCGGAAGTCACAAGCAACTGGTCATCAATCCGACACTCAAAACTTCTGAACTCAAAACTCTTCTCCCCCCTCCCTCATTACACAGAGAGCAATTCACATGGTAAGTATCAGACCAGACGAAATTAGCAGCATTATTCGCCAGCAGATTGAGCAGTACGACCAGAAAGTCAACGTTTCTAACGTGGGTACTGTGCTGCAAGTGGGCGATGGTATTGCCCGCATTTATGGGCTAGACAAAGCGATGGCAGGCGAACTCGTAGAGTTTGAAGACGGCTCTGTGGGAATGGCGCTGAACCTGGAAGAAGATAACGTTGGTGTGGTGTTGATGAGCGACGGTCGCACCATTCAAGAAGGCAGTTCGGTGACATCGACAGGTCGGATTGCTGAAATTCCGGTGGGTGAAGCGCTTGTTGGACGGGTTGTGGATGCGCTGGCACGCCCGATCGATGGTAAGGGCGACATTCAAACGTCTGAGTCCCGCCTGATTGAATCGCCTGCTCCGGGTATTATTTCGCGGAAGTCGGTGTATGAACCACTGCAAACGGGCATTACCGCGATCGACTCCATGATTCCCATCGGTCGTGGTCAGCGTGAACTGATCATTGGTGACCGTCAGACTGGGAAGACCTCCGTGGCGATCGACACTATCTTGAACCAGAAAGGTGAGGACGTGATTTGCGTCTATGTCGCGGTGGGTCAAAAAGCTTCAACCGTTGCCAACATTGTGAATGTGCTGCGTGAACGCGGGGCGCTTGAATACACGATCGTGGTGGCAGCAAACGCGAATGACCCTGCAACGCTGCAATACTTTGCGCCTTACACAGGTGCAACCCTGGCTGAGTACTTTATGTACAAGGGCAAGCACACCCTGGTGATTTACGATGACCTGTCTAAGCAGGCGCAAGCCTATCGTCAAATGTCGCTACTGCTGCGTCGTCCGCCCGGACGTGAAGCCTATCCTGGTGACGTATTTTACGCTCACTCTCGCTTGCTTGAACGTGCGGCAAAGCTCAGCCCTGAACTGGGTGAAGGCAGCATGACTGCACTGCCCATCATCGAAACCCAAGCGGGTGACGTGTCTGCGTACATTCCCACCAACGTGATTTCAATTACGGATGGTCAAATTTTCTTGTCCTCTGACTTGTTCAACTCTGGTCTGCGCCCCGCCGTGAACGCTGGTATTTCTGTATCGCGGGTGGGTTCAGCGGCACAAACCAAAGCCATGAAAAAAGTGGCAGGTAAGGTGAAGCTAGAACTGGCTCAATACGATGACCTGCAAGCGTTCGCTCAGTTTGCGTCTGACCTGGACAAAGCGACCCAGAACCAATTGGCTCGTGGTCAACGCTTGCGCGAAATCTTGAAACAGCCTCAATACTCACCGCTATCGGTTGCAGAACAGGTTGCCTCAATCTACTCAGGCATCAACGGCTACCTGGACGACATTCCAGCAGATAAGGTAGTTGCGTTCCTGAAGGGCTTGCGTGAGTATTTGAAGACCAGCGTACCGAAGTACGGTGAAATCGTTCGGGCTGAGAAGCAGCTTAACGAAGAGGCAGAAGGTCTTTTGAAAGGCGCGATCGCCGAATATAAGAAAACCTTTGCAGCCGCTTGATACAGTTAAGAGTTTTGAGTGATGAGTTTTGAGTTGTTAAGGTTGCCTTTAAACTCTGAACCCATCACTCAAATGGCGAAGCTAACCTGAGTTTTGTAAGTGTCGTGGCTCTAGTGGCACGTTCAAACTCAAAACTCAAAACTCAAAACTCAAAACTTTCCTTTCTATGGCTAACCTTAAAACCATTCGCGATCGCATTAACTCGGTCAAAAACACCAAAAAAATCACTGAGGCCATGCGCTTAGTCGCTGCTGCTAAAGTGCGGCGCGCTCAAGAGCAGGTGATTGCCACTCGCCCCTTTGCCGATCGTCTTGCACAAGTGCTGTATGGTCTGCAAACTCGCTTGCGGTTTGAGGAAGCGAACCTACCGTTGCTCAGCCGTCGCACGGTGAAGACGGTGGGATTGCTGGTCATTACGGGCGATCGTGGATTGTGCGGTGCCTACAATTCCAACGTGATTCGGCGGGCAGAGATCCGTGCCAAAGAGCTGAAAGCCGAAGGCATCAACTATCGGTATGTGCTAGTTGGCCGTAAAGCCACCCAGTATTTCCAGCGTCGTGAGCAGCCGATCGATAAGACGTTTGTGAACCTGGAACAAATCCCAACTGCTTCCGAAGCGTCGGAAGTTGCTGATCAGCTTTTGGCACTGTTCCTGTCTGAAACCGTTGATAAGGTTGAATTGGTCTACACGCGCTTTGTCTCGCTCATCAGCTCTCGACCTGTGATTCAAACGCTTTTACCTCTTGACCCTCAAGGGCTTGAAGTGCCAGACGATGAAATCTTTCGCCTGACGACCCGTGGTGGTCAGTTCCAGGTACAGCGTGAGAAATTGGGGGCTGCTGCACCTCAAACCTTCCCCCAAGACATGATCTTTGAGCAGGATCCGGTGCAAATTTTGGATGCTTTGCTGCCACTGTACTTAAACAACCAACTGCTACGGGCACTGCAAGAATCTGCTGCTAGCGAACTTGCGGCGCGAATGACTGCGATGAGCAACGCCAGTGACAACGCCAAGGATCTCATTAGTACGCTGACGCGAGGCTACAATAAAGCCCGCCAAGCTGCGATTACGCAAGAAATTCTGGAAGTGGTGGGTGGTGCTGAAGCGCTGAAATAGAGCCAGGAAACCATGCAAAAGGCAAATTTGACCTTAGGAGGATGTCTTAAAAGGTATGAATGCCTACCCGAACCGCCCCCCTGCCCCCCAAATTTGAGGGGTTCTGAGGTGGAAGTCCCCCAGAATTGGGGGATTGAGGGGGCGAAGGCAGCGTCTCTGACACTTCTCAGACATCCTCTAAGGTCGGCTAGCTCATCACCTCATCCTTTGAATTTGCCTCCGTTTCTTAATCGCTATGTCTAAAACTTACACGGTTGAAATTCAGCATCAAGGCAATCTTCACACCTTTCAGGTGCCTGATGATCAGACCATTCTAGAAGCGGCTCAGGCGTCTGGTCTGGAGCTGCCTAATTCTTGCAACGCGGGTATTTGTACAACCTGTGCGGCTCAGGTAATCGACGGGACGGTTGATCAGCCCGATGCAATGGGGGTTAGCCCTGAGTTGAGAGCGCAGGGATATACGCTGCTCTGTGTGGCATACTCACGCTCTGACCTCAAGATTGAGACTGAGAAGGAAGACACGGTTTATCATCTTCAGTTTGGGCAGTTTCAACAGCAGAAATAAGCATTAAAACTAGTCGCAAATGGTAGAGATGTTGACTGCTAAACGCTAAAACTCCACTCGCTTTGACTGAAAAGGCAACCTGGTCTTTGAGCTTATTCTATGCAATCTGATGTTTCAACCACAAGACTCTTTACTTTCGGTCATAGTGAGATTAGCATCGGGCGTTTTTCCTATGGATGGGAAAACGTTTCCATCATGCAGTTTGGAGAAGGAGCATCATTAATCGTTGGTAGTTTTTGCTCGATCGCGTCTGGGGTTACTATATTTTTAGGCGGTAATCACCGTACTGATTGGATCACAACCTTCCCGTTCGGTCATATCTTTGTTGAGCAGTTAGGAGGGACAGATATCAAGGGGCATCCTGCCACTAAAGGAGACGTTGTTATCGGTAACGATGTGTGGCTGGGTCATAATTCGACCGTTATGTCTGGCATATCGATCGGTGATGGAGCAGTAATCGCAGCTAACTCTCATGTCGTTAAGGATGTCAGCGCTTACTCTATTGTTGGAGGCAATCCGGCGAAAGAGATTAAGGTTAGATTTGACCCAGAAATATGTCGTCTGCTGCTTGAATTGCGTTGGTGGGATTTACCTTTAGAAATAATCAAATCAATTACCTTAGAATTATCTCAAAGACCTGATATTGATTTGCTGCAAAGCTTGTTGAAGCGATTCCGGCATTAGCCTTGCAAATTAAAACCTTCTGCATCTGATAAAGCTCAATGCTAATGCTAAAGGTATGGAGTTGAAAGGTCAGTTTCCATTGGTTAGTTTTACACTTTCGTGACTTTAAACATGCCCCCTCATTGGCAGAAGCTGCCACCAACAGTGATCACCCAATTTGTTACTGCCGAAGTTGATTTACGGTCATCGCCTGCCGAAATGCAGCAAGCGATCGAAGCTGAACTTCGATTGTGGGGAGAGCCTTTGCGTTGGGCTATAACCGCCATCAAGCAGAAAGAGCAAGCGGCAATGGTTGAGGCGATCGTTACAACAAAGGCTAAAGGCTAAAGGTTTCATCCTTCTGCCCTCCACCCTCTCCTGTTTAATGCTCAGCGGTCAGCCGTCTGCTATCAGCGGTCAGCTTTTTAGCCTACTGCTCCGCCGAAGCAAGCTATAGCCTTCATCCCTCATCCTTCCTCTATGACCCGCCCTTTCACAGTTGTCTTGATTGTGCCAACGGGTATTGGAGCCACAATTGGTGGTTATGCTGGCGATGCGCTGCCCGTTGCGCGAGCGATCGCACAGGTCGCTGACTGCCTCATTACGCACCCGAATGTGCTGAACGGGGCACAGCTTTATTGGAACTTACCAAACGCGCTGTACGTAGAAGGCTACGGACTGGATCAGTTTGCCGCAGGCCATTGGGGCTTGCGTCCAGTCCACCAAAATCGGGTGGGGCTGATTCTCGATCGAGGCATTGAGGCAGATTTGCGGCTGCGTCACCTTCAAGCTGCTGATGCCGCGAGAGCAACCCTGGGGTTGGATCTCACCGAATATATCCTTACCGATGCACCCCTTAATGTGAGCCTGCAAACAGCCTCATCTAGTGCAACCTGGGGCACCATTCAAAATCCTGCTAGTTTATTGCGTGCGGCTGAGATCTTAATCCAAAAAGCAGGTGCCACCGCGATCGCCGTCGTCGCTCGCTTTCCTGATGATACTGAGAGTGAAGCGCTGCAACGCTATCGTCAGGGACAGGGTGTCGATCAGATCGCAGGGGCAGAAGCTGTTATCAGTCATCTCATTGTGCGCACCTTCCGGCTACCGTGTGCCCATGCGCCCGCCCTGTTACCCCTGCCACTCGATTCTGACGTGGCACCCCGATCAGCGGCGGAAGAATTGGGCCATACCTTTTTACCCTGCGTGCTGGTCGGTCTCAGTCGCGCGCCGCAGTTTGTGCTGCGATCGCAGGCTGGGTTTGCGCTTCAACCAGGAGACCTGTGGGCCGATCACGTTGATGCGGTTGTCGTGCCTGCTACGGCTTGTGGCGGCAGCGCTGTGATGAGCTTCAGTCAGTCGGCGACGGCTTCAAGCGCGACTGCCACTCGTATCATCACTGTTCAGGAAAATCAGACCACGATGCAAGTGCCACCCCATGCTCTGGGAATCGCGGCAACCCAGGTCAGTTCCTATTTAGAAGCTTTAGGGCTTCTGGTCACGCAACGGGCGGGGCTTAATGCGGCTGCCCTGAAACCGTTGATGCGATCGCTTGGTTCCCTGGAACCGTGATCTCAATTGTGGTGAGATGTGCAGAGTGGGGCCTTCAATACCTTCAGTGAAGGAGAAGCCGCACTTTAAACCCAAGGCGTTAAACTAGTTGAGATCCGCTGCCAACGTGTTTAATATCTCTACCCAACGCTTTTGTCCTGTGGCAGAACAACGTCCCGACCCTCCAGAAGTTGAATCTCTTAGTCGTACTCAGGTGCTCATTGCGATGGGGGTTACAGCCGTTGTGCTGCTGCTCATTGCAAAACTGTGGGTGCAATTTGGCACAGTGGTGCTGTTGCCCGTGAAATGGTCGCCGATCGCCATCCTGCAAGGGTTCGGATTAGGCATTGTCATTACGCTTGCGAGCGCGGTAGTCTATCGCGTTTGGGACACGTACCGTCAAAGTGCTGATTATTACCTGGCGCTGGTTCTCAAACCATTGGTCTTGCCCGATCTCATCTGGCTGGGACTCTTACCAGGCTTAAGCGAAGAGCTGTTGTTTCGTGGGGTGATGCTGCCTGCCTTTGGTTTGACGCTTGAGGGTGTTATCATCTCTAGTCTCTGCTTTGGCGTCATGCATTTGAGCAGTCCCCGGCAGTGGTCTTATGTTGTATGGGCTGCTGCTGTTGGCGTACTGCTGGGCTACAGCGCGCTGCTGACGAGCAACCTACTCGTGCCAATTGTGGGGCATATCGTTACAAATTTAATTTCTAGTACGGTCTGGAAGTGGAGCGATCGCGAAAAACCTGCCTAGCAGACATGGGGAATGTACAAATCGCGGTTTGCGACCCCCGCTCGTACTTTAAAGTGCAGTCGATTAGGGTGAAAACGTTAGCCTTCGACCGATCGTGCTTGCTTAGGCTTGCTGCTCCGGTAGAATCATTACAAATGACATAGATAGTACTTTAGTCTAGTTGTGCCGACAGGTTATAGAACTTTTTTCGTACTTGTCAACTATCTTTGGTGGGTTTTAATGTGTCCAATATTACATAATTCACTCCAAAGCTTTAGTATGCTTACGTTTTGATTTGTGTAATTGCGTGGTGTGAGGTTTCGATGTCTAGCTTGAATAATCGATGGAAGTCTTTGTTACTTTCGCCCACTAGCCTCTGGATGTCTTTATTCATTGCAGGTACTGCAACGGGTCTGGTTGCAACCAGTGCAAAGGCATCGCAGAGTTCATTGAGCGCTTCCAAGCCTGTCACGCTCGTTGCGCCCCCAGTGCCGACAGCTTCCGTTTCTACTCAAGCGGTTGCGGCTGTGCCTGACACCCCTTTGCAGCTAGTAGCAAGTGCTGTTACCGCACCTGCATCGACCGATCCGCTAGCGGTTGGGACAGAGAGTCAGCCCCTTAATGTGGCAGATGCGGCAGTAGAGGAGCCGAATGGTTTGGATCAGGTGACATCTGTTTCACAGTTGACGGACGTTAAACCGACTGACTGGGCCTTTCAAGCGCTGCAATCCCTGGTTGAACGCTACGGCTGTATTGTGGGTTATCCTGACAAAACGTATAGAGGCAATCGAGCACTGACGCGCTACGAATTTGCGGCGGGTTTGAATGCCTGCATGGATCGCATCAATGAACTCATTGCTGCGGGTACCGCCGATTTGGTGAAAAAAGAAGACCTGCTGGCCGTGCAGAAGCTACAAGAAGAGTTTGCGGCTGAGTTGGCAACTCTGCGTGGACGGGTAGGCGCACTGGAAGCTCGTACCGCCACGCTAGAGAAGCAGCAGTTTTCAACCACAACCAAGTTGAATGGCTTGGTGTGGTTTAACCTCTCTACGGCAAATGCCTCCAGGGATGTCACCTATGAAGGCCCGAATAGTGGGCGTAATGATGCGGCGAATGGTCGTTTCTTTACCACTCGTACTAATGGTCAGCCAACACGGCAAGTTACTGGTGCGCCCCAAACAACCTTTGGTTTTAATACCTGGTTAACCCTCAATACGTCCTTTACAGGAAAGGACAGTTTAGTCACGCAACTGGCGGCTGGAAACTCGGTTTCTCCCGCGAACCAGTATGCTTCTGCGGGATTCTTCAACGCCTACGGGGTACCTTTTACAGACCAAACGAGCGGCACGGTTAACGGTCGTTCCGATGTGGTTATTCACGATTTGTTCTATAGCTTTCCGGTTGGCAACTCGATTAAAGTGACGGTTGGGCCACGAGTGAACTGGTACCGCACCTTTGACTTCAACCGCTTTACCTTCTTCTTAACGGGTGCGAGTAGCTTTGACTCGATCGGCAGCACGCAAACAAACGCGATCGATCGAGGGTCGGGTGCTGTTGTAGAGTGGAACATTAACAAGCAGTTCCGTTTTGCGGTTGCCTATCTCGGCGAAAACACGGAGTTTCTCCCTAGCCAGTTTGGTTTCAATACCTCCAGCAGCCCTGCCTTTGGGCTATTTGGGGGCACCAATACCTCAACGGCTGAGCTAACGTTCTCTCCCAGCAGCACGCTTAACTTCCGCTTCCTGTACAACTACAGCCGTATTCAAGCCTACGGTGGTCAGATTGGCGGTGCGATCGGTGAACCAATTCCGTATGGCTATCTGGATGCAGGCCCAGGCTTTTCTGAAAACGGCATTGGCGGCGGCTTGAAATACGCGTATGCCAATACGTTTACCTTTAACTTTGATTGGTTGATTACGCCTGGCTTTGGTATCTTCGGTCGCTATGGCTTTGGTAATACCAACCTGAAGCCGATCGACAAGGCGGTTGATGTGCAATCTTTCCAGGTTGGGATTGGTCTCCCCGATTTGGGTAAGAAAGGTGCGTTAGCAGTAGTCACCTTCTTGATGCCAATGGATATTATTCGCGGTGAGCGCTACTTTGCGGCTGGAGCGGGGGATGGCGGCACGATGTATGAGCTAGAAGCGTCTTACTTCTATCCGTTGAGCGACAACCTGGCGTTAGTGCCTGCGTTCTACGCCATCTTTAACGCCAATAACTTCGAGAGCAACCCCACGATTTTTGTGGGTAACTTGCGAGCGCAGTTCAGTTTTTAGCGGTTGGTTTTTAGTGGTTAGTTTCTTCTCTCTAATCACTAAAAACTAGCAACTAACGACTATTCAAAACGATCGGGCAGAAGTTGGGCTAATAGCTCATCCTCTTGTCCGATCGCAGTCTGAGCAAATCGTCTGGCTAGCGTTGGTACGATGGCTAAAGGGTTGCTGAAGCCTGAGAACAGGTGGACGCCTTCTATCGTTGGGAGACTGCCGATCATCGGTAGGCGATCGTGGCTAAAGGCGATCAGGCAACGATGCCAGGTACCGGGAAGGTCTGCCAAAGCAGGCAATGTCTCCCCAACGGCGGTTCGCATCGCGGCTTCACTCGCAGCTGCATCAATGTGGGCGTTCGGATCGGTCAGTACGCGGCTCATTTGTCCAATTCTGAGGCTGCCGTTTAAGAGTTGAATTGCGCCAGGGTCAAGAATGGGTGGCATTGGTTCATGTCCAGGCTGATCCCAGAGTGCATCCAGAGCAGCGGTGCTGGCTTCGGCTTCTAGCTGAAAGCGTTTTGTATTGGCTGGCATCACAAGCGATCGCAGCGTTACATCAACGGATGGGGTCTCGATCAACTCTGCATGGGTAAAGTAGAGCCTTACCGGAATGCCTGCCGCTTTGAGGAGCGATCGACTCAAAGCACCCGCGCATACGGCGACATTAGCGCTGTGGTAAGCACCACCACTGCCGTTGACTCCAGTCACGCGTCCTCCCTCGCCGTACAATAGCTCATTCACCTGATCGATTTGTACAGTGCCGCCCAACCGGATAAATGCTTCTGTGTAAGCGGTGGCGATGGCGGTCGTCGAGACGTGACCGTGTTTGACGGTTAGCGCCCCTGCAATCGCGTTTGGATTGAGCAACGGCTCTAGCGCACACGCTTCGGTAACGCTTAGCAGACGTGGTGGAATAGCAAAGTGAGCATAGGTTTGGGCGATCACGTCTGGGGCTTCATCCGAGGCGATCGTTAACACTAGGTCAAGCTCACGAAACTCGGTATCAGCGTCTAGTTCTTCGGGCAGGGTGCGTTGCAGGGCAATGCCTTCAGCACAGAGTTGGCGAGTGAGATCGGTGGTGCCCGACCAATACGCAATCCCGCCATAGCCAAAACGGGTCGCCCCTTGCAAAGACTCATGCCGCTCTAAGCGCAAAACTGAAAGTCCCTGTTTCGCAAGCTCGTAACTGAGTGCCGCTCCCGTAATGCCTGCCCCAACTACAATCCAATCGTAAGTTCGCATAACCTCTAGTTTAATCTATACGTGCAGTGGCAGTGCTGGCGGTGTAAAAGCTCTATAAGGGCCGTGTTTACCGAAGGCTGATGGCGGTTTACGTTTGTCGTCTGGTTTTATTCACCTTTACTGCTTTGATTGTACGGTTACAATTCTTTCGTGAGTGTGTTGTGTGATCACGCGGCGTAAATGTTTGAGGGAATCTGCCACTTGATTTAGTCACGATCGTCATGCTTCCAGAGATGCTAGCAACCTTGTCAAGCACGACATGCCTTTGTTAAAAGGCCAATGATTCAATCAATTGCCGCGCGTTCAGTGATTGCCTGTTGCCCACTGGTTTTTCTGTGCCTTTTCTTGCAAATTTGAGGAGTTGACTGTGAGTATGAAGCACCCCTTGTTGTTACAACGTCGCCAGATCATTCGCGGCTTACTTGCTGCTGGTGCCTTTGGTGCAACCTCTCGTCTTTGGGCTGGCTGTACCCCTGCCCCTACACCAGAAGCAAGCTCTGGAAGCCCTGCCGCCAACGGTTCAGCGAGTCCGGTTAAAGAAGTTGTGATGGGTTTTATTTATGTTGGCCCTAAAGATGACTACGGCTGGAACCAGGCCCACTTTGAAGGCAAAGAAGGGGTTGCCAAACTTCCCGGCGTCAAAGCGGTTGAACAGGCAAGCGTCCCCGAAACCAACGAAGTTCAGGAAGTCATGCTCAACATGATTAACCAGGACAAGGCTACGGTTGTGTTTCCCACGTCCTTTGGCTATTACGACCCCCACATCTTGAAAGTGGCACCTAGCAACCCAAACGTGCAGTTCTTTCATGCGGGTGGTCTTTATATCGAAGGCAAGCATCCCAAAAATGTGGGCAGCTATTTTGCCTATATTGACGAAGCGCAGTACGTTGCAGGCATCGTCGCGGCTCATATGGCAAAAAATGGCAAACTGGGCTTCATTGCGGCTAAACCGATTCCGCAGGTCGTTCGTAACGTCAATAGCTATACGTTGGGTGCCCGTACAGTAAATCCCAAAATTACAACGCAGGTTGTCTTTACTGGCGATTGGTCGTTACCTGTAAAAGAAGCAGAAGCCGCCAACAGCATGGCAGATCAGGGCATTGAGGTGATTACCTGCCACGTGGATAGCCCGAAAGTCATTATGGAAACCGCTGAGAAACGGGGGATTTACTGCACGGGGTATCATACAAATCAGTCCAAATTGGCTCCAAAGGGCTATCTAACCGGAGCTGAATGGGATTGGTCGAAGATTTATGGCGAATACGCCAAGCTGATCCAAGAAGGTAAATCTGTCACCGATGGTGGTATTTCTCACTTGGTGCGTGGGGGCTATAAAGACGGTTACGTCAAAATCTCGGATTACGGCCCTGCGGTGACGGATGCGGCTAAAAAAGATGCGGATGCAGCGAAGGCAAAACTAGAGACAGATTCCTTGATCATCTACAAGGGGCCACTCAAGGACAATACGGGTAAGGTCGTCATTCCTGCTGGCAAAGAGTTTAAGCAGAAGGACACTGAGCTAGAAAAGATGGACTGGTTGGTGGAAGGTGTGATTGGGAGCGTGAAGAGTTAAGAGAAGGCAGAAGGTAAAAGTTGGAGCCAGTGGAAAAACCATCAGTTTTAGCTGGCTCCTTGCTTTCTACACATGCAATTCATCTAAGCTAGAACTTACGCATTGACAGAAGTGGCAATGTCTGAAGTCAGACAACAGCCGATCTGGAGAGGTTTTTCAAAATAAACTGACGGATCACTGGCACAAATAGCTGCCTAGACACCTGATACAGGTTA
>JAHHIE010000089.1 GCA_019358945.1 Stenomitos rutilans HA7619-LM2 | reverse complement strand
CGTAATGTCGCCGACCTGCTGGCTGAGTTTGCCGTCTTGACGGGTGTCACCGATGCAGCAGACGAGCGCTTTCAAGCGTTTGTGGCACGCACCATTCAAGCGGATATCCAGCAGGCGATCGGGCGGCGATGGGCCCATCGCCGACCGGAGGAGTCGCTCCAGGTGATTCTGCTCAGTGATTTTGCGCTGGACTGCCCCACTCAACAGGTGCAGGCCGCCACGATTACGCTAGAGGCTGCCAGTCGGGAGGAGCGGCTCTTACTGGCAGCTAAGGCGGCAGTAGAGCAGTTGCGCGTCCAGGGCGAGAAGGTGACTCAAACAGCCATTGCTACCATGATTGGCTATTCGCAGCAGCGGGTATCGCAGATCTGGAAGTTACTACTTTTGCTATTAGAAAGCTCTGATAGCAAAAGTAGTAAACCAGCCAGTGTGCCGCTAAGTGCGTCAGAAGCTGAAGTGATCGCTGGGGTGAAACAGGTTGTCAGCACGCTGGTTGCAGACTATGAGGCGGTGCCACTGCTGGAATCGATCAGTGAGGTGTTCTTGGTGTGGTTGGCACCACGTCAGCGACTCATGCTGTGGCAGGGGCTGTCGCTTGAGGAGCAAATTCGTGTCCTTGCGTCGTTGCTGCTCACCTTACCGAGTGAGATATTGGTGGGCTTGCGCTGATGCACCGCTCAGCAAAAGGGCAAGCAATAGAACCGCTACTGTGAGCCTTTCGGCAATGGTGCCAGTTTGCAGTTCGTTCAGAGTGGGGAGAGCGAACAAACGGCGGAACACGCTTATGTAGGGGTACGCCAAACGTATGGTTGAGATGCTCCCTCTGACCAATTCCCGACCTTTGTGATTACATTGAACCAGAGAATTCGGCATAAGCAGGCTGGTTTAGGGATGAAACTCTTTGGCGTGATGTTCGCAGAGCCAGAGGTAATCACCTTCAGGAGCCAGTATTTGCTTGAGGTTGCCCCACTGCTTGCTGGGATCTTTTTGGTCGAGCAGTTAACGTAGAGCACGTAAGGCGGCACCGTCGATCGCTTCGAGGCGATGATCGCTCTCTGGCAGGGCATCGGCGTAGACTGCATCAGCAAAGCCTTTGCTGTCAGACAGTTTCCCGGCAAGCTCTTTGGCAAGGTCGATGTCGCTTTTGAAGATGGCTTCGTAGTCTTTTGCTTCCATGACACCGAGCCAGGGACCAACTAAGGGAGTGGCGAACTTGAGAATTTTAACCATGCGACGGTAGTAGGGTGTGACGGTTTGCAGCCACTTTTGAGGTTCGTCGATCGCATACAATCCGCAGGGTTGCTTGGGGTCACTAGGGTCAATGGTGGGGTGCATATGACCGGGCATCTGACAGTAGAGTTGCAGGCTGATGCGCTGCATACCGATGTCTTTTGACCAGACTTTGCGATCGTCGGGGCGGAGCACAAACAGATTAGGGCATTGCGATTCCAAGAATTTCTGCTGCTGTCGGAACTGTCTGAGAAATTGACTCTGCACCAGTTCCCGTAACTCTAATTGTCCATCCTGGATTTCATCTAATCGAGCCAGGACGGCATCTTGCGTTGTCCAATGCAGCCCAAACAGGAGTTTGGTAACAGAAATGTTTTCCAGACAAGAGGGACATTCAATGCTTTCCTTCGGCTGTTCGCGTTCGAGTCGTTTAACCAGATTGGCATAATCAAATTCGTGCAGGCAGCTTTCATGATTTGGGTCCGGGCAGGGAATTAGGCGGGTGATTTGCAGACCGGGGTAGCGACGCAGGGTGAGTTCGATGCCTTCTTTGAGCAGGTCAAAGAAGCTGTGGGGCATGGAACCGCGTACCGTGAGTTGCAAATACTCCGCGTTGGTTCTGTCGTCGCGTCCAATTTTGGCAAGTGCCAGATGGGTTTGTTCGCGGTCTTGAAATAAGACACCCGTGCGCCAATGGATGCCGCGACGTTCGCCCTGCTCGATAGTGAAGCGATGTTGACGAGCAATAAACCAGGTGGGAATGCCGGGAAGCATCTCACTGAGCTGAAATTTCATGGCAATCTCTTTGCAATGGAGCTCTTGCTGTTTGCCCTGCCACAGCGATTCGTAGTCGGGTGGTTCAAACGGTAAGCGTTCGACAATGAGGCTGATCTCTTTGTCCTCTAGCGTGCGGTAGGAGAGATCGAAGCGTTCCATCAGGCGTAAGAAGTGATCGCGCATCGGTGCATGAAGATCGCGCCAGAGTTGCTCCATACAAGGACGGGTGAAGATGCCGTTGCGTTGCGTGACTTCCTCCGCTTCCAATACTCGGCTGATGTGTTCTGTCACCCACTGCGGCTTGAAGATCACCAGATCGTTGAGTTCATCATTGTCTTGAAAGAACAGAATTTCGCCTAATTCATGCAGCCAGGTTGCCAGTACTCGTTGACTGTCGTATGCCACTTTGTGTTTAGCCATCACCTGCCAAAACGCTTGAGGGGTGGCGTAACGCCGTTGAGAGTTTCGCAATGTGTTGGCAAACTTAAGCCAAGTGGTGGGCCAGCGTTCGCCCATCAAAGGAAGCTGCGCAGCTGCCTTGGTAATCGCCTGTCGCAGATCACTAATCCCACTCCCGGTTTGATTGCTAATGTCCCATTGCCCGATGATTTTTGGGAACTGGTGGTGCAACTCACTGAGGGGCAGGTCGGCATTGCGTTCATCCATGTGGGTTGCCACCAGCAGAATCGGTGAATCGGGTGCGTTGGCGCGAATGGTCTTGAGCCAGTAGATGAGTTTGCCCTGTTCCCAACCGAGACGGGCATTCCATGCCAGCAGAAACAGCGAACGATTGGTGAGAAAGAACTGATGGGTGGCGTGATAAATCTCCTGGCCGCCAAAATCCCAGGTATTGAGCTGCATGGTGACATCAGCGTCGGTGGGATGGGGGAGCGAGAGACTGCCAATGGCAATACCGCGCGTGGTTGATTCTTGCTTATCGAATGGTTGTTCATTGAGTGCTCGCAGCAGTGATGTTTTGCCTACGCCTCCCTCGCCCACTAACAGCAGTTTAGACACCCATTGTTGCCTCCCATCCAGTTGCTCTTGAAGATACGCCAGAATAGCAGCGGTTCCCTGCTCTACAATCTCTGGCGGTGGAAACGTAAGGAAATTTTGGATTAGATCTAATGTTGTCAGATTGGTAAGTTGTCCCAATGACGTTGGCACCTTGCTCAGTTGATTACGAGAGAGGTTCAGTGTTACCAGCCTAGTTAGTTGCCCCAACTCTACTGACATACTGCCTAGTCGGTTGTCGGAGAGGTCTAGCGTTGTCAGATTAGATAATTTTCCTAGTTCTACTGGCACCAGGCTCAGTTGGTTGTTAGAAAGGTTCAGCGTTGTTAAATTAGTCAGCTGACCCAGTTCTGCTGGCAGACGACTCAGTTGGTTGTTATTGAGGTTTAGCGTTGTTAGATTAGTCAAACTCCCCAGTTGTGCTGGCAAGGCTGTCAAATCTTCATCTGAGAGATCAAGGACGCTCTGCTTTGTCCGCGCGGCTTGTTTGATTCTTTCAAGGAGTTCTGCCTGGTTCATGAACTGGGAGGTATGGGGTGTAGAGCTTCTACCGTGAGCATTAGCCGAACTGTGTAGGAATGAGAAGCGTGTGCTTCCTGCAACGATGACAGCGCGATCACGCTACTTTATGCCTATAACTGCTGCTCTACACAGGTGTCAACCTGTGTAGAGCAGCAGCCCTGATACTAAGGCTCACTTCGATCGCTTTTCTACAACTCTATTTGGACAAAGTTTTTCGTGTGTGTAAAAGACTCGATAACACAACAAAGATGCCTTGCCTCATTTTGTGTAAAAGCAAGCAAGGTTGCTGGGTCCATCACACGATTCTCATTGCCAGGGCAGTCGAAAGGTTTGAGGCGGTGAGATTGACACATCCACCGACTGGATGTCGGGCGTGATCGCCTGCGACAATATCTGCTGCAGCGCCGGACTCAAGTTTGCTCCCAGTCTGAGCTTCAGCAGGTCATTGGTCGCCAACTCGTCGATCGTTTGGTAAGTCAGTTGGTATTCCAAAATCGAGATGACTTCCTCGAGCCACTCATCCGGTAATTGTCCTCGTAAGTCGCGTCGGATCTGGACGATGGCAGGGTTGGTGTTGGTGAACATAGGCTTCCTTAAACAGTGATGTGTAGTGGCGCGATACTGTGATGTGTCAGCGATGTGAATGCTGCTGTCTGAGGTGATGTGTAACCGCTGTGACATCACACATCACTGGATGTAGACCCTGCTACGTCTAGGTTTCAGACCAGCGCACCCATTCCGCCTTAGAGTTGAGGGGTGAGAAGGTTTCGATCAGGTGCAACGCCATCAACTCCAGCAGTAACGCCTGTACCTGCTCCCCGTTTAAGCCTTGATTGCGGCCCCAATTTTGCCGCACGTCCCTTACCGCGATCGACCCTTTCTTGCGGAGATACAGTGCAAGGCTTTTAAGCTGACCAGCGGGCATCGCCTCCACTTGACTGGGCTTCTCCTTTGACTCTGGCGCTAGTGCGTCTGCCTGCCAGCAGTCCTGCAACCAGTTGTTCACCTGAGTACGAAAAGCAAACGGTGGGGCTTGTGGCGGTGGGGGCATGGGTGGCTGATGGGTTTGACTTGGCGGCGATGACCAGAGGGTGAAGTCCGTGATTTTGCGCTCAATCTGCGGTAGCTCCACCGGCAACCACTCTGCATGACCCAGTAGTTTTAATTTGCCCTGACCACTGGAGACCGGCTTGTGCGTGGTGGGGTGGATCGTGGGAATCAGCTCCAATTCCAGCAGAGCCGCATCCCGTAACCGAGCGATGCCTTTCGCATCCCCTAGCGCTGTCAAGGTCCGATCGTGCGCGACAAACAGGGGCGGCATCAGCACTTTGCGGCTATCACTCATCGCGGACTTGAAGAACTTACTGCCGATGTCACCTGGCAGTCGGTCCGCCCAGTTCGTCATTTCTTCCGACACTACACTGGTAATGCGCTGCTGCTGCCGTAACGACTGCTGCCAGTCTTCCTCGGTTAAGCCAGAACGGTTAAATTCCTGATAGCGGCGCTCGATTTCGTCGAGGTACCACTGCAGAAACTCGGCGATCGCGCGATAGTCCATGCCAGCACCGATATGCCGGATGCCTTGCCACTCGTGGTTAGCAGCATGAGGGTCCAGCAAAATCACTTGATGCCCCGCTCGTACCTTTTCCATCACCAGGTAGCGAGCGGTCCAGCTCTTCCCGGCACCCATGCCGCCAAACAGCAGCCCCGGATATTCGAGGAAGTTTTGCAGATAGGCCGTCGGGTCAGCCGTCGAGGCTGACGCGGGAGTGACAGGTACACTTGGCTGACTAGGCGCGGCAGTTGCGGCCACGGGCTGCGGGGCAACCTGCTGTTGTGGCGACGCTGATACGTCCTGATAATCAGCATCTTGGATGTCTGACAGATACGGTGCCATCTGGGGGTAGAGCCGTTCAGCTGCCTGTAATTGAGCCACTTGTTGATAGCCTTCTAGTTCAGCCTGATGGGCGATCGCTTGCAGTTGCCCTTGCTTCAGCAACGTTTGGCGCTCCCACTCTTCGTACTGACGGCGATAATCGCGTCGTGTCTGGGTGAGTAACCAGGCGGATACACAAAGCCCAGTACCCATTAAGGACAGGGGAATTTTGCGGTACGCCGCCTGGTAGGTAAGCTGGGTGCCCAGCAAGCGAAACGTTTCCGGTTGATGCAGGTAGCCACTGACCGCGAGCGCCGTACTGGTCATACCAGCCGCTAGCAGCCCCAGAATCTGAGGCAGATAGAGGTCTTTCACTTCAAAACCTCCTGCACCTGTTGCTGGACGTGCTGCTGCACCTGTTGGCTGGTGTGGGCGAGCTGGTCAAACCAGCCTGTAAAGATTGCTACGACCAGGGCGATCGCAATGGCGAGTAACCGGGCACTGCGAGATAGATAGGCAGGCAGAACCAGGGACAAGATACAGGCGATCGCCCCAAGCCAGTAGAACGGCAAGAGCGCTGTCAGCCAGCGGGCGATCAAGGTGACGGTAATGCCCAGGGCGAACAGCCCCATGAAGCGGCTGATGCCTTCGAGGGCGTAATCAAGGCGAGCCGGTTCGGGGGCTGCCTCTGGCTCATAGTAGCCGTCGGACGGTGGGAGCATCAGGGGTGAGTCGTATTGGTCAAACATGGCTCACCTCATACCCGAAAGAAGTCTTTGACACCATGCCAGAAGCCTTTCCCAGGCTTGCCAGCGGTGCCATAGGTCAATAACTCTTTGCGGGTTTCAGCCTGTCGCCGCAGTGCTTCTTGCACTTGCAGCTGTCGCTGCGCCTGGGGCACTTTCTCACCGATCGCTTTGGCGCGGTTCTGATGCCGCAGGTGAATCAGTTTGATCGCGCTCTGGAAGTCCAGTCGGTTCAGGTCATATTCCGAGCGGTATTCGGCTTCGAGCTTCTGCATCCCATGCCCGGCTTTCTGGTTCAGCAGTTGCAGATGCTTGTCGTAGCCTTTGGAAAGTAGCCAGGCGTCTAAAAGGCTCTTGTCGATGTGCTTGGAGCCTTTTTCGACTTGCTTCAAGACGCGCTGGACAAATTGCTCATACTCCACTTGCCCTTCAATCAGCGTGGTAAAGTGCTTCTCCAGAATCGGTAGAATCTCCTTCAGACGCGTCATGGCGGTAGCGCGATCGGCAAACAAAGCGAGTTCGTGGTCGCTCATTTGGGGCAGTCGCGCCAGGTCGATGCCGAAGTAGCGCGACGCGCGTTCGGTCAGGGCACCGGCATGGGGTAGGACGTGAGATTGGATACCCTTGGGGCTGCTGCTGTAGCCTTTAGCTTTCGGTGCGGACATTAGTTGCACTCCTTGGTTTCAGAAGACCAGAACAAGAAACTGCTGCGATGGGTGTCGCAGAGGGGCGAACGGGGGACGAGGACGACGCGCTGACCAGACGCACCGGCGAGAAAGCCCAGTAAGTAACCACCCAAGACCAGTCCCAGCACGGCGATCAGAGCAAGCAACAGCGTCTGGAGCGGATCGCGGTAAGTCGTGACGCGCTCAGTCGTGGTGGGTGGTTGTGCTTGCGCCAGTGCTGTTTCGAGTGGAGTAAAGGTGGTACTGCCATCTGGTTGTTGCTGCACCAGATAGGGTCTGCCTGCCTGATCCGACCAGACCGCCAGCTTCCCGGGTGCGGTTGAAGTTGCCAGCGGCAAGGCGTTAGAGTCGTGTCGCATCGCTCCTCCGGGTATCGATAAAGGTGTTGTCCAGCCATCCAGTCTGACCCCGCCACCGCACGGGCACCCAGACCACACCGTCTTGCTGCACACGGCGTTCTGGGGACAATTCCACCAGGTCACCGTGCATCAGTACGCCTAAGACTGCACTCTGCAAACTGGGCGCAGCGCGGAAGTTGGCAGCCATGCCAGGGCTTTGGATGTGGACGATCGGGAGTACTGCCGGATCGCTAGACGGTGCTGCTACGGGTGTCGCTGTCGCCAACGGTAAAGGCTCTAAAGACGGTTTTGCAGAGGCTTCTGGCGGTTGTGTGGTAGCATCCTGCTGGGATGCTAGTGACGGGGTAGGCAGGGGCGAGATGAACGGTGTGGCAGTAGGACTGACTGCTGCTGTTGTGGCTGGTTGCTGCTGTTGCGAGAAGCCGAAGCCGAACATTAACAGGGGAATAGCCAGCAAGCCCAACGCGATCGGCAAGCCCCAACTCCGAGCGGCTGGCGGCTGGGGCGGTGGCACCGGATTGAGGGTGAAGTACTGTCCTTCACCGGGTACAGGTTTTGTCATGATGGGAGTTACTTCTGATTGGAAGGTTGGGAGTCCAGAGCCAGCGGTTTACTTTGGACGGTGAGCGCTGGCTTCTGTCGTTGAGGGGCTGGGGTCAGCCGTTGGTGTGTCGGCTCTTAAGAGCGCCCAGGCGAGCACCAGGAGCATGATTGATAGCAGCAAACGCGTCAGGCGTCCGCTGGGGGCTTTCCCAGGTTTTGCAGAGTGGTGAGAGACTGCTGTAGATTTTGCGTCTCCTGGCTTTGCGCTGTCGCCAGCATCGCGGTTCGTTCACGGTAGAGCCGCGCTTCCAGCTTGAATTCGGTGGCTTTCTCAGCGATCGCGGCTTTTGCCTGCTGGGTCTGTTGCAGCTTGTGTTCGCGCACTCGGATATCGCGTTGCATCTCTGCGGTCAGCACATCGGCAGTCTCAAGGAACTGAGCCGCGATCGCCAACGGATCATCAAACGCAATCACTTCACTTTGTCGGAGTGACTCCAGGCTGTAGGTCTGCGGCAGCTCTGGCTGAGAGAGGATAATTTGGTGATTGCCAACCTCGATGGTGACTGCCTGTTGTTCTGCCGACTCTAGCTCTACGGCTGGTGGTTCAGTCACCACATCAAACTCATGCAGCAGCCGATCACAGGCTTCAGGTGTCAGCCCATCGCCGGTATCGATACTCAACTCTTGGCAGCGACGATAAACGCTGGACTTAGGCAAGTCGTGGTCACGGCAAAACTTGGTCAGTGATGTCTTCATGCTTTCCCTCAAAGGCTTACTAGAACGGGGTGGAACAACTAGGAACGGCTAGGAACACGATTGCTTCGTTTCGTGCGTGTTTCAGTCCAGTTCCCATCACGTTCCACTTACTTCTCATCCAAAAGTAGCATATGGTTGTAAATATGCAACCATATGGTAAAGTTTGCTTGATCTAGGCAGAATGGGACTACCATCTAGGGGAAAATAGGGTATGAACAGCAGAGTGGCTAAGAAAGTCTTTGCAAGCGTGAGTGACCAGCTCGCTGAAAAGCTAGAGAAACGGTCAGAGATCGAAGGGCGATCGCTGTCGAATCTGATTAGCTATCTCCTTGAAAGGGAGATGGAAGACTGGCAGGTACCGCAAACGAAACAACAGGCTAAGTAAGGGCGATTTCCATGACACAGGTACTCTCAAAAACCAGTGACCCGCGCCTCGTGCAGCACGATCGCTCATGGGAACAGTTCAAGCACATTCAAAAGGGCTTTGAAGGTTCCCCAGGTGTCAGGCTGTTCTACTACGAAGGGACGATCGAAATTCTCATGCCAGGTCTCGACCACGAATTTTTCAAGTCAGTGATTGGGATGCTACTGGAGCTGTTTTTTTTAGCTAAGGAGATTGAGTTTGCCCCCACTGGCTCTGTGACCCAGGAGCGTGAAAATGTCGTCTCAGCTCAGGCGGACGAGTCGTATTGCATCGGACAACCGAAAACGCCGCCCGACCTCTCGATCGAAGTCATCTTTACCAGTGGCAGCGCCACGAAGCTGCAACGGTATCAAGCTCTAGGAGTACCTGAAGTCTGGTTTTGGGAAGATGGAGTGTTTAGCCTTTATCACCTGCGAGCGCACGGCTACGAGCGCCTTGAGCGCAGTGCCATACCAGCACTGGCTACCCTCGACTTCGCTCACCTCTCACGTTGCGTCTTGCTGGCTGAGACCTCCAGGCTGGAAGCGGCTAGAGCGTTTCGCCAAGGCCTTTAGGAGCGAGCGCTGTTCACCAACGGCAAGCAGCGGTCACGGAGTAGGGACGAGTAGCGTCCGACCAGCAACTGGTGCTAGAAGGCGTACCGACGGAGCCGCACCAGCAGTTTTGGAAAAACTGTGCCAAGGGACAGGATTTGCGGTTAGATCATTGATACTCACCACAGCAAAGCTCCCACAACAGCGCGAGCCGCAGGTGAACAACAAGTTTCCACGTTTGAAGCGAGAGGAGTGTCCGTCATGTTCTAGGCAAGGCTAGAAGCCAAAAACCCCCACTGCCGCGAAACAGAAGGGGTTAGAAGGCTTGTTATTCAATTGAAGGATAGGAGCAGGGACTCTAACTGATGCTTTAAGCGGGCAGGTTGTTAGGTCACCTAGCTTTGCTATGCCAATTTTAGTGGCAATTTGTCAAAAGGTGCAACCACTTTGACAAATTGCTCTAGTTTTTGCATGGCTTCCTATCTGCTGTTGTTCCAGCCATAGGGAGTAAACTTGTGCATCGAATTTTTTATCAAGACTGGGAGGGCTGCCCATGCGGTTAGCCCCCTCCCATGCCTTTCCCTCGGTTCAGGAAAGCAATGATCCCTTCCTCGCGCTCTGGACCCATCGCTATGACTACCTCTGGTCCGAGCATCCCCAGCCCGACGAGCGACCCGACTGGCAAACCGAGAGCCGTCATCCTTTGAGCGATCGCCTGCTGCAACAAGGGGCAGTGCTCTATGGTGTCCGCTTTAGTCCCACCACGCGCTATTGCGTCCTCAATGTGGACAAGGGCAGTACCTACCATCCCAACCGCGATCGCTTCGCCTGGCGACGGTTGATCGGAGCACTGGAAGTCTTGGGACTGGTGCAAGCCGTGGTCTGCACGTCCAGCTACAGCGGTGGTCTCCATCTCTACTTCCCTTTTGACACTGAGCAGAAGACATGGGCGATCGCCCTGGCGGTCTCCACCCTGCTGGAAAACAGCGGGTTCAAATTGGCTCCTGGTCAGCTGGAAGTCTTTCCGGGATTGGAACAGGATACATGTAAAAACCTGCAGGATAGGGTTAAAATGCTTAGCCTGTAAGGGTTACAGCTTTTAAGCCCTACGACATGCCACCAGAAACCTTGATTGGTACAGGGTTGGACTATTTCTGGCCCAAGTACTACCCCAAAACCAGTAGTACACGACCCTTTTTGGTGCCGTTTCAACGCTTGAAAGCCCCATTCTCTCGTAGCACTTCTGCCCGTGCCGCAATAGGGCAGACATTGTATCGCTTTCTGGTTGAGTTTACTGAAAGCACTGATGAGCAAGCCTTTGAAGGCTATCTTGCAGGTTTTTGCACGTATCCTGTCGCAATCCCGAGGACACAGTAGCGGGTGGTGGGACCGAAGCGGACACCGTAGAGCGACGTGCCTTGTTGCAGCAGGCGATCTGAAAGGGGATGACGGTTCTCGGTTTGCCAGTCGGGTCGCTCGTCGGGCTGGGGGTGCTCAGCCCAGAGGTAGTCATAGCGGTGGGGCCAGAGCGCGAGGAAGCGATCATCGCTTTCTTGGACAGATGGAAAGGTACGGGAGGGGGCTACCTGCATGAGTTGCCCTCCCAGTCTTCGTATTTTTTTAGACGCACAATTTCACTCCCTATGCCTGTTAACTACGGCAGATAGGAAGCTATGCTGATTTGTTTGATGGAGTTTGCTTAGGATGCTACAAGATGCTCACTCGAAAATGCTCAAAAACTACTTAACCAAAAATGCTGCTGTGTAAGTGTTTCAGCGACTTGTGATTGATAAGTGAGTTAAAAAAGTCAAAAACGAGTCAAATAGTGTTGCACCATTGACAAATTCCCACTAAAATTGGCATAGCAAAGCCGGATGGCTTAACTTTTGCTTTTCCAGGGCGGTTAGTTAGAGTCTCCAAATCCTATCTAAAACTGAATTAAAGTCTTTTGCCCCTTCTGTTTCCTCAGTTGGGGTTCTGACTTTTAAAGGGCTTGTTAGGTCATCCAGTTACCTCCTGTACTGTCCAAACGTGGAAACCTGTAAGTTCGTCTGCTGCTTGCACTACTGCCAGCAAAAAATTACTGTAGAAAGTAGCTTAAGCGATCTAAGCGCAGATCTCGAAAAATGCCGCAGTTTTTGAGCCTGGATCTTTGTAAAGAGTCCAAACATTCAGCGCCTCTCACGTCACGGGTACAGTTGCGGCTGCCAAAATCTGCTCCAAGCTCAGTTGCAACTCAGGAAAGACCAGCGACTCGATCACCTGCTGCCCCCGGAATTGC
This sequence comes from Stenomitos rutilans HA7619-LM2, assembly GCA_019358945.1. GTDB lineage: Bacteria > Cyanobacteriota > Cyanobacteriia > Leptolyngbyales > Leptolyngbyaceae > Stenomitos > Stenomitos rutilans. Next base: position 11,684 of record JAHHIE010000089.1, on the reverse strand, counting down.
TTCACCTGATACTCACCAGTTGGGTTGAGTTGGTAGACCGAAAACGTGGGCTGTTTGGGAGAGCCAATATACCGCTTACCGCCTAAGCCCAAGTAGTCGCAAACCCAGTATTCGGCAATGCCTAACGCCTCATAGTCTTCTAGCTTCATGGCGTAGTCATCGCTCCAGTTGGTGCTAACGACTTCAACAATGACCTTGGCCGATTCCCCCCGCGTGATCGTAGATTCCTTTGCCCAGCGGGTATCGGCTGCGATCGTGGTGCTGTCCAGCACAATCAAATCGGGTTCGTACCCCGACTCACTGTATTTAACGATGCACTCCTTGGGAATGAAGTAAGGAAGTTGAAGCCTACGGATTTCAAAATTGACTTCAGCCACCAGAAAACCGGCGACTTGTGAGTGTTTGCCAATGGGTTTCGGCATCTCAATGATTTCCCCATCATGCAACTCGTAGTGGTGTTCTGAGTGCTCTGGATACCAGGCAATGAACTTATCAAATGTGACTTGCTTCGGTGTGGCTTGGATCATCGCGATCGCCCCTTACGTTGATTTGCCACTTTTGGGTTGGGGGATTTTCCCCTGGTCTTCAGCTTCCTCGATGACTTTTTGCAGCAGATACGCTGCCAAATTTGCCACAGGCCTAGCCTCTGACCCGGCCCAGGCTTCCAGCTTAAGATAAATCCCCTCTGGAAGCGTGACGTGGATTCGCTTGCTCACGGTTTCTTGTGTATCGATGTTGCTTCGATGATACATCTGAGTCTCCTAGAAGCCTTAAATAGAGCATTTATGGGCTTATATAAGCCTATATAAGCTACAATCAGCTACAATCAACATCACGCAGCTAACCTTTGTTCAGGATATGCGGCTTAGCCTCTTGCCACTAAGGGCAAGGCAATCAGGAACTCGGCTCCTTCACCGGGTGCAGAAAGACAGGACAAATTGCCCCCGTGCTTTTCGACCACAACCTGATAGCTAATCGAGAGACCCAAACCAGTGCCTTTCCCAACAGGCTTAGTGGTGAAGAAGGGCTCAAAGAGCCGCTGCCGGACTGGCTCTATCATGCCTGAACCATTATCCGTAATGCGAATGTGAATCTCGTGAGACGGAGACGGTTCTGTTTTTGAGTGATCAACCACTACTACGGTCTGAATGGTTATAGTGGCAGGCTTCTGCCGCTGCTCCTCCGGCGATCGCCGACGGTTGTATTCATCTAGCGCATCAATTGCATTACTCAAGATGTTCATGAACACTTGGTTCAACTGTCCGGCGTAACACTCCACCATCGGCAGGTCGCCATAGTCTTTCAGCACCTGAATTTCCGAATGTCCTGCCGTTGCTTTAAGCCGACTCTGCAAAATCATTAATGTACTGTCAATGCCGTCATGAATGTTCACCGCCTTGATTTCTGCCTCATCCATGCGCGAAAAGTTTCGCAGGGCCAGAACGATCGTTTGGATACGCTCGACTCCAACTTTCATCGACGTTAAGAGTTTGGGCAAATCTGCTTGGAGAAAGTCAAGGTCGATCGCCTCTGCCTCGGTTTGGATTGCGGCGGCTGGCTGAGGGTAATGTTGCTGATAGAGCTGTAGCAGATTGAGCAGATCGGAAGTGTATTCGCTTGCGTGATTCAGGTTGCCAGAAATGAAGTTGACCGGATTATTAATTTCGTGAGCGACTCCCGCCACTAGCTGCCCTAAACTTGACATTTTTTCAGTCTGCACCAGTTTTGCCTGTGTGTGCTGTAGCTCTTGGAACGCTTGAGCGAGTTGCTGTGCCTTTTGCTGTAACGCTTCTTCTGCTTGTTTGCGTTCCGTGATTATCGTCGCCGTAAGCACCAACCGCTGAATACTACCCCTCTCGTCTTTGATTGGGTTGACCGTCGTTAACCACCAGATATCTTGCTTCTGAAACGGCAAATGTTCTTCATAACGAACGCTCGTGCCAGCACTGACACACTGCTGATAATGCTGGCGCACTGTTGCCCCATAGGTTTCACCAAAGAGTTCCTCCGGCGTTTTGCCCGCGATCGCGGCACTGGGAATGTCGGCCAGTTTTTCGGCTGTCGGGTTCCAGGCGACATAATGGAACTCGCTAGCTGCCAACACATCAATGATGGCAATGATGTGTTCGACCCCTTCATAAACAGTGCGAAAAAACTGTTCTTGTTCTCGTAATTGCACTTCTGCTTGTTTACGGTTGGCGAGGTCATTCAGAATGGCAACGTATTGTCTTACCGCAGGTGCAAAGTGGCTTTTGATCGCTTGAGCAAGCTTAAGGTCTGTGTCTGTCCAACCTTGTGCCTGCTTAGTCTTATGCTCCCGCCATAGGTCAAACGATTGACGCGGCAGCCGCTGGCGCTCGTCTGAGTCAAATTCTCCAGCCCACAATCTTTCGGTATCGATTTCGTCACGGAAAAGCGTCAAATAACCAACCGTTTGTTGCCCCTGTTGCAGCGGTAGGATGAGCAAACTGCGGATTTGCGTGTTTTGAAAGGCTTTGACAAGAGCAAGGCACCGAGGGTCTTGATAAAGGTCTGCGATCGCGACACCCTCTGAGTGATGATGAAGTTGCCACAGAGACCCCTGTTCTAGTGGTTTGTCATCAACGCGAGAAGCGCCAGTGGGTTGGTCACCCCAGGTGTAAAGTTTACCCGCTGGATCGGCATGGGTTGGTAGGAGAAAGAGCCTCCCTCCCGATCCGCCAACGGCTTCAACCGCTGCTTCTAGCGCTGCCCCAAAGGGATTAGTACTGGCATAGAGTAAGGTGGCGATACGGTTAGCCGTGCTTTCTTGCTGCGCCTGTAGCTGAACCTGACTGAGCAAGTTGGCTTGAGCGATCGCGGTTGCGACTTGATCGACAACCAGTTGGAGAAAATGCAGGTCTGCTTCAGAAACGGAACGCGGTTTAGAGTGGTGAGCAACGAGCAAGCCCCATAGCTGCTCCTGTTGTAGAATTGGGACGACAACAGACGCTTGTACACCCATCGCTTTCAAATACTCGCGATGGCATACATCCACTGGACGATAGGATAGGCTGCCAAGGCCGCTGTCACTCCCTTCAAACGCCTTTGAGGTACTCCAACCAATTTGCTGAGCAGACAGATCAACAATGGAGCGTTGCCGTGCCTTCAAGAACAGTGCGCGGGCTTCTGATGGAATATCATCAGCAGGGAAGTGTAGCCCCTTTAAAGAGGGTAACTGCTGGTGCTGTATGGCTTCTGCAAGCACTTCTCCATGCTCATCTGGATGAAACCGATACACCATCACGCGATCGACCTCTAGAAAACGACGCACTTCTACCACCGTTGCCTGTAGAATTTCCTGTAGCTGAAGGGATTGACGGATAGAGGTGGTAATGTGGTGCAACTGATTAGCTTGTGGCGATCGAGGTGGCAGTTTCGACACGCGGTTTGAAAAGACCATAATGAAAACACTCAGCCCATAATTCCTTGCTTAGTGTGGACACAAGGCACCGTCTTTTAACCTTATGTAAAGGTGCAAATCTCTGAGTAGGAACCTACGGACGCAACCGTTGCGTCAGCTCATCCCGAAGCCCTCTTACTGCTTCGACATACTAACGACAGCTAGAACATTTTGCACCCGTGAACTATTTTTTGATGCCGTCAGGCTGTACACACCCAGGAGACTTGACTGCGTGACCCATCAAGTCGGCATTTTCAGGCAGCCTCACCAAGCATTGACCATTGGCATCATCCTCGCTGTGACGATGGTCGCGTTTGAGGGGTTGGCTGTGACAACTGTGGCTCCTAATCTCGCTCAAGACTTGCACGGCATTGATCTCTTTGGTTGGGTGTTTAGTGCCTACTTACTGGCTCAACTGACCGGGACAGTGCTTGCCAGTCACCAGATTAATCAGCGTGGTCCGGCTTTACCCTTCATTGCTGGCTTGGTGTTGTTCGGGCTGGGACTGGTCATTACTGCCTTTGCGCCCAATATGCCGATCGCCCTCGTTGGTCGTGCGCTGCAAGGGTTTGGCGCTGGCGTTTTCGTGACCTGCATTTACTCCAGCATCTTCCTGTGTTACGAGGATGCACTGCGGGTCCAAATCTTAGCTGTTTTCTCCGCTTCGTATGTTATTCCAGCCCTGATTGGACCTTATATCGCTGGTGTGCTGGCGGTTCGCTTTACCTGGCGCTTGGTTTTTTGGGGGCTGCTCCCATTCCTCTTGCTGGCAACTGTTCTAACTCTGCCAACGTTTCTTCGCATCAAGTCTGGTGACCAACCAAACTCGGATGAGTCCAATCGCTTTGGGGTTGCCATCCAGCTTGCGATCGGCACTGGCTTGTTATTGACTGGTCTTGGTCAGTTACCGCAAATGATGGGCGTCTGGGTTGCTTTGGCAGGCTTATTGTTTGTCGTGCCGCCACTGCGAAAACTTTTGCCTGCTGGTACGTTTGTCGCGTATCCTGGTTTGCCCGCAGTGGTAGCTTCACGAGGGCTTTTTGTCGCCAGTTACTTTGGCCTTCAAACCTTTCTGGTATTTGCCCTCACAACACTGAAGGAACGCGCCCCTGACACCGCAGGCTTGGTTGTAGCCGTAGGTACACTCAGTTGGTCAACGGCTGCTTGGCTACAAGCACGCCTAGATCGTCATGATGGTGGCGATGGTCGTCGGTTGCGGGTACAGGTTGGCATCGTCTTCATGCTTGTGGGAGCAGGGCTAGCACCACTAGTGATCTGGATCCCCAACGGGGATTTGGGGATGGCGGTTTGTAGCTGTATCCTACTTGGTTTTGGCATTGGGTTAGCGCATCCAACGAGTGGCGCGATCGCCTTCAATTGTGCAACCAAGAGAAGCGAAGGCGCAATTTCTGCGGATCTTCAAATTGCCGATACCTTTACCCCAGCGATCAGCATTGGTCTGGGTGGTGCGCTGCTGGCGATGAGCCGCACGTCTGGCTGGGCGCTGTCGCTTGGAGTTACTGCTGCCTTTGCCGTGCAACTTTTGCTGATCATCGTAAGCTTGCTTGCAGCCTCTCGTCTGCCACAGCGGCGGAAAGCTTAGAACGCAATGGTAAGGTTTAAGCCAAAAGTGGAAAACTCACCACAAACGTGGTCTGATTAGCGGTACTGGCAACAGCAATGGTTGCTCCTAAGCGGTCTACCAGTTTCTGTACCAGCGCCAAGCCTAAACCAGTACCGCCATGCCTCCACGGATCATTGTTTGGGATGCGATAGAATTTGTCAAAAATGCGAGGCAGTTCTTTAGGTGGAATTTCGATGCCAGAATTAGCGACGCTGATTTGTAGCGAATCAGGCTCTAATTGAGCGGTAACCGTAATTTTTTCTCCGGCACGGGTGTATTTACAAGCATTCGTGAGTAGCTCACTCAACACCCTGGTCAGCATTGGTACGTCCGTTGTTAGGAGTGGTAACGCTGATGAAAGCGTAAGCGTAAGCTGCTGCTGCTGCTGCTGCGCTTTCTCTGCAAATGGTTCAACGAGGTGGGGAAGCAAAAGCTTCAAATCAACTGGCGTAAGCCGTAGCGCTTCAACTTCCGCATCCAGCCGTGCCAGATCAAGCAAATCGTTAATCAGGCTGAGTTCTCGTTGGCACTCTTCCTGCAAAATCCCAAAGTACTGCTTTGCACTTGGCTCTTGCTCAAAGAGACCGACCTTTGCCATCACAAGCTCAAGCATCTGAGTAGCCATTTTGATGTTAGCCATCGGAGACCGCAGTTCATGCGAAACCGTACTCAAGAAATCGTCTTTGAGACGATTCAGTCGATCCAGTTCACTAATTTGCGTCTGAGCAGATTGGTAGAGCCGTGCTTGCCGAATCGCGATCGCTGTTTGGTTTGTGACTTGCTGAATTAGTCTAATTTCTAACTCGTTAAAGAGGTCGTGCATCGGCTTTGATAACCACATATCACCAAGAACGCCCTGATCATCCACAATCGGGCAGGATAGGATGGCGATCGGCTCTTTTAGCGGTCGTGCCTGATTTAGCACAAGCGGGCAGAATTGAAAGCAAAGCCCCTGCAGGAGCTGAGTATGAAGCGCAGGGTCGTAGCTTTCTGCCATCTGCACGACTTCTCCTTGTGCCGATGGAATCGAGCCGTCCGTATAGTCATAGCAAATAGTAGACGTTGTCCGTGCCTCGTTATAGATGGCAATATCACAGCAAATGACCTGGAGTGCCACTGCCAAAGCTTGCACCACAGTCTGCAAAATCAAGCGCTCATCAAGACTATCCCGGACGCGATCGGTAATCTGCTTTAGCGTTGACTCAAAGTGCAAAGCCTGCTGGAGCTGAGCGGTATGGTTCTGCACCTGTTGCTTGACTTCCATCTGCTTATACTGAGTGATGTCATAGCAGAAACCGACATAACCGCTGAAAGACCCATCAAGATCACTTAGCGGTTTGCCTGTGTTCGTCACCCAGCAATAAGTCCCATCATGATGCCGTAAGCGGTGCTCGATCGTAAAAGGTTGACGCAGAGCAAAGGCTTGCCAGTAGACACTCAAGCACCGATCGCGGTCGTCAGGATGAAGGTCGCTTAGCCAAGCGGTTCTCAGTGCTTGTTGCAAAGTCTGCCCTGTAAATGACAGCCAGGCTTGATTCACGTATTGCAGCTGATGATCTGACCCAGAGAACCAGACTGGTACTGGCAATGATGTCAGCACCGTCAAGGGTGGCTGGTGTAGCGCTGCTGAGACTGGTGCTTCAGTTGATGCTACCTCTCGCTCCAGTATCAACTGAACAGACTTTCCAGTCAGCGGATCGTTGATACAGCGGATCTCTAAGCCTTGCAAACGTTCGCTATTGAGTTGGCTGAGGCTTCCAATTTTGCCTTCAACCAGCATGGCTTCTTGTCCTGCTTCGAGCTTAATCCTGGAGAAGTGGCATTGCACAAAAGTGATGTGCCCCTCTTGGTAAAAAAGCCATGCCTCAACAACAGGCTTGCCTTGATGAAGTTGTTGCCAGTAGGTTTGCCATTGTTCTCGAAGCGCTTCTGAGAGTGAACCAAATTCACGCTGCAAAAGTTCTGCTAAGCTGGCAGCCTGCCACAATGACACCGCTGCTCGATTAGCCCACAAAAGCTGTAAGCGATGACGATCAAAGATCCAGAGAGGTGTTGTCAGAAGGTTCAGTGTCGCGAACGTAGCAGGAGTAAAGACGACGCTATTCACCTCGGACATACAAGTAAAAACTGAGTTGGATAATCAAAAAACAGCACTGAAATGTCTTAGCATCCTAATCCTACAGTGCCCTAAATCAACTACAAGTTACCTTTTTGACTCTTTTCTCAGCTCAAAAGAATGCCACTGATACTCTAAAGTTAGACCATAACGTGAGTCACTAGAGACAACCATGACCATGACCATCAACGTGTTGAGAGACTTCAACTAAGAGCTACCGACGGTTAGTGGTAATGACTAAAGAGCATCTGTTGACAAGAAGAGTAGTGCTTCGCTGAATCAAGCAGGCATACCTCTCACGCTAATGTTTAATGTCAATGCACTAGGCAAGCTCAGCCATTTAGACCAGAGCATTGGCGATCGTCTCAGGGGCCATTTCAAAAGTCCTACTGCCTGTAGCCAAACGTGAACAGTCCTTCTCAATCCCTTTTTTTAAGGAATAACTTTGAACCATTCTCCCTTCAGAAAGAGGGGAAAGCTGAGGGCTGAACGCTACAGGCTTTACTTTCTCAACCACCTTCTCAATCGTGTTCTGCTTCTCAGTTGCGTCCGGTTGTTCATACCAATCTGCCCACATCTTTAAGAGTCCTGCAGGATGTTCACCTGTTGATCCTGCCTTTTCAAAATCGTAAGCATCGATAAACCGTTGCAGAATGGACACGAGGCTGGCATCAAGACCTTTCGCTTCGCTTAAAGAGTGTCTTGCCGCAACAAGACTAGCGCGAGCATAGGCTAGCTCAGTCAGCAGGCGTCTTGCGGTTGGTGGAGATGTTTCGTGCTCCGCGATCGCGAAGAGAATGCGTACAGCACTATGTGCCACTTCGGGATCCGAGTTTAGAAAACCAGCCGTAAGCCCAGGCTCTTCTTTGTCCAAGAATGTCACGTAGGGCGAAACTTCTTTTGAGGGCACTTCTCCACACGAATTCCACACCAGAGCTGCTCTTTTCTGAGCATTGTACTCATGACTAAAGGTGGGCAAAAAGAGTTTCCTACTAGTCCAGAAATCACCAGCAGGTCCATTCTTACAAAGGAAGCCGATGAGGCTCTCCTGAATCGAATGAACGGCTTCTTCAACATTCATGCCTTTTAGTACAGTTCGTCGGTAGAACCAGGGCGCAATCCGTTGAAAGAGGCCATAGTCTGAATCCATCGGGAACTTCGTCATATCAGAAGGAGCGAGATAAATCAAATAATTCGGGTCAGCAGAATTCAGCTGAGTATATTTATTTGGAATCCGTTGAATGGTACGCAAATCATTACCAAACCGATCATCAACCGCGGCTGAAACAATATGCTCTAAGTCATGCCACTCAGGAATGGGATAGGGCACGAAGTAGTTAATTAAAGGCTGATTATAATCACCTTCTCTAACGGCTTGTCTACCTCCAGGTTGAGTAATTACGGCATGTCTAGCAATACGATGGGTGGATAAAACGTCTGGCTTGCATGACTGAATAAACATGATAGTACCGACATTCAGCAAAGCAATGCCAAGCTGGTTTTGTTGCAGTAAGGACCAGAGATATTGCAACTCTCTAGGATAAGTACTGGCAAGACTGCTTAATCTTTGAGCATCCGCTTTTGAGCAGAAGCGTCTGCCGTTAAAATCGATCAGCGAGGCTGCTGTCTTAAGGAGAGCTTCTGCTGTACTAAGCGCGATCGACGGTCGAGCCTGTAAACCTTTAGGCCCGGAGCCAAAGAGGTCAAGTGCAGACAATTGAAATTGCTCACGCAGAAAAATAATTATGTTTTCGCGGACTGTATTCTTAATTCCACAGGCAATCTGGTCAATTCTTTCTGGTGCACCCATTAGTGACGATGTTTTGATGTCGGCAGGTATGTAAGCATTAGTCATTGAGACACCTCAGAAAGTGCGCCATTGGTCTAGAGTCAAACGATCAATGATGAAAATTCTTTGACTCAGATGATCGTGCGTGCAAAAGCAAGGAAACATCCACAGCTTTTAGTCTGTCAAGGTGGAATTTCTAGAACCGTCCATAATCTTCTTAGAGCTAGGTTACAAGTCCTTAGAAAACCACAGCTTCTTTGGCTATCCGGGCAGTTTTATGAGGAAGGTAAGCCACGGTTAAGTAAAATAGTTGACGACTTTAGGAGATTAGCTTTGGCACTACACGTTACGTCTTCTACAGACGCAAAGAGACTAACACAGATTTCGCCATTTACGTCACTTAGCTCTTGTGAAATGTTAATCCCATAGATCGCTTTAGGGGTGCTGTGAACGACTTTTCTTTAAATGTTCGCGTTGGCACGCTTTCAGGTGTCAAGCTCAATCTCCGGAACAGAGGAAATAAACTGTGAAGTCTGTCATTAGCTTTCAGAGAGAGAGTAGCTAGACGGCTGGAAACTGCCTCAACGGAGTACGGCAATAGTGCTCGGCGGGAGCGTGACTAAAAGCGCCTCCGATGCTGAGGTTATGGGAGTAGCGGTTGTTAGTGCGAACCTTGTTTTGCCGTAGTTGGTCAGACAACCCCATCTGCACGCGGAACATAGCATTTTAGGAGGTAGTAGTATGGCAAAGTGTGACTATTGTGGCACCACGATTTTGTTCGGTGGCGTTCGTGCTGATCGATATAGATTCTGTAACCAAACCTGCCAACGCAAGGGTTACTCACTCGCGGCGATCGATCAGATCCCAGAGGATTATTTAAGAGAGCAGGTAAGAGCACTACATCAAGGCGCTTGCCCTCGTTGTCAGGGTTCCGGTCCGGTTGATGTGCACACCTCGCACCGTATCTGGTCCGCACTGGTGCTGACGACTTGGAGTAGTAGACCACATATTTGTTGCCGTCGGTGTGGACGCCTTGAGCAAGTGAAAGACGGCTTGCTGGCACTGTCGCTGGGCTGGTGGGGCTTCCCGTGGGGCTTGCTTGTGACACCGATTCAAATTGTGAGGAACTTGGTGGGGCTATGCGGTGGACCGAGTGATGCCAAGCCCTCGGACGAACTCTACCGATTGGTGCAGATCAACATCGGAGCGAGGCTTCTACAGTCTCGTCAGTAAGTAGCATCAGTGGCTCGAGAAAACCATTTAATCGCTAGTCGCAGTTAGTTTGTCGAGTTCATCTAGCAGTTTTATAATTCGACCGCGCTTTTTGCGATCGCCCCAGGTTTCAAGTTTCTGTAGGCGCTTACTGATATCACCCAAGCGCTCGGCAACCATCTTCTCTGGTGTTACTTCTGACTCAGGTTTTAACGCTTTGATTCTTACTTTAATTTCGGTTAACGACAAGTTCTCAGCAATTGCCTGACTGAGCAACATCGAATGTTGCTCCCTATCTTTGACGCGGGCGATCGCTCTGGCTTTCGTGAACTCTATTTTCCCTTCACGCAACGCTTGCAAGATTCCTGATGGCAGATTAAGCAGCGGCAAACGGCTTGTACGAAAGGATTCAGCCGTAAAGCGACTAATACCAGCTAGCACTGATTCGATCGTTTGAAGTTGGAGGAAAACGTTTTCCTCCAAAGCTTGACCTCGATTTTTAGCGTGATTCGCTCGATGGAGAACAGAGGTAACATCCTCCGTACTGCGTCTAAGCTCGATCGCTAGCAGCTCAAGAATGCCCTCGGTTTCCTCAACAGGATTCAAGGCCTCTCGCTGGAGGTTCTCGATTAGAGCAACCTGAAGAGCTTGGCGATCATCAAAATCTCGAATGACTACAGGGATCTCCTGCAACCCAATCTTCTGAGCCGCTTGATAGCGTCTTTCGCCTGCAACCAGCTCATAGCCACTTCCAAATGGACGCACTAACAGTGGTTCCAGAATGCCGTGCTCTTTAACCGACCTGACTAACTGAGCCTGTTTCTCAGGATCAAAATAGCGACGAGGTTGATGCTTCGGTAACTGAATTTGTTGAATTGGTACCGTTTGAGGAGCCTGTACACTCTCAGGATCAGCAATGAATTTTTGGGCGATCAACGCAGATAGCCCTTGTGCAAGTGACTGCCTTGGTTTAACCATTCAGACCTTCCAAAACCTTCTTAAATAATTGCTCAAGTTCCCGTCTGGCGATTCCCGCTGTAGAACCAGAGAGATCAAAAACCGTTGCATTTTGCCCATAGCAGTCAGCGATAATTTGTCGCTGGTGAATCACTGTGTCTAAAACCAACACATCTGGCATGAGCCGCAAGACCTCGATCGCCTCATCCTTCAATTTTGTTCCTTTCACTGCCCGATTAACAAACATCACAGCTTTAGGTTGACCCCGTCGAATTCTTTGAGCCTGGTGCACTAAACGCACAGTATCAGAAGCGCTTTCTAGGTCAACCCCGGTGGGCTGGCAAGGAATCAGCGCTAGATCAGCCGCTAAAATAACAGCTCTCGTTGTTTCAGAAAGAGCTGCGGGCCCATCAATCACTACCCAATCGCAAGACTCCCCTAACTAAATCGGGTAAGCCCCCGGCTTTGCCGGGGAGACTCTCAAACGTTTGACTGGGTGCAGCAATAGCAGAAAAATTCTCCTGTCTGAAAGCGAATGTGCTTTCGAGCTATCAGGAGAATTGAA
>JAHHIE010000088.1 GCA_019358945.1 Stenomitos rutilans HA7619-LM2 | reverse complement strand
AATGGGCAACCGCGACGTTGTTTGGATACCACCAGAGCGCGCGAGGCGTTTGGCTTTACGGCACAGGTGGGCTTGGAGGAAGGGTTGCAACGCACCATCAACTGGTACCGTCAGCACGCAAGTTAGACGAAGTCTACGTTAATACTCGAACCACGCAAAGTGCTTGAACCACGCAACTGTAAAATCACGAACTTTTAGCAGATTATGAACCCTAAATCGGCCACAATTGAAAATCAGACTCTCGATTTGATTTGGGCACATTTTAAGGCACTCCGTCCTCGGCAGTGGACCAAAAATTTTATTGTGTTTGCTGCACCCTTATTTGCGTTTGCGTTCAGTTTGAGTACTTTACTGGGCAGCCTACTAGCATTTACGCTTTTCTGTTTTACCTCTAGCAGCTTTTACTTATTAAATGACATCTTTGATGTGGAGTCAGACCGTCGTCATCCTGTTAAGTGTAAGCGTCCAATCGCTGCTGGCTTAGTAGCTGTTCCAACAGCGATCGTGATGTCAGTGATTCTACTAACAACAGCACTCGTTCTGGGTTGGTGGCGAGCTCCTGGCTTGGGATTAGCAATTCTCAGTTATGCCCTTTTACAAGTTGTTTATAATCTCCGCTTGAAACGCACAGTCATTTTAGATGTGGTTGCTATTTCAATCGGCTTCATTCTGCGAGCTTGTGGTGGAGCTGCGGCCACTGACATTACTTTGTCTCCTTGGTTCTTGCTTTGTACTGCAATGTTAGCTCTGTTTTTAGGAATTGAGAAACGCAAAGCGGAACTCAGGCTTTCAGAAACTAAAGGGAAAAAATCCAGGGCAGTTCTACAACGCTATTCTCTCCCATTGTTAAGTCGTATGGAAAGCGTAGTAACGAATGGAACCATTCTTACTTATGCGTTGTGGAGTTCTGGCCCCATTGTTCGCGGAGCCTCCACTCCCTGGATGATGTTGACCTTACCTTTTGTGCTATATGGAATCTTCCGCTATCAGTTGTTGAGTGATCCAGAAGAGATTGCGCGTCGAAACGCCGGAGCCGAGGAAGGTGGCCAGACAGAGCGTCCAGAAGAAGTTTTGCTAAGTGATAAGCCGCTATTACTGACTGTGCTGATTTGGATAGCAACAACCTTTGGTGTTCTACTTGCAAAAAACCAGGAACTATTGACCTGAATGTGTATGCCTAGATTGAATGACAGGTCACTCAATTTACCAAAAAGCCAATGCTAAATCTTTTGACTATCGTCTTCAAGAGGTTAACAACCCTGAATTTTCAATGCGCTTTAAGGCGACAGCCAACATCAAAGTATAAATCTCCAAAATCGAGCAGTATTCCTACAAACGTAGATATCCTGGCATCAATCGACATCCATCAGCTAAAGTTAGCTGGAATTCGAGGAGTTATTCTTGATCTCGATAACACAATTGTTTCAGAAGACGATCGCTACTTATCGCCCTATTCAGAAGCCTGGATCAGACAAGCAAAAGAGATGGGAATTAAGTTTTTCTTTTTGTCAAACGGCAAGCGACGTTACAGAGTTGAGTATTGGTCGAGCTATTTAGATATACCAGCAACTAGCCCTGCGAAGAAACCCTTCCCCAACGCTTTTTGCAAAGCAATGAGGTATATGAAACTGACACCGAAGGAAGTTGTAATAGTTGGTGATAGTCGCCATACAGATATTTTGGGGGCATGGTTGGTCTGTTGTTCGAGTATTCAAGTGGCATCTCTCCCACACCCTCCCCGTTGGTGGGAGAGAGTGCTAGGAAAATATGTGCAAATCCCCTACCCTTTAAATCAGAAGTTATGGGATTTTCAATCGTCAAATTATTACCATAGCAATTACTGAGTATTCCTATGTCAGCATACTTTTTCTCAACCTTACTCATTTTGGTCACCGTAGGATTGAATACATTGGCGCAAGCTCTTCTTAAGCTTGGATCAGGGCAAAGTTTACTTAACCTCTATTTGTTTGGAGGTATACTTATTTATGGATTAAGTACAGTTATATATGTTTTAGTTTTAGGTAAGCTTAATTTATCGCTTGCCTACCCTGTAGTGATTGGATTAACTGTTCTTTTTACTACAATTACTGGTTCGCTTCTGTTAGGAGAAAAGGTGGAATCTGTACAATGGTTAGGAGTGGGACTAATGCTCAGTGGCATTTCAGCAATAGCTTTTGGAAAGATTATCTGACGGACTAAACATGATGAAAATCTTGAGTTGTATTAGGGAGATTTTAGGTTGGGCAGATGTGACTTCATGAAAATTTTTATGATCCTGCTGTTTCCCAATGAAAGTATTGAAGTAATTCTTTGATAAATTGCTCAAGCTGTTCCTACAACTATTTGCGCTTCAGTTAATTAGAGAAGATTTTTACTAGATTCGGATAGTGAACGTGTTTTTGTTTTGACTTCTAAGATGACCCTCATGAACAATTTACAGCTTAATGTTTCAAGATTTAAAGTGGCTCTTCCAGTATTAGTTATCCTTTGTATCAGTGTCACTTCATTAGTTTTCAGTATTTTTGAGTCAAAACTCAACCAAGACAGTCATCATTGGGGTTTAATGTACTCGATGGCAGTCGATATTCTTGGTGGTTTGCGCCCTTATCTGCAAAGCTTGAATCCTTATGGGATTTTGGCTTCACCTATAAATATCCTTGGGCTTAAGATTTTTGGTAATCATATAGTTTCTCTAGGAATAATCTATGGAATACTTTATTCAACAAGCTTTATAATAATCTATTTTTTGTTGCTGAAATTTCTTGATAAATGGTTATCTGTATTCTCAGTATTATTAATTTTTCTGATTCATGGACATATTATAGCTCCGTGGCCTAATTATGCTTATTACGCTTTTCTGCTACTTTCACTGCTGTTATTTACTTATTCGAAGAAACCGTTCATTCTCTTTCTGTCTGGGCTACTAATGGCATGTAGCGTACTCGCTCGAAGTACAAGTTTTATTGCCGCTTTACCGCCTGTATTTATCTATTTTCTTATTCTCTATATAGGCGGAAAAAAGTTTGTTGCAAGAAAAGATATTATATTCTTTACCACCGGATTGGTATTGCCTTTATTTGTTTTCTTGTTCTATTTAATTAGCACCTCCTCGTTTCAGAGTTGGTCTTTTCAAACTTTTCAACTTTTTTCTGTTCGCTTCTTTTCCATAGAGCTTAAAAGTCAGGATACTTCATTCGTCAAGTACCCAATCTTCTTTTTTGTCTTAATTAAGAACATAGTGAGGGGGCTAATTTTTGGTGATCTGAGAATGAAGTTATATTCATTTGCCTTTTTCAATAACCTAGTGATTACTTGGGTAGTGCTAGCCAGGCTTAAAAAAGGAAAATTCGGTTCTGAAGATTCATCTCTACTCCTTTTCTGTTTGATTTCCAGCTTTGGCTACCTAACTGCATTGCATGATTACCAAATATTTAGAGTTCAGTCATCTGCTGCTTTAGGTATAGGAGTTTTGATTTATTCTCTCAATCAGTTGTCTGGTCTAGCATCTACTCGTAGGACTAGAGTTTTAGCGTTCATTATTCCTTGTTCTTTTTTGGTTGCTAGTTTGTCTTCCAATTTTCAATTTGTTCCACAGTCATCATACTTTGAACCTTGGAATTTGAATTCGATATTATCAGGTACTTTGAGAGAACCTCAAAATGTAGAAATACTTGAAGGGAAGCTCTTTGAGGAAGAGAGGGCAAATTATTATGAGGAAATTTCACACAGCCTTGATGAATATTCGAATCAGTTGAAGTTTGTAGTTAACCTTACTGAGAATTCGTTCATTCCTTTTATATCTAGCGAATACAAAAGAGTCCAAGTAGCTCCTTTTTTTGCTCTCTCAACAGCGGAGTCTTTTAGAGAATCAGAGAAGGCTCGATATGAGCCAATCCTAAAGAATGGACAAGCTATTTTGTTCGGATATGAGGGATATAAATTTGAGCAATTTTACAGTGGAAATACCCCAGGATCAACGACTGAGATTCCTGAAAATTACAAAGTTGTTAAATCAATAGAAAACCCTGGTGGTAACGGAAAACTTGTTGTAGCAGTTCCGAAAAATTAATACGGCAGGAAATCTGTTTCTTTTGGAAATAAGTTTTAGGTCTGTTGCTTCAGAATTGAGAAATATAGCTTTTACTAGTGATACGCTCGAATTCACTTTCTTCGGACTGTAGTGTATTAGCGCTGCCGAATCGGTTATCAAACGATTCATTTGGTATTAGAGAGTAAGGTTGCTCTACTTGACTAATACGTTTTCTTCATAGGGATAGGACGTTAAATTCTATGAGATCAATTTCTATGGCAAACTCTATAGAAACAAAAACTTCGACATCAGCAACTATGCGAAGAGCAACTTTAATTGGTCGGTTGGCTTTATATAGCCTGACTGTTTTTATGATTAGTTGTCTTTTTGTGTTGGTAGTTTCTTGCCTTTGGCTCCTCTTTCCATTAAGTGAGCCGCTCTGGTTATTGAGGCTTCATCGTCTTTTGGTGGCAGTTACGCTTAGTTCTGGTTTTGCCTTTTTTATCGTGCTCTTCATCATTCATCGATTATTCATCCCACGTCAAGATTTCTCTTTTCGGCCTCTTACTAATGCCAAGGTTCATGTTGGCTTAACTGCTTATAACGACGAGCTTTGCATTGGAGATGCAGTTCAAGCGTTCAAAAGTTGTCCTTATGTAGATAAAGTTATCGTTGTTGAAAACAACTCTAAAGATAATACTTATCAAATTGCTCTCGAAAGCGGGGCTGATCGAGTTGTAACCGAACAGATACCAGGGTATGGTTCTTGCTGCATGAGAGCTTTGGAAGAGAGCGCTATCGGTTTAGGTGACGATGACGTGATTGTACTCTGTGAAGGTGACATGACTTTTAGTGCCGATGATGTGAAAAAGTTTTTAGCCTATCTAGATAACTGTGATCTAGTATTGGGAACCCGGGCAACGCAAGAACTTAGGGCTGCTAAGACTCAAATGGACTGGCTGATAAATCCAGCGAATCAAATCGTTGCCAAAATGATACAAGTACGCTTTTGGGGGGTGCGCCTTACTGATGTTGGCTGCACCTATAGAGCAATGCGCGTTGGCTCCTACCATTGTCTAAAAAAGCACCTGTGGGTTCGTGGCAATCATTTCTCTCCCCATATGTATATCGAACTACTAAAACTTCGAATGCGGCTAATTGAAATTCCTGTAGTATTTCAAATACGTGCAGGTGAGTCAAAAGGCGTCGGTTCTAATAAGATCAAAGCTGCACGCGTAGCAATTCGCATGCTGGGGTTACTATATAACACATAGGTGAAAGCGTTCTAAAAGCTAGTAGTCTTTTAGAGTAGATTGGAGAGGTAACTCAAATCTACAAAAATTATTTCTTAAAGTTTTAAGTTGCCTGGACACATTCGGTTTAGAGATAACTGAAGCAAAGCTACGGTTTTAGGTCTATCGTTGTTGTGATGAAGTGACTGACTGGAAATGCTTTGTGGCTCAATATTTCTATCAGCAGCTAACACCGAAAACGCTTAGACTTGAGCGAAATTTCCATCGTCAGTTTGACTAAAAATGGTGTAAGACTCAGAATGCGCAAGCTTTATCAACTGCTCTGGAGCAGCAGTTAAGATCACGAAAATGTTAATGGACTAAGCAACTCATTGACACTAGCTCTATCAAACACTTCTGCTTAATAGTTAGCCATATCAGAAGAATTTGTGGTGCACATGGCGGAAATCCAGAGGAATTAGGTGAGCTTGCTCAAAACGAATCGAAACTTAGAGGCTAATAGTATTCGTCGTTCTTCCAGTCGATCTTGATATATGCGCATTGTTTAGTTAGCATTATGAAACCTAGATTAATTTTGACATGGATTGTTTCGTATTATCAAAAAGCTCGGTTGGGTTTTGTTGGTGATGCTTCAAATATAAGCTTATTGGCAGATATACGCGGAGATAAGAAGAATATTTTTTTGGGTAACTATACTACTGTATGTAAATATGCAACGTTGGAAGCTGATATTTCTAAGACTGATCAGTCAAAAATTTTCATTGGTGATAACACCCTGATTAGCTCATTTGCGATTCTCCGCACCTATGGTGGCATCATTAAGATTGGCGATTCGTGTTTTGTCAATTCTTTTTCGGTTCTTTATGGACATGGGGATTTGATAATTGGGAATGGAGTTTTAATTGGGCCTCAAGTAACGCTTATTCCAGCAAATTATGGCTTTAAAGATCGAGACACTCCTTTTCGACAGCAGGTTGCCAGTATGAAGGGCATTACAATCGAGGATAACGTCTGGATTGGGGCCGGGGTAACTATTTTAGACGGTTGCACAGTTGGTAAGGGAGCCGTGATTGGAGCAGGAGCTGTGGTCACTAAAACTGTAGAACCTTACGCCATTGTCGCAGGAATTCCTGCAAGGAAAATTGGGAGCCGAGAATAAGTATAAACCGATCAATATTTGTTTGAATTTGAAGTCACTGTTTGCCAGCCAAGTAAAATGTACAACTTAAAAGCAATTGGCCTGAGTTCAGTTGGCACATCGCTTTCAAAGTGGATACGCCAGCATCATGTTGATGTTTTGGTTGCTGTGATAATGGCGATCGCAGCAGCAATCACTTCTTTTCTAGCATCCCAACAAATTACAAATTCGTTACTCACCGATTTCTATGCTCAAGATACCTGGTTTGGTGGTGATCTTCCTACCGTCTTTGGCAATATTACAAGTTTAAAAAGTGATTTTGGCCGCAATAATAAGCACCCTCTGTTGCCCATTCTTGTCTTTCCACTTGTCTTTGGAACCAGTAAGTTACTTCATCTAGAATCGGTTACAGCCGTTCGACTAGTGCTGGCGCTGACAGCGTCATTCTGGATAGCCTCTCTCTACAGTCTATTCCGCTTAATTAGTTGTCAACGATTGGATGCTACGCTCTACAGTCTGTTAGGTGGGGTTAGTGCTGCTAGTATGTTTTGGTTTGTGGTACCAGATTCGTTTCCATTCGCATCTCTTACCATTCTGTTAGCACTTGCTTTTGTCGCGCTGTCTCAGTATCGGAAGTTTTCTCCAGCCTGGTATGTTGCGATCAGTACTTTGACTGTCAGTATTACCATTACCAACTGGATGGTAGGTCTGCTAGCGACGATCGTAAACTTCCGTTGGAAAAAGGCGCTTCAAATTACAGTCCTGACGCTTTGTGTGGTAAACGGGCTTTGGATAGTACAGCGAGTTATTTTTCCCAGTTCTGGTTTCCCCTTTCAGCCTAAGACCTTCATTGGTGAAAAGAAATTCATCTCTGGCCCGAGCGCTGAAAGCGTTCTGTCAGCAATCAGCTCTTTTGTCTATCAGACAATCGTCATGCCTGCTGTCCAATTGAGTGATTCTCTCTTACGACCTGGATGGCCGAAACCGAATGTTAACACCCTTGCTCCAGGTTCCGGTGGCTTTTGGGGAACTCTTGCAGTAGTTACATGGACGGGACTGCTGGTCTTAGGGCTGTGGGGCTATTTCTCTACAAAGCACCATCCTAAATTACGCATTGTTCTGGGATTCTCTATTGTTGGGCAACTTCTTATTCATAGTGTGTACGGAACAGGTGAAACCTTTCTCTACTCGCTACACTTTACCCCACTGCTCCTTGCAGTAGCGGCGTTTGCTTCTTTAACTCGGTTGCGCTTGGTGGCATTATCTTTAACGTGTTTATTAGTTATCAGTGCAGGAATTAATAACCGTGTGCAATTTAACCAGTTCACAACAGCATTGCTAGATTACGGTACGCCAAGACAACAGGTGCAAGCTCAAATGAGCATTCGTTCCACAGACTTTTGGCCACGTAGCTCTGGTCATGTCGTTTTAGCTACAACAGGGAGTCAGGCAGAGGACAAGGCGTACCACGAACCGGGGGGAAGTTTTAGCCCAAAAGCTGGTAGCTTTGGCGTAGCAATCTGGGTGATCGACAAAGAAGGAAATCCCCAAACTACGAGTGATGCTATTCCACTTAACCAGATCCAGCAGCAGTTCACTTATACTCCAGGACAAACGATACCGAAGATTTTGACGAAGACGGGCTTTTATCAAGCTTCTTGGTCATCATTGAAGCCAGGAGTTTGGCAACTCAGCCTGACACCTACAGCTTCTAACGCTCAGTCTGCGGTCGTAATTCGTAGTGTTGGTCCGGCCGGCGGCGATATTCAGTCTTTGCATTGGGATGGGCAACAACTGCTGATTAACGATCGCTGGGCAGTCAAGAAATTACCGACTCAAGTCAAGGTTTACTTAGGCAGTGAGCGCTCTCCTGATTGGATGCATCAAAAAGTATCTACGACTCAGTGGCAGGATAAAAAAGGATGGGGCTATGCCCGACTGGAACTGGGTACTAGTAATACTGCAAGCCTTGTGATTGAAGATTTAGCCCCAGTTTCTAAACGAAGCTTGAGCCTTGCTGACACGGACGCCAGTCCAGTTCTCAATCTGCCGGATCCCCAATTTATTGATAGTTTCAAAGCCCAAATCGCTCACCTAAAGATGGGCTTGGTCGGCAATCAAACTCGTCCTGGCGACCCAATCGACTATCCGCTGCCGCGCTTCCGGGATGGTGCTTATGAAGTGGTAGCGCTAGCTCGTACCGGGCACCTGGATCTAGTTAAAAAACTCGTACCTTACTTTGCTGCGACAGATTTTACGAACGGTACGCAGCCAGAAGCTGATATTCCTGCTCTAGGTATCTGGGTGTTAAGCGCGATCGCAGAGCAGATTAATCAACCGGAGTATGACCAGTTGCTATGGCTCGATGTAAGTCGCAAGGCTGAGTTAATTATTAACATGGCAACCAACAATCGGCCCGGCTACTCGATCACAGATAAGTCGAAAATTCTATTTTCTGAAAACCCGGACGCGCTCAGCCTCGATCTCGTCGCTGGTAAGATGGAAGGCTCGCCTGGACTAATTGGGCTTGATCCATCGGCAAACCTTATGAGTTATCGGGCACTATTAGATGCGGCCAATTTTGCTGATCGCGTCAAGCAAACTGGTATGGCAGTTCGTTGGCGATCACAGGCAGTTCAGCTACAAACTGCATGGCAGAAAAACTTCGATCGCCTGTTTGCTGGAATGGATGCCACTTACACTAATGGTCTCTGGCCTAGTAGGATTGCAACGGCTAATCAGAATGCTTTTATGCAAGGTTTGGAAGCTCGTTGGAAGGCATTATATGATGACAAGGGAAACCTGCGTCAGTTGCCAGAAAATACCAATTTCAATCTAGCTGAAACCCATCAATGGCTATATCTCAACCAGACTGAACGAGTGTGGACAACTTTACGTTGGTTCTGGCGGAACCAGGCATCGTCTGGCCTATATACTTGGTGGGGTAAGAATGATGATTCCAACGGAACTCGCATTCCAGCTAGTTTATCTCAATGGCACCGCTTTCGGGGTTGGATGACCCCTGCCCATGTTACGCCACACTACTGGACAGCGGCAGAGATGCTTTTGCTGCAGCTAGATATGCTGGCTTATGTCGACCCAATTGTAAATTCTTCTCCACTAGTCGTTGGAGCAGGAATCCCTCAAGAGTGGATTAATCAACCAATGGACATCAAAGGTCTATACGTGGGAGACAATGTTGTTAGTTGGACTTGGGATACTAAGCAAATGATTGTGCAGATTCGAGGCAAGCACATGAATGTTCATCTTGGAAGTGTGTTTCCAGCGAATACACCTGTGAAAGTAGTAATGGATATAGAGCCAATATAAAGCCCGTTTCCCCTTTACCATAACCTGTTTCAGGGAGGTAATATTATGCATCTTTCTAACCGTAGTAAAGCCTTGAAATCGAAGACGGATAGCGATCTCGTTCATAACGAGCACCGAGAAAAAATTGAAGGCTTTGATTTTTTACGTGCTGTTTTTACACTAGTGATTTTGGCTTCTCATACTAGGCTTGTCTTATTACCAAAGCTGTGGGGGATGAATTTTATATCAGATATTCTGTATGCGAATTTTGTCGGCCTAGCTGTACCCTGCTTTTTTCAAGTATCACTCTTTATTTTTATACTTAAAAGTGAGGAAACAGGGTGGTGTTACTTTTTGAAAAATCGCCTTCCCAAATTAATTTTTCTCTACTTTTTTTGGGTCACCTCAAAGATTCTATTTGACATTTTGCTAAATTTAACGACATCTAGTGAACTTAAAAGTTTGTCCATTAGAGGAAAAATCGAATTTTTTGTGAGTGGAGGTAGCTCTCCTTTTTATTTCTTCTTTTCACTACTCTTCGTAACCACTCTGGCGGCGGTACTAGTTAATTTGTTCAGAAGTGTAGAAGATTCATCAGTAAGATTGAAACTTAACTATGGGTTGCTTATTGCTTCTTCTGGCTTCATGCTTTTTATCTCAATGATGAATCTTGTTGTCGGCAGCAATTTTGGTGAAAACCAAATCAGGCTTGCAAACACTATCCTAAATGTTGCTCAATGGGATTATAACCCTCTAAGTTTTATCCCCTATATTTTTACAGCTACAATCACCGTACATGAATTTAGACGAGAACAAATAAAGAGAAATTTTTTGCAAAAGCTAAAGCTCTATGGAATGCTTATCTTGTTTCTGGCATTTACTTTGATTGACTGGAGCTTATTCAAAGACATATTTCATCATGCCAGGGTTTCTCTTGTTTTTGGTTCATGGCTGCTTTTATATCTTGCGATACTTTCAACCCATAAACCCTCAAAAACTATTCGGTTTCTATCAAACTATTCATTGGGAATTTATGCTTTTCATCTTTTCTTTACTCACGCTCTATTTTCAAGTAGTTTTTACTCTTCAAGTGGATTAGCTAAAACTTTACCAGGTTTAGATATCGTAGTTGAGTTCTTTGTAGCTTTAGTAGGTTCAGTTGCTCTGACGCTTGCCTTTAAGAGAACTTCTGGACTTAGAAGATTTGTTTGAGATTTACTAGAGCCTAGTTTTATCAAGAGCCTACCTACTTCTAATTAACCCGCTGCTCTAGTAACTCAGTTACTGTTTATCACACTTTAGAATTATGAAAACTGTAACGTTCAAGTTTTTTAGACTTGCTCTCTGCACCTTGCTACTGTTTTTCACCACTCATGCGATGGTGGCTCAAGCTCAAGCTGGTGGGGGTGAAGGTGGTGGCAATGCACAATCACCAATTCAAGTAATTGTGCAAATTTTTGTGACTGCAATCGTTCTGGGAGTTCTAAACTTCTTTGATTTGCCTTAATTTAGTACGGACTGGTAGCAAAATTTACTCTATTTCCTGTTGCTTACTATAAAAGACGGATAGCAGTTATCTACCGCCCTCAGTAAGTTCACTCTTGAGATTAATCTTTTGGTCTTGCCATCCTAACCCAATCATACTAGCGACAAAGAGAGTATAGCCTGGCTCTTCAAGTTGAGAAAACACTAGCCCAAAAGCGAAGACGGTCAGCATAAGATATTTAGAAAGCTCGGTTACGCAGACATGGCACCAAACTAAGAACGCCATATAAAAGTACGCCACCAAGCCTAAAATTCCCAGATCTCCCCAGATACCTGCCCAACCAAACAAAGGTGAGAAAAGACTTGATTGATCACCGAGCCAACTAGCCGCTACAGCTCTCCATATCTCCTTGCTAACAGGATGCATCGTTGCACCCAATGGTGCTAATAAATTCCAGTAAGACTCTAACATCCAGCCACCTAGCCGCCCGACAGTATGGCCAGGCCCCAGCCCTAGAAGCCAGTTGAGAGGGGAGTGAAAGTGATGGGGAACAAGCCGAAAAGTTGCAAATTTCAACAATGTTGCTTCTCCATTTGGGCCATAAATTTCTGGTCGAATCCAGACGGTATAGGGCTGTAAAGCTTCAATGTTATAGCAAGCCCAAAGGAAGATGCTAATCAAGACAACACCCAGAATTAAATACATCAGGGTTTTTACAAAATCTTTAATATTAATAAGGTAAAGCAGAATGTAACCGATAACAAATGATAGAAGTACCTGCTTTGTATCTGAAATAAGAATGTGGTTGAAACAGACTAGGACGATCGCAGTCCGAAACCAAAGAGGCTTAGTTTTAGCCGTAACAAAGTAATAGACTGCAAAGGTCATTGCAACTGAGCCTCCCAGCACATGACCAGCACCCTGCCCAATAAAGATCCCTTTTACATTGTCTTCTAGGCCGATCAGCTTATCCATCCGAAAAATATATTTTTGGACGTAGGCAAACAGTGCATTAATGAGAGCGGCTTGCAAGATCCACTTACGAAAATTTTGATATTTCTCCGTAGTCATAGGTATGCTGACAATTGTTAAGATTAGAATAAAAGGCTCTGTCAGCAGTAAATAGTCCAAAACAATATTAATGAGTCCAGCGTCATTGAGCAGAGCGCTGGCGACAACAACAATTAGAAAAAGAAACAAACTGAGTAAGATGCTTTTTGAAATAGCAACCTGCTTCTGATCTTTACTGCGCGAGTTAAATAATACTGAGCCACAGGCCAGTGGGATCATTACAAAGTGCAAAAAGTTGATTGGGGAGGGTATCTTAAGCGCGGTAAGAATTCTGGGAAAGAGAGCCGTTCCAATACCGAACAGAGTCAAGTTTGAATTGGTAACATATCCCCTTGGTTTGGATACAGCCTCTAGTTGTGTTGTCATTTGCCTGCCTATTGTCAGTATTGCTTAGTAACGCAGCTCACTCCAATTTCTTTGAGACCCGGTATAAAGGATGAACTGCTTACCAGTACCAATATAGTTTTGTAAGCGGCTGTTGGCGAGATCGCGGGTGACTCCACTGCGGATCTCTCTAACGTAAGTAGAATAATTGGGCGCACCAAAATTCACTTCACCTAAGGTGATAGAGATAGAAGACTCATTGTTGATAAACATTGGGGCACTTTGGGTACCACCCGGTCCACCTGTTGTGGTGTAAGCTAAACCGCCCAACAATTCTGTTTTGCCGCCACCCTTTGTGTCAACTAACGTGCCGCCTCGCTCAGTTTTGAGACCTAAAATCCACAAGGTTCCGCCATTATTTGTAATGTGAGTGCCTTCGTTCTCGACATTGAATTGACGTGCCCAAATGTTTTGAGCGTTGAATGTCCAGCTTTGAAATGGGTTTGAGACTACGTTCTCAATAAATACATCGCCTGAGCCAGTCATATTACCAGAAACATTTGTGGCATCGCGAATCACTAGAGTGCGGGAAGAAGCGTTCTCGATCGTAGGCGTAGAGTTAAAGCCAGACTGAATGCGCTCAATGACAACTACCGGACTTGTGCCATTGATCACTTTAAAGCCTGGATTGACCGTATTGGGAACTTGGACAGACGCCTCTGTGCCGATAAGCCGACGGACATTATTGCGAACTAAAATAGTTCCCTGCAAGTCATAACTGCCCACTGGTAAGTAAACAGTCGTTTTGCCAGAGTCAATCGCGGCTTGAATCGCGGCTGTATCGTCCTTCCCATCATTGGGAACCGCACCATACGATAGGACATTGGCCCATGGAGTTTTCAATGGGTTATCCCACAAGACATCAGGTGTTTCCTTGATCTGTAGGTTCAGTGTTTGAGTGGGTGAGGGAAACAGGTTGCTTACCTCACTGGGCAAAAACTCTGCAATGGTTGGACCTGCCAACGTAGCAGTGGCATTTTGAATCGCCACTTGATAGCCCGACGTTGTGACGTTCCGAGCGATCAAGCCAAGCGGGAAATTACTTGTGATCGCTGGCTGACTGGCTGCCTCACCCGTTCCTATAAACGACGAGTCAAGGATCGTCACTCGTCCACTGGCATTATAAATACCAGTGACCGTATTAGTGCTGGTCAAATTGCGAATAGTAACGATTTGACCCGTATTGTATAGCCCATACACAGTTTGATTCTGGAGTGTAACATCTTCTAGCGTCTGGCTGTTTACGTTAAAGCCTGTCCGGATGCCGTACTGAAACCCCTTAACTGTGACTCCTTTAACCAAAAGTGGGCCGATTTCATCTGTAAAGCTCATATCTAGCCCGTTGATACCTTGTCCATCTCCAGACTGAATCGTAACCTGACGCATTGAACCCTGATTACTAGCATTGAACTGAATGCCGATCGCCCCTCCATTGCCAACGCCTGTATCAACCGTTAAATTCCGAATGGAGTTGCCAAACCGTTGAGCAGGAGCTGGCCCAGTAAAAATAACCGCTTGGGGTACGTTAGCATCCGTAAAACCTGTCGCCCCATTTTTAAGCTTGAGCACCGCACCTCTCTGGCTCTGCCCCTGTAAAGTGGTGTTTTTGTAATCGTTGCCTGTACCTGGAGTACCAGCGGGCCATGACAGAGTGTTAGAAACCAGGTAGGTGCCATTTGGTAAGTAAATGATGCGCTGACCATTTGGAAAAGCATTGAGTGCGGCCTGAATGGCTGCCGTATCATCTGTGACACCATCCCCCTTTGCGCCATACTGTGTTTTTACATTCAGAACGCCTGCATCCGCAGGAAAGACGATGTTCTCAAGCTTTTCAGGTTTGATATTCAATGGAGACGCGCTGGCTAATGTGCTGTTATGCCGCCAGACTTCCCTGAGCGATTGAGAGCGACAGCATGTTAAGAAAACTAATGGGATGGGCAGAATTAGCACCAAAGAAAGTTTTCTAACGGCGGCTTTGGGCTGAGACAGTGCCAATAGATGGCTTGCTACGTTTCTACGACTCATGACTGGTCGAGATATTGAGTTGGCAACTTACTTAATGACGGTCTGATAAATTTCCATCAGGCGCTTATAGTTATCAGCCGCTGTATAGCGCGCTTCAAATTCATTGCGGGCTTCCTGGCGCATCTTGCTAAGCTCTTGAGGATGAGTCAAAAGCCAATTAACTTTTGCGGCTAGATCGGCTGAATCACTCGGCTGAAAGTGTAAGCCTGTGCGCTCGTGCTCAATGAGCTCCGTAATCGCCCCAACTTTTGAAGCAACGACAGGCGTGCCTCTGGCAAAGGCTTCGATCGCTACTCGTCCAAACGTCTCGTACCACTCTGAGGGAAACACCAGGAAAGCGGCATTGCCAACAATTTCATACACTTGCTCCAGCGATTTGCGCCCCAACCACTCAATTTGTGGCATTTGCTGTGTAGCTTCAATTACCTGTCCTGCCAGCGGTCCATCGCCTAAAATTTTGAGTGGAAGCTTACCATCCAGTTGTTTCCAGGCATCTAGCATGACTCCAAGCCCTTTCTCGATCGAGAGCCGCCCCACAAACAATGCATAGCCACCCTTGCCCTCTCCAGGCTCAGGTGCGGGATGGAGAAAGTTTGTCTTAAATGCGAGTTTCTTCGCTGGTAAACCGCCTTGAATAAACTTCTGCAACGCAAACTGGCTGTAGGCAATGAAGACATCGACCTTGTTTTGCCATGTACCTAGAAATGAATGCAGACCTATCATCGTTGCTACAGTTGCAGTGGCACCCTGACTGTCTCTATAGCAACCATGAAGAACCCCTGGTAGTGGCAAAGATTTGCCCAAACAGTCTTCACAAATACGCCCATCGCGAAAGAAAAGTGCATTTGGGCAGAGCAAGCGGTAGTTATGCAGAGTTTGCACCACAGCAATACCTTCATCCTGCACTGCATGATAAGCAGCGGGAGATATTAGGGGAAACGTGTTGTGGAAGTGGACAATCTGCGGCTTTTCCTGGCGTAAAAGCGCTCGCAGCTCTCGATAAACTGTACCGTTCCACAGTGTATTCTTTGCTAGTCGCAGTGAGTTTGCCCCCATAATGTTGTCATTATGAAGTGTGTAGCGTAAAACCTCGTGTCCATAAGATTCCAACAAAGCAGCTTCCGTGGCAAAAATTTGCTCTTCACCACCTGGTTGTTGATAGTAGTTATGAACAGTCAGAATCCGCATGAATTTTACCCTTGTTGTGCCAGAATCGTTTTGTAAACATCTATCAGAAACTTGCCCTTTGCTTCCCAGTTAAAGAACGCATTGACCCGTTCTCGTCCTGCACGCCCTAAACGAGAACGTAGCTCTGGGTCCTGCACCAAGCGATTCATGGCTATAGCTATCCCTTGTATAGCCTGGTCAGGATTGTTTGCCGAAACTTTAAAGCCCGTTTCTGCCGTCACTTGGACCGCTGGTCCCCCCAAATCCAAACAAATCACTGGACGACCTGCTGCCATTGCTTCGAGACAAACAAAACCACCCGATTCATGCAAACTTGGATGTACCAGTGCCATACAAGTACCTAGCTTTTGCAACAAATCACCACGCGGCATTTCATTCAAGAACTTGACTTGAGAAGCAATACCAAGATTGATCGCTAGAGACTGAAGCGCTTCCTGCTCTACTCCTTTCCCTACAATCCAATACTCTGCCTCTGGTGGTAACGCCGCTTGGGCGAATGCCCGCAATCCTAAGTGAAACCCCTTCCAGTGTAAAAACCGTCCAATGCTGATGAATCGTATAGGCCCCTGATCTAACAATGGATATTGCGCCAATTGCTCCACTTCTTCAGGCAAAAGCCCAACCTGTGACAGGATTTGGACATTTTTGCAACCCATTGCTACCATTCCTTTTGCAGTATCATTCGTTGTTGCCCAAGCGAGCACACTACGCTGCACAGTGATTCGAGAAAACGGATCGTGCTCCCCAATCCAACGGCTCAGGCTACGTAGCGCTTCGTAGAGTTTGCCACGCCGACTGAAATCTTGGAAAAATGCTTTAGGTGCAGTTTCTCCACCGCCAACTGGCCCCAGAATAAAGGGAATTGGTAGGAGGGAGAGAAAACTGGGCGTAGAGTGCTTTACGAATGTGACGTGATGCGCCAAGTCGAAGCCAATTTCATGATGCAACTTTCGCGCTACAAAATACGCCTGAATCTGCCATAAATAGTAGTGAATTTGAAACGCACCCTGTCCCCATGTCCAGCCATCACCCCAGATCGGCAAAGTGAAGTAAACAAAGTGGAGGTTAGGAATTGGATTGTGCGCTAACTCTGCTTCGATCGCCTCACGCCCATCATCAGGACGGGTAAGCACCCAGACCTCACAATACCGGGCAACTTCCCGTACTGTATTCCAGCCCACTCCTAACTCCGTGCCTCGACCTGGTTCGCAGGCATACGCCGACAGCAAAACCTTCATGGCGTTAACGCCCCTTTCGTTGGCTTGGAGGATGAAACTACCATGTGGCAGAATTCGAGGTATTGCCGACTGGTACTCAAGTAATCAAACGCTTGCGATCGCTGCTTTGCCTGTTCCTGGTAATGCTGTTTCAACTCAGGTTGCATCAAAATCTTTAAAATACCTTCTGCAAGAGCCTCTGATTTCCCGTTTTGCACCATTAAGCCTGCTTTTCCGTATTCAACAATATCTTTCATTCCTCCAGGGGCATCTGTCACGACTACGGCAGTTCCACATGCCATTGCTTCTTGTAAGGCGATCGGGCAGCCTTCCCAAGCGGACGCCAAAACAAACACATCTGCATTTGCCATGTAGCGGTAAGGATTGGGATCATACCCTGGCATCCATACTGAGCCAGCCACTCCTAAATCTTGACTTAGACGTTCCAGTTCTGTTCGCAACGGTCCGTCTCCTAAAATCAGCAGTCGTGCAGGCGTCACCTTAATCACTTGAGAAAAAGCATAAAGCAACCCCTCTAGTTGCTTTTGTTTTGCCAATCGCGCCGCTGTAACAATAACTGGAATATCTCGTTTTTGAAACCAGGGGTGCTTGATCTTAGCTTGAGCCAATTGCTGCACCCGCTCAGGGTTAATTGGATTCAGCACGACTCGCATGGGAATATTAGCAGTAATTCTGAGCGTCTTTACCAAATCAGTGATTGTATCGTTAGAAACGCCAATCAAACCATCTCCATGTGGGTAGACACAACGCATCAATACAGGCAAAAACCGGAGGTGAGGCTTGTCACGATGTTCAATACTGGCTTCTAAGCTGATAATGTTGTGCTCTCCCAAAACAACTCTCGTGTGATTGCCAGAAAGATAACGCGCCCAGACTGCCACAATATTGAAATACCAGGGCATTGGCAAAACGACATCCGGTTGATAGTCGCGTAAATAACGCGCAGTCGCTCTAAGGGAAAAGGCCGTACGTTTCACATTTAGGGCTACGATTGGGACATCAGGATAACGAGCGAGTTCTTCAGGAGTAGCGTTGAGCACAACCAGATTAGCATCAACCCCAAGCTCTTGAAATCCACGAACAAGAGCAGTGCAGAGATTTGTAAACGTGCCCCCACTAATATCATGGGTCAATATGGAAACCTTAAGTACTTTCATTGGTCGTCTTATAGTTGCTGCTGTGAAACCTGCTACTCTGTCTTAGGCAGTCGCCTCAACCTACCATAACTAGTTCCGTAACCTCTGCCAGACACTGTGCTGCCGCTACCGGAGTATACTGCGCCATAATCTGCTGCGATCGTTCACCCATTACTTCGATCGATTCTGGATTGTCTAGAAACTTTTGCATTAAATCTGCTAATTCATTTGAATCGTTAGGTGAAAACACATACCCATTCTCTCCATGTGCTACCAATTCTGAGGTGCCAGCTCCCTTAGAACAAAGAATGGGCTTGCCCAATAACATTGCCTCCAAAGTAACAACGCCCCAAGTATCCTCCATCGTTGGGAACACAAAGATATCAGCACTCTTGAAGTAGTTGCCAATTTTGTCGTAACTTACTCGTCCGATCCATCGAATGCGGTCATTCAAACCATGCTCCTGGCAGAATGCTTCCAGTTCACTTTGTTGGGAACCATCACCTACCACTAACAAGGTGTAATTGATGTAGCCCCTTGCCTGCAAAGATGCACAAGCCTGCAACAGTATAGACAACCCTTTGCGTGGAATGACGTGCCCCACAAACAAAAAGACTGGACGTTGCGTGGAAGACAAATCGCCGCTACTCTCACCCGATCCAGGTAACGTCTTCTCATCAGGAATCTCATAGGGCTGTAGAAAAACCCGATCTCGACGAGCATACAGCACATCAATCAGATATTCTTTTCCTGCCTGACTGTTGGTAACGTAGGCATCGGAAAGCAACACCATTAATCGCCGTACAAACAACCGTAGCGCTGAGTTGCGATAGTCTACACCAGGCGAACTTCCCTCATAAGCGATGATTACCCGCGACCACAGAATTGGCTTCAACAACAGTGCGAAAATCGTCCAGACTCCGAAAGAGCTAGAAAAAATCACTTGCGGTCTTAGTTTCAGCAAATGCCCGATGATTCGTGGCGAGAGGTAGGTAAAGTTATCGCCATAACTACTATCATCTCGATGAATCTCAACGACTCGAAACTTACCGACTACTTCTACGTAGAGCGTTCCTTCTAGACCCTTTGCAAATCCAGGAAAGAGACCTGTAAATACTGTTGTATTAGGAAATAGTCGCGCAAATTCACTCAAGGATGGCTGCCAGTAAAACCATGCAACTGGTAGCAGCCAAGCAACTCGAAGGTTGTTCATGGATAGTATTCAAAATATTTGATGTGAATCGTTCTCGGAGTTACGTCCGGTCGGCACAAATTAATCCCTTAAAAACCTGCTACGAAAGTAACCCATCTGCCCTTTCAGCAAATATGACCCAAGCAGAGAAACAGCCACATACCTGGCCAAGACAGCTTAAAGCAGCCATTGAAACAAGAGCGTAAGAGGTACTAAGAAGGATCGACTGAACAATGAACCTCATCCTGAGCAATAACCTAAAATTCTCACATAACTGTACAAATCTATTTTCCTACAAAAATAGTAGTATTCTGAGCAGCTTAACTCAAGGCAAAGACAGCAGACTTTGTCAAATCCTTACAATCAGCAAGTGAATGCTAAAGGCTTGAAGCAGAGTAGCGATTAGCTTTAAATACGAAATAAATTGATTACCTATCTTGTATGGAGCCATCAGGATGACTCCATACAAGCTTTACAAGGTCTTTACATCTACCTTAAATGTCTCCTGGTCGGGATGATTAGCCTGGAGTTCCCCTGGTGATGACCAATTTGCATTTTAGAGAAATCAACTTGGTAACTTAAATAACAAGTACGGACAAAGGTTAAGTACACAACGTCTGCTCAAAGGTTTAAACAGCCGAGTTTTTCTTGTTGGTTTAGTAAAGTCTGAGTAAACTCCGGTAAAAGGATATATGATGAAGCTGCTTCTTGGGGAGTTAAACTCAGGGCTTGAGCGACATGTTTTCTAACTTAGAGTCTAGAGGAAACTGAGCAATGTGTGAAACCAAGCCTCATATTGCGTTTTTTATTGGCTCATTTGGTGGAGGTGGAATTGAGCGAATTACTGCTCATCTTGCACACAGCTTTGTAAAGTCAGGCATCAAGATTGATTTGGTTCTCAACCGGGCTGAAAGCCCTCATTTATGGCGGATGCCTACTGAGGCCCGAATTATTGACTTGAAGCAATCTCGGTTATCAATGAGCTTACTGGGGCTTGTACAGTATTTGCGGCAGGAGCGCCCCCTTGCATTGTTAGCAGCAGACCATTATCTAAATGAATTAGCACTGTTAGCTGGGCGCATTGCTAGAGTGCCAACTCGGATAGTTGTAGCAGAGCATAATCAGCTTTCTCAAAGCACTCGCAAAGCAGGGAAACTGAAGGCACGGTTAGCTCCCTTATTTGCTCGGTTTTTATATCCTTGGGCCGATGGGATTTTGGCAGTCTCACACGGGGTTGCCAACGATTTAGCTCACACTGCCGCTCTGCCAGCAGGGCGCATTCAAACCATTTATAATCCCGTAATTACGCCTGAAATCTTAGCAAGTGCTCAAGAACCTGTTGACCATTCCTGGTTTAATACTCAGGGTGTGCCAGTGATTTTAGGTGTGGGCAAGCTGGAAGTACAAAAGGATTTTCCTAACTTGATTCGTGCTTTTGCCAAAGTCCGTCAGACCAAACAAGCGAAGTTAATAATTTTGGGTTGGGGACCCGACCGCTCAAAACTCGAAGTGTTGGTAAAAGAGCTAGGTTTAGAGGCTGACGTGGATTTGCCGGGATATGTGCAGAATCCGTATGCGTACATGGCGCGTGCTTCAGTATTTGCCTTATCGTCAGCATGGGAAGGACTACCAACAGTTCTAATCGAAGCAATGGCATTAGGGACGCCCGTTGTATCTACCAATTGCGAGAGTGGCCCCGCAGAGATCTTGGCTGATGGTAAGTATGGATACTTAACTCCTGTAGGTAATAGCGAAGATTTAGCAGATGCAATTTTACAAGTCTTATCGGGTAATGCAAAGCCAATTGACTTAAACTGGCTTGATCAATTTGGGTTGGAAACTTCAACCCAAAAATACCTTGGTGTTCTAGGAATTGCTTGAACTCTTTCTTTTTTAGTGATTATTGAAGGTTAAAGATATTACTCATGAGATTTTATGCAGATGAGAAAAAGCAATTAAGGAGCATTCTGAATCTCAATGTTTCTATGATTGTCAAAAATTTTTTGAGCCACCTTAGGATTGAGGCATCTCTCAATGTCTACAAGAAGTAAGCGTTCTAATCTTTATTTTCTTCAGCCAAGTTATTTACGTACTATTAAGACTAAGGCTAACGTCAAAAGATTTTATTGAAAACTCAATACTTGTCCAACTTTGCTGATTACGACACTTTCTTGAGAGCGATTAATGGCTTGAGCTAATGAAGGTAAATAGTAATACCACAGTTTTTTAGTAAGTAAAGGCGATGTGCTTCTCTTTCACCTATCCGCCGCTCATGAACTTATAAAATTAAGGTTTGTACTTCAGTTGCAAGTCATTAACTGCTCATTACACCTAGTCAATTTAAAGCCGATCTATGCGAGTAATGTGCCAAAAGATAGGAAAACAGTTAACCCTAATATTCTAATTCTAGACAGCGGATGAGAAGCATGTCTAATATTATTATGCATTATATTAGGGTGAGTGAAAGTGATGCTATAGCAGTCCTAAATCATTTGTGAGATGGAGAGGCTTTGTGAGAAAGGATTCCACTGGAATCCTTTCTCACAATCCAAATAGGATCGCTATAGATGCAAAGGCTCTAACTGCGGTATGCAAAGGGATAGTTACGAAAGGATAGAAGATGATTAACTGGTAATTTTGGCGTTCCGATTTGAGTTTTGAGTAAGAATTTCATAAGAATCCTTACTCAAAAATCTATTGACTCTCATAAATAGTTTGAAACTGCTACATTTTAAGATCTTTAAACTATGAAAGGAATCTTTGCTTTGTTTTTACTTGGGCTGAGATTAAAATTCTATAGTGGATGTATTACTCATTAATTAGCCAACTACTGTAGTGAATTAAGGATAAGTCAGCATGAAGTTAGCTATTTTGTTCTGGTTCTATAAAGAGCCAGAAATTTGCAAAAATCGCTTAGAAATTTTACGTCAACATAACCCTACTACTCCGATCTATGGTTTATACGGGGGGGATTTAAGATCCTTAGATCAATACAGATCTGCTTTGGGCAAATATCTAGACGATTTTTATGCTTTTCCAGAGGATAAAAATTCTTATTGGAAGTGGATCCAAGGAGACCTGATGATTACCCATTGGTATCTCAAACGAGGTAAAAATTTAGAATGGGATACTGTTGTTATTGTTCAATGGGATATGTTGGTGTTTGGAGCAGTTGCACAACTTTTCTCAATGCTCAAACAAGATCAACTTCTTCTATCTGGGCTAAGACCCATTGCAGAAGTCGAGAATGATTGGCAATGGGTTTCACCTATGGTTCCAGAGCGTAGACAGAAATATCTCGAATTCTTAGAATACATCCAAAAGAATTATGGCTATCGGCACGATCCGTTGGGGTGCTTGTTTATTGTTATAGGCTTTCCCAAAACTTTTCTAGACCAATACTCAAAAGTTGAAGAACCAGAATTGGGTTTCTTGGAATATAGAATTCCAATCTACGCTCAAATCTTTGGAACTTCATTTTGCGAAAATCATCCCTTTCAAGCCTGGTGGGTAGATGTAGAACCGATTTTTCAGATTAAAAATCCTATCAAAAGAGCAGTCAACGCACTTTCTCTAAGGCTCAACCCCAATCCGCTCAATCCAGCGAAGCGAGAAATTTCTCTCATTCCAATTGCCTTTCACTTGAGTAATCAAGATGGCGCAAGAATTTTTCATCCTTATGAACACGTATTTCCACTTAGCAGAAGCCAATGGTTTATATCATTGATCCATGAGTTTAAGCGAGATTTAAACTGGCTAGCTAAAAAATTGACCAGCCAGAAGTAACTGTTACTTTAAATGGATGTTTGAAAATACGGAGAGAATCAGAAAGCCTTGAGCATAGTTGCGTCACATTAAGCTTTGATCGATGTGACATTATAGTTGTTGAGTGACGATTAGATAGACCACCAAGACAATTACATAGACCGCTCCAGAGAACACGATGTAGTCGTGCATTAGAGTGAACAAAAGCCGGACTGAGAGAGCCGGACTAAGGCAAGTAACTCATC
>JAHHIE010000087.1 GCA_019358945.1 Stenomitos rutilans HA7619-LM2 | reverse complement strand
TTACTTCAACTGGATTTGGCAACACAGCCGACTCAAAAACACTGCTGCTCAACGAGCAGGATTAACGACGCGATCGTGGCATTGGCATGACATTGCCACCTATCCCACATTAATCTAATGCACTGCCTAATAGCTTTCCTGGTGAGGATTTGAGTTACGCAGAGACGAAAAATATGACCCAAGAGGAGGGGATTGCTTACATCAAGCGGGTGTTGAACCAGGTCAAAGTGAGGCGGCAAGTGGAGATAGCGCAGGAACGTCAACGACTGGCGGGACAAGACCAACTGGCTCTCCCCTTTGACCAGGAAACATCGTAAACGCTGGTAGCAATGCGGTTGCGGTGCTTTAACTCGAGCGAGCGTGAGCGCTCTTGCTGCGCTTGGTGCTGCACTGCCACGACCAAGTTCATTCAGGTATGCATGACAAACACTCAGTTGTTGAGGAGCCATGTGATGTGACAAGCTTCAAGCACGGTTCTAAAGACCAGCAGAGCAGTCACCCACTCCGCTGGAGTTTAACTCAACCCCATCCTACAGGTATAAAAATCGAGTTAGCAACAAGTTAATATCGTATTGCTAACCCGATTGATTCGTACGTGTGCTTCGTGAGCTACAGATGTAGACTCTCAGCACCAGTTATCTTACGGAGCTTTCCCTCAAAAGCGCAGCTTAGTGCTTTTTATAGCCAAAGCTGTAGTTTTTGTTGAAGCTGTCTTCGATTTTCGTGTATTTGAAGCTATTGCCGCTGAAGTTGCCGCTAAGGACTTTATTGTTGTTAAGCGAGCCGTTCAGGATGTTGACATCACCAATAAGACCGCCACCACCGTATCCCCCAGTTCCACCCGTTAAGGTGAGTTCTTCTGTGGTCAAGTCAGTGAGTTGACTGTCAGCAGCAACTGGATAAAGTTCTTCAATCTTGATCATGGACATGATGAATTCTCCTAAATTAGTAGTGAATCAACAAATGGTTGATGTTGTTTTGATTTGAACCAGGAACATGCTTGAGTAGCTCGTTCTTACTTCTCTAATCTAGAGTTCGCTCTTCAATCATTCAAGTCCTAAATGCTTGTTTGTTGGACACAATTAAAACACTCTAAAGGTGTTTAATCTTTAGCGTCCCTAATGATGTTTCTACCTTTTAGGGGAGTTAAACTAGTAGAAGATCGAGATTGAATATCCATCATCTATCTTTAGATATAAAAAAGATTATCAACTTCAATTTTAATTAGACTTAATTCGCTTAGTTAGGTCGTTATTGCTTTAGTTCCTGATACGAGATTTTCTTTAACCGAAGCTGTCTTAACGGATAGAACTCCTTCTGATAAAGACTTTTAGCGGCAAAGACATGATTGAAGCATGAGTAAATTGGCAAAGAAGAGAAATATATAGAGAAGAGTATTGATCTTATGTATATTCTGGTTAGAATATGGAAATCATTAACCACCTCCCACGGAGAAAAATATGGAACCATTCATATCCAGTATTGGATAAGCTTTGCAAAGCTTAATGTAATAATCTGCGAAGTATAAGTTCTAATAATCAAAGATTTTGTCTTTTAAGTACATCCAAATCGCTGCTAACGACGTACTAACTCTTAGGAAGATTCTTTTGTAAACGTGCTTCCTCAAAATGCTGATTGAGCAAATAGTAAAGCCTGCTCTGTTAGCTGAAGAAGGAGCAGTTGGGTTTAAAAGGAGAGATTGTTGTGAGCAGTCAGAGCCAACTCCTGACACCATTTCAACGCAAACTTCTTGTGAAGCAAATAAGATCTGAGATGCGATCGGAGTATTACCGTCGTATCGAAATTATGCTCCTTGCAGACTCAGGTCACTCTCAAACACAAATTTGTGTGAGGCTGGGGTGTTCTCAAGAAACTGCACGCTACTGGATTGAAATGGCACGGTCAGGCAAAGCGCATCAGTGGGATGATTGCCCGATCGGTCGTCCTCAAACCATCAATGAACCGTTTCTTGAGCGCCTGAAAGAATTGGTGAGCCATAGTCCCCGTGAGTTTGGCTATCCATTTAAGCGTTGGACGGCAGGTGCGCTCAGTAAGCATCTAGCCAATGAATTTGGCATTGAGGTCAGCGATCGTCATATCAATCGCTTGCTCAAGAGAATGGGTCTCTCGACCCGCGCTAATCACTCAGAAGCCACAGTGGAGCCAGAGCAGGTAAAGGACGGCATTATCATTCGTGACTTACAGCCTGTTGCTCCACCAAATCTACTACTGCCATTAAATCCCATGCAAACCAGCAACTAATGCACATTTAAATGCAAGATGGTTCGGTTATGGTTCATCAACGATCGCCTGTTTCAGAACAATTTATTATTCAGCAGCTTACACACCTATATAGTCAAGCTATTTCAGAAATAGAATTTTCTCAGTGTTTTCAGCAAATTGAGTTTTTAGAACCTACGGCTGGTAAACCATTCTGGCAATCCGCTGACGCAGCGCCAGGAATCTACCTCGTTTTGGCAGGTAAGGTAAGGTTGCTTGATCGCAACGATGACCTGATTGTGTCTTTGGAAGCAGGGAAATCGTTTGGCGAACTGACACTGTTTCCAGAAGCCAACTTCCAGCCCTACACGGCAAGAGCTTCGGTAAAGTTGAAGCTGGCTTACCTATCTCATGAGTGTCTGCAAGCGCTATTCAGTCAACAGTTTGGCATTCGTGATCAGATTTATCGGCAAGCCGTGCTTTGGGACTTACTGCTGCTGTGCCGCCAAATTGCACCGCTACGTGATGCATCGCTGGAAGCATTGATGTCCGCGTTGTCATTGCTGGAACCACACAACTTAAAAGTTGGTAAATTGCCACCTGCTTTAAGCCAGAATCAGAGGCTATGGCTGCTGCGTCGTGGAGAACTTCTAAACAATGAAGGGCAGTCGTTAATTGCTGGAGCGTTACATCCGATCGCTCATCCATCTCAAAGCGAGCGATGGCAAGTGGTTCAGCCGACTGAATTGTATAGCCTCAATCAGGCTCAATGGGAAACGGCACTGCATCACTTGCCACAATTAGCGGGGTTAATGTCGGCGGAAGTGAGCAGCAGTCAGGAATTAGAAGACGGGAATGGGGAATGGGGAGTGGGGAATGGGGAAAGTGTCGTTCAAGACTCAAATCTCTCTAACGTAGCGGCGCACTTACAAAGTAACTCTCAAAGAGCTAGTGCGACTCAAACCTCACAACCTCTTCCCTCCTCACCCCTTACCCCTCACTCCTCACTAAATCAAAAAGCCTACTTTCCGCGCCCCAGCACACAAGCACGTCACTGGTGGCAGCAAATTGTGCAGCGCTACCCGATTTATAGGCAGAACAGTGCGTCTGATTGTGGGGCGGCTTGTCTGGTGATGGTTGGACGCTACTGGGGTAAGCGGTTTAACGTGAATCGACTGCGCGAGATTGCAAATGTCGATCGCAATGGGTCCTCTTTGCGAGGGTTAGCAGCGGCGGCTGAAAGTATTGGCTTTTCGGCACGACCTGTGAGAGCCAGTTTGGACAGTTTGGCAAAACAAAATTTGCCCGCGATCGCTCATTGGGAAGGCAATCATTACATTGTTGTGTATCAGGTGACGCGCGATCGTGTGATTGTTGGTGACCCTGCGATTGGTCAACTGTCCCTCAGTCGTGCTGCCTTTAAGGCTGGCTGGGCTGGCTATACGCTGCTGTTACAACCAACGGTGTTGCTCAAAGACGCTGACGAGTCTCAAACTAACTTTTGGCGTTTTTTTGAGCTGGTCAAACCGCACTGGTTTGTGCTGCTAGAAGTGTTTCTAGCATCGATCTTCATCCAAATTTTTGGACTGGTCACGCCGTTGCTCACTCAATTACTGCTCGATCGCGTCATTGTGCAGCGGAGTGAACTCACGCTGACCGCGATCGGGGCAGGCTTGTTAATCTTCAGTCTCTTCAGCGTCGCCATGACTGGACTGCGGCAGTACCTTCTAGATCACACCGCAAACCGTATTGATCTGGCGCTGATTGTTGGGTTTATCAAACACGCCTTTCGGTTGCCGTTGCGCTATTTTGAATCTCGCTACGTGGGTGACATTATTTCGCGGGTGCAAGAGAATCACAAGATTCAGCGCTTCCTCACGGGGGAGGCGTTGTCAGTTGTGCTGGATCTGCTGACCGTGTTTGTCTACGTGGGCTTGATGCTCTGGTATAGCTGGAAGCTAGCACTGCTGGTGTTGGTCATCGTGCCGCCGTTTACGCTGCTGACGTTGATTGCAACGCCCTTTCTCCAGCGCATTTCACGTGAGATTTTCAATGCGATTACGAGTGAAAGTAGTTACCTGATTGAGTCGTTCACAGGGATTCGGACCATCAAATCGATGGCGATCGAACAGACCGTGCGCTGGCATTGGGAAGAACTGTTCAACAAGACGCTCAAAACTAGCTTTTCTGGGCAAGTCGTTCGCAATGCGCTGATGATGTTTAGCGCCACGATCGAAGCGGTCGCTACGACGGCACTGCTGTGGTTTGGTGCCTGGCAGGTGATTCACAACCAACTGACGATCGGGCAATTAGTGGCATTCAATATGCTGTTGGGGAATGTGATCAATCCATTCCAGCGGCTCACGGTGATCTGGAATCAGTTTCAGGAAGTGGTGATTGCGATCGAACGCATTGATGATGTAATCGAATCGGAACCAGAGGAAGGTTGGGAAGCCCAATCGCATCAGTTGCTCCCACCGTTGCGGGGTCATATTCGCTTTGAGCAGGTGACGTTTCGCTATCACCCCGAAAGTGAGATGAACACGCTGGAAAACATCAGCTTTGAAGTGCAACCAGGACAAACCGTGGCGTTAGTCGGTCGCAGTGGTTCGGGCAAGACGACGATTTCAAAGCTAGTGCTGGGCCTCTATCCACCGACGGAAGGGAAAATCCTGATTGACGGATACGATGTGACCAGCCTTGCGTTGCGATCGCTGCGTGAACAAATTGGCGTGGTTGATCAAGATACGTTTCTGTTTGGCAGCACGATCCGCGACAACATCAGCATGGGGCATCCAGAAGCCAAATTGGATGCGGTTATTGAAGCGGCACGGCAGGCAGGCGCAGATCAATTCATCAAAGAATTGCCAATGGGTTACGACACCAAAATTGGTGAAGCGGGCGGCACCCTGTCTGGTGGTCAACGGCAACGACTGGCGATCGCTCGTGCGCTTTTAAGCAACCCTCAGCTGTTGATCCTTGATGAAGCAACCAGTAGCCTTGATGCCGAGTCGGAGCGCATCATTCAAACCAATCTGAACAATATCTCTAGAGATCGCACAACGCTGATCATCGCGCATCGCCTCTCTACCATTCGCAATGCTGACCTGATTTTGGTGCTCGATCGCGGCGTGCTGGTTGAAAAAGGCACTCACACCGAGCTGATGGCAAAGCGCGGGCAATATTTCTATTTGAATCAGCAACAGCTAACGACCGTTGGTTAGTTGCTAAAGGCTAAGGGCTAAAGGCTAAGGGCTAAAAGGCCTGGATTTAAATCGCACGTCGGTCAATAAGCTTCACTCGTCAGCCGTCCACATTCGATTCCAAGCAACAGTACTCATCCTTCACCCTTCATCTTTTCCCCCAAGGTAATCATGGCAAATCCATCCAATATTCCAAACTTTCGCCAGAATGACTATCAGCGTAACGGGCATCGTCCTGCTGATAAGGTTATGCAGCCGCCAACCCTCGATCGTCCACCCGTGCTCGATCGTCCACCGTCAGTGGATGCGAACGAAGAATGGTCATCGTTGACCCAGGAAACCATCAACACCATGCCGCGAGTCTGGACGCGAGGCTTATTTTACGCCCTGGTCGTGCTCACAGCCGTTGTTTTACCCTGGTCGATGCTGGCGAAAGTAGATGAAGTGGGCAGTGCCAAAGGACGGTTAGAGCCAAAAGGCAAGACCGTCAAACTTGACACCCCTGTATCTGGCAAGGTGGCGTTAATTTCAGTCAAAGAGGGCGAAACCGTCAAAGCTGGGCAGCCGCTCCTGTCACTGGATGCAGAATTAGCGCGTACTGAGCTACAGCAAGCACAGTCAAAGCTGGAGGGACAATTGAATCGACTGGCTCAGATGGAGTTTATGAAGAATCAACTTCTGGAAGTAACGGTTCGCACTCAACAGCAACAGGGTAAGTCTGAAGCAGCCTCGCAACTTGCTCAAATTGACGAAACCCGGCAGCGGCTCAATTACAGCCAAAAAATGCGGGGCATTGCCAGTACGCGGTTGGCAAGAGACATGGTTGAAGTCAGACGGCATGAAAAGCTAGTCAAGGAGGGTGTGATTCCAGAGGTCAGAATGGTGGAAGTGCAACGGGCAGTTGATGAGACCAAGTGGAATCTAAACCAGGCTGATTCTGATGTACGACAGGCAGAGTATCAAATCAAAGCCCAGCAGAACCAGTACGACAGTGCGGTGAGCAGTGGTGAGATCACAGTGCTCGAAACACAGCGACGCAGCAAAGAATTGGCATCTCAAATTGCGGATGTGCGAACGGAGGTGAAGCAAACGAAAAAGCAAATTGAAGGACTGCAATTTCAGTTGCAGCAGCGCGATGTCCGATCGCCAATCGACGGCACCTTATTTGAACTGCCGACTCAGCAAGCTGGAGCCGTCTTGCAACCGGGTCAAACGATCGCGCAAATTGCACCCAAAAATGTTCCTCTGGTGCTGCGAGCAAATATGAGCAGCCGAGAGAGTGGCTTTCTCGAAGTTGGAATGCCTGTGAAAGTCAAGTTTGATGCCTATCCCTTTCAAGACTACGGCATTACAGAAGGCCATGTTGCCTGGGTTTCTCCAGACTCTAAAATGACTGAAACTGCTCAAGGTACGGTCGAAAGTTTTGAACTCGAAATTACGCTCGATCGTCCTTACATTCAAACAGCAAACAAACAAATTGCTCTCACGCCCGGTCAAGCCGCAACGGGAGAAGTCATTGTCCGTCAGCGTCGGATCATTGACTTCATTCTCGACCCGTTTAAGAAGTTACAAAAAGGTGGTTTAGCGCTTTAGCATCTTTTTTATAGTAACGCCAAATCAAGTCGTAGTCTTCCCTTCGCGGTCAGCAGTCAGCTAAAAGCTGAAGCACGTATCTACCATTTTGGAATTTACTGTACTAAACCAATTGCCATTTTAATCTCACTTGTCAAGGAGCTTTACGATGTTAAACGCGATCAACATTTCTCATGAGGATCTCATTCACGAGATGAAGCTGTCTCATCAGATTCCAGCGACGATCGCCAGTATTGTCCATCGCAAAATCATTGAGTCTACAGCAGAAACATTGGGCATCAAAGTAGAGCCTGAGGAACTTCAGCAGGCAGCAGATAACTTTCGCCATACCCACAAATTGTGGAGCGCTAATGATACCTGGGCATGGCTACAAGCCCATTACTTATCATTAGATGAGTTTGAGGCTTCAATTTACATCAATGCGCTGTCATTAAAGCTCGCTCAACATCTGTTTGCAGAGCAAGTCGAACCTTTTTTTGTAGAGCATCAGCTTGATTTTACTCAGGCTGTTCTGTACGAAGTTGTCCTGGACGATCCAGACTTGGCAATGGAGCTTTATTACGCCATCCAGGAAGGTGAGATGAATTTCCACGAAATGGCTCACCAATATATCCAAGATCAGGAACTGCGGCGTACTGGCGGTTATCGTGGCACGTTACAACGTCGAAATTTGTTGCCTGAGCTTTCTGCCGCTGTCTTTGCCGCCACTCCACCTCAAGTGATGAAGCCGATCGTTACTGCTAAAGGCGCACATCTGATTCTCGTTGAAGAAGTCGTGCAGACAGAGCTGAATCAATGGCTCTACCATCAAATCCTCTCAGACTTATCTTTGCAGTGGTTAAAGCAACAGGCAGAGCATATTGATGTCGTCACAGAACTGCATACAGACGCAATTGATCAACTTCCTGCGCCAAGCTACTCATCCAGTGCTGCTGGGTGAGTGGAGGGGAGTCTGGTTCCAAAGCTGGATCGGTGGTCATCGTGAGCGGTCTCTTCAAAGTGGCACCAAAGTTTCGGAGCAGCAATGAAACTCGGCGTGCGTGCCTGATTATAGCGGTTGCTCTTACCCTTCCTCGTCCTTAGTCACAAACATTTTTGTTTCCGCTCCGTGCGATCGCCACAAGGCTGCGCCAAAGCAACGGGTGTGCTGCCGAGCGCCGCAGAAGGACGATCGCTCTATCTAGCCTTTCTTCACAACGCGCTACGAGCTTTTGGTAGCCCGCCCCAATGCGATCTTTAAACGGCTGTTTGACTCTTGACAGCACCTTGGTCAATCGGTTCTTCAAGTTCACACTGCAACGCCTCGATCGCATCTAGAATCGGCATAAAACGTAACCCAAACTCTGTAAAGCGATACTCTACGCGAGGCGGAATTTCTGGATACGCATGACGCTGAAGAATGTTGTAGTTCGTTAGTTTTCTCAATCGCTCATTGAGCACCTTCGTCGTTAACCCTTTAACACTACGTTCCATTGCACCAGGTCGGCAGATGCCTTGGCGAACCAATTGTAGTACTGTAAGCGACCACTTACAGCCCAAAATATCCTCAGCGATGCTGATCACTGATGGTTTTTGAACTGACGAAGGACTCAAAAATTTCTGTTCACTCATCTATCTAAAGCCGTACCAGAAAGTGCCTACCCCACTGAATTGTACCTACTTCCGCTCCCTTCAGCGCTTTGGTAGGGTAGCTGTGCAAACCAAATCGGGAGAAAGAAGAATGAAAGCGAAAGCAACGTTCTATCATGCTGGCTGTCCTGTCTGTATCAGCGCTGAGCAAACTGTCGCTCAAGCCCTTGACCCTAACCGTTACGAGTTGGAAATTACTCACTTGGGCGAGCACAAGGAGAAAATTGCCGAAGCACAAGCAAAGGGTGTTCAGTCTGTCCCAGCCTTAGTGTTAGATAACCAGCCATTCCATATCAACTTCGGTGCAGCATTAGCAGATTTGACCTAGCTTGCACACTTGGTTTTCAAAGCGTGGTTTACCTCCAGTGAAAGCAGAGGTGAGCCACGCCTTGAGGCGTAACGGCAGGGCAAATTAAGCAAGAACAGAACAAGTGCGATCGCATCATCAACCCGCTACGCATTCTACAGATAGCTTTGAAGCAATGAACGAGGCACCGCGCAAGCGACTAAAATAATTTCCGCATCTGCCTCGCCTT
Source organism: Stenomitos rutilans HA7619-LM2 (assembly GCA_019358945.1). Lineage (GTDB taxonomy): Bacteria > Cyanobacteriota > Cyanobacteriia > Leptolyngbyales > Leptolyngbyaceae > Stenomitos > Stenomitos rutilans. Next base: position 15,239 of record JAHHIE010000087.1, on the reverse strand, counting down.
TTGCCAACAGACGATGCGGTCTTCGGGCATCGAAGTGGGCGGCATCATGCATGGACAAGATGTATTCTTCGTCGCTGAAAACAAGTCCTACTTGTCCCGAAAGGACATAGAGCCATTCTTCGCCATCGTGCTCATAAAGACAGTCGCCTAGGCGATCAATGGGAACCGTGACGCGGATCGGTTGAAGGTTGGTAAAGCGATCGCCCCCCGATAGTGGCTGATAGAATAAGCCATGCCCCTGGTGACTGGCGGTGCTGCCAGCGCGAACCACGACGCAAGTTGCCTCTTGCGGTTCTGGCTCAAACAGGGATGGTAGCGCGACCCCAAATGCCTGAGCCAGACTAAACAGCACAGCTAGCGAAGGCTGACGATCGCCCCCTTCGAGGCGAGACAGATAGGCTTCCGAAACGCCAGCGCGCTTAGCAAGGTCTTCCAATGTCCAATCTCGCTGGTTCCGTAAGCTGCGAAGCCGGACACCTAGTTTTGTCAGTTCAAGTTGAAGTTGCATCGGTTGGGATGATTTACAGCTTTCACCATACCAGGAAGTTGCCTGTTGGTCAAAATTGAAAAGCTTTTTTTGACTGAGGGGCAATTTTGTAGTCGTAGATACTGTTGTTTAGCTAAAAAAGTGGCTTAGTAGAACCACAGCTTTCATTGCCACGAGACAGAAGCATAAACGTTGAAATGCCTGATCGGTGAGTGTTTCAACACCTGCTTCAGCGCTTTTGTTCAATCTTAATCTAACCATTCCAGAGGGCACTGCTTTAGCCGTGTTCATCGGTTCAGTGCATCGGTTCAAATGTTTGAGCTAGTCAAACGTTCTCGACGACGTTTGGCAAAGTTTCTGTTGTTTGCATTTGCTGCTAATCCTCTATCCACCTTAGCCTACTCAAAGAAATGGCAATATCCAAACCTGCATCTTTGCGATCGGAGTGCCTTAGTTTTCCCGAAGTTCTCGCTCAGGGAATCGCTTTAATTGCACCAACGATGACGGCTGCTTTAATTATTCCCCTCACGTTCAGCAATGCCGGGTCAGGCACCTGGCTCACGTATGTTTTTGCAACACTCATGCTGCTGTTTGTGGCGTTCAACCTGAATCAGTTTGCGTCTCGTTCCACTTCTGCGGGTTCGATGTATCTCTATACAGGCAGAGGGCTGGGACCGTTAGGCAGTGCCCTGTCGGGCTGGTGTTTGGTGTGGGCTTATTTATTCATTGGCACCGCTGGTTTGACGGGTTTTAGCATTTCTGCGGATCAACTCCTGGGACTGGTTGGGCTGCACATTCCCAGTGTGGTTTTATTTGCCATTTGTGCGGGGGCATCCTGGTTTTGTGCTTACAAAAACGTGCAATTGTCCAGCATTTTGATGATGCTTTTGGAAGGGCTTTCAGTGGCACTGATTTTGCTATTAGCGATCGTCGTACTGTTTCACGTGGGAGTCGTGGATCGGTCTCAACTATCACTGCAAGGCGCTTCGTTTTCGGGACTGAGTTTAGGGGTAGTGGTCTGTATTTTCAGTTTAGTAGGCTTTGAAGCACCCACCGCGTTTGGTGAAGAGGCGAAAAATCCCTTGAGAACCATTCCACGAGCCGTCGTCTGTAGTCTGCTGTTGACGGGGCTGTTCTTTGTAATTGTCTCCTACGCAGAAGTGGCTGGCTTGGGCAATCACGATCCCAGTCTGGCTAAAGCGACTGCCCCCCTGAATGACCTAGCTGACTTGATGCAGCTTGGCCTTTTGAAGGCACCCATTTCTTTAGGGGCGATGACAAGTTTCTTTTCGTTGGCATTGTCGTGTCTCAGCGCTGGTTCGCGCATTCTCTACCCGATGGGGCAGCATGGCTTATTTCACAAAGCGTTGGGAAATGCTCATCACCGCAATCGCACTCCGCATATTGCCGTTAATTTTCTCGCTGCTTTAATGTTTGCTGTGCCGACGCTGATGACGTTGTTCGGGGTCGCGGTAGCGGATGCCTTTGGCTATGTGGGCACCCTGGGTGCGTTTGGTTTTTTGGCAGCCTATTTTCTGATCTCGATCGCCGCCCCGGTCTATCTCTACCGCAAAGGCTGGCTGCGTCTAGGGCACATTTTTCTGGCGGTGATGGCAGTACTGTTTTTGTTGGTGCCGACGATCGGGAGTGTTTATCCCGTGCCGTCCTATCCGATCAATCTGCTTCCCTACTTGTTTTTGGGCTACTTTGCAGTGGGTGCGGCATGGTTCCTCACTCTTTTCAAACGCCGTCCGAGCGTGGTGACAGAGATTCGCCAGGACTTTGAAGTGGCGAGTCAAGAGCCTGCCTTTCATGTGTTAACCCATCGGTAGGGATGCGTTGCAGATTGCGAGACGGCAGAGTCGTGATGACAGGAGCTTTGGGTTGATGACAGCAAAATTTCACGGCATTATTGCTTATCCAGTCACACCATTCAAACCGAATGGGGAAGTGGATACAGCCCTGTTAGCGGTGCTGGTCGAACAACTGATTGAACGTGGAGTGCACGCGATCGCGCCTCTGGGCAGCACCGGTGAAAGCGCCTACCTGAGTGAGTCTGAATGGCAAACGGTCGCTGAAGTCTCACTGCAACAGGTGGCTGGACGGGTGCCGACCCTTGTGGGCATCTCGGAACTCACTACTCAGGTTGCCGTTCAGCGGGCTAAGTTTGCTGAACGATCGGGAGCGGATGCTGTCATGGTGCTGCCGATGTCCTACTGGAAGCTCTCTGAGCGCGAGATTTTGCAGCACTATGGGGCGATCGCCGCTGCCATCAGCCTACCAATCATGGTTTACAACAATCCCGCGACCAGTGGGATTGATCTTTCATCGGAATTCATCGTGCAAATGGCAAACGCCATTCCCAACATCACGATGGTTAAAGAAAGTACCGGAGACATCCAACGGATGCACCGCTTACAAACGCTCTCCAATTGCACTCTGCCGTTTTATAACGGCTCTAATCCATTGGCATTGGCAGCACTGAAAGCCGGAGCCAGTGGGTGGTGTACCGCCGCGCCGCATTTGATTCCAGACCTGACGCTGGCACTTTATCAGGCTATTTCTACAGGTGATTTAGCGAGTGCTCAGCAGCTTTTTGACCAACAACTGCCGTTACTCCGGTTCCTTGTCAGTGGCCATTTACCTGCCACTATCAAAGCCGGGTTAAAGCTACTGGGATTGGATGTGGGAGTCCCACGCTTACCCTTGTTGCCTTTAGAGAAAGCGGCAGTCCAGAACCTGGAGGCACTTTTGCACCAGGTTCGCACTCAACCCACGACTTGAAGCACATTCATTGAAGCCTATTCATTAAAGCAGGAACTGAACGTATGTTGACCCAAGAATTTGCAGCGTTAGAACAAACCAAAGAGGACTTTGCGCTGGAGAAACTGTTTGCCATTCGAGCGAAAACGCTGGAGGCAGTGAACCGCATCGCAGAGCAAGTCCACATCGGCATGGTAGAGGAAGATGCGAACCAGATGGCGATCGCCACGCTGCAAGCAATGGGCACCCGTCAGGGTTGGCATAAACCGTTCGTCCGGTTTGGTGCCAATACCATCAAAACCTTTGGCGCAGACTCCGACCCAGGCATCAAATTGGGTGAAGATGACATCTACTTCATTGACATTGGCCCCGTATGGGACGGTTATGAGGGCGATGCTGGCAATACATTCGTCATGGGAAACAATGCCGATTTGCAGCGCTGTGCCGCTGATGCCAGACAGATTTTTGCTGCTGTTGCCAACAAATGGAAAACGGAGCAGTTCACTGGGCAAGCCCTGTACCAATTTGCAGAGCAGTTCACAAAAGAGTTGGGTTGGGCGTTGAATCTTGACTTAAGTGGGCACCGTCTGGGCGATTTCCCTCACGAAGCCTATTACAAAGGTTCATTAGCGGAAATTCCGTTCCATCCATCGCCCAAACTGTGGGTGTTGGAAATCCAGATTCGGCATCCAGAAAAGCCATTCGGCGCGTTCTTTGAAGATATCTTGATCTAATGCAAACGTGTCACTCCAGGTGTCATCAAGGAAAAGGCGGTGTATGGCGATCATGCACACACTTGCACCACCTGGAGCGTCTTTTCAAGGTTCTGCATTGAAAATTTTAATTGGTGATGGAATGGAACATGAAGCAGGTAACTGTTATTAAGCATGTGGCGTTTGAAGACCTGGGTACGTTGGCGATCGCGCTTAAACAACACGATTACATCATCACAAACATCGAAGCGGGTGTGGATAACCTATCAGATCTAGACCCATTTGATGCTGACCTCGTAGTTGTTTTGGGCGGACAGATCGGTGCGTATGAGGAGAAGGCATATCCGTTTTTAACGCATGAATTGCAGTTTCTAGAGCAGCGTTTAGCAAGCGATCTACCGACGTTAGGTATCTGTTTGGGTGCTCAATTAATTGCGCGAGCGCTGGGTGCGAAGGTTTATCCAGGTCATAATCTGGAGATTGGCTGGTCAACGATCGCCTTGAGTGAAGCGGGAAAGCGTTCTCCACTGATCCATCTCGCATCGGAGTCTACTTCTGTGCTGCATTGGCACGGAGACACCTTTGATCAACCGATCGGTGCAACCCATCTCGCATCAACCGCTACTTATCCGAATCAAGCTTTTTCCTGGGGGCAACACTGTCTGGCACTACAGTTTCATCCAGAAGTCACGGCGATCGGGTTAGAGCGTTGGTTCATTGGTCATGCCAGCGAGATCAGGGCTGCCAATCTCACAGTCGCTGAGCTGCGTCAAGAGACATCGCTTTATGCCAGAAGGCTAGAAAAGCAAGCAGCACAGGTATGGCAAACCTGGTTAGCAGCGCTCACTATTGGCTAGATCAACCGCACGCATTGCTTAGCAATTTTATCTTTGAGGGCACTGGATGGAGCCCTCCCATGACAGCGCTACTTTCCTACTGTCTCGGTGAAGGCGTTGTACTGTTTTTCAGTAATACGTCCAGCCTGATACAGCGTTTCGGTAAGCTCAGAAAGAGCTAAAACGGAGTGTGCTCGATAGCCATTTCCTTCCAGTCGGTCTTTGACTCCCTGTTCATGGTCGAGCAGCACCACAATATCGTGTACCTGCAAACCTGCTGCTTGCAACTTCCCGGCTCCTTCCATCGCACTTTTGCCGCTGATCAAAATGTCGTCTACCACCACGACTCGTTCTCCCAACTCAAAGTGGCCTTCGATCGCGCGACGGGTGCCATGCGCTTTCACTTCTTTGCGGGGAAAAATCATGGGACGATTCAGGCGTAGAGACAGTCCAGTGGCGGTGGGTAGCGAACCGTATGGAATGCCAGCAATGCGATCAAACTCTAGCGGTTTGAGTCTCTCTGCATAAGCGTTGAGCACTTGATGGAAGAGTTGAGGGTTAGAAATAATTTTACGCAGGTCAATGTAGTAGGGGAAGATCGCTCCAGAAGCCTGCACAAACTCACCAAATAAGATGCAACCGACATCGAAGAGTTGCAAAATTAAGTCAAGTTGGGGATGGGGAGCCAATGTACAAATGTCGGAGACCCATAGACCACAGGTAGACCCCTCACGCACCACCTGATCTCTCATTTGATTGACTGATGCACGCAGCGATCGGATCGGCTCACTCGGCTGTTCACAACTCAACCAGTCCGGAGGAATGGGAATGAGTAACCCTGCCCCATCGGTATTCAGCCCTGCTGTCACAAGTTGTGTCAGATCAGCGCCTTCTTGCCAAAGGCTCCGTGCCAGAATGAGGCGTTCAGGGGCGATCGCCCGGATGCTCTGCAAGACATCGGGTGCGGTCGTCCCTACTTCCAGACCCACTTGTTCGGTCGTGCCCCAGGTTCTAGCGACTTGCACCACATGCATAGAGAGTGGGGACTGTGTTGAGGGGTAGTGCTGTAACGTTGCCGCTGTCGGGTTGGCTGTAGAGCACAACACGAACACTGCTTTACCAGTGTGTACGAGAAAGGGAGCTACCTGATCCTGCCCACTGTAGGGATTGACGGTGATGGCATCCACCTGCCACTGCTCAAACACCGTCTGGGCAAAGCAAGTGCTGGTATTCAGATCACTGTGTTTGGCATCCAGAATAATCGGGAGATGCGATGGAATCGCTGCGATCGTCTCTTGCAGCAGTATCATCCCTGGCGCACCTAACGCGACATAAAAACTGAGAGTCGGTTTGTAAGCGCAAACGAGATCAGCCGTTTCTGCAATCACGGATTGTAGCCAGTCTCGTAAGCCGCCAATCAGATTATCACCGCGATCGCCAAAGCGCGCAGGCAGCAGTTCTGGATTCGGATCGAGTCCGACCACTAGCAGGCTGGCGTTACGTGTCATTGCTGCTTCTAACTTGTGAGAGAAGTGCATGGGGGCTTCTTAGGGAGCATTCCTACACTACACCAGACGCACTGTTAGGACAGAAGCTTTCGTAACCACCACCCTGTCCGTTTTTTAGATGAACTTGTTCGGTTTGAGTAAACAGAACGCAATGAGTCAAAGTCATCATCAAGCTAAGGTGACAATCACAGCCAAGGCAAGCATGTATTAGTGGAGGTCTACGCCTACCTCTACGAGTTGTAAAGACATCGCTATGTGGATCAGTGCCCGTAACTTGCTCAAAGGGATCGTCAAAAAAATTGAAGTCGGTGCCGCAAATATAGAAATCATCCTAGAAATTACTCCTGGTATCGAAGTGACCTCAATCATCAAGAAGTCCTCTGCTGAAAAACTTGGCTTGAGCAAAGGTAAGATTGCCTATGCCGTCATAAAGCCAGCGATGGCATGATTGCGGTTGAACAAGTAGTGTCATAGCAAGATTGATGATGGATAAACTAACGCCTAAAGAGCGGGACTTGAGCATAAATTTGAGGCTAGTTGGATGATCATCGTTATCCTGAGCTTTAAGGGTGGAGTGTCTAAAACAATTACAGCAATTCATATTGCGGAGTCGTTAAGTCAGCATAAAGGACGAAAAGTAGTGCTAGGTGATGGCGATGCCATCCGCACTGCCTTAAATTGGTATAAGCGGGGTCTTGCCTCTGATCACAAAGTTGGTTTCACTGTCTTCGATGGTAATGAGCAACCGCCCGCTGGTTTTACTGACCTGATCATTGACACACCGGGAAACCCGGACGAAGAGGAACTGACCCAGCTTGCTAATGCTGCCGATTTTCTGATCATTCCTACCTCCTGCTCACCCGCCGCGATCGAGGCAACGATTCAGACCTTGACTCAGTTCAAGGAGCTCACTTCGGATCGCTACCGTGTGCTATTGTCTCTGGTGCCGCCGCGTCCTTCACGCAGAGGTGAACGAGTCCAGCAAGCGTTGGTTGAGGCAAGCATCCCTACCTTTACTCAAACCATTCAGCGCCGTGATTGCTATCTGGATGCAGAATTAGCGGGCTGCACTGTTTCCATGCTGCCTGGTAAAGCTGCGGATGGTGCTGCTGTGGAGTGGAAAGCGGTGGGCACGGAATTGTGGAAGCTTACAAAATCACTCAGATAGCTATGAGTCTTAATGACCTGATCAAAACTGCTCAAAGCAATACCAAACGTAGTGGTGTTGCGTCTGTCAATAATGCCGTAGTGCCTTTAGAGGCAATCAAACCACGAGATGCTGATACACGCCCTCTTAATCCTGCTCACGTCGCGGCGTTAGCTGAGTCGATCGCGGCGTTAGGGCTGATTGAGCCATTGGCAGTAGACAAGCAAGGTCGGTTGCTGGCAGGTGGACATCGACTAGCTGCAATCTTGCAATTGAAGGAGACTGACTTAAAGACCTTCAAGCAACACTTCGCTACTGGAGTCCCTGTGCGAGTGATGGAGTTCGATGCGACAGCAGAACCGTCTCGCGCTCTAGAAATTGAGATCGCCGAAAACGAACAGAGACGTGACTATACCCCTTCTGAAGTTAGAGCGATCGCCGAGAGACTGAGACAAGCAGGCTATAAAGATGGCAAAGGTAGACCGAAAGCAGGCGAGAAGGCACTGGCTCCTGCGCTTCAAACAATTATCGGCAAAAGTCGTCGCACGGTGATGAGTTATCTTGCGGGAGAGGAGCCGCCGAAAAATGTGCAGAGTTGCACATTTATTAAAAAGACAATGAAGGAGTTGGAGCAATGGGAGGTGATTGCCCCAGATGCGCCAGCGGCGCAAAAGCTTCTTGAGCAGCTACCAAAAATCAAGCAACTGTTGCATGACGCGATTGATGAGTCGGTCAAGGCTGACTAAAGTGAGCGACTATTTTGTTCACCAAGTAGTACCCCGTGCTATGTCGGAGCATATGCGGATGCATCGGGAACGGTAACGCTGCCAGTGCTCCAGCCTGCTCAACAATGCCCGCGATCGTATCGTTTGCCAGTGGACCCTTCCGGCTGGACTGAAAGACAAAAGGCGAAGTCGGGTATTCGTGCTAGAGCTTTCGCAACGCTCGCATTTCATCACCACCCAACGATTGCATCGAAGGTGTACCCTGCTTGATCCGCCGCACATGGATGTTGCCAGACGCGAAATCAACCTGCTCCCACTTGAAATTGACGGCTTCCTCCACCCGCAGCCCATGCCGATAGATCACCAGGATGAGAGTGTTATCCCGATGAGCATGGTGACTACCATTCTTCTTGATCACCTCGCGCATCGCTTCCACTTCTGCCGCCAGTAGATGTTCACGCGATCGCACTTCAGCATACCTGCGAGCGTTAGGCAATTTTCCGAGTGCTGGGTTTTGCGTGCCCTGAGTTGTTTTCATGAGGGTAGTGCCTCATCAGGAGACTCGCTCTGTGATGTCTCGTCTAACGTTGCCTCGATTGATGCCGCAGCCGTATTGAGTACGATCTCCAGTTGCTCCGCCGAAGGTAGACTGCTTTCGAGCGCTGGCGGCAGTTTGGACTGGAGTTGATAGGAAGAGACACCAATGGGCAAGTGGCTGCCTTGAAGCGCATATTCAACGATGGTGCGATCCTTGGACTTGCACAGAATGATACCGATCGTCGGGTCATCCCGATCCGTGCCTAACAAGTTATCTACCGCCGCCACATAGAAGCTCATCTGCCCGGAGTGCTGTGGCTCAAATTCGCCCATCTTCAGATCAATCACCACGTAACGGTGCAGTGGGATGTGATAGAAGAGCAGGTCAATACGGTACTCTTTGCCACTGACTTCTAAGGGATGCTGACTGCCAACAAAGGCAAAGCCTGTGCCAAGTTCCATCAGAAAGTCACGGATATGCTCTACCAGACCCCGCTCCAAGTCACGCTCCTGAGCCTCCTCACCTAACGTCAAAAAGTCCAGTGCATACGGATCTTTAATGAGTTGATGTGCCAAATCCGATTGAGAGGGGGGCAGGGTGCGCTCAAAGTTAGTGACCGCTCCACCTTGACGCTCGTGAAGCCCACTCTCGATCTGCATCACCAACACATTGCGGCTCCAGCCGTTGGCAATGGTTTTCTGAATGTACCAGACCCGCTTCTGCGGATCTTTGACCTTTTCTAGGATCATGCAGTTGTGAAACCAGGGTATTTGGACAGCAAGCTGCTGACCAATTTCACCAGGGGGATAAGCTTCTGCAAAAGCTCGCATGTACTTGAGGTTGGAGCGAGAGAAGCCTTTCATCTCAGGGAACTCCCACTTCAGGTCTTTCGCTAAGCGATCGATCACCTTCGCGCCCCATCCTTCCTCTTGTTGCCGTTCCAAAATATCTTGCCCAATCTGCCAGTAGAGCAGGAGCAATTCCTGGTTGACTGCCAGTGCCGCCTTAATTTGCGCCTGACGAATCCGTTCTTTCAGCGATCGCAAAAAGGTCGTGTAGTTATCATCAGTTGGAAACAGAGAACCGGATTTGGACACGCGTAGAACCGCTCCAAGCAGTGGGCAGACGGTAGTGGAGTATTGCAGACAGCGTTATGCACTAGCCGCTATCTTAAAGTTATCAGACTCTCTAGCTTTGCGACAGTACGCCAATAGTACAATAAACCTCTTGCGTGAATCGGGTGTAGGCAAGTAGAAGTAGGTAAGGAGGAAACAGTCATGACCTACGAGCAATTCAAACACCTGCAGCCCAGTGCCTTTCAGCGACGCTGCGGGGTGCAACCTGAGACGTTTGAGCAGAGGGCTCACTTACTGCGTCCGCAACTCGACCGTCGGGGCAAACGTGGTGGACAGTGTAAATTGAGCGTCGAAGACCAGTTGCTGCTGGTACTCGAATACTGGCGGGAGTAACGGACGCAGTTCCATATTGCGACAACCTGGGGTCTTAGTGAGTCGGCTGTCTGTCGGTTGATTAGCAAAGTCGAAACGCTGCTCATGCGCTCTGGCAAGTTTCGCTTACCTGGCAAGAAGCAGTTGTATCAGCAGGCGGCTACGTGGGACGTGCTCGTGGTGGATGTCACTGAAAGCCCGCTTGAGCGCCCTAAAAAAACAGCGCGGCTACTACAGTGGCAAGCAAAAGCAACACACCTTGAAGACGCAAGTGGTGGTCAACCAAGCCAACGGGCAAATCATTTGCACCGCTTTTGGCAAAGGACGAGTGCATGACTTTCGCTTGTTCCAGTTGCAGCCATTGCCCCTGTTACCGGAGCCATTGTGTCTGGCTGACAAGGGCGATCAAGGGCTGGCTCAAGTCCACACCAACAGTGTGACACCGACGAAGAAACCCCGCAAAGCCAAGTTAGACCAGTCTGAGCGTCAACATAATCGTTTGCTTGCTCGCTTGCGGATTGTGGTCGAGCCTGTGAACCGCCGCTTGAAGATTTTTCGCATTTTGGCGGAACGCGATCGTAATCGACGCAGGCGCTTTAGCTTACGCTTCAACCTGATTGCAGCGATCCTCAATTTTGAACTTGGCAGCCTCTCATGATTCACGCAAGAGGTCTAATGTAGGCTTGTGCCAGTTATACCTGTCTCAAAAACGGTCATTTTTGAGAGACTCTGACAATGCAATTTCCTCCAACGAGCAATCAAGCTTTTCTTTCTCTCAAAACTCTTCTCAAAATCAACTTCTCAAAACTAGCTTTTAGAGGTGAGCTCTGTTGAGAATACACCTGTATTCTCAACAGAGCTCACCTAATGCTGATAGGTTATGCACGCGTTTCAACCTCCGACCAATCGCTAGACTTGCAAATTGATGCGCTGAAGCAAGCAGGATGTAAAAAAATCTTTACTGACATTGCCAGCGGTGCCAAGTCTAATCGCCCAGGACTGACAGAAGCATTAGCGTACTTGCGAGAAGGTGACACCCTCGTTGTTTGGAAGCTTGATCGCTTGGGACGATCGCTCAACCACCTCATTCAAACCGTGACCCAACTGAGTGAGCAGAAAATTGGCTTCAAAAGCATTCAAGAGAACCTCGATATGACAACCAGCGGCGGCAGGCTCATCTTCCACATCTTCGGGGCGATCGCTGAGTTTGAGCGGGAAATTATCCGTGAGCGCACCCAAGCTGGATTAAGTGCTGCCAGGGTAAGGGGTAGGAAAGGTGGTAGACGTACTGTCGTGACCCCTCAGAAAACTGCAATGGCAAAAGCGCTGGCAGCAGACCCAGAGCGGACGATCGCTGAGATTTGCGAAGTGCTAAAAATATCTCCAGCCACTTACTACAGGCATATTAGTGGGTCGTAAGCCAGTAACTCTTGATTGTGGCCGGATACAGCTTTGCATATGCGAAGTTTTGCTGTCTAATGCGTTTAGTAATTTGCAGCCAGTATTAGTGACAAGGTGATGAATGTCAGTACTTTTATTGAACTGGCTGGATCTGGTTTTTGTTTTAACGAAGGACCATTACCCACTTGGACTGCCAGTGTTGAATGACGACTTAACCCATATAGGCAACGAACAACCAAGCGAGCGAATGAACCGCAAAGCGGAGCTATGGTGCGATGGCTACGCAAACTCTCTAAATGGCACTACCATCTTTAATAATTCACCGACCCCCAAGCATAGTTCTGAATAAATCCTACAAAAAGCTGAATTGCACCAAATCACATTGTTCAATGTCAATTAATAAACGTATCTGGCGGATGCACTACTAATGCCATTTTCGTTGTCGTACTTAGGAGATTTTTAATGATGAAGCTTACCAATTCGCTCCTAGCAGTAACAGTGGCGATCGCTTCTCTAGGTTTTGCCGTAGCTGTCAAAGCCGATACTGAGTCAGTTGTTTACTGGAATACAGCTTCCTCTGGGCAGAGTTCAAGCAATCCGATGGCTGGGAATTCTATTGCTCGTGCTCAACCTGATGCGGGTACAACTGTTCCTCGCCTGCGTGATTTAGTGGGTGCCAGGGCAGGACAGGCAGAAAACGCGATTAGACAACGGGGCTATCGCTTCGTTCGGACTGATCCACCATCCGGTGACGCGGTTTACAGCTATTGGCTGGAAAGTCGAACCAATTACTGTGTCACGATTCGCACTGAGCAAGGACGCTACCAGTCGATCGCTTATACAGGCGGCTCAGCGGATTGTAACAGGTCAGCCAACACTACTGGTGGAAGTCCTTCCAGGCAACCAACGGCAGGTACAACCGTCTCTCGCCTGAGTGATTTGGTAGGGGCAAGGGCAGGACAGGCAGAAAACACAATCAGGAGACGGGGCTATCGCTTTGTCAAGGCAGATGATGGGGGATACACCTATTGGCTGGAAAGTCGAACCAACTATTGCGTCACAATCCGCACGGATGAAGGACGCTACCAGTCGATCGTCTACACAGGTGGTTCAGGAGATTGTCAGCCATAGTTGCTATTAACCCGGCAATGACGGAAAGCAAACAGTGCCAATAATGTAAGGTTTGGAGGCTTGTCCGTCATTCCTGTTTCCAAATTTTTCGAGTTTGTGTCCATTATTGCAATAGAGAAACTATCACATGGAAAACTTTGTCTTAGCGTCTACCCGTAAGGTTTTAGCCGCCACGGTGATCACTGCATCGCTCACCTTCGGTATCGCTGCACCATTGTTGGCTCAAGCGCATACGGTCGTGCATTTCTCCCCTGGCAACGACAACTCTTTCATGAGTTCTTCGATCACAGGCAACCAATACCACGACTACATTCTGAATGCGCGGGCGGGGCAAACGTTCGGAGTTTCGTTGATCACTGACGGAACAGCCTACTTCAACATTCTCCCACCAGGCGGCGGTCCGGCAATCTATAACAGCTCAGTGTCAGGCAACGACGGCAGCGTTAAGTTACCACGCAGTGGCGATTACACCATTCGCGTGTATCTCAAGGGGAATGCCAAAGACCGCAATCAAACGGTTCCCTTTCAGGTCTCAGTTGCCATCACCCCGTAAGTGTTACTCCATTTATTCACCTGGCAGATGTTGTGACTACAGGGGTTGGGAAAATGAACTATCTCAAGAATTTTGCACCGTGAAACGCCTTGAGAAGATCGTCCCAACCTACTCGGCGATCGCTGTAGGTGACTTGCCTGGTGGATTAGTATCACTGCAAGACCTTATTCAGTGCTTCTTCCTTTAATTATGAGGTGCCTACGTTGTTAACCAATCGAGCCAGACTGTTCTATGGGTCGCCCTTAAGTCACCCCCGCAACGCTGTATTGATCATCATTGGCTTGGTGGTATTCATTGCCATCAGCGCGTCATCCTTTGGCAAAGAATTCTCACCCGTTACCCCGGTTGGTTTCCAGATCTTCTTCATTGCGGTGGCAGCGTCGCTCTTACTGGCGCTTGTTCCCCTGGCGATTCTGTGGTTTCTTGATCGCCGGGAACCAGAGTCGAGATGGCTTTACGTGATCGCGGTGCTGTGGGGCGCTCTGCTTGCCACCGGATTAGCCCTGCCGCTTAACAACTACATCCTCGCTGCTGTAGACAGCTATGTGAAAGTGCATCCTGATGCCCAGGCAATTTTTGGTGCGAAGGCCGGAATAATTCTGGGTGCTCCCATCGCCGGTCCGCTGGTGGAGGAAACCACGAAAGGGCTGGGAGTGGTGCTGTTGTTCTGGCTGCTGCGGGCTGAATTTGATGATGTTCGAGATGGCTTTATTTACGGTGCGCTGGTAGGGATAGGCTTCAACTTGTTTGAAGCCCCCTTATACGTGCTGCAAGGATATGTTGCTACAGGGGATGTCCCGCTGTATTTCCAGCTAGCGGATCGGTTTGCGCTGTTTGGGCTAGCAGGACATGCGCTCCATACAGGAATGTTTGGCATGGGGCTGGGGCTGGCTCGGCAAACCACCCGCCGCTGGTTGCGCTATGCGGCTCCGGTAGTAGGCTGGCTGTTGGGATTTTCGGCCCATTTTCTCAATAACGGTCTCGGTCTATTGGTGTACCTGTACACCTTTATAACGACTGGGAAGCCATTTCATGACGAATCCACTCCCAAAGCGGTTTCCGAGGTGATTGAACCCTTTTTCAGCCAATGGATATCTCATAGCTGCCTAAGATTGATTCTCCTATTTCCCTTTCTTCTGATTGTCGGGGTGATGCTGTGGCAGAGCGGCGTTTGGGAGCGGCAGGTCATTCGGGAAGAGTTGGCAGATGAGACCGAGCCTGTGATTACGCCAGAAGAGTACGAACAGGTGAAGCGCGATCGCATCTTTAGAACACGCCGCATTCCTCATCTGAAAGGGCGCACATCAAGGGCGATCGTGCGGGCACAAGATGAACTGGCGATCCGCAAGTGGCGGGTGAAGCACACTGGGCGAGACGTAGAGACCGATCCGTTGGTTGCCTGCTGGCGAGACGAATTGGTGCGGTTGCGCGGTTAGCTACCGATCTAACAAGTTTCTTCTTTGTTCTTTAAGGCAGGTTTGGCTTTGCCGCTGTAGAGACTAACTTTTGCCTGAGCTGTGCAATAATTAACGCCAAGATTAACTAATTCTCAAAACGCTCGTTAACCCCAGCCTGGAAAGGCTTAAACAAAGAATGGACATGATGAAAAATCGATCGTTGCTTCTATGCTTGCTGTAATGGTGTCTGAATTTGCCATGATTGGCGCTGCTAATGCAGCAGGCATTCCACAACTTAACTACAATTGTCCAACTGGTATTGAAGTACACGCTGATAAAGGAGGCTACGTTTACATTAATGGAGAGGAGGCAAGTCTTAAAAAGTTTAGCAGTAATAGCTACGAAGCTACCCTTCGAGGTATTACTATTTCCATCACGCTAAACCCCGATGAAACTGTAGATATGTCTTACACGAGACGCAATGGGGCTAATGGTATTTGCACCCCTGACTAATTGAGCAACAGAGCAGTTTTTGAGGAGAAGCTTCCCCTTTTCTTAACTCTGCTAACGGTAGAGACAGGGCAAGAATAAG
>JAHHIE010000086.1 GCA_019358945.1 Stenomitos rutilans HA7619-LM2 | reverse complement strand
TGGTTTGTGGTCGAAAGTCGAGCGCGGCAGCAGGCTGACCTCAAACAGTTGGACAAGACTTTGGCGAAGGCGAAGACGCACTGGCAAGCGCAATTGCGACATCTGTGCACCGAAGAATTGGCTTGCGAAGCCGATGCGTGGGCGGCATTGAAAAAGTTCGAGCAGAACTTGCCCTGGCATCAATTGAACGATAGGGGAGTGCAACAAACGTTGCACTACGAGAAGCCAGGTAAACCCAAACGAGAGACTCCCCTCAGTCGCATCACCTATCAGCCACAGGCAGCATTAGGAGATTTCTAGGAATAAATCTACCCAAGAGCAGGTTGAATCAAGATGTCCCATTTGGGTAAAGCTGGATTGCGCTCTAAGCGATTCTCAACCTCACGCATGGCTGTCTTTGACAGTGAGATGCCCTTGGCATAGGGTCGTTGATTTAATCCGACGATAGGATGGATACTTTTCCAAGTCATACTTTTTGCCCATTGCAGCATAGTGTTGACATCTTTGAGTTGAGTGCCATTCCAATGTTGTTCCAATATTCCCCAACAGCGCTCAATCGGATTGTATTTACTGTGGTAAGGCGGATAGTAAAGCAGTTGAATCGGTTTACCAATCCGGTCACAAAACTCCACCATCCGGTTGAGAAATTGAGTGCGAACGCCACTACTTTCAGGTCCGTTATCGACTTTCAGTTGGAGCCGCGTTGTTTGGGTTTGTTGCGCTGTGCTCAAGTTTGTCCACCAAGCTTCCAGGGTATCGACGATGAAGTCACTGGTTTTACAGGAACTGCCAAAGTAGATAGACAATTGACCGCTATCCTCATCCACAATGCCACAAGGAATGTACTTTTCTTGGCAGCCTAAATCATGGTCACTCGCCTGATTGTCGCCTCGGGTTCGCCCACCACGAGAATACTCACCGATGTTGACCCTGGCTTTGCAATCGATGCTCACTCGTTTGACACTGCCATCGTCTGACTTGCGGTCTTTGGCTTGAATGTTGGCAAAAATCGCATCCGTTTCGGGCAGTTTTTTTGTGGTTTGGCTTTGACCACCGCTTGCAGTCGATAACCCATTCGATTGAGAATCACAGCCATGGTGCTGGGCGCAGGCAATTGCTCAGGCACAAATCCTTGCTGTTGCAATTGAGTCACCGCTTCTTGGGCCGTTAAGCGGGTATAGGCAATCGAAGTTTGAAATGTTGGATCTTGTTGGGCATGGGCCTCGGCTAGCTCTCGCAGGGCAGCAGCAGCTTCCGGTTGCCTCTCTTCCCAACGTTTCGCTCCCCCATACCCTGATTGTGCTCCCACACATACAATCCCAGTTCGCTTTTCGGCCAATCCAACTTCGACGCGCTCTCGTCCCCATCCGAACACCCGCTCTGCCATGCGAGCACTGCCATGGCAATACTTCAGTGTCATCTCGGCTTGAAAACTGCGGCGTTCGACTCCATGCAGTTTAGATGCAGCCAAACAAAGATCTGCGATCTGCGATGAGCTTAGCGGTCTTTCGACTTGAAGTGAAGGTTCCAAATCTCTGTTTCCTGACTTGCTAGAACAACTGACAGCATTTTACCTTGGGTAGTTTCTTTGTCAGAAATCTCCTTAGTCCTGCCGCACTGGTTAAAGATGCCAGGATGAAGCCAACCCCAGCGATGATTCTGGTTCTTCGCAGCTCACGACTTTTTAAGCGATCGCTGGCATCAATAAATTGATTTGCAATCTCACTAAACCCTCCCAGCACTTGCTGAAACGTCTCATTTTTTCGCAGATCCAATGCCTGGGCTAACCGTGAATCCGGTAATAAATCCCCTTCTTGTTTCTCCTTTTGCCAATGTGCGGCATCGTCATTGATCCGACTACGCAGGGCGATCGCTTTACGATTTTCTGTAATCCATTGCTCCAGGGTTTTCCAGGACATTAACAGCACCTCATGGGCAATTTCCACAGTTGCTGTTTGAACCGTGCCCAACTGTCCCTTCTCTGCCACCACAGGCGCATTACTCACCAACAGCTTGGCATCACAGCCGCGCTAAAACGTCCTGCTCGGTTGGGTCGGCAAAGTCCGATCGCAAGGCTCGTTTGCGTACCGCTTTCCATGCCGTTCCCGATGCTTCATCGCCGCCAATTTCCACCAGCTTGAGAAAAATCCGTTGCGCTGCCAATTGTTCGGCGTTGGTCAACTTTCCATAAATCTCATCCACATGCTTTTGCAGCGCACCCCGCACCCCGCCCAACTGTTGGTAGGTGCTGATATTTAAGGTGCGATCGCTCAAGCCGCCACTTTGGCGTTCTGTCTCCCACAGCAAATCCAGCGTGTATTGCAACAATGGCAAATAACCGGGCTGTCCTTGCACATCCTTCATCATCTGTGCCACCAGCCCCTCTTCCACCGTCGCGTCTGGCTGTGCGGCAAACTGTCCAATCATCAACTCTTTCTCAAACACCACGCCGTGTTTCGCAGCGGGTTGTTCGATCGCCAATCGTAACTCATCGGGCTGCATGGCAGTAAGCATCAAGCACTGATTTTTGAGGGCATTCACCAGGCGGGGATACTCATTTAACTGATGCGAAAAATCCGATCGCATGGTGGCAATAATTTGCACCGAACGATTCTGCTCCTTCGCCAAAACCTCGTTCAGCCGCACCATGCCAGCAATAAAGGGCTTTTGTCTTTCCGGTGCGCTCGTTGTAAAAAGTTCCTCAAACTGATCGATTAAAAGGAACCATTGTTCATCGGTTGGCTTCAGCGATCGCACCACCTCAAGCAAGGTGTCTTCCTTTCCTTCCCTTGCCAGCCCTGCTTTTTCCTGGAACCGGGGATACAAACTGGTATACAGCCCTTCAAAGGGATCTTGACCCGGTGTCAACGTCAACGCCATAAACCTAGCAGACTCTTGCGCCAGCCTGGGCATCAGCCCTGCCCGAATGACGGATGACTTGCCACTGCCAGATGCACCCAACAGCAACA
This sequence comes from Stenomitos rutilans HA7619-LM2, assembly GCA_019358945.1. GTDB lineage: Bacteria > Cyanobacteriota > Cyanobacteriia > Leptolyngbyales > Leptolyngbyaceae > Stenomitos > Stenomitos rutilans. The sequence continues at coordinate 22,419 of JAHHIE010000086.1, read as the reverse complement.
GCAGGTTCGACGATCGCAGTTCATGGAATAGCTTTTCTACAAATGCAGTGCGACCAAAGAAGCGATCGGTGTCATCTTTTTCAAACGGCTTCAAACCTTTATAAGGTGAATGTGCAATGAGGTTGCGAATTTTAATGGCATCAACCGTGACATAGGTGATGATATGGCGATCGCCAAACTGAATGTTTTTGCCCTTAACGTTCTCAATATTGAACGTCACAGCCTCCGACGGCAGCCCAATGTGCGCCGTCTCGCCAGATGGTTGGCGCGATCGATGCAGAGCATCCTCATCCTCGGCACTGGTTGCGCTGTGATCGGTGGGTTCCAGAGTTGAATCTGACTCTTCGGGGGGCAGCATGGGGATACCTTCGATTGGGCGATGATTTGGCGTGGCGGAATGCCAGATCCCCGACTTCTAAATCAGGCGCAGGCGATCGCTATCAGGGCTGAACAAAGAAGTCGGGGATCTATGACGATGCAGCCTTTCCCTTCAGCACGGGAGTCAAGTCTTCGGGGATTGCGTCTAGCGCAATGGCATTCTTCCCAAACCGAAAGGCAATGTTGTAGGGAAGTCCATCGGATAAGGAGCGATAGAACCCTCTGGAGAACTCGATCGCGGCTCTATCACCAATTTCCTTTTTCATGCCAACGATGTAATCAATAAAAGGGTTGATTGCATTGACTTGGACTTCGGAGTAGCAAGCATTGAGCACAAGGCAGGCGATTGGTTTGGAGTAGGTAATGATTTCAAATAATTCTGCAAGAGCAGCGTTTGGCACCAGTTGAGTTTTCTGATTGTCGTTCTGCAAAACCAATCCATGTTCGCTTGCACCATGACCGCAGAAGTGAACAATATCGGGTTTGATGGTTAGTAGGATGTCTTGTAAGTCTCTTCGGCTGGCTCCCCACCGTTGGTCAAGGATAAATTGTTCACGATGACTGCCTAACCGTAATGCCAAATCAATTTCTTTCACTTCTTTTTCCAGATTCAGTCTGACCTGATCTTCTGGACTCGCAGCTAACACTAAGATTTTACGGACGGCAACGGTAGGGTTTGCAGCACTGTTAGAGTCAGGTGACTCTTTCACCAGAGAACTGACCAAGTTTTTGAGCGTTTCAGCATCGGTGCCGTTGTAGGTGCGATTGCCAAACTGTACATCACCTTTGATGCTTCCAATATTGATGTTGCTTTTGCTTGCAGCAGGCGGTTGAGTGGTCTGCTGAGCAAATTTTTGTCCTTCAGGGGTTTGAAGCCATTGGCGTAGAGCTTCTGTATCACCATCAGCTGGTGTGTTGTGAAGGATGCGATCGAGAATTGTATTTACTTCAACTCTTTCTTGCCGATCATCTAGCATTATCCTTTCCTCCTTTATTTCGTGTTGAATCTGTTTAATTTTGTTCTTCAAAAACTCTCTAAACTTCTTCGATGTAATCGGAGCTGCAAGAAGTTCTTTAGTGTAAGTTCCCTCGATTCCTAACCAATGAGAAGTTCCCTCCTTAAGTGGGAAGAAGAGGATCTTTTCTTTCCAATACTCCTTATTATCTATAACCTCACCTTCCCACTCCCCTGAGAGAAACTCTCCGACTGGAAGATGGAATTTATAATCTAGAGAAACTTGAGCAATAGGTTCTTTACTATTAACCGATTTTTCTAAAAAAGCTTTTAATTTAACAAAATTCTGATAGAGGCTCGAATCTGAAAAATATCTTTTAGGTATTCTTGTATTGTTAACAACTGTTTTTATGTTGTTGCTAGTGATACGGCATATTTCTCTAAACTTTTCTTCTACCTTTTGATTGTAAATTTTTTCACGATCGTATCTAACTTTAGTGCTGAACTCTTCAAGCTCTACTTCTAAAGTATCAATTTCTATTTCTAAAGTGTCAATTAAACTGCTAAGGGCTTCATGGTCATCGACACTCAATGAAGCTATCTGATAATTTGGATTCTCTCTTGATGTCTTTTTTCTGATAGCTCTTATTATCTTTTGTAGTTTTACTAAAACAAAAATAGCAGCATAAAGGATAGCAGTAATTTTTATGACTGCAATTAGAAAAGCAAAAATATTACTGATGATAGGCTCCATAGAAATTCTATATAGCGTTAGGGTTTACGATTATTTTCTATTTTCATTTTTGCCGAATGATTTAAGTGACTCGGCAAGACCATTGATAACACTAGCTAATATTGCTGGATGAGTCAAAATACTAATGAAACAAAACCAAATACTAGAGAGTATACTAAAGACTATGTTAAAGACGCCTAGAAGAATCATTTGGGAGAATCCATAGATGGCTGTTAGCCAATGCAAGAAGTACATTGCAAAATTTCTAAAGAAGCCTGAGCGACGATGATGCTCTACTACATCTGGTTCTGCACTTTTGCGTTTAGCATCTTCTAGCTCTTGATCCAACTCTTCTATAGTTCTTCTAATAGCCTGTATAATTTCATCAGTTCCCAATACATCCTGCAACATGCAATCTATGAGATCATATATCTTACAGGCTCTTCCTAAATCATATTTAGCCTCGTGAAAGTTCTTTACCTGCTTATATGAATAACCTCGGTACTCGTACAATTTTGCATAAAGGATTAGAATTTCCTGCTTGAAATCATTAGATTCACATTCAGAGCCTGTGATTATAAGATCCATTATTGCATCTTCAATTTGTCTGGTAGATGGGTTTACATCACCAATTAGACCATTAAAACAGTCACTTATTAGTACTGAAAAAAACGCACAATCTTTTTTTTCAGATGCTAGCTTCCTGTATTTTTCTATATATTCATTGCAGTAGGATTTAACCTCTTCCCATTTCTTGGATGATTGATTATCTTTACAAGAAGCTTGTGAACGATAATATGCTGAACTTAAAAAGTTATCTATCGCTTCTTCAAGACAGGATTTTTCTAGATAATCCATAACTCCTTTGTGCCATAACTTTAGATGTGCTAAACCACACCACTTATGAGCATTTGGAAGTATATCCTCACGAGAAAAGAAAGGAGAATTGATTGGATCGTGATGGATTTCAACAATAGCGAATAACTTCCGAAATTCTTCAATTGCCTCTTTCTGCATCCTTTCATTGTTAATAGAAAACTTAATTTCTCCCCTCTCGTAGTGCTCTAACGCCAGATTTCTTTGTTTATTTCTATCTCTTGTATCTTCTGAATTGCCTTGCATTTCTTTACACTCCAAAAGATTACCTAATCCTTTTTGGGAGAAACTTGCTCACTAATCGAAATATTCTTCATCAAAGCAAACGGTGAGCTTAATAGTAGCTTCTGTTTATCTTGGAAATCAAGCAGAGCACCTCAAAGCGTAGGGTGAACGCACATATACAGCGCTTTTCAGTCATATAGGGGACCCTCATAATGCTACAAACCCATACGCTGAAAGAGTCTGCCATCTTGGATGTCTCCCATGAAGCTGCGATCCGCTGTATCTTAACGATGGGTGCAAGGACAAAGCAGAAGTGTGATCGCCAAACTGAATGTCTTGCCCCTCAACTTTCCCGATATTGACGTTGTATTGTCCCTGCTGCAAACCAATTTGGACAATCTCGCCCTCCAGCTTCAGCGATCGACGCAAGTCAGCCGCGTCCGCTTCCGTTTCACTGCCTGTACGAATGCGGTTTAGAATCGACTTCAACTCTTCCAGGGTAAGCATAAGACTCCCAAAATCAAGTTCAGTGCCGTGTTGCTGTTCTCAGTATGCAATTAATTCTTTTCAAGGCAAGAAATTATTACGTTTAGCTTACGATCGAATTGGGCAGAGAGGTTTCTGAGCTGTAAAGGTGATCGCCTCCAAGGGTTGAGTAAGAGAGGCGATGTCCTTCCGTGCAAGCGTGCCATCTGCTCAAGCCGCGATCGCCTAAGATGGCAGAAGAACCTGGCGCGGGTAACTTTAATGGCACTTACAGCAACCGACTACAAGTACATTGAACTGGATGAACAGCAGGTTCCCTTCATTGCTGGCACCACGATGAAGGTCGTTGAACTGGTCGAGGCTCAACATGCGTATGGCTGGAGTCCTGAAGAAATCCATCTACAGCACCGTTACCTGAGCATGGGGCAAATTCATTCCGCTCTCGCTTACTACTGGGATCACCAGCAGGCACTTGATGCCGACTTGGAGCGCCGTTTTCAACACGCTGAAACATTGCGCCAGGAAGCAGGAGAATCTGCTCTTGCTAGAAAGCTGCGTGCCCAGGGACTCATCCAGTGACCATTGCGCTTTACATGGATGAACACATTCATGCGTCGATTACCGTGGGTTTGCGCCTCCGTGATGTGAATGTTTTAACGGTTCAAGAAGATCAGCGCTCAGGCATTGCCGATACGCGGTTACTTGACCGAGCCACCGAACTACGACGAGTCGTTTTCTCTCAAGATCAAGATTTCCTGATCGAAGCCCAGCACCGTCAAAGCGAAGGTATTCCTTTTGCAGGCGTGATTTATGCTCACCAACGGGTTGTGACGATCGGCGATTGCGTTCGGGATTTAGAAATCATTGCAAAAGCCAGCGATCCTGAAGATTTAGCCAATCTGGTGCAGTTTTTGCCACTGTGACCTTGAAGACGATCGCCTCCAGTCGTTGGGGCAGAGAGGCGATCGTCGTATGCTGTTAAATGGTGCGAGGCTAGTGCGATCGTCATCAACCCTTAGCCAACGGTGCAGGCTGGTAGTTGGAGACAGACGTAAACAGATCGCGTGTCAGCGCGCTTGCCTGCACGTTGTTGAGCGTCATCAACAGATCCCCCGTGCTATTGAGCTTGACCCAGGTACTGCTGGCATTCACCCCGGTGCCCTGAGTAAGCGTGAGTTGGTCAAACGTCAGCCCAGCCGCCAAGCCCAGACGGTCTTGACCCACCGTGAAGTCCAGCACCAGATCCGTCCCTTCGCCCGTCAGCGCAAAGATGTCCTTGCCCAGACCACCCACCAGCGTGTTGTGACCACTGCCACCAAACAGCACGTCATCCCCCTGATCACCCACCAGAAAATCATCCCACGCCTGACCGAAGAGGGTATCGTTGCCCTCCCCACCCGCCAGATAGTCCTTGCCCAAACCGCCCAGCAGCGTGTCATTCCCGGTACCACCCCGCAACGTGTCATTGCCACTCAGCCCCCAGAGCGTGTCATCGTCGCCCTGCCCATTGATCACATCATCCGAGTCGTCGAAGCCCTGCGTCCGATTGCTCAAATCGTTTAAGAACGTCACCGTATTGCGGTTCAGCACCTGGTCATACTGCCACTCCGCATTAAAGACATCAAAGCTGTCCTGGATTGTCGTTTGACCATCAAACAAGATGTTGCCCAGGTTTATGGAGCCGCCTGCACTTTGAGGGAGATTGTCCAGGTTTTCCAGCGCAAAGTCCTTCAAAATGACCTGTGTATTGGCAACCCCTTCAAAGCTAATCTCCAGGTCGCTGCCGTTTTGAGTCAGAAGCAGATTTTGCGCCACTAAATCAGCGCCTTTGAACTGAATGACATCCACCTCAGCAAGGGTGGCATCAGAAGGAGCCGCACCTCTCGCGATGCCACTAAAATCAATGATCGTATCGCTACCATCGCCCAGGTTGATGACGAAGCGATCGTTGCCACCGCCACCCACCAGGACATCGTTGTCAGTGCCGCCCGTCAGGACATCATTGCCCAGCCCACCTAACAATTGGTCTTGTCCAGCACCACCCGATAACTCGTCATTGCCCGCCTGTCCGTACAGCACATCACTGCCATCACCGCCATCTAAGCGATCGTGTCCGGCACCCCCTTCAAGATAGTCATTGCCGCCCGCACCCAGCAGTTGATCATCGCCGTCGCTCCCGTAGAGAAAATCATCGCCGAGTCCGCCGTTGAAGACATCGTTGCCCTGACCGCCATCCAGGTTGTCATCACCCGCTTCACCCAGAAGGAAGTCATCACCCTCGCCACCCAGGAGCGTGTCGTTACCCAAACCACCTTCCAGCCGATCGTTGCCTGCCTGTCCTTCCAGGAAATCATCGCCCTCACCACCGCTGAGGAAATCATTGCCATCACCGCCGTCTAAGTCATCATCGCCCGCGCCACCAAAGAGCTGGTCATTGCCACCAGACCCCAGCAGCCGATCGCGCCCATCGCCACCATAGAGCACGTCATCGCCCTCGCGCCCATCCAGGAAGTCATCGCCGCCTAAGCCGCTGAGGACGTTTGTGAAGTCATCACCAATGAGGCGATCGCTGTAGGCAGAGCCTTCCAAATTCTCAATGTCTTGAAAGATGTCGCCCCTCGCATCACCCGTTGCGCCCATGCCTGTGGTGAGGCTGGCAATGACACCCGCTGCCGCCGTGATGTAAGACGCAGTGTCACTGCTCTCGCCCCCCTGAAGTAAGTCCGCACCAGCGCCGCCAATCAGCGTATCGTCGCCTGCCTCTCCCAGCAGGGTGTCATTGCCATCGTTGCCATAGAGCGTGTCGTTGCCGCCCCTGGCTTCAAGCACATCATCACCATTGCCACCAGAAAGGCGGTTGCTCTGGTTATCCCCAATCAGGCGATCGTTCCCGTTGGAACCCACGACATTTTCAATGTTGATAAGGCGATCGGTGTCACCAAAGCCATCGGTGGCAGTCCCTTGTTCGAGGCTGACGAAAACCGCTTTGGGATCATACCGATAGCTCACGGTGTCCAGACCATCACCACCATCCAAGGTGTCATTGCCAGCATTGCCAATGAGCAGGTCATTGCCTGCCAGTGCGGTGATCTGATTTGCACCACTGTTGCCAATGAGCACGTCATCAAAATTGGAGCCAATCATGTTTTCCAAATTTTGCAACGTGTCGGTCGTACCAAAGCCATCGGTCGCCGTGCCAGCCGCGATCGTAAAGCCCGGTTCTAAGTTGAAAGCACTGGTGGGATTGTTGTATGGATTGCTCTCATCCAGATTGACGACAATGCCCTGCGGTGAATCGGCATAATTGACGGTATCGCTGCCAGCACCACCGTTGATCTGATCATTGCCAGCCCCGCCAAAGAATTGATCGTTGCCGTCAAAGCCATCCAGAGTATCGCCCCCTGCGCCACCGATAAGAGTGTCGTTGCCTTCCTCACCAAACAGGCGATCGTTCCCATTGCCCCCATCCAGGCGATCATCCCCTGTACCACCGATGAGGGTATCGCTGCCCGCTTCACCAAACAGTTGGTCGTTGTCGTCGCCACCAGAGAGCAGGTCATCACCCGCACCCCCGTTGAGCACATCCAGTCCGGCGCGCCCATATAACTCATCGTTGCCCTCACCGCCATCCAGCCGATCATTGCCCGCGCCGCCATCTAGCAGGTCATCACCCGCCTCACCATACAACTCATCATTGCCGAACAACTCATTATTACTCTCATCGCCGTAGAGGTAATCGTTCCCCGCGCCGCCGTAAAGCAAATCATCGCCGCCACGACCGCTGAGTCGATCGTTGCCCTCGTCACCAAAAAGTTGATCGGTTAGGGAAACGCCGTACAGCTTGTCATCGCCTGCACCGCCATGCAGTTCGGCGATCGCAGCAGCATTGACTGCAATGTCATCATTGCCTGCATCAGCGTAAGCAACCACTTTGGTGAAGCCTGTATGCGTTTCTTGATAACCAAAAGCAGAGACAACGCCATCAGTGGTGATGTTGAACTGCTCATTGATGACCTCCTTACTGACGTTGCGTTGATCAGCGCGGGTACCCAGGTTAAGCAACAATGTACCCGTAGCAGTGTCGTCGCTTGCCAGGTTGGGGGGTAATGGGTTGCTATTGCTATGCCGACTATCAAAGTTAAATAGGTCAATGGTAAAAATGGGAAGGTCGTAGTGATCAACTAATTTGTCAAAGTCACCAGTGATGATGCCCAGAAAGCCCTTGATCGGATTGAAGGTAATGTGCTCTGCCCAAAGATTTGCTCCAACCTGTACTTTGCCTTTACTGTCAAAGAAGCCTGTATTGAGAACACTGCCGAGGGCTGAGAGGCGCACTTTCTCTTGTTGCTCAGGGAGGTAGAAGCTGGCATCGCCTTGCAGAAAGACTTCTCCACCGGCTGCCAAAATTTTAGGTATGCCGACCCCCACACCACCTTTGAGTCGAGCATTCACATCAAACAGTGATTGTGTGCCATTAATGTAAAACCCTGCTAAGGCACTGCCGCCTTTGAGACCGAGGGTATCGTAACCAATGGTGAGACCAGGACTGGTGAAGGATGCTTGTCCGCCCCAGTAAGCTTGGGCTGGAATCGGAATGGGGGTTGGAATGACAAAGTCATAAACCTGGTTGTACTCGAAACCGGCACTAAACCCTGGCAGCTTGAAGTTGAGCAGCCCGACATCCTGACCTAACAGCAGGTTAAAGGCTGTATTGGGAGTTTCCAAGAGTGGAAAGGTAAAACCACCGCCAACTATGTTTTTCGCATCTGAGAAAAAGCTCAATCCTTTGCTGGCAGCTTGATCGAGTGGAGCGATCACGTAGGGTGTAGACGTTGTGATTTGTCCGTTCGCATTGGCGCTGAAGTCACCTAGATGGATGAAGCGATCGCCTTCGGAAAGTCTTCCAACGGCATTCTCAGCTTGATCAACCGCATTGATAATGGTGGGAAATTGAACGAGAGCATCGAATAGGGACGTATCAAACGCTTTGCCCTGCGACTTGCCCAGCGTTTCAGCCAGATCCAAGAGATTGATTTTGACACCGACATCACCAAGTCCTGGTACATCTTTTGTGAGAACTTCCCGGATTTTATCGAACGGTTTGAACACCTGCCCCACTTCACCAATGACGGGTTTGGCAAAGTCTTGCACAAACGAGCCTAAATCCAGGCGCACATCTTTGAAGGCAAGGCTGGGTGTGCTGCTGGGATTGTCGAGATTGAGGCTGAGGTTGAGGGTAGAGGCGATCGAGGGAATGCCGGGAGCATCACCAAAGTCTGTAGTGAGTGCCAGGTTAAAGTTGAGGACATCATTGGCGCTGATGTAATCATTTGCGCCGAGTGCCTGGTCTAAGGCAGCATCGATGGTTTGACGGATCAAGGCAGCATCGGCATTGGTTGCCAGTTTGCCTAAGTTGGCTTCAGCGTTGTCAAGTCCGGCTTTGAGGGGTGCAAACTTATCGTCAAGCGTGGTTTCAAATTTGCCGAGAATGGTTTCTAAATTGTTGAGTTCATTGATGAGCTGCTGGGGGCTGAGTTGGTCTGGCATCACTCGATCTCCGTAGTTAGATGAATTCGCTAGTTGTTGCGTACAAATTCATCTAATCCGGTGACTGTCTGAGTTCAAGCCTGAGTAAGACTGACTTGTTCTGACTTACGATCGTCCCTCTGATTCTTTACACTCATAAAGTACTGATCGCCCCTCGACATAACCAAATTGCCTGATATGCAACCGCGATCGCCAGAGCTGCACCTGTTTTTAGCAAGGCAAGAAGTAGAATAAGAGTGCATCCTTGCTGCTTTAAAGCTGTTACATGGCTTCACCGTTTCCGGGCATGAATCCCTATCTGGAAAACCCAGAGTTTTGGTCGGCGGTACATAACCGACTGATTGTAGCGATCGCGGATGACCTGGTAGACCATCTCAGCGAAAAGTATCGGGTTGAGATTGAAAAGCGAACCTATTTTAGTAATGATGATGAAACCCTGTTAGTTGGGATTCCTGATGTTGCAGTGGTGACCGGCAGAACGACGGAGGCGACGTCTGGTACTGCAACACTTTTGTCACCTGGACAACCGCAGAAGGTGACGGTACCGATCGCGGAGGAGGTGAATGAAAGGTACCTGGAAATTCGAGAAGTGGCAACTGGAGCGGTCATTACTGTGATTGAAGTACTATCTCCTAAAAACAAACGGTCTGGGGAAGGACGGTTAGCCTATGAACGGAAGCGAAATCAAGTCTTGGCAAGTGCAACCCATCTGATCGAGATCGATTTGTTACGGAGTGGTCAGCCGTTTCCAATCATGGGTAAGGAGCTAGGAGACTACCGTATTTTAGTCAGTCGGGGTGATCAGCGTCCCTCGGCAGACCTGTATGCTTTCCGCTTGAGGCAACCGATTCCGTCAGTTCCCATTCCCCTACTAGCTGGGGAAGAAGAGCCAATTGTAGACTTACAAAAGTTGCTGAATTATATCTATGAAAGGGGACGGTATCATTTGGCAATTGACTATACTCAACCGCCTTTGCCGCCGCTATCTGAAGAAGATGCTCAATGGGCAAAAACACTTCTAGCCTGACGTTTATGGAAATGATCGCCCTTCAACTCAGCGATGGCCCACCCTTTCCAATACAGAATCTCCTTCCACTTCATCAGCCGATCGCCCCCTCAACTCAGCGATCGCACATCATCTTCAACCCAAAATCATCCTTCCACTGCATCAGCCGATCGCCTCCGTTGCATTGTTCGCCTGGGATTGTCGAATCTCCAACTTTTTCAGAAAAATTGGAAACCTCTCAAGGTCAAGGTTCACCGACTTCTCCACCCACTTCTTTGGCAAAGGCTTCGGCTTTCTGGCGATCGCTAAAGCTAGCAACTTGCACTGATGGTTTACCCATCATTACTTACCCAAGCCAATGCCATCACAGAGGTTGCGATCATCGTGACTAAGGCTTGCGCTTGGATTTCTTAAATAAGCTTTTACTCGGTCACAATTTTGCACTAGCAACTCATTGAGTTCAAAAAGCTTCCATAATCTCTTACCAACTGATAACAGTTTACTATCTGAACTAAACCTTAGATCTAAGCGAGAAGAACCTGAAAAAGCTGCTCTTTTAGTTCCTTCAAACGGAACAATCTCTTTACCATTGATATCCCAAAGCTTTACCGATTCATCTAAACCTAGTGTTGCGATCAACTGACCATCAGGGCTAAATTCTACTTGGGTAATCCCTCCTTGATGTCCTTTCAATTTCATCATCTCTTTACCTGTGGCGTCCCACAAAGTTGCTACGCTAGCATTGGCAAGAATTAGACCACATTGATCGCAACCACGAGGAATATCATAAGTTATAAATCTATTACTTTGAGGACTGAATCTTATGACGGAAATTCCATCTATACGTTCTTGTAATGTTGCAATCTTTTGACCTTTTGTGTCCCATAAATTTAATCCATTCTCTCCTCCAGCTACTAACAATCGGCTGTTAGGACTAAACTGTAGAGTATAAATTCGCTGTTCATTGCTCTGAATAAAAGCAATTTTCTTTCCTGAAACTTCCCAAATATACAGTCCATCTTTTTCATCAGTTACCAATATCTGGCCATCAGGACTAAATATGCAATCATCTCTCAAAGTCCCCCGAAACTGAGAAATTTTTTCCCCTTGATTATTCCATAACTTAACGGAACCATCGTCTTCAGAAGTTGCTAATAAATCTCCTTTAGGGCTGAACTGAAGCTCACGAATAGTTTTGCTTCCGTGTAAAAAAACCTCCTGGCCTTTATTATTAATAACATGCCAGCTACTTTCAGTGTGGCCATCGTATGTCTCTACTGCTAATAACGTATTAGCAGGGCTGAACTTCATTTTAGTAACATATTTTGAGGTCTCTTGAAACTGAGAAATTTTTTCCCCTTGATTATTCCATAACTTAACGGAACCATCGTCTTCAGAAGTTGCTAATAAATCTCCTTTAGGGCTGAACTGAAGCTCACGAATAGTTTTGCTTCCATGTAAAAAAATCTCCTCGCCTTTACTATTAATAATATGCCAACTAGTTTTGTTATTATCAGTTATTTCTACTGATAATAATGTACTGTCAGGGCTATACTTTACATCATTGATATATCCTGAAAATCCCCTAAATTGGACAAGAAGTTTTCCGGTAATATTCCACAGTTCAATACTACCGTCCTTTTTATAGATTATTAGTAAAGTTCCATCAGAGCTTAACTCTATAGTCTTGAAGTCTTCTCGATATTTCCAAAATGCAAGGTTTTCTTGATTATTTAGATTCCAAAAACTTAGTGATTTACTTCCAGATGTTATGAGCTGCTTATCGTCGAAGCTAACTACGTTAAATTCGGCAGATCCATTTTCACCTTGAAATTGACTAATCTCCCTACCTTGTACATCCCATAAGCGTATTATGCTCTGGCTTGCACTCCATTCAGCATAATCGCCAACACTTGCATGCCCCGTTACTTCAGTCACTAATTGATTACCATCTGGGCTGAATGTGACTTTTACGTGATCACTAGCAGAACTCGCTTCTATAGAGACAGCACGAGAATCACTTAAATCCAGCAACACAACGGCACCCTTACGCGTTATTGCTAGGAGTTTTCCAGTAGGATTGAACATCATATTAGAGTCATCACATTCAGCAGAATATTGAAGAACTTTCTTACCCTGTTTATCCCATAAATCAACAATATTATTTTTTTCGCAAGTTGCCAGTAGCTTGCTATCAGGGCTAAGCTCTATAGAAGAGTGCTCACCTGAGAGCCGAATAACTTTTCTACCACTAAAGTTCCATAGTTGGACAACGTTGTTTTTTCCACGAGTCACTAATAGCTCATCATTAGGATAGAACTTTATTTCTTGTTGTTGTCCAAGTTGAGCAATTTTCCTTCCTGTTGTGTCCCATAGTTGAACTGTATTATCTTTCTCACGGCTGACTAACAAGTTGCTGTCAGGACTAAATTCTACAATCTCTTGTTGTCCAAGTTGAGCAATTTTCCTTCCTGTTGTGTCCCATAGTTGAACTGTATTATCTTTCTCACGGCTGACTAACAAGTTGCTGTCAGGACTAAATTCTACAATCTCTTGTTGTCCAAGTTGAGCAATTTTCCTTCCTGTTGTGTCCCACAGTTGAACTGTATTATCTTTGTTATAAGTTAATATTAGTTTACTGTTAGGAAAAAATACTATCTTTTCTTGCTGTCCGAGTTGGTCAATTTCCTTACCTGTTATGTCCCATAAGTGAACTGTATTATCTTTGCTATGAGTTGCTAACAAGTTATTGTCAGGACTAAATTCTATAATTTCTTGCTGCCCAGAAAGCTGGATAAATTCTTTACTTGTTGTGTCCCATATGTAAGCAGATCCATTTTCTTTACTAAATGCTAGTATTTTACGATTGAAGCTTAACTTCCAACTACTCAAGCTCTCCAGACGATTAATTTCTTTTGTTTCGTAAAATACCTTTGTTAAAGCAGAAACAGTTGGGGCATAAGCCTCATCTCGACCAAAAAGCAGCAAGTTAAATTGTTTCCCTGCTTTTACTGCATTCAGTATGGCTTCAAGTTGGCGACCTGCCAGAAAATTCGCCTTAGAAGCTTCAGCAGCAGTTATGACGCTTTGTTTTTGAGATTTTACTTGTTGCAAGAAAGAGAAAATTCCTGCGATACCAATTAATCCAATTGCTACTACTGCTCCAACTGTAATTCTACGAGCTTGTCTAATCTGCCGCTCTCTAATCCGATCGCGCAACCCCAAACTTGTATCAATAAACTGATTGGCAGTAGTACTAAACCCACCCATCACTTGATTAAACGTTGGGTTCTTTTTAAGTTCCAAAACCTGTTCTAGCTTTGAGCCAGTCCACAGTTCATCCTCTGCCTTCTTTGCTTGCCACCGTGCCACATCATCATTCAGCCGATTCCGCAGTGCAATGGCTTGGCGATTCTCCTTAATCCAGGTATTCAACATCTCCCAGGAGGTCAACAACGCTTCATGGGCGATCTCTACCGTTGATGCCTGCACTTGAGGCTGTTGGTCACTGACTAAGAGATTTTCATCAATCAATCGCACCAGTACCCGTCGTTCTAGCTCAGTGTCAAACTCCGATCGCATTGCCCGTCGCCGCACAGGTTTCCATTCCGTCCCCGATTCCTCATCGCCACCAATTTCCACCAACTTAAGAAAAACACGCTGAGCCGCTAATCGTTCTGCTTCGGGCAACGCTTCATAAATCTGGCTCACATGCTTTTGCAGCGCTCCTCGCACGCCACCCAACCCGCGATAGGTGCTGATATTCAACGTGCGATCGTGAATACTGCCATTCTGCACCTCCGTCTCCCACACCAGATTCAACGTGTACTGCAACAGCGGCAAATAGCCCGCCTGCCACTGTACATCCTTAATAATTTCCTCAACCAAACCCGTTTCAAACACCACTCCATGCTGTGCCGCTGGCTGCTCGATCGCCTGTCGCAACTCATCCGATTGCATTTCAGCAATAAAGGGACGATGCTTATCCGTCGCCTTGACGAATGCCGGATAGGGGCTGAGGCGATCAAAGAAATCTGCCCGCATCGTTGCCACCACTTTGACTGGGCAATCTTTCGCTGTACCCATAAACTTCAGTGCGGTATTAAGCTGCACCAGACTGGCAATGAACCGTTCACCTTTAGTAGTTGCACCTGAGCCATCGCGCTTATCTGCCTGGCTGGTCGTAAACAACTCCTCAAACTGATCAATGAAGATGAACCAATAAGCATCCGATCGCCTGAGTGTCGTCACTACTTGCGTTAGCGTGTCTTCTTTGCCGTCGCGAGCAACCTGGGCTTCTGCCGCCTTGTAATAACGCTTTAGGCTGGCATACAAGGACTCAAATGGATCTTGGTCGGGTGTAAACGTGAGGCTCACCAGCCGTGATACCCATTTCTTCGACAGCCAAGATAGTAACCCTGCTCGCACCACGGATGACTTTCCACTGCCTGATGCGCCCAACAGCAAAACCAGGTTCGTTTGCTCCAATTCATTCGCCAATTCTTTAATGAATTGGTCACGCCCAAAAAAGCGATCTTTGTCCTCTGGCTCAAACTTCTTCAAGCCCTTGTAGGGTGAACTCTGGATCAATTTCCGTGTTTTGATCTCATCCACTGAGAGGTAAATGATTTTCTGTCCCAGAATCTGCTCAATGGTGATGCGATCGCCAATATGAACATCTTCACCAGTGAGTTCGTCGATATTGATGTTGACTGGCCCACCAGTTTTCGATTGCGATCGCCGCAAGCGATCGAGATCGTCAGCACTGGCTGTGCCGTTACTAACGCGTTCCAGAATAACGTTGAACTCTTCGGGGGTAAGCATAGGACATCAATGATGAATTGGGTGCCGAGCTGAACTCAGTATCGTTGTAATTTCTTACGCCGAGAAAAACTTTAATTTTTGATTAAGACCAAGAGCGACCCTGTCATTCCAGGTATGTCCCCAGACATCCTGCTGCCACCAGTGGGATAAGATTCCGATGAACAGACTGTCCGCAGAGAAGGGGAATGAAGGTCTATCGCTCAGTCATCCAGGTACGAAAGAGCGATCGCCTGCTATTGGATTACAACCTCAATCTGATATTCCTTGAGCGGTGGTTGGTTCTGTTCCCACGATCGCGCTTGCTTAAACCGAAGCGTCGCCTGTCCTGCTTTCAGCGCTTGAATCTCAAAGGTCTCGTTGCGGCTAGCACCGATCCAGACTCATGGCTACTTGCTGACGATAGTACGGCTCTTACAGCAACCACAGAATCACCCTCGTGGGTCATTTCATACGTCCATTGGTAGCCCACTGGAGCAAGTTCAGGAAGTGTCAAAGTATACGTTTTTAGTCAAAGGGCGATCGCTCAGTCAGCTATGTCAGGAAGAGCGATCGCACAACAATCAGCACTCACGGTCAGTCACTACCCTACAGCGTTGTAGCCATCAAGAATCACGGGTCGGTAGCCTTTAGGAGTGAGATCATTGAAGAGGGCTTGATACTGTACTCCAGTTAAGTAGTGTCGGGCAACCCAGGCAGCACCACCCTTCTGTTCAAACATACACAGATAGCGATCTTGCCCACCCACGTTGTAGCCGCTGAGAATTGTCGGTCGATACCCTTTCGGGACTAAATCATTAAAGACTGCCTGATACTGTGCCCCAGTTAACCCATGTCGGGCAACCCAGGCACCACCTTTTTGTTCAAACGCACACACATAGTGATCTTGCCCTCCGATCGTGTAACCACTAAGAATCGTCGGTCGATACCCTTTGGGCACTAAGTCGTCAAAGACTGCCTGATACTGTGCCCCAGTCAATCCATGTCTTGCAACCCAGGCAGCACCACCCACTTGCTTCCAAACACCCAGGTATCTGTCTTCACCACCAATGTTGTAGGCACTGAGAATCGTCGGTCGATACCCTTTGGGCACCAGATCGTTGAACACCGCTTGATATTGCGCTCCGGTTAAGCCATGTCGCGCCACCCAAGGAGCGCTGGGTAACTTGTCAAACACACAGATGTAGCGGTCTTGACCATTAATACTGTACCCATTGAGAATTGTGGGCTGAAAACCTTTAGGCACTAAATCGTCAAAAACTGCCTGATACTGCGCCCCAGTTAGACCGTGGCGAGCAATCCAGGCACCACCAGTTTGCTCCCACATGCCCAAGTATCTGTCTGGTGATGACGAGTCACTGGTCAAGGCTGCTCCGACCGTATCGAAGTTAGTGGCACATTTGACATCAAACACAACCGAGTAGCTGAAATCTGGGTTGGAAGCGGCAGCCGTCTCAAACGTTTGTCCCTCTTGCCAGTTGGTCGCTGGGGTAATTTTGAATGTTGCTCGTGGTAACGGATCGTCAGCAGATGAGGTATCAATCTCAACCCCTGTGACTCCCAAATCCAGGCTTTGCAAAGGACCCAAATCGACGATAAATGACTTGTTTACAACCAGTTCGCTGTTATCTCGTACGCCATCAAACCGAATGGTCTCGCTCTGTCCCGCAACGGTAAATTGAAGTTGCCATTCGGCTGAATTTCCCGGCTCACCAGTGAAGCCAATGACATCGCCGTAGCTTTCTGATTTACCCACTTTGACTTTCTGAATTGTAACCATCGCTTGTTTGCAGCTAGCCATTGGAATTCTCCTGATTTGATCAATTAATCTGTTGAAGATTGGCGAAAAGCTTTTGTGGGCTATCGCTCGTTTCTTCCGCTGTATAAGTTCATCAAATCCTTGTATTGACTGAGTTCAAGCCTGGGAAGACCTGACTTGAGGCTGACTTGTGACGACTTTCGTTTCTAGATAGAATTTGGGCACTGCTACAGGAAACCTATGTCAACTAGATCGCTCAGGGTGCGTCGGGAGTGTATTGAAATTGCAAAATTGGCAGTCGGACGCAGCAGCTTTCTCAATCAGCAAGCCTTAGCTGAGGATGCGGGACTGGCACGTGCCACCGTAAGCAACTTTCTGAGGGGCAAACCGGTCGATCGCGCCACCTTCGTGGAACTGTGCCAGCGACTGTCGCTCAATCCCGAAGACATTGCAGACTTCAGTATGGTTGAGGCTCTTGTGCCTCAACGAGAAGTAAAAGAAGCAATTACGCTTCCCACCGCATCCCTGCTATCTCCCCTTGGCTCCCAATTCCAAACCCCCGTGATCGATTGGGGTGAAGCACTGGACGTTTCCTTGTTCTACGGACGTGCGGCGGAACTTGCCAAGCTGGAACAGTGGCTTTGCCACGATCGGTGCCGACTGGTGATGCTGTTGGGCATGGGTGGCATTGGCAAAACGGCACTGTCCGTCCGGCTGGCGGAACAACTCCAGGATGAATTTGAGTTTGTCATCTGGCGATCGCTCCGCAATGCGCCTTCGGTACAAGAGCTTTTGACCGATTTATTGAGTGTGCTTTCCCGGCAACGCCAGCTTGACCTGCCAGACAGCTTTTCGGGCAAACTGTATCAATTGTTGGACTCCCTGCGCACCCACCGATGCTTACTCGTACTCGACAACCTGGAATCTATTCTGGTGGCTGATGGACGGGCAGGTGCCTATCGGGATGGCTACGCAGTTTATGGACAGCTCCTGGAAACGATCGGGCAGAGCCGCCATCAAAGTTGTTTGGTCTTCACCAGCCGGGAACAACCGCGAGGCTTAAGTATCAAGGTCGGCAGTACCCTTCCCATCCGCGCCCTCCATCTGGCTGGCTTAGAGCCGAACGAAGGGCAACAGCTGATTACGGAAAAGGGGTTTGCTCTATCTGCCAAAGACGGACAGTCGCTGATTGAGCGCTATAGCGGCAATCCACTGGCACTCAAGATTGTGGCGACCACCATCCAGTCCTTATTTCAGGGCAACGTGGCAGACTTTCTGGCGCAAAGCACATTCATTTTCGGCGATCTGTCTGACTTACTGGCGCAACAGTTTGAGCGGCTGACAGATCTGGAACAGCAGGTCATGGTCTGGTTAGCCATCAATCGGGAAGGCACGTCCCTGGCAGACCTCCGGGAAGACCTTGTGCCAGCAGTGACGCAACGGGCACTCCTGGAAGCCGTGGAGTCGCTACAAAATCGCTCGTTGATTGAAACGGTGGCGGGAAGCCAGCAATCATCCAGCCATTTCACCCAACAACCTGTGGTCATGGAGTATGTGACCGAGCGCTTGATTGAGCAGATCAGTGAGGCGTTGATGCGCGGTGAAATTGGCTGGTGCGATCGCTATGCCCTGAGCAAAGCCCAAACCAAAGATTACTTACGCAACATGCAATGCCGTCTGATTCTACAACCAATGGTGGATCGGTTATTAGCGGCATTGGGAAGTAAAGAAGCAGTACAGCAAACGCTCGACATCGTTTTAGCTAACCTAAAAACTCAGCCGCTACACCCGCCCGATTATGCGCCAGGGAATCTAATTAATTTATTGAGTCACTTGAATGTCAGTTTAAGAGGATACGACTTTAGCAATCTGGTCATCCGACAGGTTTATTTTCAAGGTGTAAACTTGCAGGGAGTTAATTTTTCTCACGCAGACCTGACGCAAACGGTCTTTACTCAAACTTTAGGCGATATCCTGACTGCAAACTTCAGTCCGAATGGAACGCTGTTAGCAACGGCAATTGATCGAGACATTATTCTTTGGCAAGTCACAAGCCGGAAACAGCTTGTGACCCTGACTGGACACACAGCCTGGATTCTATCTGTTGCCTTTAGTCCGGATGGTAAGCTCATTGCCAGCGGCAGCAATGACCAGACGGTTCGGCTCTGGGATTGGGAGTCTGGTCAGTGTCTCAAAACTTTAAAGGGGCATACCAGTGGCGTACAGGCTGTTGCATTCAGTCCTGATGGGCACATTCTGGCTAGCGGTAGCCATGACCACACGATTCAATTGTGGAACGTGCAGACACAACAATGTCTTCGCGTCTTGCAAGGGCATTGCGATCGAGTATTAGGATTGATTTTTTGCCCCGATCAGCGAACGTTGATTTCAAGTAGCGAAGACAAAACGATTCGGCTTTGGGATCTGCGTTCTGGTGAATGCTTGCAAATGCTGCAAACTCAGATTAATTGGGTATGCTCCATGGCTTTAAGTCCTGATGGTCGCACATTAGTGACGGGGAGCGATAGCCAATTCGTTAGGTTCTGGGACTTGCAAACTGGAGAATGCATGGGTTTTCTACCGGATTACAACGTCCATGTTTGGGCGATCGCGTTTAGTCCCAATGGTCAATGGTTGGCAACGGCAAGCGCCGATAAAACTGTACGGCTGTGGGATCTGCAAACGAAACAATGCCTCAAGACGTTTCAGGAACACAAAAACCAGGTGTGGCAGGTCAATTTCAGTCCTGATGGTCGAACCCTGGTCAGCAGTGGCGATGACCAGACAGTGCGCTTGTGGAATGTGCGATCGGGACAATGCTTAACGACTCTCGAATCCCATAGCAATTGGATTTCATCTGTGGCTTTCAGCCCCCAAGGTAAAACGCTGGCCAGTGCCAGCAAGGATCACCTAGTCCGCTTGTGGTGCTTGCATAGTGGAGAATGCCGAAAAATTTTGCATGGTCATGCCGATGCTGTGATGGCGGTTGCATTTAGCCCAGATGGTGAAATTCTGGCTAGTGCCAGCGACGATCGCACGATTAAACTATGGGATGCCAGCACTGGAGAGTGCCTGAAAAACTTACGAGGACACACCGATTGGGTTCATGCCATCCAGTTTAGCCCGAACCATACCACCCTCATCAGTGGCAGTTGCGATCATACCGTCAAACTGTGGGATGTTCGTTCCGGTGAATGTTTGTATAGTTTTGAAGGGCATACCCACCGGGTTAAATCCGTTGCCTTTAGCCCTGATAGCACAAAGCTGGCAAGCGGTAGTGGGGATCATACAGTGCAACTGTGGCAGGTCTCAGGGGAGCGGTTGCAAACGTTTAACGGTCATACCGATTGGGTGTTCTCGGTTGCTTACAGTCCCAAGGGTCATTTGTTAGCCAGCGGCAGTGGCGATCACACCATTAAACTTTGGGATGAGCTGTCAGGGAAGTGTTTACAAACCTTGCAGGGGCATACGCATCGAGTGCGATCGGTGGCCTTTAGTCCCGATGGCACCACCCTTGCCAGTGGCAGTGAGGATCGCCTCGTTAAGCTGTGGGATGTACAGACCGGAAGATGTCTGAAAACTTTACACGGACATCGACGGATTGTTTGGGCAGTCACCTTTCATCACCAGGAGCCGATTCTCACCAGTTGCAGTGAAGACGGCACAATCAGGATGTGGGATAGTGACACGGGGGAGTGCTTGAAAATTCTCCAGGTCGATCGTCCCTATGAGGGCATGAATCTTACAGGCGCGATCGGCTTGACTACGGCTCAACGAGCGACACTGCGGGCTTTAGGCGCAATCGAATCAGAATTGGTCATGGATTAATAGAGACCCAACAAATTTATTGACTTCTACCCAGGGAACATATCTATGAGTGAAAGAAACAATCCATCTAATGAAGCATCGGCAGTAACCAGAAAGCTTGTGAGTTTGGACAGTGAAGCAGAAGTTGCCGATGAGAGACTGTCCTTAGATGGAAGCGATCGATCTTCCAAGGCCCCGCCTGATGTTCAACCTTCAGATTCATCTCAGGTTGTGAGAAAGCCTGTGGTGATTGGTGATGAAACCGATCAAACGGAGGATACAGATCGTGGTCCTAAGAACACAGGCGTAAGCACTGATCCTGAAAAGTAAGACGGACAATCTCAGTTGAAAATTGTGCCTGCCAGAATGCTTACACCGCTTCTTAACATAAAGGGCGATCGCCTAAAAATACCGATCGGGGTAGTGAATCGTAAACCCAGGGACATCGTCATCAGGGCTTGACAGAGCCGTCAGGAGCGGGAATGCCAACCAACGATCGCGGCCTTTAACCCACATTCAGAGGTAGAGCGGAACTGTACGGGACAACTCACGCCGATCGCGCTGGCAGACGGCACCACAATCTACATCGAAGCCACAGACGATACTGCTACGCCTCGTGGTGATATTGTGCGTGGTACGCCCTATGACGACAACGCCCCACGCGGTCCCGTCATCATTGGTGAACCGCCGAAGCAAATCGCTCAAACCTTTGAGGCGATCGAGCATACGGTGCGGGCATACACGACCTATACGTTGAATGCGTTTAAGCAGGTAGCAATTGCTGAAGTCAGTGAAGTCACGCTTAAGTTTGGGGTCAATATCAGCAGTGAGGCAGGGATTCCTTACATTGCCAACGCGAAGGGTGGTTGCAATATGGAAATCACGGTGAAATGTGAGTTTCCTAAAAAAGCTGAATCATAAGCTATGCAATGATAAGAATTGACCAGGAAATAACTGGTGAGATAACCAATGAAGCAGAAATATGGCTGGCTTAAACTATTAGCTCTCTCCTGCATCCTTTTTGTATGCGTTACAGTGACTATGTCTTGCTCACTTCACAAACCAAGCCCTATTGATGTGGGGCAAAACTCAGAACCAGCAGTTGTATCTTCTGGAGGTTACTACGAAGATAGTATTAAAGACTCTAAACAGGGCATCGTCTCGGTAGATCATCCTATAGATGATTCCGAAATTAAAAGGCTACAGGGGAATTGTGAAACAGGCAACTTTTTTAATAATATTTGTATAAATTACGACGATGTCAAGCTATCAGATTGGGCATTTCAAGGATTGCAAAACCTTGTGGAACGGTACGGCGTTATACAAGCATATTCGGACAAAACTTTTAGAGGAGATCGCGCTGCTACGCGATATGAGGTTGCTGATATGTTAGCTGCTGCTATGGATGTAATTGATCGGGAAATCAAGCAACAAGCACGGGAATCCTTTTCTAAGAAAAGCTTTATATAGCAGTCCTAAATCATTTGTGAGATTGAGAGGCTTTGTGAGAAAGGATTCCAGTGGAATCCTTTCTCACAATCCAAATAGGATCGCTATAGATCTGACAGCATCAGTTAACGAAGTAGCTGGCGAGTTAGCTACTTTAAGAGGGCGAGTGGATAGCTTAGAAACTCGATTTACTGCACTGAAGAAGTTAAAAGCTCATTGATATAGCCATTGCCACTAAGGTCGCGGTGGAGGGAGCATGTCACTTTTTCTACAAGCAATTATGCTTAGTTGCAAGGCAATGGTGAACCAATTAACCCATTGAGGTAAGCACAACGATGAGCTAATACTTGAGGGACGTTTTCACGATTCCATTGTGC
>JAHHIE010000085.1 GCA_019358945.1 Stenomitos rutilans HA7619-LM2 | reverse complement strand
TTAACGGGATGGATGAGTCTGCATTAGGTGAAGTGCTACGAGCGATCGCGGGTCGGCTCACAATCAGCACGTTAATTCTGATATCGACAGTTGTGCTGGAACTGGTTGGTGGCATTGATAAGGATGTGCAGCCAGTTACAGCAGGCGAGGAAGGGTTAGCGCTCTACGTGCCTGTTCAGGTGGACGTACCGCATAGAGGGAACTGAGAGAGGGGAGGGTGATGATAGAGAAGGAGGTTCCCCTGCTTTTTATTGACAGGGGAATCTCGCCAGACCCACAGCACGGGTCAAAGTTAGTCTTCCTTAACCTCCTTCACAAACTGGGTCAGCACCCAGAAAAATAGGCAGAGCGCCAGTACAGAAGCAATGAAACCTCCGTACTCCGCTAGTTTGGCGATCGTAGTTTCGGTTAGACCAAGCGGGGTGCTCGGACTAACAGGAACTTCAGCCCGAAATGCGCGGGCATCTTCGTTGGGAGTCATATTTCACCCAGTAAGGTTTACGTTCCGAGAACGCAGATGCACGTTATGGAAACGTGCCTGAAGGGGCAAACCTCACCGAAAAAGAACAGTACTTTCGTTCTGGCTTGTCCCCAGCAACAGGGTGAGAACCTGCTGTCAGAAACCGATCTAGAAGACAGGTAATTAGAGTCTTTTTCGATCTGCAATAGCCTACCAAAGAATTCTTGATAAAACATACGTGATGCTCCGTTTACACTGAAACTTTATAAAAACGGTATGAAAGCTGTATCAAGTTTCTGTTAACCTAACGAGGTTCTGATGTGTACAGGCGTTTTAGCTTTACGGAATCTTCACAATCAATTGACATTAGAGCCAAGCCGTAACAATATATCTTTCTGAAAGAACAGTACTTTCGTTTTGGCTTGTCCCCCCGTTGAGGTGAGAACTCAGTGGGGGCTTGTCATATATAGGGTTGTAAGCGCAACACACGAAAGCAGTAAAGTCGCTTTACGAATCATCCCCACGATTAATAAGTAGAAGTTTTCAAATTTAACTCAACGAAACTTCTCGCCGCTCCATGATCGAGTAGTGCGTCTCAATCCCCATCGCCTGCTTCACCCATTCCAGCGTCTCCACTTTCACGCTCAACGGGTCAGCGATCGATCTGGCAACAGAAGCCTTCAATCAACTGAGCTAGACACTTTCAGAGAATCCTTGAGTCGTTGCAACGCAGCGTCAGAATACTTTTGTACCTGGCTCTTTTCGCTCTTGCCCGTTTTGATAGCCCGATGGTATTCCAAATTCCCTTTTAACTCAAGCTGCTTGATCAGTTTTTGAACGATATGAAGTTTGATACTTAACTGATCCGCCAGCATTTCAGTTGTATGAGGGTAGAACTCTTCGGCTGGCAGATGGATTCCAGCCAACGCTATATCCGCCGCACTCATGTCGGTTGTCACTCTCAGCGCCGAATCTTCTGCTTCTCCGCGCCGCACTGCTTCAAAGTGATCAACCATGCGATTGATGCTCGTTTCTAACCGAACAATCTTTTCTGAAACTCGCTGATCAATGACTTCTCCCAAAATCTCTCGGAGTCGATCCTCGCCGACATTAGCTAGTGGCTGACTGGCTGATTGATTGGAACGACGCTTTGCCAGCCCTTGACTCAGGGGTACTGATTTGTTCAAGTCTGCTTGAGATTCCGATGCCATGTCCTTGTTTATTTCAAGCCGATTTGGGAGCCTGGTATTTCTCAACGACGCGATCGTGCAACTGCACTTGAAAACTACGGGCAGCGTCCTCAATTTCCTCCTGTGATAACACAGTTCCCAGGCGATCGCGTAACAACTCCACCAGCTTTTCATGGTCTACATAGCTGTTAGCACTGGCTAAAAACGTCCCAAGGCTTGTTCCCCAGTCAAAACCTGCGCCAATATCACACCCCGCAGCTTCCTCTAACTGAGCAAATTCCCGTGCTTCTTCCTCGGTAATTTTGAACTCCATTGTTTCCCCCAGGCAACTTGCTAGCGTCACAGTCCGGCTTAAAGATCCAACTCATCCAACAATGAGGGACGGCGGCGATACCACTCAAAATACGTCAGGTTCTCCTTCGCTTCATCCGCACCACAGTCAATCATGCCCATCTTGCGATAGAAGCCCTCCGCCCCTGGTAATGCGTGCAGTCCAACCAACCCGTCATAGCCTAATGCTTCACTCCGAAACTGTGCAAATTGTAGTAGTGTACGCCCGATTGCTCGAAACTCAACTGGATTTTGGAGACTCGGGCGGTTCCACGGAGCAGATGCTAACGAATGAACATAGACCAGTCGTCGATGTTGCTCAAACTGCGATCGATGTCCCCGCGTTTCGATCAACATTAACCCTTGCGTAATCTGCTCATGTTCAACGGCGTACCCCTCATAGTTGGCACTAGAAAGATACACCCGATTCTTTAGTTCCCAATCCCAGAATTGATCCTCTTGCTCCGAGCGCCGTAATCGCCCTTTCCAAAACACTTCAAAATCATCCAGGTGTTTTTCACCCAGCGTCACCAACCAGGCTGTAACGGCTTGGTTATCTTGTTCTCGAATGATTGGAACTTCATATCGAACTGACACACCTCACTCCTGGCTAGTAAGTGTTACAGGATGATCTTGCATCACATTTAGCCGATCTTATTTTAGTACAAATATACTATAAATCAGAAGAGATAATGAAAATTGGAGAGACTTGCTCTACCCCAGCGACACGTCCCGCCGCTCCACGATCGAGTAGTGCGTCTCAATCCCCATCGCCTGCTTCACCCACTCCAGCGTCTCAACCTTCACGCTCAATGGATCAGCGATCGCCTTCTCGACCGTAGACACATAGCGGTTCAAACTCCAGATGCTATTCATGCAGCATGTGAAGTAAAGACATTACACAGTTATCATCCCCCATTTGAACTCGCATCGCTTCCACTAAGCAGGAGATTGACCTTTGACCCAGGTTAATTATCTCTGCTCCACTGTGAGGATGTCCAATGTCGTATGTTTGGAACAACAACGAGTCAAATGAAACTGATTTGCTCTTGGGAATATAACCTCCCGTCCAGGTTTCGGTTGACATACTCCACAACACTCTCGGTTTCTTCTGTAGAAACGCTTCTGAATGACCAGAATTCTTAACTTCGCTGGGTTTAAATGCAAAGTGCCAGACCACCAAAGCGCAATCTCCTTGTTCTAGTCGGAGCATTTGCAGCAGCGTTGCTAGTAGAGATGTTTGATATAAGGTCGCAAGAGTCTGTCCCGTGCTGAAGGAAATTCCTAAATCATTCAACATAGGTCTAAATGAGGAGGTAGGCATTAGCAACTCTGCCGATCCTCGGTCACAGAGTCGCTCCTTCTCCCGTTCCATCGAAACAGGGATTGAGTTTACTCCACCTAGACTATCCTGAGCAGCAAACAACAACTCCAACAATTCATGTCCCTCAGTGAATCGCTGACGACCGATGGGATCATCCTCTTTAATCAAAATTTTTCCCGTTTCACTATCCAATAAGATGCCCTGCTGTTCCTCTAGTGGGGCACGTCGAGGTGTGGGAATGCCAAAGCATCTATAAATTCTTGATAGGTCAATTGGAGGAGCATCACTTAGTCCAGATTGTTGGCGCAAAAATTCAACATATCGATAAATATCCTTTTCAGTTCTCAGCAACCCATTTTGGAGCAAAAAATCTCGTCCTGGGTTTCTATAAGGCTGTGGTGGGTCAACCTCGCTCACGGATCAGTCCTCAACAGCCATCTTTATAACTTTATAGAGCAGTTCCCACTTCTCAGGAGTAGTAGGTTGCTGCCCCCGATACTTAAGCCGAGCCAACATCAAAACGTCATCAGGAGGCAGACTGGCAGCTTCAGCAAACTCAGGCAAACCAGGAGGCAGAGTAGTAGTATCTTGATCCGCCTGTAGTCCCAGCACCGCACTAAGGCGTTCCATCACTTGCCAAGAAAGGTTTGTCGCCTGCACTCGTTCAATTTGTGAAAGGTAGTTGCGAGAGATGCCAACCCTATCAGCCAATTCTTCTTGGCTTAAACCTTCCTGCTTTCTCCGCTCTCGAACTATTTTTCCAAAATCTTCTGGTGTCATAAATGATTCTCATGGAAGCAAGTTTAGAACTCCACATCAATTTACCAACTACAGTGTGCAATTTATGTCATTAGTTGTTGCAGAAACAAAAACTCGTGTTATCTTTTCATTGTGCATTCAACGCACACTACAGTTTACACTCTCTCAATTATGGCTTCTAAACACGAAATCATCTGTGTCAACAAGAGCGATCGCCCAAACCCTCATGAGCGAATTACGCATGTAGGGGGCAAGGATACCAACGGTTCCCGCTGGCTTCTTACTCAACAAACAGCTATTCAAAAGATTGAAAGTGGTACTTCCGCTTTCTTCGTTAGAAAAGCTGGTCATGTCGTAGACGTTATAGTCGCTGTCAGTCGTTATGGGAATAAATATCTCAAAACTGTGCCTGACGGAGAACAACCAAACAATCTACTAAGCCTTACTGAGTGCCGATTGTAGGGTAGATAGAAGGATGGGCTACCTTATGCTGCTACTGCATGAAGTAGCCTATCGAGCAAAAAGCTGAACACTAATCTTTCCTGCTAGGCACACCCAGTTTTAGATTTCGGTGATAGTCCCGCAGCGATCGCCCCATCCTATCTCACTAAAACCGTCTCACTTCCTGCCGCGTAAACACAAGCTGAATCTCTGCTCCCACCGCATCCGCCAGCTTCAGCAACGTCTCCAGCTTCGGGTTCTGCTTCCCATCCGCTTTCGCGTCCTCCGTTAGAAATAGGATCTGACTGCGCCGATTCAGGGGAGTCACCTTCGCCGGGTCGCCACCCTCCGCAATCTCGATTTCACAATACTTCCGCACCAACGCCGGAAACCAGTCTTCTCCCCACAGAGCCTTGGCTTCCTCCACGATCGCATTCACGATCGCCTTTGCTCGTTCCTGACTTGCCACGTTACTGATAGCTAACATCCACGCTAAGGATAGCATCACGGTTTCTCCCTGCGTCGCTGCCAAAACGCCTTCATTAGCTTTGACATCCGCTGACGGCGTTCCTCTGTCCATGCTTCCTGTAGCCTTTGCCGCCCTAAGCTAGTTTTATTCACATTGATGGAGGGGTTCAGCTTTTCAATCCAATGCCGCTCCATCCGTTTGAGCTTAAGTCCGTTGACAGAACTAAACCTGCCCTCCAGTGGGTAAACCTCCAAAATTTCAAAATTGAAGGATGATACGCCATGCTCCCGAGCCAGTTGCAACAGAAACTCATTCTTGTGAATCCCTCGTTCTAATTGCCATCGGTGCATTTGCCAGCGCCGTTCAATTTCTTTCGACATACCGACATAGCGATCGCCCGTCACCGTGTTGGTGATCAGATAAATGCCTGCCGTCATCACCACAACTCCTTCAAGTCCAGGAACAGCGAGACCGCATACTTTTGTAGGGTTTCCTCTGAAACCATGAGTTCTCCCGTTTGAGGATGCAGAAAGCGCTTTCTCATCTCCTCATGGCAGCAGGTCAGCACCCCTGCCCGACGCTTCAATTCATCAAACACCATTGCCCGATGGTCTTCGCTCCAGGTTTCAGGTGTGGAAGGCTTCGCAGATGGAGGGGCTTTGCCATTACCGTTCGGCTGCGTTGGGGCAGTGGCAACCAGCTTGTAGCCTTTGCCATCATGCAGCAATGAAACGTCCTCACCTTTCCGCAGATGGGCGATCGCGTCTCCAGGGTTGCCCCAAAGCTTGATGTCTTCGCCCCCATCCAACCGGGAAATCACCACATTGATCCGCTCACCATACTGGGTCTGTTTGGGGTGCCCAGCCGCGTATTTAACCTTGCCAGAGATGAGAGTTGCTGTTGCCATCATGCGTTCTCAATAAGATTGCACCGGGGCACCACTCCCGGCTAGGTGCCAGCGGTCTAGAACTCCTCACAGTGGCAAGGGTCGGGGCTATCTACATAGCCATAGGCAAAATGCTGACGATGCGAATAGTGCCGAATTCTACCCGCGTCGTCCGTTGGTAGACTTTTGAGCGTGGCAACATACCCATCTAGGTATGCAGTATCGGCATACTGCGGCAACCGCCCAAAGTCCGCATCGGTGCAGCCATTCAGGTAAAGGTCTTGTGCCGCCTGGTCTTGCTGACGATCGCGGTTTACTAAAGCAAGCTCGTCTTGAGGTGACATAAAATTGACTCTCCATCTAGTTTTGGTGGAACCCCCTGCTGCTCTCGCCAAAGACTCAGCAGGGGGTTTTCGTTGTGTTAGGCAGCTTGGGCACAGTGCAAAGCGAACGTGAGAAGCCCTTCAAACTCCCACACCTTCACTTCCCATGCAGACTCAGGCAGGCGATCGCGCGCTCTGACTACTACGCGGATTTCGCCAAACTGACGCTTCAAGCCAGCAACAAACTGGTTTGCCCGTTCCTCTGTGTCAAAGCCGAAGTAAACACACTGAATACGGTCTCTGCGTCCACCTTTACCAGGACGTTTCAAAGCCTTGTACATCAATGCCAAACGCGGCGACACCGAGAGAAAAGCGTAGCCATCTTTGAGAGCGTGAACCTTTGCCCGAACCATGTCAGCAACCAAACTCAACTATGCTTATTATAGCTTGTTTGTATGCTATTGATAGCTTATCTATTCATCAAGCTAGCTTAGTCTACTCAAATATATTCAGCTATAAAAGCTTGTTTATAAGCTATTAATAGCTTATAATAGTAGTAGCAAGGGGGGAAGGGGAGCCGTCAGACGCGAGGGCACCAACGGACACCAGGGCAACCCAACGAGAGCGACGAGCCGGACGGGATAACGCCCTGGACTAAAACAAGACACCTGCCAGCGGAGGCAACCGCAAAGTAGGCGCAGGCAGAACCAACCCAGCCACCAGCCAACCGACCGGAAACCAGGAACCGATCGCAAGACGGGAAACGCAAGGGCACCGGGGACGGCGAGGCGGCAACCCTACCAGACCGGAGCGCTATGGGATGGAAAAGCTTCTAGGGCAGGGAAATAGAGTTCATAGGGCACCCTGCCCACCACTGCTAAACCAACCGACCGGAAACCAGGAACCGATCGCAAGACGGGAAACGCGAGGAAGGGTCGGCGAAGCAGTGGCAAACCAACCCCTGTTAATGTCTGGGGCGGTGGGTGGGGGAAAGGGGAGGGCTTGAGGCTCCGGATGGAGAAACCCTTAAAATCCTTTGCGATGGACACCCCACGTAAGACTTTGCCGCTGACAGATACGGCTGTGAGTGGCTGTTCTCTCTTGAAATAGTGCGAA
Source organism: Stenomitos rutilans HA7619-LM2 (assembly GCA_019358945.1). Lineage (GTDB taxonomy): Bacteria > Cyanobacteriota > Cyanobacteriia > Leptolyngbyales > Leptolyngbyaceae > Stenomitos > Stenomitos rutilans. The sequence goes on along the minus strand of JAHHIE010000085.1, from coordinate 18,263 downwards.
GCGCTGCTGATGGAGAGAACGAGACGCGAACGAGCAAACTCTTATCGTTAGCACTAACAGCACTTCTGGCAGTTCCGTCAGATGGTGCCGATCGTCATGCTACTGACATCTCTATAGTTGTGTGCCAGCATATGCACATACACAATTTTCTAGAGTACGCATAAGCAGCATGGCTAGTATCAACATTTATGTGACAGATGATCTGAAGGAACGTATGAGCCACGTTGCAGCAAACTGGTCTGAAGTCTGCCGACGAGCGATCGAAGCTGAACTCAATCGATCGACAGGAGACGAGCAGCCTACGCTTGGAACACCCCAAGACATTGAGGACTGGAAGCAAATTGCCTTCGATCAAAACCTTCTTGCTCAAGGCATTGTGATCAAGCCCTCGATGGCTCCGAACTACTCTGGCAGCACACCTAAAGGAGTGACTGACCTATCTGGTTGGCTCGATGACATCAACAAAGCGATCGGACCAACAGGGGTAGGTGGTGCCCGTATTTCTCAGTTGCTAGAAGGGAGTTATCCGGCTGGCATTCTGATTCCAGGGCGACCCTGGCTGTCTGGTAGATTGAAGCTCGAACAAAAACTTATCTTCAACTATCCCCCTACGGAAGAATCCATATAAGGGTGTCTCTGTGGGAAGTTGCCGATCGCTTGCCGTTACTGTCCGGGGCACGGAGCCAGAGCAGGCAGAAGGACTCCGCTCGTGATAACTGGCTGGCTCGGTGCTAGTGATCACGATAGCCGGTGCCTCCCCAACAGACGGCGATCGCTATTCACCAAACATTTACAGGGCACGGGCGGCAGCTTCTCAGCGATCCATAGACTGAGCGATCGCCTATCTTTCCTGCCACGTTACCCATGTCAAAAAAAAGCGCCTGAGCGACTAGCACCCAAGCGCCACACCACTAACGCACCAACCGCACCCGCGAACCCCGCAAGACAGGACCCAAACGCACCGCACCACCCGGCACAGTGACAGGCACCGAGACCGCAAACCGACCCGGACCAGCCGACACACAGCGCACCAGCACCGCATAACCAACCACCGCCGACCACCGAGCCGCGAACTCACCAGGCAAGGAGCTAAACCACACCTCAGCCACAAACCCAGTAAACGACCGATCGCTCTCCCGCCAGCAGCACTCAACCGCACCGAACTCAGCCGCCAAACCCGACACAAACTCAAAAGGCACAGAGCGCATAAACTAAAACCAAACGCAACGCGCTCCCTTCACGCCTTCCGGTTGACTTTAGTTCGAGCGACAATGGCTAGTGTCAAGGGGCAGGTGACGTGCTGGCGCAGGCACGAGCAAGCACACAACCAAAAAAGCGAAGCACCTTGACCCTGACTTGCGAAGCCCTTGACACGGGTATTCAGGGCGTAAAATAGACTCGCCTGCGTTGGTTTCTTCGATCACCTTTCGGTACGCCCCTGCGAGGGGTCTGAGAAGAAGTAGGCTTTCCCTGCCTGATGAAGCACTAACGACCGATCGGACAAGCAAGCGGCGATCGCAGCAGTCTAATAACAAACTTTGACATTCCCTCTCACCAGTCGCACAATAAAGGGACATCCTCACTGGCTGGTTCACGTTATGAACGTATCGCTGACCCCACAACTAGAACAGTTCGTGCGAGAGAAAGTTGACAGCGGCAGGTATCTGTCTGCAAGTGAGGTCGTGCGCGAGGGCTTACGGCTGCTAGAAGAGCGCGATCGCGTGCAGCAGATGAAACTCGAAACGCTGCGTCGAGAACTCATGGTTGGCGTTGAGCAGATCGAGCGTGGGGAAGTAGTAGATGCGGATGATGTCTTTGCTGAGCTAGAGGAAGACATTCACTTGATTGAACACGCCCAACGATGAGCCGTTCCTTTTTTGCTGTCCAGGCTAAGCAAGACCTGAAGGACATTACTAACCGCATTGCCCGTGAGAACCCAGCGGCTGCTAAACGCCTCCTGGCGGAGGTCAAGCGAAAGGCTAAGGCAATCGCAGACTTCCCAGAGATGGGACACTCCTATACCTACCTCCTGCCCTCGCTGCGAGGTTTCTTCGTGGGCGATTACATCGTCTTCTACTTTCCCCAACCCAACAGTATTCAGGTAATCCGGGTGCTGAGTGGCTACCGTGACCTTGAGGCAGTCTTTCTGAATTGAGCGAGAGCGCTGACTTCACAAAAGAGAACAACTGAGGAGCGATCGCATTAAGCCATTTGCATATCACTAAGATGTCTTTATGACATCAAATTCATATCTTTTTGATTCCAATTAAGACTCACCAAGATGTCCTTTAGCGCTTACACAAGCACTGCAAGCCCGCTCTCAACATCAACAACTCCTTTAATAGGAGCTTGAACAGGCGTAGAATCATCAATGACGGTAATTTCCCACTCAAGTAGAGAAGCGGTTGGATCAGTGCTCCCCACCGCTAAGTACCAGTGGTTTTCAGCCAAAAAACTTGAGGACTGCTGCAACTCATAAGCGACCCGTGAAGAAACCTGAAACTCGCTAAAATCATCCAGTCCGTTAATCACATCAATGGATGTCTTATAGGCTTTAAGCTGTCCATCCACTTCTTTTAGCTGCATCGCCATACCTCAAGTCAAGGGTTTACTGCTGATCAACCTAGCATGGTCACTGCCAACGATGATCACTCCCGCAAAGTCCTGTACGGAGAGTCACAGTCAAGCTTCATCTTGCTCTTTTAATTGAGCCGCTTCTGCCAGCAGTTGTTGTGCTTCTGCCTCTAGCAGGGCAGCACGATCGGCGTTGCTACCGTCTGGGACACCCGTAATTTCTACCGTTTTCGCTAACGCTTCAGGACAGTGATCAGCCTCGTCGATGGAGTCATGCTGATGTTCGCAAAGCGGATGCATCCCACCTTCATCAGATGAGTTAGCAACTTTCCGATATTTGTCAATACCGTGACCATGTTCATCTGTGATCTCTAGAACCTGCACATTCCAAACCATGTTCAATCTCGCGCTTTGTCTCCTCCCTCATCATGCCATCTGACAAATTCCTCTGCACGATCGCACTCGCGTCAGTCACAATGCATCACTATGACATCACTCTGATGCTATTGTTATTTCGTACAGACACCCTAAAGACATCTCGGAGACATCATTATGATTCTCGTATGCGGGGGCATTAAAGGCGGAGTCGGTAAGACCACACTGGCGACCAATATGGCAATCCTGCGATCGGCGGCTGGGAGAGACGTGCTGCTCGTGGATGCTGACGACCAGGCGACCGCTAGCGACTTTACAGCCGTGCGAAATGAAACACTCCAGGGCAATGCGGGCTATACGTCCATCAAGTTGCACGGGGCAAACGTTCGGTCTGAAGTCATGCGGATGGTCGGGAAGTATGACGATGTGGTGATCGATGTCGGTGGGCGGGATACCGCTGGACAACGGGCGGCGCTGTCTGTTGCCGATGTCTATGTCGTGCCCTTCCTACCAGGATCGTTTGACGTGTGGACGCTGGATTCTGTGGGTGAGCTGGTCGAGGAAGCCCGCGCCTTTAACGACAAACTCAAGGCAGTCTGCGTCATCAATCGGGCAGACTCCATCGGTTCAGACAATGCGGAAGCCGCCGCGATCGCCCTGGAGATTCCCAACCTCACCTATATAGATGCACCAATGGGCAACCGCAAAGCCTTCCGCAGTGCTGCCGCTCAAGGGCTGGCTGTAACGGAAATGAAGCGCCCCGATAAGAAAGCCGTTGAGGAACTGGAAAAGCTCTACAAATATCTTTTTGATGCTTAAGTGATTTCTAAGTGATGTCATAATAGAATCATTTAGATACCTTATTGATTTTGTTTCGAGTCTAGATAGAGGTCAAGATGGCAGTTGCACGAAAGCCCAAGGCAAAGAGCGTTGATGATTTTATTCAGGAAGGTGGGACAGCGCCCCAGGTGGGGACAACGAAGCCAGCGATCGAGGAAGCCAGCGAAGGAGAGGTTAAAGGGCTGAAATTGAGACTCCCGGTAGACCTGCTCAAGCGCGTTGATGATGCGGTTGCTACCCGTCGCCCTGCTCCCAGCCGTCATCAGTGGATCTTAGAGGCGCTTTACGAGAAGCTCGATCGGGAGATTGAGGAAGCAGAGTAGTATCGGATTGATGCCATAAAGATTTCATTGTGATGTCATTTTGGACTTTCTATAACATCACTTTGAAGTCTAATTTGCATCAACAGCCTCTAGCAGACCAGCGCGGAGTTTTTATTTTGAGTCTTGACTGAAGCGCGACTACAGGGGTGATTGAAGCGAAGCTGTCATGAAGTGCAATTAGGCTGAAACTCCTACGGGGAGAGGGCTTTAGAGTAGCCATTTAGCACTAAAAATTCTTGTCATATCCCTCACTTGCCTCTACTAGCTAACGAATTTACGCCGTTTCCGGCTTCGGATTAGTTCTAATTGCACCTGGTGACACGTTCGCTTCAATCACCCCTACAGCCCGATCCGTCGCTCCAGGGCATCCACCCGTCGCTTTAACTGCGCCACTTCATCTTCTGGGGTAGGTGGTATCAGGTAAGCCGTCAGAGCCGCGATCGCGATATCTGATTTGCTCTCACCCGATGCTTCGATTTTTTGTTCCAACCGTTCGTGCAGGTCTGAGGGTAGCCGCACCGAGAGTAAGGGATTTCCTTTCGCCATAATTTGATGACAGGTGTGATGACAAAACGAGGGGTAATGGTCAGTCAGGGTGATGACAACCGCGATCGTCGGGTGATGACAAAACGTGATGACAAAGTGATGACAGAATCAGCTTTCCTGATGACACCCTGATGACAGTATGCCCGACCCCGAAACAGACGTGACGATCAGAAAAGCTTATCAATCAACGAAAGAATGGGCGTTTCGGGCGGGCGTTTTGGCTTTTGATTGATAAGCTGCACTTAATTCAAGCGTACTGGTCAGCTAAAGCCTTGCTAATATGGGATTTCTTACTTGGTAAAACTGAACTAAGACCAAGTAGCGCCCAAGGAAGGTATCTCGGCATGAAGATCCACCGCAACGGACAGGCAGAGATTCTTACCCGTGCCCAGCTCGTCGAGTTGTTTGCGGTGCTGAGTCCCAAATACAGACTGCTGTTTGGCATCTGCTACTACACAGGCTGTCGTATCTCGGAAGCCTTGCAGTTGCAGCGATCGGACGTGGGTAAAGAGAACATTGTGTTTCGTCGCGCCACTACTAAAACGAAGCTGACGCGGGAAGTGGCGATCGCCCCTGGTCTGGCAGCACTGCTGGCAGTGGCAGAACTGCCGGAGCAAGGCTATCTGTTCCCCGGCAAAAAGGCAGGGAGCTGCATGACCTCTCAGGCGGCAGACCTGGCGCTGAGAAAGGCGTGTGAATATATCGGCTTAAAAGGCTTTAGCACCCACAGCTTCAGACGGACGGCGCTCACGCAGATGTCACAGGCAGGGGTGCCCCTGCGAACGATTCAGAAGATATCGGGTCATGAGTCGCTGGCGGCGCTGCAACGGTATCTAGAGGTGAGTGAGGAGAATAAACGGAGTGCAGTAGCGGTGCTGGGGTTTTGACGGTTAATGATTGACTTAGGACAAATACGCAACTCTGTTGACTATTTCTTATCCTGACAAACATTTTTCAAAGTGATGGGCGTTGTAAGTGCCTACGCAGCAAGTTCTCCGTTAAAAATAATTTTATTGAGGGAATACTGCTATTAGCTTCAATATAAGTGTTTTCAGTTTCTGCTAACACTTCAACCTCACCAAACAGCACTACCCTTGCAGCACGAAGATCTTAAGTTTTGGACCGAAGGGAAGGGTGGAAAGCCCCACTTCATTTTTAGACAAGGACGCATTTTTTATATCCTCACCTGCCAGAAAGATGGCATTCGCGGCAACTTTATGGCGATTAGTCAAGGCGAGGTAGATCGGGTTAGAAGGCAGTTGGCTGCTGCAAGCATTCCCTCTCTGTTTGACTGTAAAAAAATCTATAAGTCCATTCAGGGAATCGATATGCAGCTTGATAGGAATCAGCCAAGCTATTATATTCAGCGTTTACGGAACATCTGCTACATCATGGTTGCAGACAAATTTCTAGAGATTGAAAAAGATGGCAACCTAATTTTATTTCAAAAGAGACCGAGCTTAGTTGCCTTAAAAAACGAATCTAACACCAAAGTTACACTCAAATCTGACCAGATGCTTTGCCCATACTGCAAGTGCCCTATTGGAATAAAAAAAATAGAGTCTCACAAGAAGACTAAATGCCCTAAGCGACCGGGAGTATAGCCTTGTGCGGCAAATCTAGACACGATGCCATGATGAGGTTTAAAAGGCAGCGACGATACCATTAAGGTTTTTGAGCTTGCAGAATCGAAAGGCACTCATCCACAACCGCTTGAGGACGTTCTAGACAGTTTCTTCCAGTAAACCTGATCGTCGGCAACCCTGCACGTAATAGCATCCGATCGCGTGCATAATCTCTGACTGCCTGCTCACCCTCAAGGTGATGCTGCCCATCCACTTCCAGCACGAGACACTTACCTTGATGGAATACGAGAAAGTCTGCTTCTACTCGTCCATTGTGTTCAGTGTTGCTGATGGCAGCACCATCCAAAGTGACAAGCCCCCGACTGTTAGCAAAGAAGAGGATGCCGCGCTGGTATAGAGCTTCAGCAATTCTGCGCTCTGCCTCTGAGCGGAGATACAAGCCACCCCATTCAATCTGGTAGCCGCCTTTTGCATTTGCCTCCAGTGGAGGTCTCCCATCAACTAGCGCCTCGATGCGTTCCTTAAGCTGATCATCATAGAAAAGTCGCCAGTGGTGCGGTTTTCCATGCCCATCTGGTTGACCTGCATAGCCCAAGTGGAGATTTTCAGCAATTCTCATACAGAAGCCTGGACGGGTCTTAGGGTAGAGCTTCTGCTGAAACTTGGTGCGACAGTCTTTCCTCTGTTTAGCATTGAGTCGCTGAGTCCCTGGAGCCAGCGCCATCAAGACATCCAGCAGCTTACCTGTAGGAATTTGGACGTTGTAGGGTAAACCACTGCCGATCGGGACAATTTGACCCTGACTAGCGCGATCGATGTCTTCCGGGTTGAAGTCAACGTCACCTAAATTACTAGCATTGCTGAGCGTCATAGACACTTCTTTGAAATGATTGTGTCAGTCTTTTGGGTAAAGCCGTCAGAGTAGGAGAAAGCCACCATTAATTCTGCTAGGCAATATAAAACCCATATTTCTAGGAATGATTGAGAAGGTTGTCAAGGAATTGCTGAAGCTCGGTGTCAGCTAGTTCAGGATTCGGATCGAATGAGCTAAGAGAAGCAACACATCGCCATTTGCCATCATGAAGTTCTATGAGAGCTGGCGAAAATCCAGTATTGCCAGGAAAGATTTGTTGAATTCGCTCAGAGATCTGTTCACAGCGATCGCTGCTACTTACAATAAAAATTTGTCCGGTGGTTGACTCAACAATAAAGTCTCGCTCTAATTCATACCCCTCTTCAAGCAGAGTTTCGGCTATTGGATTTTTGTACTTGGGAATAGAATTCTCTTGCATTTTGTTTATAGTTAGGTTGACTGTTGCGCTGATATCATCATTGCCAAGAGCATCCATCCATCAAGCGAACTGCGATCGCTCGTTTGCCTGCATCAGCTTCTGGCTAAACCTTATGCACTTTCAAGACTTCATCGCCGTAGTGATTGATTACCTTAATGGCAATCTTTCCAAGCTTGCCATCCTTTGTTTTAGGTGTATCAAACGGGCGGCTGACGTTGGTATTAAGTGCTGACCATGCCGATTCATCAATTTCTGCTTTCAAGGCTCGTTTTAACTTCTCATAGGGCTGATCGGCTCCTGTAAAATAGGCATGACGCACAAAGAAGCTCTCGCCGTCATAGTTGGTGTCAATGAACCAGCAGGCGATGTCATCGATCGCGTTACTGCGAATCTCACCTGTCGTCGGGTCATAGATGTCCAAACCGTTCAATGTCACAACAAGTTTGCCGTCCTCCTGGCGCTGCACCTCCATATCTGGTTCACCAAATACCATAAACAGGTTCGCAGCCCCGGTTTTTTTCAGCAGGTCATCTCCCAGCAGCAAATCAGAGTTCATCCGCGTCACAAGTACTGGCAGCTTGCCATAGCGTTTAGATTCTTCCTGCACATTGGGGTCAAAGGCAAACCCACAAACGATCAGCAGGTCATAGCCCAAACCCTTTACAGCTTCTTTTGCAGCTTCCTTAATTTGCTCACTGCTGACGGTGCCATATTCAGGACCGATTGATACAGCCACTCGCTTGGGTTTTCCCTCAGCATCGGTGAACTCACCTGTAGCATTGAGCCACTGTCCAGCGTAAGGCTCCAGGTGATCAAACTTCAGACGCTCTTGCTTGATGGTGTTTTGCACTCCAGCCTTCCGCAAGTTCTCGATAATGCGAACCTCAAACTCATCCGATGCCTGCTGCTGCCCTTCGATTTCAGCGGTAGGATGCTCTGCGTCACTAGGTAGGAAGCGATGGGGTGAGAGGCTTTCAACGGTGAAGGGACCTGTTACCCGAATGCGTTTGTTGTCTTCATAAGGCTGGTCATACAGAATCTCGGTTTCAGCATTGAGCGCGATCGCGGCATCAATTTCCTGCTGTCGTTGTTTTCGTAGATCCCACCACTGAGCGAGTAGAGCGATCGCCTCTAGAGTCGGGGTGAACCCTTTGGTTGCCTCAAGCTCACGAGGGATCTCCCATTCCTCCCAGGTTTTACCGAGCAGGCTGTTAAGCTGGGTGCGAATCGGCTCTATTTGTCTCTGCCATTTAGTATGGATAGTATCGATGTCAGGGCTGTTGGCGATCGCTTTCAGCGTCACATGGGGTACGCGCTTATTGACAAATCCTTTTTTGATATCGCCTTCTGTCTTAACTGCAATTCCAGTATTCGTTTCCCAGGGGAGATTAGTTTGAGACGAAACCTGCGCTTGTATGTCTTTACCGTTAACAGGCGTTACGCTAGAAATGCTTGTTAAGGATTGCTCTTTCAATCTCCCCTCTGGTGAATCTGCCAGCAAGTAATAGGGGAACTTTGTAGACATCAGGCGAGTACGGGTAAGAGCAAGAGCAACCCGGCTTGTGTCGATGGTTATCCACCGTCTACCCCATTGCTCGGCAACACAGGCAGTTGTACCACTGCCACAGGTAGGATCTAGAGCTAAATCACCAGGATCAGTGGTCATGAGAAGGCAGCGTTGAATAAATTTCTCGGCTGTTTGAACCACATATGTCCGTGTCATTGCTGCTGGTTGATCAGACCAACAATTATCAATCTGGTTAAGAGAAAAATCATCGTAATACTGTTTCAAATATGGGCTATTACCGAGCAAAAATAGGCGGTTTGCTTTAATTAGATTCTCAATTCCAGAGCGGTTAGTTCGCCAGCTTTTATTTCCATAAGAGTTGCATTCAACGCCATTCAAATTGAACGAAAACATACAGCTAAGTGTAAAGCCAGAAGATGTCATTTTTCCTCGACGAAATACACCTTTATAGCTACCAATGTTAGAAAACTCATCCTCGCTAAGTTTTCGATAGCCTATAGCAGAGGTATCATCATTGATGAATCGATATTCTTTGTCATCTGAAATATCCTTCGCTGTCCAAAGTGGTCTAAATTTTACTTTTTCTATGTCTTTTGCGTACCAAATTATATAGTCATAAACTTTTGCTATACCGCTTTGTCCAAGTGCAGCAAGGCTTTTGAAGTTAATTTGAGCAAAGAAGTTGCCTGCCCCAAATATCTCATCCATCAAGCATCGAACTAGATGTACATTCTCATCGCCAATTTGTACAAAAACGCTACCTGTTTCTGTTAGTAGCTCACGCGCCACAACCAAGCGATCGCGCAAGTACGCCAGATAAGAATGAATCCCCTTTTCCCAGGTATCGCGGAAGGCTCGAATCTGCTCCGGCTGGCGAGTCGCATCTTCAACCTTGCCATCTTTCACATCGCGCTTTCGAGTCGAAACCTGCCAGTTAGAGCCAAACTTGATGCCGTAGGGTGGGTCGAGGTAAATCATCTGCACCTTACCCTTCAGCCCTTCCTTCTCTGCCAGAGAGTTCATGACCAGCAGCGAATCACCTAGAATCATCCGGTTTGCCCACTTCATCCCGTCCTTATGGGTATAGAAGTCAATCTGCTTGTCAAATTCCAGCCCATCAAAATCGTTGCTGAACATCCCTAACTGCTCCTCAGCCTGCTCTTGCCGTGCATAGCTACGGAAACTTTCGATAATAGAATGGGGATGAATTTTCTCCTGAATGTAGATCGGTACGGCTGGCACTTCCAAGTCAGCATTGTCTTGCTCATCCTTGCCCTTCCAGACGAGCTGGGGGTCTAAGGATGGGTCACGGGGATACAGCACCGTCTTAGGGGTCTTCTCGTCGTCAGCCACAAAATCACGCAACTCTTCGGTAGGGATATTAGCGCGTTTGTCGCTGTGCTTGACGCTGTTGATGGACATAGCTGGCAAGCTAGCTTTCTTCGCCATAACAAATAAACTCCTATAAATCCCCGTCTTGTAAGGCAGCGCGGATCGCCGTTTCAGCATTCCAGGGATCGATAATTTCGATATAGCCCCAACGCCCAAAGCCGTCATGATTATTCACGGCTGGCACCCAAAAGTTCTTGGCATGAAAGGCTTTGGTAAGTTTGTCTTTCCGCTCTGACTGCCCAGAAACTTCTACCACCAGGTTCAGCAAACCGTCAGGGTCGCCATCGTTCACCCGCACAATGAAGTCTGGGACATAATTTTTAGAATCGCCGCTCATGGTGTAGGGAATATGAAAGCCCAAATGGTCATTTTTGACGTAGCAGACCACCTCTGGCATTGTCTCTAACACCTGTGCCATCTTCGCTTCCCAGTTGCTATCTAAGACCACATGGGAGACATGGCATCTATCAGCAGAGGTCGCATACACCGCTTTGATGCTGTCAAAATCGACGTTGCTGCTAGTACCGATCGTGTCGTTGGGCTTGAGGATAGGTTTCAAGGTTTTCTTGCCCTCCGATGCGGCGATCGCACCATAGATTTTGTCTGCCGCTTCATGTGCGAGTTCAATCAGTAACAGTTCTTGTTTGAACGTGCCAGCTTTACACTTAACGCACTCCTTCAGCCAAGCTCGCGTGATCTGCAATAGCTGAGGGAAGAGCCACGCCTGCACCTCCGAATCAAACTGATGCACATCGGTTTTATCAGGGCGATTCTCTCCATCCCAGCGGAAGTATTTTTCTAGCACTAACTTTGCCAACAGAAACACCACTTCCTGTTCCCGGCGCTGCTTGAGGTCTTCCAACGAGTGAATCGAAGACGCTCCCACAATCGGCGCATTCTCCGTTTTGATCGGCAGATCTTCAGTAGACAGGGTGAGTTTAGAACTGGGAGTGAACTTGTGAGTCAGCGTCTGGCTGCTGATGTCGTAGCGATAGCCTAAGAGCTTAGGAAACTGAATCTCGCAATCCGCAGCACGGGACTCAATCGAACGTACACGAGTCGGAATCTTTCTCGCCTTCACGCCATCGCCCGACTTCGCGCAGGGGATAAAGGCAAACGGCACCCCGTAGACCTCGGCATACTCCGGCTCAAAGGCTTGAAAGGCGACTCTTTGACCATTCACATCAATCTGATGCTGCGTGAGGGCATAACTAATCCGGCGTAACCCTCGCCCCACAACCTGCTCACAAAGCAACTGAGTACCGAACGCCCGCACACCCAACACATGAGTTACCGTGTTCGCATCCCAGCCTTCCGTTAGCATCGATACGGAGACGACACACTTAATTTGCTCTCCTAGCTTGCCAGGTTTACCAACAGTGTTCATTACCTCGCGCAGCAAGTCTTCATCGCTGATTTTGTCAGGGTCAGAACCAGGGTAGCGATCGCGGTACTCTGCCTTAAATTCCTCAATCTCTTGGGCTGCGATTTTCTTAAAGTCAGCGCTCATCGCATCGCCAGACTCAAGCTGTTCGCTGTCCACCAAGATGGTGCTAGGGCGAGATGTCCATTGCCCATGCTCCACATTGTTAAATAGCTCCAGCTTCCCTGGTGCCAGAATGGGGCTACCATCTGGGTTGAGCTTGCCCGTTTCCCAACCGCAAATGTAGTCATAGACCAGTTTAGAGACGGCTGTATTATTACAAACCACGATGAAGACAGGGGTAGTGATTCCTTGCGCCTGTGCCTCACCGTTTTGCTCCCAAAGGGTATAAGCCTTTTTGTAATTGTCATAAAGGCTGGTTAACGCCCCTTCTAGCTCCATTGGCAAGTTTGGTCCGCCAGGGGCTTTACTGGCTTCTTTATCTGCCTTCGTGCCCTTGGGGAGATGATCACGAATCAACGCCCAAATGTTGCGATAAGCAGGCATCGTCCCCTTCTGGCTATCGTCATCGATGGGCACACGGGGAATTTTCACAATGCCACTCTCGATCGCATCAATCAGCGAGAAGTCAGACACCACCCACGGAAATAGCTCACCCTCAGAATAGCCAGACCCCTTGAGGAAGAACGGAGTCGCAGAGAGGTCATAGACGATTCTTACGCCTAGCTTTTGCTGGATTGCCTCAATCCCAGAAATCCAAACTCGCGCTTCTAGATCGCGCTTCTCAGCCTCCTTGCGCTCATCCCCTTTAAGCTTGTCCGCACTCGTTTTACCCCGATAGCAATGGTGTGCCTCGTCGTTGATCACGATGATGTTTTGCTTGTTGCCCAGTTCCCGGCAAACTCGCCGCACCATTTGGGCTGGGGTTTCTGTAAAGGGACTCTCGCCCCCTTGAGTCAAAATGCTCTTGGTCGTTTTGCTGGCTTTCTCCCCCTGCTCTCGCAACAGAAAGGAATGGTAATTGATGATGACAATCTTTGCCTTATCCAACTCTGGCAGCAAGTCAGCAGGAACTAGATCCAGCCTGCGATAGTAGTTTTCGGGGTCGTTGGGTTTGAGGACACGCAAGCGATCGCGAATCGTAATGCCAGGAGCAACAATCAGAAACGCATCGCTAAACATCCGGCTCTGAGGGTTTGCCAGCTTATTCAACGTATTCCAGGCAATCAGCATCGACATCACAAGCGTTTTGCCGCTACCTGTCGCCATCTTGCAAGCGATCCGCAACAGCGACGGATTAGCATCTTCGCTAAACTGCTTGAGTTCATTGCTAATCCAGTTCTCACCAAGCTTTCTAGCAACCTCAGTGATGTAAATGACCGTTTCTAACGCCTCAATTTGACAGAAGAACAACTTGCGATCGCGCTCTGGGTCAATCCAATGCTGAAGTAGTTTCTTAGTTGTTGGAGTAACATACTGGTAGCCTCCCCAGCGCCACTGGCGAACTTTTTCCCGCACTCGGTTGATGAAGTCGTTTGGCTTAACTCGATCCTGCGTCCATCCGCTCAGGTCTAGCTCTATCTGTTGCGTCTTCTTCTTGGGCTGTGCGATCGGGACGAAATAATGGCTAATGCGTCGGGACTCAACAATTTCATTCGTAATGCCATCATCATCAAAGCGAAAATGACGCTCTGGTTCTGCGAACGGAGAGTTGATGATCGGATTCTCAATGACAACTTGCTTCATAGGCTGTAACAGAGCAAAAGTATTACTTGCTTAAAGGGCTTTGCCTGAAATCCCATAAAATAGTTAGCAATAGCGTAACTCACCCTTAGTTACAGAATGCCCAAGATCGGACGAACAAACATCGAACATTTAAACGTGCGGCTTCCAATTTCGGAAATGGAAACCCTGCGGCGCTACTGTGAGGAAACGCAACGCTCTCAAACAGATGTCATTCGAGAGTTCATTCGCAGCCTAAAACCTATCGCGGTGTCTTCCGATAATCCCAAGGCTTCATAGCAGTCGGGTCACTCCACACACCCCGTCGCTGCTGCTTGGCTTTTGCTTCCATCTGCGCGTATCCACGTCCATTCGGGCACCGACTAGCATACTTCGTATACACGTAAGCCATTCCCGCTACCAACTGTTCGTCGTTCAACAGCTTCTCCTCTTCTGGCTGCTGCGGGTTGTGAGCCGGAACATACAGTTCAGCCACCTTGCGCCCATAGCGATCGGTGTCACTGATGTACAGAATCACCTGATTCCCAGCACTGGCAATCAGCGATCGTAGATTGTCCCGGCTCTGCACCCCCAACGGCTGGCTCAACTCCGGCGCATCAATCCCACACAACCGTACCTTCAGCTTCTGCCCGCCCTGCATCACGGTGATAGTGTCACCATCATGCACATTAATCACATCTGCTGGCTCACTTTGAGGCTTGGGCACAAGTCCCGGTACTGGGGAAGGAGCTGCTGGGTCATCATAGCCCGGTCGCTTTGCTTGCGACTGCTGCCACTGCGAAGAGACATAGACCCAACCAACAACCGCGACCGCTCCAATGGGCAGAAGATTCAACAGCGCTTTCGCTTTCATTCCGTAGCTTCCCCGATGTCTCTCAAATGGGTTGGTGAATACAGGTTTTAGAGTTCCCAAATGCGGGACTCTCACCTTACCCCTATCGATTCATCTATGAACAACTCTCTTGTGAGGAAAGCAGCGGCAGTTCTCGGTCTAACGTTGGCGATCGCCCCTGCTCTGACTCAACTCTCTACCTCCGCTCAAACGGCTCAGTATGCACCCTTTAAGGATGCCGAGGGCAATGTCTACCTTGCGCCTGGTAGCGCGAATGCTGAAGTTGCCGTTACCTTTGGGTCGGTCGAAAAGCAAAAGGATGTCAAAGCCGATGCTTGCGGCACCGTTCACCTGACCCCTTCAAGCTCGATTCCCTTGTCTAATGCCTTTAAGGTCGATGGTATCAGTGTCAACCCTGCCTCCCTCAGCTCAGACATTCTGCCCAAGTGCGTAAATGGCAGCCTGGAACAGCCTCGCGCCAGCAACTTCAAAACGGCAGACGGCAAAATTCACATCGTCGGCAAGACGGCAGGCTCCTACTACAAGCTTGCCTACAATGCGGCTGTGATTCGGAAGGTGAAATCCAACGCCTGTGGCATTGCGCGGATGGGCAGCAGTGCCTCTACACCACTCCTCGCCACGACTGTTTTTACGGTAAATGGGATTGACTACACCTATGGTCAACTGTCTACAAAGACTCCCTGGCGCTGCTCTAATGGGGTGACGTATCAACCCTATGGGGGCAGCTAGTTTCGCCTTTACTGAGAGCCTCTTAGCCTCCCGATCGGGGGGCTTTTTTGTGGCTACCCATATAACGGATTAAGAAATAACAATCAAACTGCCATGAGCTGCTGTATCCCGTATTCTCTACATGAACGGTTACGACAGCAAATAAGCGCAGATTTTAGTATATGCGTACTTAAAGCTGAACCGATAAATCAAAGGAGTCAAGCTCTTTAGTACATAGATACGATCTTTGTCTGTACGCTTGACAGGCTGAAGCTTCTAGTGTTTGATAGCACCAACCATCAGTCAATCTCTACCTATAGTGCTTGATGATGACATCTAATCCTACCTGTAGGGTTATGGTAGTTTGCCAATAACTGGGATGGTTTTCCTCTAAGAGATTATTTCAAGGAGAGGAAACTAACTCACTGTTGGCTTCAAAAAAGTAAAATGCCCCAGTTCACGGTATTTTACCTCCGCCAAACCAGGACAACTTAAATTATTAGTGAGTTAACAGTATCATGCCTTCTCAAAAAATCAAGACCTCAAGCCAACCTAGAAGACGACGAGCAACCTACAACCCAAAGCAAGAACAGTACAGACTCCGGCTCATGCAAGCAAGGTGGGCTTCACAGCTCTACTGGTGCGTTAACGCAACCTCAGCAGGACTCATCGCCTCAGCTACATTTTTCTTTATAACAGGACAGATTAACCAAGCTGTCGCGTCAGGTGTTGGCGGTACATTATCCACTGCTTTTCACCGTCGCGTTGAAGAAATGGAGCGTGAAGCCAATAATCGGCTCGACAAGGCAGTAAGGGCGCAACGACGTAAAGCACCGCCACGTAAAGCACCACCAGCCAAACAAAGAGGTGATTGATAATTAGGTGCTGCGGACAAACGCAAGCAGAGGGAAGACAATTGCTATCCCTTTACTCCAATAGTTAGAGCCTTCTACTGGTCGTATTTGCTTTTTTCCACGGCGAAGCCTCCCTATGGAGGCTTTTTATTCAACAATTATTCCTCCCCCGCACCCAACACCAGTAACTTGATCCGCGCCATCTGCGATCGCAACCTTGCCCAAGTCTTAAACGTCTCTGCCTTCTGCCTGTCCAGCGCGTTCAAATTGCCCAAAAACTGCGTCGTCTCGCCCTGCCCAAAGCGATAATCCACCTCAATCAAGCGATGGCGCAACACCTCGCGCTTTGAGATCTCCTGTGCTACCTGAAAGTCTCGCCGCAGTACGTCAAAGTCCAGCACCTGCAACATCACCTGTTCACGGATTTTGTCTGCCAGGTCAGCCCGTTGCTTCTCCACTTCTGCTACCTTCACCTGCAAGTCCGCGATCGCAATCTGCCGGGACTGCGCTGCTGGATCGCCACCGATGGCATTGCGAAACAACGGCACGCCAATCAACGAGAGGACTTCGTTAATCGCACCTGTGGGCTTGACGAAGAAATCAAACACCCGATCAATAAACCCTCGCTTACGGGGTTGCTGCCCCTGCTGTATGGGTACGTCTTCCAGTTTCAGATAGCTCTGCACCAATGGCTCAAACACGCCCAGCGCGATCGTCTTCTGGTTGTTCTTGCGGGCTTCTTCAATCTTGGTGTTGATGACTTCGATCCGCTGGTCAATGGCTTGCAGCGTTTTAGACTTGGCGATCGCCGCTGTCTGCAACTGCCCAATACACGTATCAGAAGCCTCCAGGCAGGGCAAATCACCCAGCATTGACTTCCACAAATCATCATTCACCCGCATCTGAATCAGCTTATCCAGCGAGTCTCCCGCTGGATTCAAGGGGTTTGCCTCGCCCTGTAGCGCGTCCGGTTCATCAGTGGGTTCCGTTTCCGTCTGCTGGACTGGAACTGGCGGAGACGGCTGGACTTGGGGAGACGATTTGACCGGAGCGATCGCCTGACTCCTGACTCCTGGCTCCTGACTCCTGACTTCTGCCACTCCCGGACTGCACAGCATTAACAGCCAGAGTAAGTTCAACCACGAAACTCTGATCATTTTGTCCCTCATATTTGATGCGTTGAATCACTCCGGCGTAGGGTGAACGAATTGCCGACAGTGACAGGATTTGAGCGTTCAACTGCTGCCTTTGTGCCTCCAGTTGCGCCAGCTTAAACGAGCGATCGCGTTCTTGGTCCTGCTGATGTTGCAACTGTTCCTGTCGCTGTAGCTCTTGCTGCTGGATGGCGATCGCCCGTTTCGATTGCTCCAACGAGTGCAAATATTCCTGATAGGCACGGTCATTCTGCGCATTTCCCAGCTTTGCCCGTGCCAGTTCCACCTCTGAGTTTGCCTGGTCTACGTCGCGCTGCCGTTGGTCAAGTACCGCTTGCTCATGGGGAATGGTCGCCTCTGGCAGTTCACTCTTAGGGAACGATTGCAACAGGTCTAACTTGCGCTGCTGGAGTTCCTTGTTACGCTGCGACTGATCCGCCTTGAGCTTCACCCGTTCCACCTCTGCCACTTCCTGAAAGAAGGTCGGCGCGGGGAGGCTGGCTAACTCTGGAATTGATCGCACGGGGGGCGGTCCCGTTACCGCTTGCTTGAGTCGGTCAATCTGTAGCTGGAGTTGTTTGCGCTGTGCCTCTAGTCGGGTGCGGTCATTGACACGATCGCTGAGCATCTGCCCCTGGCTCACCGAATCCCCTTCCTTCACCCGCAGGTCATCCGGGCTGGAGAGTGTCAGCTTGAGCCGCAGCAACCGAGCGCCGTTGCTTGTCACCGACTGCTGGTCGCCTAACTGAATGGGCGGCTGTACCGACTGAGCATCCGCCTTCAGCAACGGGTCAACCTTGCTACAACTGCACAGAGCCACTGCCAGCGCTGCCATTATCCACCGTCTCACTGTGTCCTCCTGACCATGACTGAACCCTGAACAAAGATGTTAGGCAACTGCTCTAGAGTCCGGCGCGTCGCTGACTTGAGGTTGATCCGTGCCTGCTCTCCACCAGGGCGCTCAATCGTGACGGTTGAGAAATAGCGGGGGTCAGAAGTCACAGACAACAGTTGCCCTTCCTCGGTTAAGAGTTCCCCAGTCACGCGATCAGTCTCTTGCATCACGTTGACCAATTGAGCGATCGGCGCAGGTTGCCGCATTTCCACAGGC
>JAHHIE010000084.1 GCA_019358945.1 Stenomitos rutilans HA7619-LM2 | reverse complement strand
TAAAATCCTGGTCAAGAACTTTGAACGAACTTTGGACAACGCCACGACCAAAATCAACCTCTGCTTTGTCAGGCTGATGCTGAAGCGGCTTGCTGCCTCCCCTTGAGATCTCAAATGGGTTCTATAAGGTTGTGTCGAAGTCATCCTTGGGGAGAAGCAGTGAGTTGCTGCGGCTGAGGGTGAGCGAGATAGGCGATCGGGTTCACGGCTCCCTGTGTAGGAGTGTGGAGTTCAAAATGGCAGTGTGGACCTGTAGCGCGTCCCGTACTGCCCATGAGGGCGATGACTTCTCCTTGCTCAACAAGATCGCCCGCTTTAACGAGAAGGCGGCTACTGTGGGCGTAACGGGTTGTACTACCGTCCGTATGCCTGATTTCCACCAGATTGCCATAGCCACCACTGTGCCAGCCTGCAAAGATTACTTGTCCGACCGCACTCGCCACGATCGGCGTTCCGGTTGGTGCTGCAATGTCGATGCCTTGATGCAGCCTACCCCACCGCCAGCCGTAGCCAGAGGTGAGCGTTCCGTGCGCTGGGTAAATGAAGGCTGGATAGGGGTTGACCGCATCAGCCGTTGGGATGCTTGAGGGTAGAGCCTGGGTTGCTTGGGGAGCGATTGCCAGGAAGTACCCTAGAACAGCAAGGATGAGTAGTCGTTTCATGGCTGTGAGGAGTGGGTAAGTTCTCCTCACGTATTGCCCAACTGCCCATAGTGGCTAGGGGAATGGTACGGAATAGCTGTGATCGCCAGAGTCAAACTAAGCCTGCCGTTGAGTGATTTGTCTAACCTCTTCCACTGGCAGTTCCAAGATCTCTGCGACTTCTTCCAGGCTCAGACCCTTACTTAAAAGCCGGGAAACTACCTTGAGCCTGGTTTGACGCTCCAGGTCTTGGTAAATTCTGGTTTCTTCCAACGTTAAGCCCAGCAATGCTTGTACCTCTTCTCAATTAAGTTGAAAAATTTATAGACGACAGTCGTTTGAACAGTCTCAAGACTGCTGTTGAGCGATTCGACGGATCACTTGTACATTGATACCAGTCTGTTGAGCGATTTGTTCCGCCGTCATACCAGACTTAAGCAGCAATGGTACAGTCACTGCCAAAATTTCTTCCTGCCCCTCCTTTTTTGCTTCCTGATAGACTTTTGTTTCTTCTAAACTGATTCCTAGCATTGCTTCTACCTCTTCTCGACTTAAATCAGAAAACTTGTAGACGGCGATCGTGGTGACTATGTCTATTATCTCGTCTCTGGAAAGGATTCCTACTTCTTCTTGCTCTACCCGGTCAATCAATGTTCTGGCTTGCGCTGCCATTTGATTTTCGGGAGCGATCGTCAGTTGCATCAGGCTGATACCTACAGGTTGTTCGGTTGGGTCGCCCAACTCGTCCAGGTAGATGCACTGCACCTGATCACCGTTGAGCAGCGATCGATGCATCGTTGTGTTCTCTGGTTCGAGGCTGCGGGAGGGGAAGATAACGACCCCGTACCAGTCATCGTAAAGGGTCTGGTTACGGTAGAGGTAGAGCAGGGATTCCGAGAAGAAGCGATGGTAGAGGGAGTCGTCTTTTTGAAACTGGACTTCGCAAAAGAAGACAATTTTGGGTGTGGCATCTTCGGGCGGCAGGAAAACGCCATCAATGCGAAAGGTGGGTTCTTTGACCTCAACGGACTCGAAACGGTAGCCGCGTAGTTGGAGAGGGGGCTGATCGAGGAGGGTAAAAAGAAGTCCAGGGAAGCGTTTAAAGATCTGATAGAAAATAGCGTCTCGTCGCACGGGGTGAAGGGAGATGAGGGTGCAAGGTTGATTGTAAGGGCTGGGGTGATCGTGGTTTTAGCCACAAACGAGATCATTCTTTAGTGAAGTGATTTCTGGTCAGAGCAACCTAGCTTTTGTCGTAGCTCTTCCAGTTCTGTTTTTGGTAGCCAACGGTTCAATTGCTCAAGAATTTGAAGCCAGTTACATAGTTGTGCAACCGACCTTAGCTGAAGATTGTGAACCTGCTCAACGATCCATAGCATCCCGTGAAAGGGGACTTCTTCTTCAATGCAGACAGATCTTAAAGGCTGTTCGTTTGTTAATAATGTATGTCCAAAGGTCTTTGCATGATGGAGATTTAGGGCATCTTGAAGGCTCAATCTACCTTTTCTGTATTTCTGGGCAGCCTTAACCCCTTTTTGCTCTACTGTAATTTCCTTGACTCCTATCTGCCGAATATCTTCTACTAAACTGGGTTGCTTTGGATGTTCGCAATCGATCAATACCATATCCAAGACTTCTGCTATTCCCAAGCTAGCTAGAGTATCTAGCCCCTCAACACAACCCAGGTCTATCAGAATGTTTGCGTCTAGGAGAAAGATCAAAGCGTATTTTCCTCCATCCAATCATTCAATTCTTCCCGCACATCTGTAAGGGGCTTTCCTAGAATCTCTGCGGCTCTGGAAGCTGTAATTTCCTGTCTAATTAGCGCCAGATATACCAACCGCTCCAGCCTAGTTAAACCTGGTGGTTTAGGTAGAGTAGGTTGCTCAGCATCAAAACCATACTTTTTGTTCAGTATTCCTAACTGTTGCCCCATCTGCTTTTGGCTGATGATGCCAACTTGTTCTGCACGGCGTAAAACGGTTCTCAAGCTAACACCGTATCGACGTTTCAAATCAGCTAAAAGTGGCTCTGGTAGCCAGCGGTTGCGGTAGGAATGAAGTTCTTTACGAAGAATATTCTCCGACAATAGAACAGCACCTGATAGATGGTCTGCCGCCTTCTCACGCGGATCTTTCTTATTGCGGGTCGATACTAATGGCTCTAAACCAGTCTTATACTCTTGACGATGAAAAATTAGATGCGCTAATTCATGCAAGGCAGTAAAGAATTTCCGTTCGGTTGGATGATTTTGATTGATAAAAATCACAGTTCCTAACCTATTGGTATAGGCGGAAAAGCCAGAGATCGCCGTTGGTAAGGGATGCAGAATAACTTTGAGTCCTTTCGATTCCAGCAATGCCAAAGCATTACCTAAGGGTGAGGATTCACTGACCCCAAGCCAATCGCGTACATCCCTAGCAATTTCTTCAACAACGTAATCGTTGTAGCCTTCCAAAGGGCGCTGTTCTGGCAGAACAGGCAATTCTTCCAAGATTTTCTCGATGGCTGCGTAGTTAGTCGCTTTCTCAGTCAAAGATGCTTGAAGTGTAGGTGTGAGAGCAGACGGCTCATCTGCACGGAATAACAGACAGACTTCTGGCTGGGCTACTTCATCCGCTGCTTCTAAATTCAACAGAAGTTCTACAGACACACCAAGCTGCTTGGCAATCTTTGTCAGTTGCACCAATGAGGGATCTCGATCGCCCGTTTCCCAAGCTGCAATGGTCTGACGAGTCACACCAATCTTCTGCCCTAACTCTTCCTGAGATAGCCCTACTTGCTCTCGACAGGCACGAATTGAGTTAACATTCAACATTCATTTTTTGATCGTGTATAATAGATTTTGTTAACTAAATATAACATCGAAGGAGGTGTTTATGGCATATTCGCCAGGGCAGATCGCCCTTGTGAGCGGGCAGTACACAGTGATTGCCCCTAGTGGGCGATCCGCTGGTCGAGAGGTAACAGTGACGAAAGGTGAACCCTTTCCCCCTGCGCCTAGTTCCGGTTACACCTATGTGATCGCCGACCCGACCAAACACAAACGATAAGTGGC
Source organism: Stenomitos rutilans HA7619-LM2 (assembly GCA_019358945.1). GTDB lineage: Bacteria > Cyanobacteriota > Cyanobacteriia > Leptolyngbyales > Leptolyngbyaceae > Stenomitos > Stenomitos rutilans. Next base: position 22,021 of record JAHHIE010000084.1, on the reverse strand, counting down.
TTGCCCTCCAAATTGCACGAGAGACAAGCCACTTTTTGTTAGGTAACAAACGATCGCTCAGCGTCAACTGAGCGATCGCCCTTATTTCAGGATATCAGGCAATGGAAGGGTTCTTCAGTTAACTGAGTCACGTTTTGGCTTCTCCATCAGCAGGAATGTAACGCCAAGCGTCTCTAGACTCGTCGTCCAACTTACACCCCTATCTTCTATTATTTGGAGGTTTTGTCAATGTTGAGCTTTTCAATTTATCAAGACAATCTGCGCCAATACCGTTGGCGGCTCAAAGCCAGCAACGGTCAAATCATTGCTGATTCGGGTGAAGGCTATATCAATCGTTCTGATTGCCAACACGCCATCAGCTTGATTAAGCAATACGCTCCTGCTGCAACGGTTCAGTAGTGCGCGATCGCGTCATCGATTTGACCATGCGAAACAGTCGGAGATTGCGTCTAAAAACAGCTCCAACTGTTGACATTAATGTGATCACATTCCTGAAAATCAGAGGCATTTAACCATGCAACGTCAAGCAGTAGTATCCAGCGATTTGCAGAGTGTCGGCTACGACGAAGCCAGCCGAGTGTTAGAAATTGAGTTCAAAAATAACACTGTCTACCAATATTTCGGTGTCCCTGCTGGAGAACACCGAGGGTTGATGAGCGCCGCTTCTCATGGCAAGTATCTTCATGCCCATATTAAAAATGCTTACCCTTATGAGCGGGTTCGGTAAAGTTAGATAAGCTGCTACATTGGGAAATCGCAATGATTGCAAATTCAGGCTTCCCCAGAATGACTCCCCAAGAGTACTTAGTGTGGGAAGAAGCTCAACCTCTGCGCTATGAATACTTCAACGGCGAAGTCATGGCGATGACCGGGGGAACGATTCCGCACAATCAAGTGGCAGTGAACCTATCGGCGCTGCTCAAGTCGCATGTGCGGGGAAAGGGCTGCAAGGTGTTGACCAGCGATGCCAAAGTAGCCGTGTCTGAAAGTGGTCCGTTTCATTACGCTGATGTGTCTGTGACCTGTGACGATCGCGATCGCACGGCACGGCAATTCATTCGCTATCCCTGCTTAATTGTGGAAGTGTTGTCACCTAGCACCGAAGCGGTTGATAGAGGGGAAAAGTTTCGCCAGTATCGCCGGATTGAAACGTTGCAAGAATATGTGTTGATTGATCCCGATCGTCCAGGGTTGGAATGCTATCGCCTGAATGAACGGGGCAATTGGGAACTGGTGCAATCAATCGGCAGCGAAGCGAATCCCGAAACCACTAAAGTTTATCTTGCCAGTCTGGATTGTCGATTCCCGTTAGCACTGCTCTATGAAGATGTCGAGCTTCTACCCTAAAGTTCGCCCTTAAAGGCTTTGTCCAAAATCGACGGTAACAGCGCATTGAGTTCTGCTTCTGTCTCTGTTTGCAGTTGCTTCAGCCCATCGACTTTGGCTTGCAGGTCATCCAGGTAAGCAACAATACAGTGTTGTTCGGAGAGTGGTGGAATCGGAATAGTAAGCTTTTCTAAATCCTTAAGATTCATATTGGGCTGAGTTGTTTGTGTCGTACCTTCCAGCGCAACTTTTTTTGTATAGTTCACTGCACAGTGGAGGAATTCTGGCGTAACCTTGTCTTGAAATGGCGTGATACCAACAATGCTGTCTGGAAAACAAGACTCGAATGTGAGAATCCCAGTCACTCCAATTGTCGCCCCTGTAATGGCGATAACGACTGTTCCAACTGGAAACAATCGACTAATTTTCAACCCGTCTTCATTGAGAGTCTGAGTGTACTGTCGGATGTATCGATTCGAGCTAGAAATATCTCCGATTTGAATAAATGGAATTTCACCACCATAGAATCGTGGTTCATTTCGTGGGCGGTGAGTAAATTTTCCTCGCGCAACCTCAGCAGCTTGTTTTAACGGTTTAGATTCCCATCCAGAGACTTGCATTTGCTGATCAAAGGTTTGTACTAAGGCAGAGTTGAGAAGCAATGCTGCTTCCTCTAATGCCGTCGATCGCAACTCCCTTGCCTCTTCCACTTTCCCCGCCAACTCCTCAACCCGCGCCACAATCCGCCGCACATCTGCCAGTAATGGTGGTAAAGTTGGTAGCTCTAATGACTTATCACCTGATTGTCGTGTTTCAACAGCTTCCAAAAACTCACAGATTTGATTTTGAAGTTCAATGTCTGGAATTGGTAGCAAAGTTTCCCGTATAAGTTTCTGACTAATATTTGGTTGAGCACCACCGAAACTAATATTTAGAAAATCTTGTCTCTTAGATCGAAAAAACCAAAATAAAAACTGATTGCTTAGGTTATCTACTATTGGTGTTACAGCGCAAACAGCCTGGTTAGAGGCAGCATCAAGACCAAGAATACCAGTCTTTCCAACTGTTGCCCCATATAGCGCGATAACGAGAGTTCCTTTTGGGTAAATCTTTGCTGAAGAGTTTTCTAGACCTTCCTCGGTAATGTACTCTTCAACTGAATCAATTAAACCATCATTTAGTTCACCGGACTTGATCCAAGGAATTGAGCCGCCGTAGTAGGAAGTTTGCCCTCGATCTGGGGTTCCACCTGATGTGGTTTCTGCGACCGAAACCAATACGTAAACATGCGTACCAGCTTGTTCCAATGCCTGAAATATCAGTTTGGAGGCTGCAATCAGAGTTGCATTACCCAAATAACGCTGTTGAGATGCCGTTAACTTAGGCATTAATCACCTATGCAAGAACTGTTGGTGACAACCTCTGCCATTAAAGCAACATCTCCTGCGCCAAGTCTTCAGGTGAGTAATTAACAACTGCAACCCCTAATTTACTCACTAGCTCAATAAACGTTGCTTTAGAGTAGCCTGCCAATTTTGCTGCTTGACCGATCGAAAGCTTTTCGGTTTCAAACAGTTTGACTGCCATTAAAAACTTAGCGTCCTCTGGCAAAATTCCAGATGGTAATTCAATCATCAGAGTACTCATCGCCGTTTCTCCAAAATGAATTGTGTTCCCTGATAAATTACGGTAGCCATATGTAAGATTTCTTGGCGGCGCAGCCAATTGGGGCTTTGCTCGATCGTCTGTGTTTCAATCACATCCACCTCTCGACCCACCAGGGCTGCAAGCTGGTGTTGCAGCTCCACCAAATCCAGCAAACTCACCGCCGCATCGGGCGCAAACGTCACCAGCACATCCACATCACTCTCTGGGCAAAAGTCATCCCGCAACACCGAGCCAAACAGGGCAAGCTCAGTGATGTGCCACTGCTGGCAAACGGTTTCGATTTGCGCGGGTGATAGTTGCAGGCGATCGTAGAGTTGCTGGTTCATGTTTTTACTGCCCCATCAGCCGTGCCAGTTTCTTTAACACCTGCAACGCCGCTTGCCATTCCTGGGTCAGCGTATAGAGCGAAAACACCCGCGATAGGCTGTACTGTCGCTCTGGTTGCAATACGAGCTTGATAAACAATACATCATCCCCATTCGTTAACATCCCAAATTGGGGTTTCTCTAAATCTGGCGTTGCCATCATATACGCCAACGCCTGCGGCAACGCCGATCGCGTGGAAATCGTCGTCTTTTTCGATTCCAATACCAGTGTCCAAAACTGTCGCTGCATAATCAACACATCAATCCGCCCTCGCAAAATTTCTTGCCCATCTGCCACGGTTACTTCCACACCCGCTTCTGCCTGCATCCGAAACGGCGGATCATAAAACCCCGGCAGTTCCAGCAAGGGCGATGCCACCAACAGCATCACCGAGCCTTCCAGCAAATCGCCTTCAGCCCGATGGTACAGCAGCCGTTTGCGCATAATTTGCAGCTTCGCCCGTTCCGCCTCACTGAGATCGGGTAACTCTTGCTGCCACTCGCTAAAAAACTGCTCATCCTCAACCCGATGTAACCCAAACCGGGCTTCCACCTCTGCCAAGCTTTTCACCGCATCCGTTACAGCAATCATTCGCGCCACTAGGGTTCCTCCTCTGCCGATGGTTTGGTTTTGAGGACATCTTTAATTTCGCTCAAAATCTCTAAGATGCGTTGTTCTTTCTGCCAGATGTCGGCAACCAACTGCTCTGGCGGCAAATGTTCAAAGTCGGTTTGGGCATTGGGGTTCTTCTGATCCAGGTTGTAGATATACCAGTACAACGAGTCGCCCGTTGCCTGCTCCCGTTTGGCAAACTCTCGCTGCTCTCGCTCCGTTGTCTGAAGCTTTTTCTGCCGTTGCTTCAGCGTCTGGATTTGCTTGGGGGTGTCTGCCTGCTGAATCTGGGTTTCTAGCTCCTTGCTTTGCCGCACCGCTTGATTGGCGATCGCCTCTGCCTGTTTCACCGCATCCCAGTGGGGTTGAGCCTCCGCTTTCGCCGTTTGGTAAATGGCTCCAAAGTCATACGTCCAAGCCTGCTCATGCTCGGTGCGGTCATGCCACCAGGTCAAGCACGCCTCAAAATCCCCATCCTGCATCGGCTTGGTTTTGGAGTAGTTTTTCTTCCCCTCCGGTAATGCCACCTCGTAATACCAGATCGTCTGCGTAGGTCCCGATGCATCAAAAAACAGCAGATTGGTAGGGATGCTGGTGTAAGGCGAGAATACCCCATTGGGCAAGCGGACGATCGTATGCAGGTTGTACTGGGTCAGCAGCTTCTCCTTGATTTTGGCGCACACCCCATCCCCAAAGAGGGTGCCGTTGGGAATGACTACACCCGCCCGCCCTGGTTGGGGTTGCCGCTTGAGTAAGCGCATGATCAACTGAAGAAAGAGCAGCGCCGTTTCAGAAGTTTGGGTATCGGGGGGAAAGCTCTTTTTAATGCTCTCCTCCTCCTCACCGCCAAACGGAGGATTGGTCAAAATCACATCCACCTGATCCTTTACCCCCAACTGGTTGAGGGCTGTGGCAAGGCTGTTTTTCCGCTCCACGTCGGGATACTCCACCCCCCGCAGCAACAGGTTCATCTGCGCCAGCATATAGGGCAACGATTTTGCCTCCACCCCCGATAAGCTGGTTCGCAGCAGCTTCCAGTCCTTCGGCTGACACTGCTGCTTCAAGTGGTCGTATGCTTCTACCAAAAAGCCAGCCGTCCCACACGCCGGATCGTGGATGGTATCGCCTAGTTGCGGGTCTAGTGCCTTGACCATAAACCGCACCACCGGACGGGGTGTATAAAACTCGCCGGAATCCCCCGCCGCGTCCCGCATCTCCTTCAGCATCGACTCGTACAGGCTGCTGAGGATATTTACCTCTTCAGAACTGTCAAAGTGAATCGTGTTGATCTTGTTGACGACATCGCGCAGCAACGCGCCGCTTTCCATGCGGTTGCTCACACCCTTAAAGACTTCCCGAATTACATCCTTGCGATCGCGCCCGGTCTGGCTTTGAAGGCTGCGTAAGTAGGGCAGCAAGCCTGCACACGTTGTACCATCCCGTAACGTCGCCTCATCATTGCTGATGAACCGCTGGAGGTCATCGCCACTCATCCCTTCGTCATCGGCTGCCCAATCGCGCCACCGATAGGGGGCATCAATCACAGGCTCGTAAGCCGCACTGGTGCCTTCTAAAACTGCCTCTTCCTCCCGAATCTTCTCCGTGTCATCCAGCAGCTTTAAAAACAAAATCCAGGTCAACTGCGGCAAGCGATCGAGTTCCCCATTTAACCCTTTGTCCTTCCGCATGATGTCTCGCGCTGACTTAATCACGCTGCCCAGACGCTGTGCCGTGGTAACAGGAGTCTCACTACTGGTCTTCCGTTTTGCCATGAACCCTCTACGCGGAATACAACAAAGCCTGGAGTTCGTCGATCGCCGCTTTCAGCGACTCCGCGCCCCCAAACAGGGCGGCAATCTCACGCACATTACCATACTTCGCTTCCACCGCTTTCACCTTCAAGGCGGCTGGTAGCACAAGCTGTTCCGGTCCACTCTCGGTATAGCTCTGCAACAACACTTCTAAAATTTCCTTAGCATCGCTGCCGTACTGTTCAAAAAAGCTAGGATTCCGGCTTTGCAGCCGTTCTGCTCGTTGCCGACAGGCAAAACGGGCGCGTCAAAGGCAAGGTGACAGAGCAAATCAAAGGGGTCGGCATCTGGTTGATTCGTCACACGCTTCAAATCCTCAAAATCAATGCCGCGATCGCTGAGCTGGTCAATAATCTCCGATCGCTGCTCCGAGCTAACCCAGCGCTGTTGGATGTCAAAGACAGAGCGATACAACGTGCGAACCTGTTCCTTTGTGTAGTCCACTAACTTGAACGATCGCAAACGGTTGCCGTTAGGGTCAAGTTGATAGACCACCTCGCCAATCACCTCGCACGCCCCGCCATCATAGAAAAACTTGCGCGGCAGGATGTCCTCATCCTCTGGAACACCTGTAAAGCCTCTGGGCGCTGCGTCATCCGCCTCAAACTCAGCATCATCTGCAAAGTCTACCAGGTCAATCCCATCCTCTGGTAAAGCAGGTTCAATCACTTCATCCGTTCCCGCTACCGTCTGCCCCTCGTCGTCCATTGCCTCGTTTTCAATCCGGGCAGGCTCCCCATCAAACGCTGGATCGGCGAAGAGGCGGGTGCTGTTGGTGTAGTCCAGAATCTCAAACGAGAGTTTCCCTTTCTCCTCATAGACGCGGGTGCCCCGTCCCACGATCTGTTTGAAATCTGTCATAGAGCGAATCACCCGCACCAGCACCACGTTTTTGCAGGTGGGCACGTCAACCCCTGTTGAAAGCAACTTGGACGTTACGGCAATCACCGGAGACTCTTCCAGTACATCCATAAACTTGTAGAGTAGCTGCTTGCCCGTTGCCCCAGCGTCAGAAGTCATCCGGCTCACATAGTCAGGGTACTGCTGCACCAGATCAGCATTGAGGTTGTTGAGGGCTTCTACCATCTCCAGCACATGCGGCTCATCCACACAGAAGACAATGGTTTTGCCAAAGCGACCATTTTTTTTCAGAGTGTTGGTAATGTGACGCGCGATCGCCATTGTCCTTGCTTTCAAGGCTACCGCCCGCTCAAAGTCACCCGTTTGATACTCCTGGTCACGAATCGTCCGCCCGTAGCGATCCAAATCATCGGCACTAGGCCGCCAGCCCAACGCATCGAAGGTCGTTGTGACGCGATGCACCTTGTAAGGAGCCAAATAGCCATCCTCAATCCCCTGAGCCAGAGAGTAAGTGTAGAGGGGATTGCCAAAGTAGCGATAGGTGTCTACGTTGTCATCTCGCTGAGGCGTTGCCGTTAAGCCCAGTTGGTAGGCAGGTCGGAAGTAGTCCAAAATCTCTCGCCAACTGCTTTCATCCCTGGCGCTGCCACGATGACACTCATCCACAATAATCAGGTCAAAAAAGCCAGGGCTGTAGTTTTGATAGATGCCTGGTCGAGTTTTATCGCCTGCAAGTGCCTGATAGAGCGCAAAGTAGATCTCACGACTCTTGATCACTTCCCCTTGAATTTTGTGGACGATGTTCTCATCAAAGGCAGCAAAGTCCTTGCGAATGGGATCATCCACCAACACGTTGCGGTCTGCTAAAAAGAGAATTCTGGGCTTGCGGTGTTCATCTGTGGCGTTCCAGCCCATCGTCCACAGCTTCTGAGAGATTTGAAAGGCAACAGACGTTTTGCCTGTGCCCGTTGCCATCGTCAATAACAGCCGCTGCTGCCCACCGAGCATCGCTTGTACCACTCGGTTAATGGCAATCCGCTGGTAGTAGTGGGGCACTCTCCCACCTGTTAAATCAAATGGGGTCAGGAGTTTAGCGGCAACGTCCTCACTCAAGCCCTCTGCCTGTTTGTAGCGTACCCACAGGTCAGCCGGAGAGGGGAATGCCTCCATTGAAGTCATCAACCCCGTAGTGAAGTCAAACTCTACGATGCCCGTACCATTGGTTGAGTAGGCAAACTTTAGCCCCAGCAGGACGGCATACTCCTTCGCCTGCTGTAGCCCATCTTGTGGCGCTTTGTGTTTACGTTTGGCTTCTACGACTGCCAACGGATAGTCGCGCGTATAGCAGAGCAGGTAATCGGCGTACTTCCTTTTGCGGCGGCGATCGCGCCCGCCAGTAGTCAAAATGCGTCCCGCGTCGATCGGATATTGCTCCGTGATGAGGTGGGGCACTTCCTCCCACTCCTCTAACTTTGGTAGGACGTACCTGCGGCAGGTGTCAGCTTCATTCATCACGATTTAACCCTGTCCTGAATAGTTGCTATTGAAAGCAGATGCCGCCCTGCTCAGATCCTGGCACTGCAATGAAGTAATGTCATCCTTAGTTTTCACAAGTCCACACCTGGAAAACATCTTGAGCAAGCTATTGCCGCTTGCGATAGTCCCAGGGCTTGACTGCATTGGCAACAGACCAGACACCCAACCGTTTCGACTGCGCCTCAGCTTCCGCCTTAACCAACCCTGAACGCCCATTCGGGCAGCGATCGCTATACTTTGCATAGTGATAGGCCATCCCAACGCGAACCATCTCGTCATTCAGAACTTTTTCTTGCTCCGGCTGCTGCGGGGTTGGGTCGGGAACAAACACTTCTGCCACCCTGCGCCCATAGCGATCAATGTCATTGCCGTACAAAATTACCTGATTCCCAGCACTGGCAATGAACTGACGCAACTGATTCCGACTCTCCACGCCCAATGACTGCGCTAATTCTGGCGCGTCAATCCCACATAATCGCACCTTCACCTTCTGCCAGCCTTGCTGCACGGTAAGGGTGTCACCATCATGCACATTGATCACCGTTACCAACTCACTTTGGGCACGGGGCAATCATCCCAGCGCGGGTGAGGGAATGTCATCACCCGATCGCCCTGCCTGCGACTGCTGCCACAACGAGGAACCGTAGAGCCAACCCACGATCGCGATCGCAGCTATAGGCAGAAGATTCAGCAGCGCTTTGGCTTTCATTCCGTAGCTTCCCCGATGTCTCTCAAATGGATTGGTGAATACAGGTTTGAGAGTTCCCCACTCTCTAGCATTCCTAAAGGGGGGACACTTACCCTATTTCAATCCATTCATCCATGAACACAACTCTTGTGAGGACAGCGGCAGTTCTCGGTCTGACGTTGGCGATCGCCCCTGCCCTGACTCAACTTTCTGCCTCCGCTCAACTGGCTCAATATCCACCCTTTAAGGATGCCGAGGGCAATGTCTACCTTGCGCCTGGTAGTGCCAATGCCGAAGTTGCCGTTACCTTTGGGTCGGTCGAAAAGCAAAAGGATGTCAAGGCAGATGCTTGCGGCACCGTCCATCTGACTCCTTCCAGCTCAATTCCCTTGTCCACTGCCTTTAAGGTCGATGGTGTCACCGTCAACCCTGCCTCCCTCATCTCAGACATCCTGCCCAAGTGTGTGAATGGCAGTCTGGAACAGCCTCGCGCCACTAACTTCAAAACGGCAGACGGCAAAATTCACATCGTCGGCAAAACAGCAGGCTCTTACTACAAGCTTGCCTACAACTCGGCGGTAATTCGGAAGGTGAAATCGAATGCGTGTGGCATTGCACGGATGGGTAGCAGTGCGTCTACACCACTCACAGCTACGACTGTCTTTACAGTGGGTGAAACCAACTATACCTATGGGCAACTGTCTACCAAGACTCCCTGGCGCTGTTCCAATGGTGTGACGTATCAACCTTATGGGGGGAGCTAGTTTCAGTCTTTACCAAGAGCCTTTGAGCCTCCCGATCGGGAGGCTTTTTGATGACGTATCTGAATATATGGAGCGTTCGCGCAGCGTCTCGAACGAGAATCGTTGCCTGCCAGGAGCAAGCCACATCAGAGCTTGTCATGCTTTGGGGCGAACTTCAAACACAAGCTGCGATCGATAAAAACAGACATCAAATTCCAGGAAAAAATTCATCCGACCCAACAGTAGCGGTGCGTCATCAGAGGCGCTCCAGGCAAACACCAACCGCACTGGAGCAAAAGCGCCAATTTTTGCAGCGACCAGCAAACCACGCGCCTCAACTGCTGCTAAATTGCCAGCCAGGGTTACAGAAGTGGTCTGTTCTTCCCACACGGCACCAAGCTGCACCCCAATGCTATAGGGCAAGACGTTGACGCTTGCACCCGTATCTAACAGAGCTGAAACGTCCACCGAACGATCGCGATAGGTGAGGGATAGCGGTAGTTGTGGGAGTGCATCGGGTACGCCGAAGGCATCCAGGCGTTCGGTGAAGCTGAACCGCTGAAGGTCAGTCATTGGGTGCGGGTTGCTCCGATGCCAACAGTTGAGCCAATTGGTGCGCGGCTCCATGCGAATCGAGTGGAGACCACAGTGAGTAAGTTGCCCCCGACTGAAGGGTTGGTTCCTCTTCTTTAGCGAGTTCGGCGATGAGAAACTGCATCACTTTCAGTTTGTCTGCACGCGGCAGGTTTCTCAGGGTTGGAAATAGCTCCACTACGGTCATAGGGGTTGGAGGAACGCGCTACCCTTCTATTCTTCCACAGTCATCAGAAGATGAGCGAATGAGTGATGCCGCGATCGCACTCAAGCACTGCGGCAAGTGTCTGAACGGGTCGATCAACTCAGTGATCGCACAATGCAAAGCAACCTCACGGCATCGGCGGCGATTCTGGCTGGGCTAGTATTAGATAGAGCCTTGATGAAGCGCATTCTCAGGAGGGATCTGATGCAGGAATCCGTTATTTATCAAGACATCCTGGAAGAAGGGGAACAAGCGAAAGCCCAACGCATCGCCCTCAATTTGCTGCGAGAAGGAATGGCGATCGACGCGATCGCACGGGTCACGGAGCTGTCTGTTGAGCCAAGCCAACCGCTTCAAAGCACACAGGCTCAAGCCGATTCAAAATAGGCAATGCTACCCCTACAAGATCAGTCCTAACGTCCCACTCCAAACGCTATGGAGGAGTACAATGCTGGCAGGGTGAAAGAGGCTGAACAAGCGACAATGAGTGCAAGGGAGATTTTGAACTATCTTGCGTTTTCAGCCTTTGAGCAAGCGCTTGAAATTACGCGTGAGTTTGATTCCTTGCCGAAGCGTCCGGGGGTCTATGCCGTCCGCCACCGCAGCCAGGGCGTTCTGTATATTGGCAAGACGAACAATTTAGCCACTCGTTTTAATGGTGGACACAAAGCCTTTCTATGGGCATGGCTCGATCGTTATCCACCGGCTGATGTGCGAATCATCTTTTACACACTGGATCGTTGGGGAAATCCCGCTTTATTATCAGAGGTAGAAGCGGCACTCCTGAGAGCAACCGAACCACCCTACAACGCCCAGATCCCAATGGAGTAGGTTATGCCAGAAACGAAGCCATACGAGCAACTCTCATCCACGGCTGGGCAAATCATTTTGGAGCAGCTACCAGAACGAATCAAACAGGCTGTCATGGCACGTGCAGCTGAAATCGATTATCCCATTGAGGCAGTGATTGAAATGGCGATCGCAGGCTACCTCGATCCAAACGCGATCGGGTTTGTGGATTGCAAGCCCGATCGCAAAACCTGAAATGGCTTGTCCCCCAAGCGCATTGCCCTCAAGCTGCCGCGAGAAGGGATGGCGATCGACGCGATCGCACGATTCACGGAGCTGTCTGTTGAGCCAAGCCAACCGCTTCAAAGCTCACAGGCTCAAGCTGATTACAATAGGTAAGCGGCTTTTTAATATCTTGTTCTGGGATAAGGCAATAAGGGTTTGGTCGTCTTTCCTGTAGATAGAGATGGAGATGATGAGGGTTGCAACGCTCAAAACCTTTCCTACGACAGTAAAACACTTGTAATTGTTGAGCTGACTAGGCAATAAAACGGAACCTCCAGTGCAACGGACAAGCTCACTTGCTGCCAGAAGGCGGAGCGAGGAACGAGCGTAGGCTGTAGGCGGTCGGGTTGCAGCGCCTTATTCGGCGGCTGTTGATGACATTTAACGCCACTCGATGACTGCAATTCCAGCGGATTCGGCTAGTGCGTGCAAATGAGATACGGTGCTGCGACGACAAACTATGACTGCTTGCGCTGTAGAGTTGATGCACTGTCTGTACAAAAGCACTTGTCCGATGGCGTGGAACAAGGTGGAGCGAGACAAAATGTGCTTCACCTCGTAAATAATCTCTGGCGTAACAATGTCAGCAATACCAGCTAAACACGGCACTTGTGTTTGTGTATCAATGCCTTGCTGTTTGAGATGTTGCACGAACTCTTGTTCTAATTTCGCTTCTTCGCCTGTCTTGTCAACAGAATTCTTAAACTTTTCTGCAATCGGCTTTTTCCATATTCTGTCCCCGCAGCTTAAACTATGGAATATCCACGAACCCACTTCTTCTTCATAATCAATGAGCGGGACACAACCTCTTTCTACACAATAGCGGAACACCTCGGTTTTTAGTTCTTCGTCAAGAAATGAGTATTCTTGAAATAAGAACATAGGTTCGACTTTGCCATTGCAGGTGATAATCTCAATTTGAGAGCGTGGCTCTTTCTTGTTCTCCATACTTTGATTATCTCGCATCCTACCAAGCCGCGCGCAGCCGCCGAACGACCAAGATGAGCGGCGGCAGATGACCTATGCATCGTCACCAGGATTTCTAAACCGTCCGCTCCATCGACTTGTTAGCCCCTGCAACCACTGCAAAGAATGGTTATTCCGTTCAATCTTATCTTCTGTATTGTCTCCACCCCAAATCAATGCTTGAAACCTTTTATCTCGTCGCAGTGTCCTAAATGCTGGATTTGTTTTTGCCCATTCTCGGACATCATGGGGACTCAACTCAATTGCCCGTTCCAAATCTGCAAGTGCCAAATCAGTATTTTTCAACCAGCTATATGATGAGGCTCTATACATTAGAGCCTCACATAAATTCGGATTAATGTCTAGTGCTTTGTTATAGCTAGCAATTGCTTCCTGTAATTGTCCTAATTGGTCTAAAGCATCTCCGCGTTCAAACCAAGCTTCATACAAAGTTGGTTCAATCGAAATCACCCTGTCGTAACTATTAATTGCTTCCTTTAACTGCCCTAATGCTTTGAGAGCATTTCCTCGATTAAGGAGAATTTGAAAACAGAGTTTTTCATCAACTTCTATTGATTGATAAAAACTGATTGCCCTATCATAGTAACTGAGAGCTTGCTCATATTGCTTCAGGTTCTGTAATACGTTGCCAAAAGCACCCAAAGCAATAGCTTGGCTATAGCGATCTCCAATTTGCTGAAAAATTTCCAGTGCTTGATGGTAGCAAGTGATTGCCTGCTCTACATTAGATGCTCTTTCACCTAAAATACGAGCCGCAAAAATATCACCAAGGGACTTGAGAGTATTAGCTTCACCTAAACGCGCACCAATTTGCTGAAAAATTTCCAGTGCTTGATGGTAGCAAGTGATTGCCTGCTCTACATTAGATGCTCTTTCACCTAAAATACGAGCCGCAAAAATATCACCAAGGGACTTGAGAGTATTAGCTTCACCTAAACGCGCACCAATTTGCTGAAAAGTTTCCAGTGCTTGATGGTAGCAAGCCATCGATTCTTCAACATGATTAAGAAACACATGAGTATCACCGACAGCCTTTAAGGTATTAGCTTCTCCTAAACGATCGCCGATTAAGCGATAAATTTCTAAAGCTTGTTGATAATAGGCTATGGCTTCATTGAATAAACTAAGGGATTGTGATACATGACCAATTGCATTTAAGGTATTAGCTTCCCCCAAGCGATCGCCGATTAAGCGATAAATTTCTAAAGCTTGTTGATAATAGGTTTGAGCTTCACTAATATTTCTAAGAAACTGGAAAACATCACCAATCGAATTTAAGGTGTTGGCTTCCCCCAAACGATTACTAATTGAGCGATGCAAGAGCAACGCTTGCTGGTAATACTCTTGTGCATCAGTATACCTTCCTAGGAACTGATATGTATCACCAATAGCTTGCAGTGCGTTTGCCTCACCCAAACTATCCTCAACTGATTGGTAAAGTATTAAAGCTTGTTGATAGTACCTCTGCGCTTCGTTATATTGACTTAGAAATTGATATACATCACCAATTGACCTTAAAGTGTTTGCTTCGCCATTACGAGCAGTCATTTTTTGATATAGAGACAAAGCTTCTTGATAAGAATTTAGTGCTTCGTAGCTGCGTTTTAAGAATTGATATACATCACCAATTGACTTTAAAGTGTTTGCCTGCTCAATCTGATTCTTTATGTTTCTGTAAAGTGCTAAAGCTTCTTTATAAAAGTCTAGTGCTTGATCATAACGGCTTTGTATAAACAACCGATATGCTCTCTCCTTTAATGAATTGGCTTGAGTCTTAGGGTCTAACTTTAAATGACTACCACTACCCACACTGATTTGATCCCCTGAGATCTCCCCTCCTATCCTAATGTCTCCTGAAATACTATTAATATTGATTTGATCTCTTCCATAATTGTTGTATTGGCGACCCTGAACTACTTGAGAATCAACATCTGAAGAAAAATCAAAAACCCCAGCACTCCAATCAAAGAAATCAGGCGCACGACGAATAATATATTTGACAGCAAAAGTAGGCAGAATAAATACAAAGCAAATGTTCTTGAAATGATCCCGAAAAAGCTCACGTCTTTGGTTTAAGTGGCTGAGAATACTAGGTACAGTATCTATGTTGTAATAATCGCCTTCACCACCGTAGCCAGGTTTAACATAAGGCTTTAGAGATTCCTCCAAACCTTGAATAAAGAGAATGTTTAGGCTCTCCCGACCAGGACGATTTTTGATAAGCTCGTACAAGTTTTCAATTGGTTCATCTAGTCTCAAAACAGCTATCCGTTTCTGAGGCAAGTCATCCTGAACTCGCTGGATCACGCGATTAGATTCTGCTGAAGAGCCTTGCACAAATACAATTCCAAAGCCCTTACGTCTTGAGAGGGAGCGAAGAAGAGATTGGTAAACCTCCTCTTTAGAAGGTGAAGTATCTTCGGATGATTTGGCGAGACTCATAGAGTTTGAATCCTAGCGAGCGCATCTTGGAACCTCGGAATCCTTTCAATTAGAGGATGAACGTTACACCAAACCTGAAGGGCTTCATTCTCATCATAGTACCGATACTCCAGCAAGCATCGATTTAGCAGCAACCGTAGGTGTTCCCCGTCATTATTTGCTTCCCTAGCTTGATATACCCGTGCCAAAACCTCCCACTGATGCTCCTGCACCGTTTTTCGGTAGGTTTCCCGCGTCTCTTCAATTGCACGTTTTGCTGCCTTTGCCGTAATTGGTAGTTCGTCTGTCCAGTCGATCGCCTTTTGGACTAACTGCATCAGATTTCGTACATGACCTCCACTCATCAGACACAGTAATTTGAGAGTATCAGGGCTATCAAACACAGCTGGAGTATCAATCCCGTTTATCCCTCCTTCTAGGGTCTGTACAAGGTTTGGCTCTATCAGTGCCACACGCCGACAGATTAATTCACGCAACTTTCCTAACCCGGATGAGTTTTCACTACCGTCCCGATTTCGTACCATCACCATAGGCAGGACATCAGGGGTGTCATAATTGTTTTCGAGTTGAGTTGCGCGCCCCTTTGAGTAAATCATCGCAATCGGAACTGTATAAATTACATGGCAAGTCAAGCCGCGCAGCATCTCGCTACGGTTTAAATAAATTTCATCATAGTTGCTTGGTTTTCCTTCTTCTTGTGTTTCTACAATTCGATCAAGGTTGTCAGCAATCATAACAATCCCTCGGTTATCGGTGGGCAAAGTCTTTTGTGCTTCTGTAATAAAATCGTTGAGAGCTGCTACTAAAGATGGGGTATTCGCATTAATCTTTTGGCGAAGTTCACGCCGCTTGTCTGGCGTGGCTCTCAAGTTAGCAGTGATCTTGGCAAACTGAGAAATTTGACCTTCTAAACTTAAACCTTCAAACGAAATTTCTGTCAATGCTAAGTCTTTGAGAGATTCCCACCTTTCCTTCATCCAATTCAGCAGAGGATTGTGATTTTGAAGCTTGATTGCTTCTACAAGATGGCGGGTACAAGCAAAGAGAATATCTGCATATGCAGCATCTTGCGGTTCGATGTCCTCATCATCTGCTGCAAAGTAAACTACGAAGTATTTCTGCTGTTCCAAATATTCCTTCAAACGCAGAAGTTCTGTGGATTTGCCTACGCCACGATGCCCTGAGTAAAGCTGACAAGTTGGTTGCTTGGAGCGGGTAATCTTGCGCCCCAGTTCCCGAATAATCTCCCATCCACCTCGAACCTCTTGGCATTCGACATAGGCTTCCTTCGATGGAGGCTGAAAAGGTTCAAAGGAACTGTAAATTTCAGTCAACAGGTCTAACGTCACAAGCTACCTCAAACAGCACTGTATCCATAGGTATAGCCTATAGCCAGAGGATTTGAGCAAGATGCTTTAGGGCATGTCTGTATTTGAAGAGATGCTGGCTTTCTATAAGCAACCTTGCGAACACGCCACCACCGAAGATCTAAGGGGGCTAACTATTAATAGACGGAAACTTTCTGCCTATGCTAGCTGATTTGGTTGAATAGACTGAATCATTCTGCATAACACGCTGCTCTGGGAGATCGGCAGAAACTTTCTACATAACACCTCGTTTCAAGTTCGACAGAAACTCCACGCTGGTCTTTGATGCCTACCAATACCCTCGTTACCCAGGAAAAGTCTTGCGACCAAATCACCCATCCGTAGGAAAATACTACACTTTGTGTAGTCATCCGGGAAAATTCTGTCTGCTTTCTAGAATTTGCTAATTCAAATAGAGAGGCAGACTGCGTTGGAGTCGATCGCTCCACGCCCCTACTCTTCTCCCGCCCCCAATACCAGCAGCTTGATCCGTGCCATCTGCGATCGCAACCGCGCCCACGCTTTAAACGTCTCTGCCTTCTGCCTGTCCAGCGCATTCAGGTTGCCCAAAAACTGCGTCGTCTCGCCCTGCCCAAACCGATAATCCACCTCAATCAACCGCTGCCGCAGCACCTCACGCTTTGAGATCTCTTGCGCTACCTGAAAGTCTCGCCGGAGTACGTCAAAGTCTAGAACCTGCAACATCACCTGTTCCCGGATTTTGTCTGCCAGGTCAGCCCGTTGCTTCTCCACCTCTGCCACCTTCACCTGCAAATCCGCGATCGCAATCTGCCGAGACTGCGCTGCCGGATCGCCACCGATGGCATTGCGAAACAGCGGTACACCAATCAACGAGAGGACTTCGTTAATGGCACCTGTGGGCTTGACAAAGAAATCAAACACCCGATCGAGTAAGCCTCGCTTACGGGGTTGCTGCCCCTGCTGTACAGGCACATCCTCCAGCTTCAGATAGCTCTGCACCAACGGTTCAAACACCCCCAACGCGATCGTCTTCTGGTTATTCTTGCGGGCTTCCTCAATCTTGGTATTGATCACCTCGATGCGCTGGTCAATGGCTTTTAGTGTTTTGGAACGGTCGATCGCCGCTGTCTGCAACTGCCCAATGCACGTATCAGAAGCCTCCAGGCAGGGCAAATCACCCAGCATCGACTTCCACAGGTCATCATTCACCCGCATCTGAATCAGCTTATCAAGTGAGTCCCCCGCTGGATTCAAGGGGTTCGTATCGCCCTGTAGCTCGGCTGGCTCATCAAGGGGTTCTGCCTCCGTCTGCTGGGTTGGAACTGGGAGAGACGGTTGGACTGGGGGTGACTTGGATTGCGCTAGGGCGTGAACTGTCATCAGTGACAACCAGCACCAGCTCAACAGCAAGGCTCTGATCAGTCTGACCCTGGAACTTGAGACGCGAGATTTTGCCTGCATACGGACTCCTGACCGCTGAAAGTGTGGATAGTTGGGTTTCGACCTGGGACAACTGCCCCTCAACCTGGGCAAGCTCTCCCTGTTGTTGTATTTCCTGCTGCCGGAGCGCGATCGCTCGTTTCGACATCTCTAACGAGTGCTGGTACTCCTGGAACTGGCGATCGCTCTGAGCCTTCGCCAGCTTGCCCCTGGACAGTTCCACCTCAGCAAGAGCCTGGTCTACCTCACGTTGCTTTTGTTCAAGTACAGCTTGCTCATGGGGCACGGTCGCTTCTGGTACTTCGTTCTTAGGCAGCGATTGAATCAGGTCTAACTTACGCTGCTGTTGTTCCTTCGCCTGCTGTACAGCCTTCGCCTTCAGTTTCAGCCGTTCCACATCAGCGACCTCACCCAACACTGAGGCAGTCGGTAAGCCGCTGACCTCTGGCACTGGTAACGCCATCTGTGCCTTCAGCCGTTTGATGCGTTGCTGCAACTCTCGCTGCTGGAACGCCAACCGTGTCTGATCGCGTACCCTGTCCGCCAGAATCTGACCGGGAATGACCGTAGCGCCTTCCTTCACCTTCAGGTCATCAAGAGCCGCTAGCGTCAGCTTAATTTGAAACCGTCGTTGTGGCGCGGTATCGACACTCTCAGGTGATACGGGAACTGTCGCGCTGGGAGTGGGCAATGATTGCGAGACAGCTTGAGCCGAGCAGCCTGAAAGGATCAGCGCAATACCCCACCAGCAATAACGAGCCACGTACTGTCTCACTGAAGTCTCTCGTAATAAGGAACAATATCAACCTGCTTGGCATCCGTCCCCAACCGACAGAGCGCCTGGAGTGGTCGCAGCCCGGCAACCTTCACTTCAGCAAACCGGAACTTCTTCCCCACCTTTGACACCTCCGTTTGATCGACTGGCAGCACCAGCTTGGTACTAGAGTTCCCAATCACATCCGCTGACAAATGCCGTTCGGATTGTGATGCCAGCACTAATGCCAAGCCGTACTTCCGACCATCAGCAATGATGCGATCGCAGGCTGAACCCGTGCCTTTGGGCATTTCCTTCGCCTCGTCGATAAACAGGAACGTGCGCGGTAGCTTCCCTGCCATCTCACCCAGCAGCCGATGATTGTCCATCAGTTGCTTTGCCAGCGACTCAGCCGCGATCGACTGAATTGCTGGAGGTAGCTTGTGCAGGTCAACCCGGATATGCTTGCCCTCCATCGGAAACTGTGAGCGACTGAACACGCCATATTGAAACGTTGCCGCCAGCTTCAGCTTCAGCCGTTGCGACTCCTTACAGCCTTCCTCAATACGAGCTGCTAGTTCCGTTTCAATGTGAGCAAAGTTGGGCGCTTCCTTCGTCCACGTCGCCTGGTCGTCTTGAACAATGCCCTGCTGCTGATAGCACGTTCCAATCACATCCAGCAGCATTCCCTCTTGATTGGGACCCATTTGAAGCGACCGTTTCAGTACCGCTGCCACCGCGATCGCCTGCAAATTCGGTCCGTCCCCTTCCGGGTCAAGGTTTACCGTGAGCGGGTTGATGCCCCACGGAGAAGCCATGTGGAGCGGAAAAACTGTCTCGCCCTCGATATCCTGATCTCCATGAAAGTCAATTAAAATTTTTTGTGCGCCTATATATATAGTTCGCAGCGCAAAACAAATTCCTTTGAGGGTTTGCGTTTTGCCACTACCCGAAGCACCAATACAGACAATGTGGGCATTCGGCAGGGTTTCAGGATTCCAGTACACCCCTTTCCCTAACAGAATGCCTGCGGTCTGGCTCTCTTCTGCCTGGGCAGTACGTTTCACTGGCAACGTCGCAACGGGCGGTAAAGGCTTCTCGACTTTACGGCTGAACATGGATGGTCCTCACGATTAGGTTTCCGGTCGCAAAGGCATCGCCCAACACTGCCAGCAGTTCACCAGGGGAGGCAGATTCCAGCTCCAGCACCTCACCGAACGCCTGTATGGGTTGGAAGTACTGCTTAGAGCTATGCAGTTTCACATCATCCCGATCGAGCGCGTCAATGGTGAGCCGTCCTGAGATGTAGGTGTTGGGCAGTTTTAGTGGGACGATCGCCGCTCTAGCAGACTGGTTATCAAGGAACGCTTCACGAGTCACCAAGGCGATGGATGTTCCAACTGTGACGTGTATCGTCTCCGGTGCAATCTGAGCCTCTGTACCGCTGCCAACCCGGTAGAGTCGCGCTTGATTGTCCTTCACGAGCAAGTCTTGACCTACTGTACCGATGACCTCATAGTTCCCCGCGATCGGCTGCTGAGTGATGGTATGCCGTCCCTGAATTTGGGCAAAGATTTGATGCTTGCTGCCTTCTCGCTGGTAGATTTCTACGGCTCCAGACTGGGAACCCAGCGCCTGGTCGAATGCCCGTAGTATGCCACCTGCACTATTGATGTTGATGCTGACGACTGCCACGAACACCAGTAGCGCGAGGACGAGTGATTCTGCCTTGCTGCCAGTAGACAATCTGAGCCGGGGGTTTGCTGGGATGACGAGCCGTGCCTGGTTGGGGAAGAAGGCTGCGACACCGGACTTACTGAACACATCGCCAAACCAACCCATCCAATAGCCAATCAGCAGCGCCCAGTAGAAATTAGGCTGACCGAAGTACCACAGTGGTAAGAGAACGATCGCTAGTAGTGCCGTCACCATGAAACTATGAGTCACGGAACGATGGGGAAATCTTGCCTCTAACCAGCGGCTCACGGGATAAAAGATTCTGCCTGGGACACTGCCAGTTGTATCAACATCGGGAAACTGTGAGGCAACCGCAGCCGTACCTAAGAGCCAGGGGTCAGCCGTGCCCATAAACAGAGACGTACTGGCGATCGCCAGGGCCGCATGAGTGACCGTGAGCATTAACCGCCTAACCTCGTTGATTTTTTGGGCAGTGAGTAGAAGAGGAGCCGCAGGATGCCCACGACCACGGTGAGGATGCCGCCAATGAGGTACATCGAGGTACTGTTTAAGCCGATGCCAATGACACGCACGATACCAAAGACCATCAGGGCGGCAATGAGGTAGGGTGTACCATCCACCCACTGCTGATGATCCGGTGCCGTGTCTTCCAGTCCCAGGTATTCTTCCTGAATGACCCGCTTTGCCAGCATGGGATTACCGCCGCAGCGCTGCTGGAGTCCTGCCAGTTGTGCCGTGCCGATACTGAGTCCGAGTTCCAGCGAGTGAGCCGCCATCAAATCTCGAATCTGCACATCGCTGAAGGGCTTGAGTTCCATACGCGGGAGTTTCAAAAAGATATCCTTTGCGGGTGGTGCCGTTGCCAGCAGCAGCAATGATTGTTTTTGCTCATGGAGAATTTCCAGAAACCGCCGAAACTCTGGCGTGTAGTGGTGGGCATCGTCACAGATGAGGAACGCTGTTTGCTCACGGAGAAAATCAGCGATCGCCGTTCGCAGCCCTATCGTCGTCAGGTTCTTTCCGGCTAAGTCCTGTGTCTCTACTCCCAACTGCTCCGCAAGGCGAGTTAATAGCTGTTTGGTACTGGCTGGTTGAGCCACGGCGACCAAGTAGCCTCCCTCCTGCAACTCTTGAGCGATCGCCTCACCCAGAATGCTCTTACCGATACCAGACTCACCCACTACCAGCAAACTGGAACTGGAACGTAGTACCGCTGTAATTCGCCGTTGCTCGGTTGTCCGGTAGATCTTTAAGCTGCTTGACATGGTTCTACCAACAGTCCACGCTGACGTTTCCAGTTGGCGATCGCGCGACGGCTACACGCTTCACCAGTGTGTGCTTTCACATACTCCAGCAGTTGGGGATAGGTCGTGAGTCCCTGGCTCCAGGCTTCATCTAGTAAGGCAGTCACAACGAGCGATCTCTGATTGCGATTCTGAGACTCAACCATTGCGGCGGCTTGCTCTGCCACTGCGACCAGCTCTCGTTCAACAGGCGAAAGGGGTACTGTCGTCGTTTCAACTGTCACCGTTTTACCAGCAGGCGGCAGGGCGATCGGGGTGGGTGTACCTGGCTCAAGCGGTGCGAGTTGCTCATGCGCCACTCGCACCGCTTGCTTAAGGAGTTGGAAGCTTAACCAACCAGTCGCTGTGAGCAGTCGTCTTAATGCCTTTAGTGTCAATTTCATCGTTAGTATCAGAGTGCAGTGTTCTACTGGTACTGACCAATAAGCTACTGAGACTAGTGGTCAGTCAATGATTAATTGACGGGTAGAGCCGATACAGTTTTACCCTGGCATCTGCGGTCGTAAATCGCCAATCAATCCAAGTCTTCTCTTGATTACGCTGTTCCTGCCAAGCATCCACCT
>JAHHIE010000083.1 GCA_019358945.1 Stenomitos rutilans HA7619-LM2 | reverse complement strand
TCCGGTTAGAGCAACTGAATTTGCCGTTGCGGTGAGGCTGCTCGTCTCCTTGGGAGACACCTAACCCTGCCCCCTTGGGGGGCTAACAAAGATAAGCCTCCGGCAAAGCCGGAGGTGATTTAACTTTGCTAAGTGGCTGGGCTTAATTAAGTAGGACTTACGCACTTGCCCCCAAACCCCCAATGCTGGGGGCTTTAATTGGCTCTGTTCCCCCAAAATTGGGGGCTAGGGGACGAAAGATGACCGCATTTGCGTAAGTCCTATTAAGTTAAAGATGGTTTTGGGGTGGAGGGATTAAACCCCTGCTTGGAGGCGAAGTCCTCAAACCTCTTTTTACAAATCATTGTGCTTACCTACTGATCAGCATGGCTAATGAAACGACTAATTCATCAGTTTTGCTAATTGCCTTGTGCGGTAAAACCGCTGCATCCTGTAGGAGATCACCGAACCGTCCATCAGGTAATATTTATTCCTCTAGGGGTTTAGTAGATTGTTAACGGTTTTCTGCTTACCCCAAATCCATCATCACCCTCTAGTAATTGCTATTTATGGTGGCTAAACCAATCGTCATCGACTGTGATCCAGGAGCTGATGATGCGATCGCCCTATTTCTTGCCCTAGCCTTTCCAGAGCATCTTAACGTTCTGGGCATTACGACAGTGGCTGGTAATGTGCCGCTCAGCCTTACGCAGAAGAATGCACGCGCCCTGTGCGAACTGATGAGTGTTGATGTACCCGTGTATGCAGGTTGCCCTCGTCCGTTGCTGCGTCCCCTTCTAACGGCTGAAGACGTACATGGCAAAACAGGGTTAGATGGCATTCATTTGCCAGAACCGCAGATGCCACTGCAAGAGCAACACGCCGTTGATTTTTTGATCGAGACGCTGCTGCGATCAACGCACAAGATCACGCTTGCAACTTTGGGCCCCCTCACGAATATTGCGATCGCGCTCATCAAGGTACCCGCGATTTGTCAGCACATTCAAGAAATTGTGATGATGGGCGGAGCGCTGACTCAAGGCAACATCACGCCGTCAGCCGAATTTAACCTCTATGTTGACCCTCATGCAGCCCATGTGGTTGCCACAGCTGGAGTTCCATTGACAATCATGAGTCTGGATGTAACGCATCAGGCGATCGCGACTCCAGAGCGCTTGCATGGGATACGTGCAATCAACTCCCCCATCAGCGCTGCTACGCTCGGCCTGCTGAATCACTACGGTGCCTACGAGATGCAGCGTCATGGCTTTCCTGGCCCGCCGCTTCATGATCCCTGCGTCATTGCCTATCTCTTGCAGCCTGCTCTATTCACGACCAGCCGCGCTTATGTTGCAATCGAAACGACCAGTGAATTAACGATGGGGCGCACAGTGGTCGATCGCAATCATGTGACCAACGCGCCTCCCCATGCCAACATTGCTGAAACAATTGATGTCGAAGGGTTTTATCAACTGTTGACACGTGCGATCGCGAAGCTCAGCGAATCGTAAGTGTACAGAGCTTGCCGCTCCGTTTTTGCAGTCTACCCATGTATACCTTACACTTTGGTTCGCCGTGTTGACGAACTGAACGTAACGAAGAAACTGAAGGCACCCCAAAAAGTGCGTCATTTTCTCCATAGAAATACAGATATTTGAAAAAAAGATGTAGGAAGATTCCGCAATCCTCACAAGGGGATTCGTAAAGGATTTTGGCATGGTTGTAGTGGCATACCAGTCCGTGCATCGAGCGCTTGCGACGAGTGCTGCCCGCCCCTATCATCTGGAATTTTCCTATGTTTTCTTCACAACACACCAAGCTTTCTTTTCCCTTCTGGCAGTTCCTCAACCAGCCAGTCTTTGACTCCAAGTTTCAAGTGGTTCTCAATCCACGTCGCTATTGGTGGTTCCATCAAGTATCGCTGCTAGAGCGCTGCTTGTCTAAAGAATGCACATCTAGAGATAGCCGTCGCGATTGAATGGCATTAAGGCTCGAATCTGCTGCTGACGGTGGGGCGATCGCCCCACCGTTTTGTTTTGATAGGACTTACGCAGCCGTCTCTTTCTTGTATGCCCAAAGGGCTTTAAGCTCCCAATTCTGGGGGACTTTGAGGGCTTGTTTTCCCTTTCTTGTATGTCCGCTAGGACTATAAATTGGGGGCTGGGGGGCTGGCTTTAGAGAATTTGCGTCAGTCCTGTTTGAATTGAAATTTATCCATCCGGAGGGAGCAGGAAGCCCTTGAATGATGAAGCAATGAAGACGGCTTCACTATTTTACTCTAGGCGTAGGTTGTAAAAGCTTGGCTACCACTGAGCGAAGCCACGTTTGAGGTTAATAAAGGCTGTTGAGTGCTGGACGTTTTAGATAGGAGAGGCGATTCATGCTGGCACACGAGTCTACGTACTGTGTGGGTGTTCCTGGGGGCAACGCTGAAGTTTCATTGAATGGGCTGCGGGCAATCTTAGGGCAAGTCGAGACGGAGCTACATCACAGCGAAATTTATGGACAGATGCTCTCAAGCCTGAAAGCATTGCCAGACGATTTGAATCGACAGATGCAGAGCATGATGAGAGCGATGGGTCGAGAAGCCATTCGACTGGCACTACGCAAAATGGTGCACAAAAAGTCTTCAAGGATGGTGCAAACAGCAGAACAGAGCTTTACCAACTCCATCACTCCAGCCGCTGCATCGAAGGTGCAATCCCTGACACCAGTAAATTCTTCAGCCCCAAACGCCTCCGATCGCACTCCTCCTACTCTGGCAGTCGTTCCGCCTACAGAAAGCAAGACACCGCCAGCAGTTCGAGAGCGTAAAGTTCTCTATCCGCCCACTGCCGTTTCTAGCATCAAGCCGCTCAAGGTAGACCCTGGCAAAAAACTGAGTAAGCGAGAGCTTGCACAAAAGGCCATGTTTGAGGCACGAGAAGCGTACCTGCAAGACTTAGGGCAAATGATTCTTCGGGTACGGCAAGAAAAGTCGTGGTCACCATATCATTTACACTTAAGAACCCAGGTTTCCCTCCATCAATTAGAAGCCTTAGAAACTGGACGAATCGAGCGGCTACCTGAGGATATCTATCTGCGTGGCTTTATTCGTCAGATTGGTAACGCACTGGATCTCGATGGAAACCAGATGGCTGCGTCGCTACCTGCGATCGAGTCGGCTGTAGTACCATCGTGGCAGCAGCCCAAGACAGGCTCGAAGCTACGCATCAATTCGATGCAGATCTATCTTGGTTACGCGGCTTTGATGGCGGGTGGAATTGCCTGGGTTTCGCATCAATCGATTCCTCAGCGCACCGCACCAGCTTCACCCTCTTCTTCAGCAACAGTAGCGCCGTTACCAAAAGCTTCTCCCACCCAGACAACTGCTGCTAAGGTGACTCCCAAAGGTGCGGCTGCGACGCTGAGCATTAAGCAAGAAACCGTTTCGCCAATGTCAGGTAATGTTGCCCCCCCCGAAACCAACCCTCTTTGATGCGCAACTGCCTTGATTCAAAAGACACCTCGATCGGGGCAGTTGTGTACGCTCTGGCGGCACTTCGACCTTGTAGCCTGTGCCTGTTAGGATGGACAGAAGCTGTTTAACTTGGGATAAGGTGTGGTTGTTAAGCCAGAGTGGTTGCGGGTAAAAGCCCCCCAGTGGGAGCGGGTCGGCTCGGTTAAAGAAATTCTGCGGGATCTGGAGCTGAACACGGTTTGTGAAGAAGCCTCTTGCCCCAATATTGGTGAGTGCTTTAACAATGGCACGGCTACCTTTTTGATTATGGGGCCTGCCTGCACCCGTGCTTGCCCCTACTGCGACATTGACTTTGAGAAAAAGCCAAAGCCGCTTGATCCCACTGAACCAGAGCGGTTGGCAGAAGCCGTCCGCCGGATGCGGCTGAACCATGTTGTGGTGACTTCAGTGAATCGGGATGATTTGCCGGATGGTGGTGCAGCCCAGTTCGATCGCTGCATCCAGGCGATTCGGGTTGCTTCACCTGGCACTACGATCGAAGTCTTGATTCCTGACCTTTGTGGCAACTGGGAAGCGCTGGCAACGATTTTGCAAGCCGCGCCAGAGGTGCTGAACCACAATACTGAAACGATCCCCCGCTTGTATCGTCGAGTTCGTCCTCAAGGAAGCTATGAGCGCTCGCTGGACGTCTTGCGGCGAGCGCGCGATCTGACACCTTGGGTCTACACAAAAACAGGCATTATGGTGGGTCTGGGCGAGACCGATGACGAAGTGAAACAGGTTATGCGCGATCTGCGGTCAGTGGCTTGCGACATTCTCACGATCGGGCAGTACCTCCAACCCAGTCAAAAGCACTTGGGCGTAGTCAATTTCGTGCGTCCGGAGCAGTTCGATGTCTGGCAGGTCTATGGCGAATCGCTGGGCTTTCTGCAAGTGGTGTCGTCTCCTCTAACGCGCAGTTCTTACCATGCGGAGCAAGTGCGGACGTTGATGGAGCGGTATCCACGAGAAAGAAGCGGTCAGCAGTCGGCGGTCAGCCATCAACTTACAACAAGTAGTGATTCGTCATCTTGAAGCCCTCGTTTTGTTGGTCAGTTGTCTTGCTTCAACACTCAAGGCTTGAACTTTAAGAAGCTGACCGTTGATTGCTGAAAGCTGATAGCTTTATCCTATGTCACAACTTACGATCGTCATTCTGGGTGCTGGAGCCTGGGGAACCGCTTTAGCCACGCTGGCAAAGGACAAAGGCCACAGAGTCCGTGTTTGGTCACGTCAAGAGGGAGCGTTGCACACGATGCTCGATGATGCCGATATAGTGGTCTCTGCGGTCTCGATGAAAGGTGTGAGAGCAGTCGCTGAACAGGTACAACAGGTGACGATCGCACCTCATACGGTGTTTGTCACAGCGACCAAAGGCTTGGCAGCAACGGGTAGCCATGAAACGACGCCGCTGCTGCCCTCTCAAATCTGGCAGGTTGCATTACCGTCGCATCCAGTGGTTGTCCTATCAGGCCCAAACCTTTCTCAAGAAATTCAGCAGGGGTTGCCTGCTGCAACGGTGGTTGCCAGCCAACAGCTTGCTGCGGCAGAAACCGTCCAAGCGGCACTGTCGTCCAACTCCTTTCGGATCTATACCAATGCTGATGGACTGGGCGTGGAACTGGGCGGTACGCTGAAGAACGTGATTGCGATCGCGGTGGGAGCCTGCGATGGGTTACATCTGGGCACGAATGCAAAAGCTGCACTGGTCACTCGCGGACTCGCCGAAATTATTCGAGTGGGGACATATTGGGGTGCTAAACCAGAAACGTTCTATGGCTTATCGGGCTTAGGTGATTTACTGGCAACCTGCAACAGTGCCCTCAGCCGCAACTACCAGGTGGGATATGGGCTGGCCCAGGGGCAATCGCTGGTGGAGGTTCTCGCTCAGCTCAAAGGTACTGCCGAAGGGGTGAATACGACTCAAGTTTTGACGATACTTGCTGAACAACAAAACATTGCTGTGCCCATTTCCCATCAAGTCGATCGCCTGTTGCAGGGAGACATTACGCCGCAAGCAGCCGTAGAAGCGCTGATGTTACGAAATTACAAACCAGAGACGCATTAGAGGAGCTATGTCATTCATCGTCGCGATCGAAGCCTTATTTCATCAACCGCCAATTCCGTTTAAGCCAGAGCAGCAAACACTTAAAGGGTGGGCCATGTACTGTTTGCGCGATCGCGGCTTTAAGGTGGTGTATGCCCAAAATACCGATTTTGCGATCGAAACGCGGGAGGGGCGTAAGGTATATTTCAATGTCACTGAGGCTCCGATCGATCCAGATGCGGCTGAAGCGGACGTTAAGGTTGGGTGGATTGTGCGCGATCGTGCCACAAACCAGATCACAGTAATCGCACCGCAGTCATGATTGTGCTAGATAGAACCATTGCTGAGACGGCTCGCTCTGCCTTGGCTTTATGGCAGTCCTAAATTACTCATCTCAATCATTCACGCAATGTGTGCCTTGGTTTAACCGCTGAATGCTGAATGCTGATGCTTCAAACAGCGGTTAAACCAGGTCATCCAAGC
The DNA here is from genome assembly GCA_019358945.1 of Stenomitos rutilans HA7619-LM2. Classification (GTDB taxonomy): domain Bacteria; phylum Cyanobacteriota; class Cyanobacteriia; order Leptolyngbyales; family Leptolyngbyaceae; genus Stenomitos; species Stenomitos rutilans. The sequence goes on along the minus strand of JAHHIE010000083.1, from coordinate 19,927 downwards.
AGAACACTACTTGATGAACAGCATTTCCTGGTAGGTTGGCAGAGGCCAGAAGCTATCGGCAACTTCGCCTTCCAGGGCATCAGCAGATAGGCGTACTTCATCCATTAAGGGACGAAGCGTTTGAGCGCAGTATTGCATTTTGTTTTCTGTAGTGGCGAAATCGTGCTTAGCCAGGGCTGTACTGAGTTTGCTGGTTGTCGCGACCATTGCATTCGTGAGATCTGCAATTTTCTTGGCACTCTCTTTGTCAAAGTCAACGCCTAGCCCAGCCAAACTCGCAATGGTTGATGATAGCTTGGCTAAGTACTCTAGCGCTGCGGGATAAATAATTGTCTTAGCCATGTTGACAACCAGTTTCGCTTCGACCTCGATCGACAGGATGTATTGCTCAGCGTACACTTCAAACCGACTTGCTAGCTCGACGGGTGTGAGCACACCCGTTTTGGCAAACAGGTCTTCAATATAAGCTTCTTTGAGCGTTGGTAGGGCATCCGCTGTGGTGCGTAAGTTGGCTAAACCGCGATCGTCAACCGCCATTTTGTGCCATTCTTCAGAGTAGCCGTTGCCTCCAAAGACAACCGCACCATGCGTTTCCATCACTTCTTTGAGGACAGTCAGAATGGCTGTACTGAGTTCCAAGCCGTTAGCTAATTCGCTTTCCAAGCGGTTGCCAACCCAATCAAGCGAATCTGCCAGCATGGTGTTAAGCGCAATCAACGGCCCCGATACTGATTGGCTCGATCCGACCGCGCGAAACTCAAAGCGGTTGCCCGTAAACGCAAAGGGCGACGTTCGGTTGCGATCGCCTGCATCTTTGGTGAGATGGGGCAACACATCAACACCCAGATCCATGACACCTTTCTGCTTTGATTCAGTGACTGTACCTGTTTTAATTTGCTCAAACACCTCTTCTAACTGGGTACCCAGGTACACCGACATAATGGCAGGCGGTGCTTCGTTGGCTCCCAGACGGTGATCGTTGCTGGCAGTCGCAATAACGGCACGCATCAACGGCCCATATTTATGCACTCCCCGAATCACCGCACCGCAGAAAACCAGGAATTGAGCATTGTCGTGAGGCGAATCGCCTGGATCAAGCAAGTTGCCCTGGGTCGCATTCCCCACTGACCAGTTGACGTGTTTCCCAGACCCGTTGATGCCTGCAAAGGGCTTTTCGTGCAGTAAGCAGACAAACCCGTGCTGTTTGGCAGTATGCTTCAGCACCGTCATTAAAAGCTGCTGATGGTCGCTGGCGACGTTTGCGGCTTCAAAAAAGGGCGCAATTTCAAATTGCCCAGGAGCTACTTCGTTATGCCGAGTTTTTGCAGGAATCCCCAGTTTGTAGAGCGTTTCTTCTACGTCCTGCATAAAGACCTGAACGCGTTCTGGGATCGCGCCGAAGTAGTGATCGTCAAACTCTTGACCCTTCGCAGGCGCTTTGCCAAAGAGGGTACGTCCGGCTAAGAGAAGATCGGGACGCTGGCTGGCAAAGTTCGCGTCAATCAGAAAATATTCTTGCTCTGCGCCACAGCTAGAGTTGACGTGAGCGACATTTGCATTCCCCAGAAGCTTCAGCACCTTATTGGCGGCTTTGTCCATCGCGGCGATCGAACGTAAAAGCGGCACTTTTTTATCTAGTGCTTCACCCGTCCAGGAGACAAAAACGGTGGGAATGCACAACGTAGAACCGTTGTCGGTTTCCATGATGTAGGCGGGGCTGGTCACATCCCAACCCGTGTAGCCTCGTGCTTCAAAGGTGTCTCGAATGCCGCCATTGGGAAACGACGAGCCATCCGGTTCTCCTTGCACCAACACTTTGCCAGAAAACTCTGAAATCACATTGCCATCGCCTTGCACCGAGATGAAGCCGTCGTGCTTTTCAGCGGACAAATTGGTCATAGGGTAAAAGACGTGGGCGTAGTAGAGTGCGCCCTTTGAAGTTGCCCAGTCTCTCATGGCGAGAGCGACTGTATCGGCGATCGACGGATCGAGTTTTTCACCTGTGACGATCGTATTTTTAATCGACTTAAAAACCGCTTTGGGCAAGCTGGCCTGCATTTTACTGAGGTTAAACACATTCTCGGCCCAGATATCTTCTAGACGCTCTGGGGGTTTAGGCGGTATCAACGCTCGATTAGTGATCTGGTGAACGGCTTGAACGCGGGCAGCATTTCCACTCATGATGTCTTCTTAGAACTGACCGCTTGATAGTACTCAAAGCAAACGCAAGAATTAGCTAGCAGAGATACCAAGTGATCATTTGTTCACATTTGTTCATGTCTAAGGTTGAGATCAAGACGCAGAAATTGATCCCGTTTCCAGGTACTTAAATTTCATCAATGCTGCGGCTTTAAGTGCTCATTAAAGTCATCGAGATGAGACAAAGAATTAGCGAACTAAAAGCCAAACCCACTGCTGTTGGTACAAGATCTGTTGCTTTTCTATCGTGTGCCTGTGGCCTGGTATCTGTTCACAAACTATTCAGAACGGCGAACGTAGACGGATAGAATTCACTGCACCCAATGGCGCGATCGTGATTTGAAAGCGGGTGTTGTGAGAAACGTCTAAGTCTAGAGAATCGTAGTGTTGCTCACACCAGGTGGTTAGATTTTGGATAGCCAGAGCAAAAATCTCGTCTGGAATTTGCCAGCTTGCACTATACATCCGGTTTTGATAGCGATGCAGCAGTTCGTCGATCGTTTGTTCAATGCGCCACTCTGCCGCGACGATCGTCTCTATTGTGGCACCCTGTTGCGTTAACGCATCCAGAACATCTGCTTCCGTTGCACCATAATCGGTTAGTTCAACCCCGTAATGCGCGAGAATCTCATCCCACCGTTGTTTGAACTCATATTGAGGCTGTTCCAAAAATTGAGTGGCTGGCGTAGCAGAAGCAAGGCGCAAAATACAGTCTGTCACTTGCTCAGAGACATTGGGTGGTAGACCTCGTGTAGCATCATAAATCGCCGAGACGCAATCGAAGGAAACGCTCATATTGATCTCGTATTGATAGGACTTACGCAAAAGCGATCATCTTTCGCCCCCTAGCCCCCAATTTTGGGGGAATAGAACCAATTAAAGCCCTCAGCATTGGGGGTTTGGAGGCAAATGCGCAAGTCCTAATTGATATTGATAGAAGCACGCTAAAGGGAAGGAGAATCCGTGAGGGGTGAATGAGTATCAAGAAGCGTTAGAAGGTCGATCGACCACCTCGAAAAGGCCCATACAGCCAGCTTCCGCGATCGCATCCTGGTGTGGGTGAAACATAAACTTACCGGGATAGCGGTAAGAAAACTCCAGAATATGGCGTTCTGCCGTGCCCATTGTGATCACATCTGTCTCTTCATCAGGTTCTAGATGCCGTCCTGTGCGAAACACCCGAAACATGTTGGCATGGAGATGAAAAGTAGCTACTGGGTCAAACTCAATCATATTCAGCACATATAGCCGAATCAGTTGGTCTTTCTGAATGGAAATGGGGTGCTGCATGTAGTAATGCGGCTTGCCGTTGAACGCATAAAGTTCGTTCTTTTGGTCGCCATTGACGTCATACCCTGCCATGATCAACACCATTTCATCAGCAGGCGGTCGTGGGGTGAGCGGGTCAATGATAAACATGCCATACAGCCCTTTACCAATGTGGCGAGTGACAGGGGCAATATGGCAGTGATACACATGAACACCAAAAGGTTCTGCATCAAATTCGTAAATAAACACGTTGCCGTTGCGAACTGGTTTCACCCCATCCATGTCTGGCGGGTGCACCCCATGAAAGTGGAGCGAGTGTGAGTGCCCCGCCCGATTGTAGAAGATCACGCGAATGCGATCACCCTCGGTGGCACGAAAGGTTGGCCCTGGGACGTGCCCATTCAGGTTCCAGGTAATAAACGAGGTTGCACCATTGAGTTGCACTGCTGTTGTGCGGGCTTCAACACGAAACTCACGCACGGTTCTCCCGTTTTCGGTGGTGACGGTGCCGTAGTCAAACTGGCGCAGTGTGGTGAGTGGGGTAAAACCTTTGGGTTCGGTGACCGTCGAATCTGCGGCGGGTGGAACGTGGACTGGATGCGATCGCGGTTGCCAAAGTGCCCGCAGCGCGATCGCGCTACCTGTGATCCCAACGCCTGCTAAGCCAACCTTCAACAAGTGCCGCCGACTCCAACGTTCGGCTTTATTGAGTGCAAAGCGATCGGACATACAGTAACCAGTGTTCCCTGACTCAGATCTAACACAACGGACTTGCCAAGCAGCCTTCGTACAAAGCAATGGCACAAAAAGTCTGACAGCTTTTTAGTATAAAAGCGATTCAAGCTTATTGTCAATTATTCTCATTTAGCTGCGCTCTGTATCCACTGTTGAAGGGCATAAGTTTCAAGGCGTAAATTTTAGGGCATCGTGGTATGACGAAACCGAGTTATGAGGAACGGGGCGCGTACAGGATGACTAAAACACCCAGCAACGCGATCCATCCTCCCAGCCAGTCATACTTGTCAGGTGTTACGCGATCGACTCCCCATCCCCATAGGATGGACAGCACGATAAAGATCCCCCCATAAGCGGCATAGGCTCGTCCAAAGCTCACAGGTTGCAGGGTTGGCAAGACCCCATAGATGGCTAAGATCACAACTCCCAACACCACTAACCAGACACTTTTACCTTCACGCAGCCACAACCAAAATAAATAGCCCCCACCGATTTCACACACTCCAGCCAAAATAAAGAGCAACAACGAGCGACCGATCATGGTTTCGCATCCCTAAAAACGTGGGGCTTCTGGCAAGAGCGCTTTGGGAAATAAGCCATGTACACCCTTTTGAGGACTGTTCACCACCTGTGTAATGCGGAAACTAGCCGCAAGGCTACAAAGACAGTAGGCTTCGGTTTCGGTAATGCCAGCCAGTTTTGACAGCACGTCTACCATATTGTGCAGCGCGATCTGAAGCGCCTCATCTAATGTTTCTGCAAAGCCAGTGGTGACAAGATCGGAAGGGGTTTCAGCGATCGGACTCGTCAAGTGCATGTTCTTTCGTAAGGTTAATTCGATTGTGCCATTCATAGAGGTTTCGATCGCGGTGCCACACACCTCGCCATCGCCTTGAGCCGAGTGACCATCGCCAATAGAAAACAACGCTCCTGGCAAAAAGACGGGCAGCAAAAGACGCGAACCCGCCTGTAGTTCGGGGTTATCAATATTTCCACCATAGGCACCGGGTGGAATCGAATTGCGCGTCCCTGCCGTGGCTACCCCCAAAATACCAAAAAAGGGACGAATGGGAATTTTAATGCTGCTGCCTTCAGGAAATTCGGCGGTACTGTGCTCTAGATCGAGGGGAATAAACCGCAAGTGTCCCTCACTAAAGCGATCGGTTAACGCACCCCAACCTGGGCGAATGGCATTGAAACCGATCGGTAAGCGAGGCGTGATGGAGTGGAGCTTGACTTCGAGGACATCGCCTGATTCAGCACCTTCCACGACGATCGGCCCCGTTAATAAATGAGGCCCACCACTGACTCGACGTTCCGCGGAGAGATGCTGACAGATGTCTAAAAACTCCGGTGGCACAAATTCTGGTGGAGCCTGATCATAGATATTCAGCCCGGAGAAGGTTTCAACGTCGATCGTGTCGCCAGACTGAACCGTGAGCGCTGGCTTGAGGTCAGGCGAAAAGCCTCCAAAATGAACCGTTTCTGGTGTTGCCTTCAAACGATGATGCGCCATCTGTCACTCACTACTTGCTATAGACATGCTCAAACTTGCTGCTTCACCGACAGCAGTTGGCAGAATGAACTATACGCCCAAGTCTATAGCGATCCTATTTGGTTTGTGAAAATGATTCTGGGTTAGCTTACACCTTTGGCGAAGCAAGCTACAGCTTTCAGCTTTAGATTCCAGGCTGAAGGCTAACGGCTGACCGCTGACCCTTAACTGTTGCTTAGTTCAAAAACAGCATGCTTTTCACAAAGGATTGATGACTACTGTAGAAGCCTTTATCTATCGTTGCGTTTGTTCTGCGATCGCCCCTCAAACGCCCTCACCAGTGTGTGTGGCTTCTGCCAATGGACTTCAACCTTTGAAGTCCCTACCGACGTACAAAGTCTTCGAGCGTATGGGTAAGCCAGTCTGCGAGTCCTTCTGGTGGCGCTATTTCAGCAATGACGGCTGCTTCGATCTGCCTTACCGTTTCAGGGGGTAGCCCTAAAAGCTGCACTAATGTTTGGTAAGCAGCGGCCTCTTCTGCATTAATCGTCGCTTCCTCAGGTGTGCGAGCACTACAGCGAATGACTTCATAGCCCAAGCGCAAAACAAGCTCTCGCTCAGCAGCAGTTTCTAATTTAGACACCAGTTCGCTGAGGGGAAGATGCTGCATCAAATACTCGCGTAGCTCCTGTTGCAAGGCTTGTTGTTGCGTGGCGCTGGTCGCAAAAACGCGACTGAGGCGCTCCAGCATAATGGTGACCTCTTCAGCAGCAAGGTGACCATCAGACCAAGCCATTGCAGCGACAATCCGCAGCAAATTCATTTGACGCGGCGTAATGGAAGGGGGTGAAGGAATGTTTAACATCACAAGCTCCTGCTCTAGCATCTGTGTGCGGCATTCTGGAGCGGTAGAACCCAGCCGTGAAAAAGCTGTGGCGCGATCGACGGATCTACTGGCTCCATCTTCTTTTAGTTTACAGGGTAAAAACGGGGGGAGAGCCAAAACGATAGAACTTGCAATAACTCTATTTCGCTTGATGGCAGAAAGAATATCAGTATCCAGCATTCGAGGGTTTTAGGATAAATGGAATCGTAAGTTCAAGTAACCTCTTCTAGCTCAGGAACATGCTCAGTCTCATAGCTTTCAATTAACACCCCAATCACGTCCATCATGGAAGCAAGAGGATGCGATTCATCTTCACCCACTTGATCAATAAGGCTATTCAGCAGTTCGACTAAATGCTCATATTCCTCTTCAGTATGAGGAACAAAGACCGTTTCAGCGATCGATGACCAGGCTGCGATCGTTGGATCTAGATTGAGACCTTGCATCATTCTTTCCATCTCTCTTCATCGTATTCTGCATGAGTTAGTTTTGTTTGAACGCGAGCGAGACGCTCGTACTATTTTTGATGGAAGAATGACCCCAAACATAAGGATAGGCTTCTGAAGGTTTGATAATCTTGGCTGCTACTGGGTTTTGATAGATATATTCCACAGTGGAGTGAAAATGGCGATCGCTCAAAATTAACCGTTCATGACGACCGTCTTGCCACAACTTGCCGATATGAGGCATCACCATTGGGACTTGTCTTGCACTGAAGCCTTTAATGCTATGCAAAATGCTGCCGATCGTCCAAAATTTTCCTGTATTCCTTAGGGATGGTTGGATTAATAAATGCACATGGTCGGGCATGACAACACCCGCAAAAATGATATACCGTTCCCCATGAAAATATTGGCAAGCTTCCATTACAACCTGCCGTGCGGCAGAATTTAACTCAAGTCGCTCCCAGGTACAGAAGGTAACAAAATAGATCGACTGCATAAGACTTCAACGGATTAGAACCATATGTTCATCCTCATAAAGTTCCCATCGCATCGCTAATGATTACATCAGCCCACCCAGTGCGAGCGTCTCGCTCGTGATCGATAGCGGATCACCCCATCCCACAACCAGTGCGAGCGTCTCGCTCGCGAGCGAGACGCTCGCACTATGAATACAAAACTGGGATGTACTCTTTCAATCTTTGCTCCCAATTATTCCCCTCCTCTTTCCTTCAATTGCTCCTGTGCCCATTGCCGCAGTTGCTCGTCGGGGTCATTTTCTGCCCGATCGCGCAACAGTTCAAGGGTTTTGGAATAGGACTAGGAAAATCAGCCTTTTTTGTAGACATCGCCTCGATTACCAATGGTGTATATTTCAACATCACCAGAAGCCAGATCTACAGTGAAAATGAGACGAACTTTACCGATTCGGAGTCTATAAAAACCTTCCCATTCTCCTTTCATCTGTTTGATGTCAAGTTCTGTAAATGGAATGATGCTTTGTGCTTCAACGACGATCACAAGCTGATTGAGCCTTTCTTGAATACGATTGAGTGTATCAGAGTCAGCTTTTTCAATGAATTTGATTGCTTGTTTACGGAACCTGATTGCCATGCTTCACCCACGCTGTCATGTCGATCGCTTCGTCTTCGGAGTAATCTGTGGGCGAGCCGAATTCAGCTTCTAGCTCTGCTTGCTCGGCATCATCAACGTAGGGCATCAGGATTTTGCAGAGCATTAACCGCTCTTCTCGCAAAACTTCACGCATGGTTTCTTTAATTAACAGCTTTAGTTCCTGAATTTCCACAGTTTCCTCCATAAAATTTAGGTTTTCTTTTCTCTGAGTGTATTTTTATTGTTCCTCACATTTTATCGTTTCTAATTGTTCCTGTGCCCATTGCCGCAGTTGCTCATCGGGGTCATTTTCTGCCCGATCGCGCAACAGTTCAAGGGTTTTGGAATGGTTGGGATAGAAGTCAGAAATTGCTTCAAGTGCTAGTAATCGAGGATTACCCTCATGGTTAAATTCCCGTTCAAAAGGATCGCTAGTAGCTCTGTTTCTCAAAAAATCAAATGTAATAACTTCACTACTCCAGTTCTGTATCAATCCTCTCAAGGCTAACCATCTTATGTGGGAACTCTCATCCGATTTAGCACAATTTTTGACAATAGAAAAAATACGCGGATCATCATTCCAATAGTCAGCTAGATCCATCACAGATTGCCGTACAAGGTAATCTGTGTCCAATTGGACTCGCTTGATTAAAATATTAAGGGTATCTGGATTATCCATCCACTCATAAGCTAACAACTGCGCTGCTTTCTGGCGCATATTCTCATCGCTATCGGATTGAGCAGTGGTCTGAACTATTTTTAGGACATCTGGATATTCCTTCCAATGATCAACTAAGACCTCTAGGGCATCACGCCTTTCCAGACCATATTCTTCAGATTTTATAAAATCAACGAACCAGTCAAATATTGTTTGATCATCAAACCAGTTCTTGGCAATTATTGGAAATGCTATAAAACCGAACGGAGTTTCTTCAGCCAAATGCTTAAGACAATTTAGCAGCTCATTCGCTACTCGTTCAATAAGCAATCTGTTTTTAACTTCTAAAAGACAAGCACTTGCTATCTCTAAATGTGTAGGTGCTTCTTCCTCTTCATTTGCATAGTCAATTTCTGAATTTTGATTCATCAGATAATCTATAACTTCGCCTGCAAATTTCTCATCAATTGCCCCACAAATCAATCTCAAAACCTCATGCCAGGTTTCGTCCTGCCAGTGGTTTCCGAAGACCTCATCGCGCAATTGTTCAAAGGTGAGGGTACGTTGTTTCTCGAAGCGATTCACGATTTCGACGGTGCAGAAATATTCTAAAAAGGTGCGATGGACGAAGCCGTAGGTGTCTGCACCCCGATCGCACAAGATAAAGTTGCGATGGCGTAATTGATCGATGAGTTTGTTGGCTTTTTCGCGGGGTTCGCTGAAGCCCTGGTCGCGCAGATAGTCGGTGAGGATGCGGGTGAGGCGATCGGCGCTGATTAAATTTCCTTTCAGTCCTTCCTCGCCTGCCTGCATGTCGTAGGCGATCAGGCGGAGCATTTCCTGTTTTTCGCGTCGCCCGATGGTGTCCAGGGGCAGGTTCAGCTTTTTGTGATCCACATCCCAGTGGTACAGCAGCACCCGCGATGCCTGGTCGTAGAGGTCAGCGCGATCGCGGGGTAGTAGCTCCTGCCGTCGGTTGAGGATTGCCATCATGGTCAGCAACAGGGGATTGTCTGCCAGGTTTTGGATGGCGGTGGAGTTGGCGATCGCGTCCTTCAGGCGTGTTACTAAACGAGGCTTGTCGGGGTCGTTGCCGAGAGCGAGGGTATACCAGCGATCGATGAATTCGTGAATTTCGTCGGTATCTAACGGTTGGATGGTGAAGTGACGGAAACCAGCATGTTGCAGGCGTTCGGGGCTATAGCCAATAATGCGCGAGGTGATGAGAATTTGCGCGTGAGGATACTGCTGGGCAAAGCGGATAATGTCGTCGGTGATAGCGGCTTGGGTGGGGCGATCGAACACTTCATCCAGCCCATCAAACATCACGAGGGTGGGATGCTCCTGCAAGTATTGATGCAACTGCTGTTGGTCAAACTGCCAATCAACCCCACGTCCACGATGGAGAAATTCGAGAAAATTATTGGTTTGGGCGATGGCATATTCTCGCAACTCAATCAGCAAAGGCAACCGCGCTGAGACCGCATCTGAAACCTCCGAGGTCTGGGACTCCACCCATTCCAAGGCGAGATACTGCAACAAGGTAGACTTGCCCGCACCCGGATCGCCTAAGATGACTGCCCGTAGGGATGTTTCATGCAGCGTATCGACGATAGACAACACCTTCCGCGACGGTTGCTGGAAAGACTCACGCCGATCGATCTCCTCTTCTAAGACCTCCAAGGTTTTAAAGACCTCGGAGGTCTGCCGGATGTCTTCGCGCACCGTTTGTTCGATGAACATTTTCCAGAGTTTGACGCGATACTGCTGATCGGTCGTGTCGATCGTGGATAGCTTCAGATAGCCATAGCTGCTTTGCAAACTTTCTCGATACCTGGCAACATCGAAACCTGGAGAGATTTGAGCGGTATTGCGAACGATATCTTCCAGCAGTTCGGTTTCGAGGAGCGATCGCAGTTCCGGTGTTTCGCGCACAATCCGGCGCACTTTTTTGAGGTATTCGCTGCCAATCCGCTGCCAGTCAAACCCCTGTGGCATCGCTGGAAAAGGGTTGCCCCGCAAGGTCGATCGCGCCCAAAGGCTGGCTAGAGTAGCACTGTCGATCGCGCTGCAATCCTTCTCAAACGCCTGACCGAGAATAGGCTTCACCGATTCATCTTTGACAAACTGGATGAGAGCGGAATCGTAGCGATCGCGGATCTCTGCCTTCGATAGCTCCTGATCCTCCAGTTCGTCCGCCACCAGCAGCAAAAACGCCTGTAATGCCCCAGCGACCGCTTTCTTTGCCACTTCTGGTTTCGCTGCCGCCACGCCTTCCTTCAAACAGCCCTTGAAGAAATCCTTCACGTAATCTTCCGCAGCCGTTTGCCCCAACTTCAAGCCTTGCTCAAAGACGGCTTTGCCCAGCTCTGTTGCGCCGATCGTCAGCAACCATTCCAACATATTGCACTAAAGATGTTGAACGCTCTCTCTACTATCGCATTCACATCCCAGAGAGGCGAACGACTAGAGTATTGAAAGCAGCGTTCAGATGAATCGATGACCAGCTACCAGTTTCCTGAAAATTTTCTGTGGGGTGCCGCCACTGCCTCCTATCAAATCGAAGGTGCTGTGAAAGCAGATGGACGCAAACCGAGCGTGTGGGATACCTTTAGTGCTAAACGAGGACGAACGCTCAATGGCGATACAGGTGCCGTTGCGTGCGACCACTATCACCGTTACGAAAGCGACGTAAAGCTGATGGCAGCGCTGGGCATTAAGCACTATCGCTTCAGCATCGCCTGGACACGCATTATTCCCGATGGGCGAGGAGCGGTCAACGAAGCCGGGGTGGATTTCTACAGGCGATTGGTAGACTGTTTGCGTGAGCATGGCATTACACCCCACGCCACTCTGTTTCATTGGGATAGTCCCCAGGCGCTAGAAGATCGCTATGGTTCTTGGCGCAGTCGAGAAATGGCGCAGGACTATGCTGATTATGCGACAGCCGTGGTGAGCCGATTGGGCGATCGCATCATACACTGGATGACCATCAACGAAATTTCGTGCTTTACCCATCTGGGCTATGCGGTGAATGCCGATCCGCCCCATGCTCCGGGTACTCGCGTTAAAACTCGCAAGGATGTTTGGCAAACCAGCCACCACGCGATCCTCGCACATGGATTGGGGTGTCAGGCCATTCGAGCTGCGTCGCCTGTGCCCTGTGAGATTGTTCTGGTCGATAATCCAGCCGTCACGGTACCGATCGCTGAGTCGCCAGAGCACATTGCCGCTGCACAGAAGGCGCTGCCAACCTGCTGGGCCAATGGTGGCATTCTATATCCGGTGCTTACGGGTGCTTACAGCCCCGTCTTGTTGGAACAATTGGGGCGTGATGCCCCAGATATTCACTCAGGCGACCTGGAAACCATTCATCAACCATTAGACGCTTTAGGTCTAAATATCTATACGGGCACCTATGTGAGAGCAACCGACAATGCCAATGGTTACGACTGTCTCGACTTTCGCGAGAGCTATCCTCGTCTTCACATGCCCTGGCTCTGGATGCTGCCAGAGTCCCTGTATTGGGGCGCACGTCACATCAGCGAGACGTTAGGACGATCGGATTTGCCCCTCTTCATCACTGAAAATGGTTGCGCCGCTCAAGATACCGTGAACGCCCAAGGTGAAGTTGTGGATCTAGAGCGCATTGCCTATTTGAGACAGTATCTTAAAGCCGCTCATCGCGCCGTGGCTGAAGGCTATCCCCTACACGGTTACTTTGTTTGGAGCCTGCTGGACAACTTTGAATGGGCATGGGGATACGATCGGCGCTTTGGCATCACCTACATTGACTACCGCACGCAACAACGCATTCCCAAAACCAGCTTTCATTGGTACGCGGAGTGTATACGGCAGGGGAGGGTGGTTTGAGGGAAAGGATGAAAGCTAAAGGATGAAAATTTTGAGTTTTGAGTTGCGAGTTTTGAGTTGCAAGAGAGGAGAGAGGCACTGAGTGTTGAATCAATTCGTCCTTCATCCCTCACCCTTATTCCTACTCACTTGCTCATCTCCAGCATCCGCTGAATGGGCTTCAGCGCTGCTTGTTGAGTTGCTTTGGGTAGTGTGATTTCGGGTGTCCGGTGCTTCATGCAGAGGTAGAGTTTTTCGAGGGTGTTCAAGCGCATGTAGGGGCACTCGTTGCAGGCGCAATTATTGACTGGAGGAGCTGGAATGAAGCGTTTATGGGGGGCAACTTTTTCCATCTGATGAATGATGCCGGGTTCGGTTGCCACGATGAAGCTTTGGCTGGCACTGCTTTGAATGTAGTTGAGTAGTGCTGTAGTGGAACCGACGTAGTTCGCATGGCGCAACACCGCAGGTTCACATTCAGGATGGGCGATCGCTTCGGCTTCGGGATGCTGAATCTGCAACTGCACCAGCTTTTTTTCCGAAAATGTTTCATGCACAATGCAGCTTCCTTGCCACAGCACCATGTCTCGCCCCGTTTGCGCCATGACGTATCGACCCAGGTTGCGATCGGGTGCAAAAATGATGGGCTGATCCGCTGGAATCTGGTTCACAATCTTAACCGCATTGGCACTGGTGCAGATGATGTCACTCATCGCCTTGATGTCAGCCGTGCAATTTATGTAAGAAATTACCAAATGATCAGGATATTTTGCTTTGAAGGCTGCAAAGGCATCAGGCGGACAACTATCTGCCAAAGAACAGCCTGCTGCTAAATCGGGCAGTAGTACGAGCTTGTTAGGATTGAGAATCTTCGCGGTTTCTGCCATGAAATGCACGCCCGCAAAGACGATGACATCCGAATCCGTCCTGGCAGCCTGCTGTGACAAACCCAGCGAATCGCCCAGATAGTCGGCAAGATCTTGAATGTCATCGTCCTGATAGTAGTGCGCCAGAATGACCGCATTCAATTCATGCTTCAGATCCGCGATCGCCCCAAATAAATCGCTTGGCAGTGCAGTCTTGGGAGGGAGAAGGGTACTTGTAAACACAATAATGTCGATCCAAGTAGAAGCTCAACCCCTTGATTATAGTTTTATTTACCAAAACTTGCAAATGCGTTCTGTCTTTTAGTACCAAAATTAGGTGAAAGGCAGAAGGCAGAGGGTAGAAGATGAGGGATAAGGGATGAAGGCTAAAGGTAAAAGGGAGTGGGGAATGAGGAGTCGGGAGTGGGGAAAACTCACACCTCTTACACCTCACACCTCTCTCTTCCAACTCAAAACTCAAAACTTCTACACTGACCACTGACGCTGATAGCTCCTTGACTCAAAACTCTCTTCATCCTTTTCCTCTCACCAATGCTGCCAACTTCCGCCGCATCACAATTCCCGGCTTGTCCGTTGCCATGTGCTGTTCGGCGCTAACGCTCAGAGACACGTCATATTCGGTTCCTTCCAGGATGGTGCGGTCTTCTAAAGTGACGGCCCGATCGAAGGCAACGATGCTTTCAGCCGTGACAGCCTCTTCCGTATCGTTTCGCAGGCAGAACTGAATGATTTGTGAGGAGCGATCGTCGATCGGTGTGGCAGCCGTAAAAATGAGATGAATCAAGCCATTGGGGTAGGTAATCTTAAGTGTGCGGATAAACGGCATAAACCAAGTGCCTTCGCTAATGCGTACCGTCCTACCTGCCTCCATTTGCAAATTCTGTTTCTGCACATCGCTATTAAATACGGGCAGCACGTAATGCATCCGAAGACCAAAGTCTGTCTCTTCAAACGAGTCTGGTTGGGGTGGGACAGGCTCTTGCTCAACGCCAAAGGTTTTGGCATGCACAAAGTGGGGATGGGCATTATCGAAGGAGTTTTCCATCAAGCGAAGTCCTGCACAGTGCCACCGTTCGTAAAATTCGGGAATCTGGCGAAATTGCGAGTCTGCGGCTTCAGGAAGGTTGGGAATCGCCAGCAAAGGTTCATCAAGGCAAACCCACACATAGCCGTAGCGCTCCTGACAGTGATACGCATCCACCCGATACGATTTTGGAACGGTTTCTTCACCAATTTGGGGCACCTGCACGCAAACTCCTACTGCGTTAAAAGACCAACCGTGATAAGGACAGCGAATGGCTCCTTGAATGACTTCTCCTCTGGATAATTTTGCCGATCGGTGACAGCAGCGATCGCGCACTGCCGCAGGTTTTCCGCTTTCATCCAACCACAAAGCCAGGTTTTCGCCTAAAAGCTGAAACGACTGGGGCGTTGTCAAGGCTGATATGGGTATGACGGGATACCAGAAGCGTTTGAAAATCGGTTGTTGCGTAACCAGCATAGGGGATGAATTTGTGATGTAAAGAGACCGCTAGAGACTCTACAAGCAAACTACGACAAAATTGTGGCGCGATGCCGGATCGATCGCTGTAGTTGTGGACACGCTATGACAAGGTGATCACTTCAGTTTGAGGTCGCGATTGAAATCAATCTTTTGGTACATGAAGCTCCCTTCCAGGGGTAGAGCGACTTTGCTATGGAAAACAATTAACGTAATGGCAGCTAATAAGTTTGGTGAACAAAAATAGGGTGTTAGACAACTGATAGGCATCAGTTTTCTTAAGTTTTAGATAAGTTTTGTTCACGTTCAAAGTGCCCTTTTAAGACGAGTTCAACAAAAGAAAATGACCAACTTTAATCCTAACCCTGCCAATCCTAATCGAGTGAGTGCCAGCCGTGATGTTGTGCAAGATAACCAGCTCTTGCGTGAGCAAAATATCGCTATGCGCGAGCAAAACCGTGCCATTCGTGAAAATGACAGCGCTGCTACAGGCTTGATGCTTGGGATGTTGTTGTTTGGGCTTGCAGCTTTAGGCTTTGGCCTCTATTTTGTTAACCAGCGCCCGTCTCCAGCACCCACTCGCACAATTATTGAGCGAGAGAAAACCACAACTGCGCCTGTTCAGCAGCCAGCGCCTAACGTCAATGTTACGGTGCCCAACCAACCAGCACCAAACGTTAATGTTGTTGTTCCCGAATCGGCTCCTCCGGTTGCTCCTACAGTTGCCCCTTCGACTGCTCCCACAGTTGCCCCTTCGAGCGATGCCAGCCAGACCGCTCCTGCTAATCCGTAGCTTGTTTTAGCTGCCTGAGCGTCACGATCGTCTTTGCGCCCTGAAAGGCAAAGTTTTAACCTGGTTGGGTCTCTGACCATCACGCCTGACGTGGTGGTCAATTTTTATGGCGATCGCTCAATCATTTCACGGTGACACTGCTTGCACGCTGTAATACCATTTCCCTTTCATTGGGCTACAGACCAAGAGCCTCAAACAGTGATGCAACAGAGCTTCCGTAACTCAAAATTCAAAACTCGAAACTGAGAACTCGTATAAGCGCTTCAGGATCTATGGTTACGAGATTCAGAACGGTATGATGGGCGATGACAGCTCCTTCGACTCGATGAATCTATGGGATGGCTACCGACACGATCGCCCCTTTGCCTATACCTGTCGTTGTTAAGCGGCGGTTTCTTCACAGGTGCTGTTGGGCATGCGATGACAGCCACTGCTTCTCAACAGGTATCTCCGTACTACGCCCTGGCTGCTCTCACAACCATAATTCCTTCGATCGCTCCAGCCACTCAGCAGCCATCACCTCACCTCAAGCCCTCAACCGCCTGTTCATACGTGCCACCCGCTGCCAATTTTAACAGCCAGCAGCTTGATCAACAACTCCAGCGCTATCTTCGCTTTGTTGCTCAATCCGGCAAGCCAGATATTTTGATTGTTGGTAGTTCGCGCGCGTTGCAGGGCATTGATCCGATCGTGCTGCAACAGACCCTTGCAAACCGGGGCTACCCCAACTTGAAAATTTTTAATTTGGGGGTGAATGGCGCGACGGCCCAGTTAGTTGATCTGCTGTTGCGCGAGATTCTAAACCTCGACCAGTTGCCACGTTTGGTGCTTTGGGGCGATGGGGTGAGAGCATTTAATAGCGGTCGTGTAGATCGTACTTACCAGCGCGCGATCGCCTCCCAAAGCTATCAACTCTTAACGGCGGGACTTCGCCCAGTGTTACAGTCTGATCAACCTCAGATTATGTCATGTACTACAGTCTCACTAACAGCTTTAAACACTGGCACGGTGCCTAACCCAACGTCTTTTGATGTCTCTTCTTTTCAGCCACCCTCTAACTTAGTCTCCAAGCGGCTAGCTCTATACAAAGCACCCCTAAACTTTTCCACTCGGGTAGGCTCACCTGCTGAACGAGAGTACCTGATGCTTGCCAAACTTCAAGATGCAACTGGCTTTCAGCCTTTATCAGATCAGTTCAGACCCGAAAACTACTTTCAGCGTCACCCCAGAGTTCAGGGTACATACGATGCGGACTATCGTGACTTTAACCTGGACGGAGTACAGTCCGCTGCTTTTAAAAAGGTGCTGAAGCTTGCACAAAGCCATCAAATTCCCGTGATCTTTGTGAATCTCCCACTCACGCAGATTTACTTAGACGAAGCCCGTGCCCTGAGTGAACAGCACTTTCGTACTTACCTGCAACGGTTCACTCGATCGCACGAGCTTCGCGTCTATGACCTTAGTCAATACTGGTCCAAGCAACATCTCTATTTCACAGACCCCAGCCACCTGAATCGCTACGGCGCTGCCGCAGTGGCGGCTGAACTCGGTCGATCGCTGGTCTTACCTCCTACCTGGCTTCAAGGTCAGCCGTAAAGGCACACTTCTACGTAAAAGCGCTGAAGATCAGGTAGCAAATAGATTAAAAGCGTGTAGAGAAAACTATCAGAACTTCATAGTAATCGGCAGTAGTTATAAAGATTGAGCAAACGTCTTCGTAGACGCTGTGCATTGTTGGGTGAGTTACGTATGTTTGTGGAAGGCAAAGTGAACCCTAGTAAAGCCAACTACGAACGTGACTACTACTTCTGACATCCCTACTGCTCTCCAAGGCGCTTTGACTGAGCGTGCTAAAGAAGCGGGTCAGGCTACCAACGTTACTCCTCAGCAACGTGTTCGTACTGTGCACCCCTCCGTTACCAGTAAAACCAAGCGGCTCATTGACATTGTTGGCGCTTTGGTGGGACTGACCATAACAGCCGTGGTGGCAGTTCCCGTCGCGATCGCGGTTCGATTTGATAACCCCGGCCCAATTTTCTACAGCCAAATCCGCTGCGGGTTGAAAGGCAAGCCCTTCCGCATTTGGAAGTTCCGGTCGATGGTGATGAATGCGGACAAGCTGAAGCATCTCGTCAACAATGAAGCCAAAGGCGGCATCTTTAAGAATAAAAACGATCCGCGTATCACTCGCGTGGGTCGCTTCCTGCGCCGTACCAGCCTTGATGAGCTACCGCAGTTTTGGAACGTTTTGATGGGTCACATGAGCCTTGTGGGGACTCGTCCACCGACTGTTGATGAGGTTATCCGTTACCAGAAGCATCACTGGGAGCGGCTGAATGTCAAACCCGGTATCACAGGTGAGTGGCAAGCTAACGGTCGTTCAACTGTAATTGATTTTGAAGACATCGTTAAAATGGATGTTGATTATCAGCGCAAGTGGTCGATCATGTATGATCTGCGGTTGGTCCTAAAAACCATCCGCGTCGTACTCGACAAGAAAGGTGCGTGCTAACGTGCGTGCTGACGCTTTAAGATAACAGCCCATGTCAGTATTCAATCTGTCGCGGCGTAAGCTCATCTCCACGTAAGCTCAGCATGACAATCGATCGTTTGGGGTTAACGGTTCATGTATGCGTTTGGGGCATCCATTAGGTTATTCAACTGCCATTTCTTCTGAAGCTTATTTCTCCTGAGAGCACAGAACGCTGGGACAGTCTCCAAAAGGCTGTCCCTTTTTTTGGTGTTGCTGAAAAGCAGTATGAATCGAATCGAAGTTTCAAGCATACAGCATGTTTTTCATACTCAGAATTAACCTGAATTCGGGTTAAGGAATCGCTGAAAGACCTATGGTTAAGCCAAAATCAGATCTTGAACCCACCCCCAAATAGCATTTTCTGAAAATCTGGCTTTTACACTAACGTGAGTACGGGATAAGGATTGGCGCAAAAAAGGGGCAAACCCGACAGGCTGAAAATGCTAAAGTCTCGCCTAGTTTGCCCTCATGCTTAGTCTAGAAGAACTCTTTTGCTCCGTCGATGATTTTTGTCAAAGCTTTGAACCGCAATGGAAGCAGCAACTTTTAGGCTGTGGACTCACGCTTCGCAATCGTTCGCGCAGCCTGAGCTTGAGCGAAATCATGACTATTTTAATTGGCTTTCATCGGTCGTGTTACCGCAACTTCAAAACTTACTATCAAGAGAAAGTTCAATGCGAGTGGAAAAATGACTTTCCAGGACTTGTGAGCTACCAGCGGTTCATTGACTGGGTTCCCGGAACGTTAGTGCCGATGTGTGCCTATTTGCGCTCCTGTTTTGGCACCTGTAGCGGCATCAGTTTTATGGACTCCACCTCGCTGAAAGTCTGTCACAACCGCCGCATCTCCCAGCACAAAGTGTTTAAAAACTTAGCCGCACGCGGCAAGACATCAGTCGATTGGTTCTTTGGCTTCAAACTACATCTGGTGGTCAATGACCGAGGCGCGTGGCTCAATATCCAGCTCACTCCTAGCAATAGCGACGACCGCACCCCTGTGCCGACGTTACTCCAGCAGTTGTTTGGTAAGGTGTTTGCCGACAAGGGCTATGTCTCGCAGAAGCTGGCAAAACAACTGCTCAAAACCGCAGGCATTCAACTCATCACCAAACTCAAGCGCAACATGAAACAGCGATTGATCCCCCTCAATGACCGTCTGATGCTCCGCAAACGCGCCATCATTGAAACCATCATCGACCAATTGAAGAACATTTCTCAAATTGAGCATTCGCGCCATCGCTCTCCCGTCAATTGCTTTGTCAATATTCTGGGGGGATTGATTGCCTATTGCCATCAGCCGAAGAAGCCGTCGATCGCCCTTGACCATAACCTACTACCTCCGGCTTAACCCGAACTGACGTTATTTGAAGTGCGATCGTTTCAATTCAAAACACGTTAGCGAAGCTTTCCGAAGGAATCGTTCCGGTTTGAAATGAGGGTAGTCCTAAAGGTGTAAGGATGGCGAATCTCTAGCTTGAGCAAGGTACAGTACTGGCGGCTGCAATGTTAAGCCTGGTACGTTGCAATCTAAAGTACCCATGCCCTTGACACTCCCTTGCTGTCC
>JAHHIE010000082.1 GCA_019358945.1 Stenomitos rutilans HA7619-LM2 | reverse complement strand
GCATCCTGTCGGGGCGCGATCAGCACCGACGCAAACGCTTTGGGCGGCGATGCCATCTGCTTGCTGCTTGAGACAACTTTGAACGGTCTCTCGTGCAGCCAGTAAGCTAATGTGCAAGTGGTCTAATTAGCCAACGCAGAGTTGCTAACACGTAGCCCTAACACATCATCGCTTTGGTCGCCGCTTACTCGGTTGGCGCAAAGTAAACCTGAAAGAGTGCAACAAGGCTTGCGATCGCGGTGCAAAAGCCCAACAGAAATGAAACACCGATCAAAAAAGCTGTCATCGTCCGTCTGAAGTGAGTTTCTTCTAGAATCGCAGGTTGCCATTCTTTTTGGGAGAAGAAATCGTAAAAGCTTAATGAAGGGACAATGAACCTCTTGAGCGTCTCAGTAAAACCCACGATAAGTCAGACAATGCTTAGCTATCAGCTCTGAGCCTTCTATCCTCCATCTTTCATCCCTTATCCCCCATCCTTCTTCTCTCAGTCCAAACGCCTGCTGGAACGTGTAGGGTGTAAAAGATCTCCTTGCAGCATGGATTATGGGTAGAAAAATTGGCTTTTGGCTAGTGTGGCTGGTGTTTGTCAGCTACGCCTTTTTGCTCGCTCCTCCCGATCGTCCCGATACGGTTGAGTTGATCAAGCACCTTTCTACAGGGCAGATCGCAGGTATCAATCCATTGGTTGTGGCGCTGTTTAACATCATGGGCGTGATGCCAATGCTTTATAGCTGCCTGATGTTTATCGATGGCAGAATGCAAAAAGTTCCCGCCTGGCTCTTTGCAACGGCATCATTTGCAGTGGGTGCGTTTGCGATCGTGCCGTATCTGGCCTTGAGAGAGCCGAACGGATCGTTTGTGGGTAAGAAGAACTGGCTGCTCAAGCTTTTAGATTCACGCTGGTTGGCGTTGGGGTTGGCGATCGCAGCACTCGGTCTTCTGGTTTATGGCCTCAGTCAGGGCAATTGGGCAGACTTTGCGCAGCAATGGCGATCGAGCCGCTTTATCCACGTGATGAGCTTGGACTTTTGCCTGCTTTCGGTGCTCTTTCCGGCACTGGTACGGGATGATATGGCGCGACGAGGACTCACCGATAAACGCCTGTTTCGGGCCGTAGCTTTGCTGCCTCTGTTGGGTGCAATCAGCTATCTGGTGCTCCGCCCACCGTTACAAGAACAACCTGACGATGTGTCATCTCAGCCTCACTACCGCACAGCGCCATAGATGGAACATGGCGTAGATGCGGACATAGGACACGATCGTCTAACTCAGACTGCCATGCTAGCTTGAGTGTAGAAGCAGTGAACGTCAAGAAGGGCTGGGAACCATGCAAACGGAGCAGCGCTATTACACTCCCGAAGAGTATCTGGCACAAGAAGAAGTGGCTGAGTTTCATAGCGAGTACCGTGACGGAAACCTTGTGCCAATGACAGGCGGATCGATTAACCATAACCAGATTGCTGGTAATGTCTATGCGCTCTTGAAATTTGCTTTGCGTGGGAAACCGTTCAAACCCTACATAGGCGATTTGCGGTTGTGGATTCCGTCCTATCGGCAATATACTTATCCAGATGTGCTGGTGATCGAGGGTCAGCCGTGCTTTCAACAACGTCCAGACCAAACCCAGCGTACCGATACAATTCTCAACCCATGTCTGATCATTGAAGTCTTATCAAAATCAACGAAGGACTACGATCGCACGGATAAGTTTCGCTACTACCGTTCGATTGCTGAACTTCAAGAGTACGTATTGATTAACCAGTACGAGGTTGCGATCGATCATTACACCAAAGCAGACAGTGACACATGGCTGTTTCGAGCCTACGAGTCTGCGGCTGAAAAACTCACCTTTGCGTCGGTCAATGTAGAAATGACCTTTGCAGAGATTTACGACTGTGTGGATTTTAGTTTGAATGAGGTGGAGTAAGGGCGATCGCTCAATTTTGGTGGGATGAGATGGACTGGTGATCGTCTACAGGCTGTGGCGGTGGCAGGTAGACTGTGCGAATAGGGTAAGGAATGTGGAAACCTGCCTGATCACAGGCGCGCTTGAGCGCAACGATGACCTCACTTTGAATGCGGCGCACTTTTATTTTTTGCGGCAGTGTCCAGTAGCGCACGACCAGTTTGATCGCGCTGTCACCAAACCCAGCCACATCGACTTCGATCGCAGGCTTGGTTAACACGCCCTCTACATCTGCTAGAGCGTTGACCAATACCTGTCGGGCTTCGGGAAGCGGTGTGTCGTAGTGCAGCCCAATTTCAACATCGGTGCGCCGAGAGGCGTAATGGGTGAGTACATGCACAGGACTGGTGAAGACGATCGCGTTGGGAATCACAACCCGTTCATCGGTGTACGTGCGAATTTGGGTAGAACGGATGTTGATAGACTCGACGGTGCCCTCGTAATCGTTGATGATGATTTGATCATTCACGCGGAAGGGTTCGTTGAGCAGCAACAGAATGCCCGCAAGAAAGTTCTTGAAGATATCCTGAAAGGCAAAGCCAACCGCTACAGAACTCAAGCCCAGCAGACCGATGATGTCGCCCAACCGCAAACTGGGGAACACCAGCGTACAGGCTATCAGGATACCCACCACCCAAACCGCAACGGCACTGATTTGCACCAGCAACATTTGCAAAGACGCGCTGCGGATCAGCCGCTCTGAACTGGTTTTGAGTATGCGTTTTACCAGTCGGACGCTGTATCGCGTTATGACCAAGACAATCAACGCCAAGATGAGCGCTGGTAAGAGGTCGATCGCACGGCTCACCCAGGTAAGCAGGCTACGGTTGATGGTTTGAATCAGTTCATTCATGAGGTCAACAGTGCAACAGCGTGACGGCACTTACCGCTACACCAAACGTAGAAACAATGTCTAAAAGAGTAGCGCGATCGATGGAGTGAGCGGTTCACACCTAAGTCGTAAGTGCCTGCGTAGGTAAAGTTAACGGGGTAGGCGAAAAACTTGACTACGGATCTCAAGTTCTAGTCACGATTTCACCACTCGAACTGCATCCGCACTCGACGCAATGGCTTAGATATCAGAGTCCTACCGTCGTGCTGCAAAAGGCCCGATCGCTTATATTTTTACCACAAAGAAACGGTTGTAGTAGCAAACACAACCAGACTAAATTGACTCAAGGCTGATCTCCGATCGTGAGATTAGTCAACCCTAAGCTATAGCCCTACTGTGTAAATGAAAATTAATCTTGACTTACGACAGAGGGCACTTAAAAGTGTAGTCGTTAGCATAAAACGACAGGCGCAATGAGCTTACGAATCAGATATTCTTTGAAGTTGCTTTCGAAGAATGAAACGTAGTCGATAAGATTGGCAGCTTAGCGTTTTGCTGTAGATGAATTTCCGTTTGCTTTTTGAGCGATCGACTCAATGAGTCTTGCTCTCAGAACACACTTTTCATGGAAATTATTCATAAGAAACATTCAACCATACCAGCCAGATAAAAGCTTGATCCTATGTCCAACAGTACCACCTTTGATCTATTAGAAAGTCATCCGTTTACAGAGGTTTATAATCTTCTCAATCGCTTTAGAAATGGCGTTTGGTTGCTTGGGATTCCATCCGGGCTTTTTGGCGCGATCGATCGAATTACGGCTGCCTTTGCGGATGGGTATGTCTCGGCGATCGAGTTCATCCAATTTGTCACGGCTATCTTATGCCTCATGGGCTGGTTGTATTTGAAACCAAAGCCAGACGTTGATTCTGAAGTGACGCTATTGCAAGAACATCATCAACTGACTGGCTTAGAAGAGACGTATTTAGAAACCGCCCAATCGCGAATGGCTGAGCTACAAAAACAACACATGATTCGTCAGGAGTATGTGTTGCCTTTCTCTTACGTTTGTCAGATTTATCATTTGTTAAACCTGAAACATTTAGAAAGCGTCCACAGTTTTAGTCTCAACAATCTGCGTGTGATTCAAGTCAACCACATGCAAACTACTGACATTGGTGGCGTCGTCAAATTCCAGACTATGCTCGATTCGCCCTTTAACGCGTTGCGAATCTGGCGACAGCCTGTGGTGGAAGTAGAGTTGACTCTTCACACCCCATTTACAGTGGAATTAAGTATTCCCGTTTATAACGGGAAGCGCATGACGGTGATCTTTAACGCGATTCCATTAAACAACACGCAGCACAAGCTATTTATTGACATCTACAGCGATTTGAAATGGTATAAGCCATTCCTGCAACTGTTGCTTCATGCAGCATCTTGTTTAACCCTATTTGAAGATCTTCCGTATTTGCAAGCGCTGGCAAAGCGCAAGATTTATCGCCTGGTGCAATTAGACCGCATTCCAAACCACGAAACTATGTGGCTTTTCAAACGGTTTGCTGCTCTTTACGGTTTAACGATCGCCCCTGGTCAAGCGATCGAAGCCGCTGAGTAGAAAACAGCACTTTATTAACGGGCAAAGCTCCCAACGCGCAATCGTTGTGCCGTTTTCACCTTTTGGGCATAGAACGACGCAGCCTGCTCGCCCCGACTGCACTCCTGAGCAAAGGTAATCAGGTGATGCGCCACCAGCCCAATGTGGATCAGGTTTTCAATGTTGCCCGTCTTAAGCTTTGGGCCTGCCATGCGCCAAAACGTTTTGCGGTAGTTACTCAACACGCCAATCCGTAGAATCAAGTTCGCCATAATCCACAGTCCTATACGAATGTTCTTTTTCGATAGGCGGGCTGGACTCAACGGGGGGGTGATGCGATTCGCAAACGTGTGCTCTACATTATACGCAAACCGCTGGTAAAGGAAATCCGGATCGTAGGCCGTGGTAATACAGCGCCGCCACATTTCCACAACCTCTTCATATGGCATGAGAAACTCAACGTTCGACTCCCGGTTTTCGTTAAAGTTGAGCCGTCCTTCTTCCTCAAGCCTCCGCCACAGGGGAGTGCGGGGTAGGGCGTGGAGCAGATTAATGGTCAGCATGGGGATGTTGGACAGGCGAATAAATTCCAAAATGCGATCGCCCGTGTCTGGTGTATCCGTATCCAGCCCAAGGATGATGCCTGAGACCACTTCCATCCCATAGCTGTTAAGGGTTTTAATAGCATCCAGAATGGACATGCCACCCATCAGATTTTGCTGTTTAGAAATGGATTTGAGCGCGTCGGTTTCGGGCGTTTCGATGCCACAGAAGACGGTGCAGAAGTACGCTTCACGCATCAGTGCCAATAACTCTTTGTTTTGTGCCAGATTCAACGTGGCCTCGCATGCAAACTGGATGGGGTAGCCGTTACGCTTTTGCCAGTCGATCAGGTGGGGCAACAGTTGCAGAGCGGCACGCCGATCGCCCACAAAATTGTCATCCACAAAATACACGGCACGCAGATTGCCCGAAGCCAGCATTGCATCCAGTTCTGCCACGATCTGTTCTGGCGTTTTCAGACGCGGATTGCGTCCATACAGTTCGGGAATGTCGCAAAACTCGCAGCGATACGGGCATCCGCTGGAATATTGCACGTTGCTGATGAAGTATTTGTTCAGGTCGATCAGGTGATAAGCAGGCACCGGAAACTCACTGAGCGGCAAGCGTTCGGTCGTTTCAAAGCGAATTTGTTGGGCGGGACGATCGGTATGCAAGTCCATGTACTCAATCATGCGATCGGTTGCGTCGCCCAATTCCCCTAGATGCAGCAGGTCAAAATCTGGATAATATTCTGGACAGCCTGAAACGGAAGGGCCACCGATCACTGTAAGCTTCCCATGCCCATGTGCCATTGCGTTGATGTGGTTGATCTGCGATCGCTGGATGTGCATCCCACTCACAATGACTACATCCGCCCAACGGTAATCGGCAGATTTTGCTGATTGTATATTTTCGTCAATGAACCGGACTTCCCACTCCTCAGGCAGATAAGCAGCAACGACCAGAATACCCTGCGGCGGCATAAACGCTTTCACGCCACCCAGCAGCGGATACGCATTGTTGAACGTGCCGAACGACGGGCTGTACCTGGGAAAGACGCAAAGAATACGCCGTCGATTCCGGGGGCTATAGCGCGGCTTTCCAGGAATACTTTCAGGAACGGGTTGCTCAAAATCCTTTAACGCGGCAGTCATCAGCCTTCCTCACCAGTTGTAACCTTGATGACACTGTAGAAGACCACCCCAGCATTTTCAAGCGCTAGGAGAAGAACTGGGTATGAGGACGGAGGCTCAAGAGGAAATAGCTGGTTGACTAGCAAAAACTTTAGAGCGCTTAGGGTATTATTTTCACCAACGGAGTATTATCTTTGCAAAGCTTTAAAGCGCACCAAGGTATAGAGCGGCTCAATCCTAGTCAATACAGTAAAAGTATGATGGAAGCCTGCACCAATTACAACGATCTGTTCCTATTAGCTTTTGTGTGAAAGCTAACACACTTTTGACTGCACTTTGTAATTAATGCTAGGCAATTAATAGGATCATCTATCATGAGCTTCACCCTATTTATCAGTTGGTCGCAAGAACCAAGCCGGAAGATTGCTGAGGCAATTGCAGTTTGGCTTCGCATTTGTTTCTCTTCTACAAGAATATTTCTTTCAACTCATATAGCGGCGGGGAAAAAGTGGAGCTCGGAGCTGGAAGATAATTTAGAGTCTATTGACTGTGGAATACTTATATACACGAACAATAACTTAAACAGCTTGTGGATGGCTTTTGAAGCAGGGGCATTATCCAAAAATCATACAAAAAGCCGCATTGTTCCATTACTATTTGATGTGAACAAGTCAGCTTTACATTCCTCGATAAGTCAGTTTCAGTCCAAAGATTTTAATGAGGAGGACTTTCGGCGACTATTGACCGATTTAAACAATCTACAATCTGAAGATTCACGTCGCGAAACGGCAGAAATAGAGCAGATATTCGCTTTTACATGGCCTCAGTTAAAAACAAAGATTCAAGAGGCGTTAACCTCTTCTCAGAGCGAACGAGAAATTGTTATTCGCTCTGAGCGTGAACTTTTAGAAGAGTTATTGGAACGAGTGAGAGAGCTAGATATACCAAAAGCTGATGAAATCGCTAAGGTCTTTGAGCAAATAAAAGCAACTTCTCAAGGCAACTATATATACATTGATGGCGAGCGAGCAGCGTTTGAAGCTCTAATCGCAGCAACATACAGAGCCAGACGCATTATTCGCTCAACACGATTTTCACCGCGTGGTATTGCAACTAATCAGCCGAGGTATGGAGAAGCTATTCGTGATCGAGTTCTAGGAGAAAAAGGTTACAAACCTCTAGAGGAGTATCATCGAATTATTGCAACTAACGAGGTTGAGAAGATTAAAGATATTGAGGAGTACTTTAAATTGTTTCATGGCCGGAACTTCAACTTGTATCTCACGCCGATCGAACAAGATTATGAGTTAGTTATTCTTGACGAAAATGAAGTATTTATACACTTCTTTGAACCTGATTCTAATATTATCGGCTCAACATTGTATTTGCCTGGAACTCAAATAGCTCAGAAGTTCATCGCGATCTTTGATGAACGATTACGTGATCCACGTCGTCGCATTGAAGCGTTTACATGTATGTACATGAAGGAATCAGATATCGAGTCCAACCTTGAGAAAGTTAGGGATGCCTTTGATAGTGATCGAGTCAACGAGTTGTGAGAAGACTAAAAAAATCAATTGACCCTGCAAGCGAAAGAGTGTGGAAGCGAATCTGCTCTCAAGCTTGAAGATTCAGATTGCAGTTTGTTCTCTTCGCCACTTTGCAACGGGGAATCTACCCTTACTAGGTTGAAATCTCGGAAAATAGTGACTTTATATCCAATTAGAGCCGCTGAATGCCGCTATGTAAAAGAAGAGAGGAATTTTCTTTAGAAAATGCCGCCTCGGAAGATGGTGTAGATGCCATAGGCAGCGGCGATCGCTCCCAAAATCGTAGACCAGATGGGATGTCCGCTACGACTCACTCGTCCGCCTGCTGTGCGAATAGTATCGACATCAATCCAGGGGGTGGCACCGCGTCGAAACCAGCCTGTCACGGTTACGGTCTGATGGAGTAAATCGGTGGGACGCACAATCTGAGGGAACAAGTTGCCGATCGGCCCCCAGGATGATAGCCAGTGAAGCCGCACGATGCCTGTTGGGGTTTGTAGCAACAAATCTTGACTGAGTAAGTTGCTACTGCCAATGCGTCCTAAAAGTGTGCCTTCTAGCAAAACAGGCTGGCTGTTAACGGGAATGCGATCGACAGGCTTCAGCAAGCCTATCAGCGAATCAGACGTACTGGTCGGCTTGTTGCTGGCAAAGGGTAGATCGGGAAACAGCGGATTGATACGAATAAAGGTGCCAATGCTAAAGCCAATGAGCGGTAGCCCTCTTAGCAGTGAGCCATCCCCATACATCCACGCTAGTTGGTTGTTGCCTGCCTTCCAACCGACCCAACCCAGTGCTGCGAAGAGATAGGCCGTCGCAAACCCAAACGCCAGCCCAAAGAAAGGTGCCCCTTGTAGCAGCAGCGATCGCCATTGACGACCTGTAAGTCTGCCGTTTGACTGACTGACGCGCTGTTCTTTTGCCCACTCCAGTTCGGTGTCCAGCTTCCAATGACGGGCATAAATCGACAACAGGTTTAGCCGATCGCCTGTGGGTGGATGCGAATTATTAACGGCTAACCAGTGGCGATAGGGGTTCGTTCGCTCCCACTCCAGCACGGATTCGATCGGCGTGTGAAAATAAACGCTGCCAAGTGTCGTCGCCATCCGCTGCCCTAAGGGAGTCAACAGGTCAAACCCTTCCAGCAAATAGCTTGTCTGTTTTTGAGTTTGGACTTCTTTCGTGGTACCGATCGCAATTTTGAGCAGAGCGCGAGTGAAACCGTTGGGATTGCCCGTCAGTTCCACTGCCACGCGATCGCTGTAGTAGACCCGCTGCCGAGATAGCCACAGTGCCACCCACCGCAACAGGGCATACAGACCATAGGCGATCGCGGCAAGAATGCTAGCCGAGACGCGTGAAATAGCGGCCTGTTTCCGATTGCCCCAGTCAGATACCAGTCGGAAAATTATGTACGGAATCTGCACCAGCACAGTTACGAGCGACAGCAGCGGTACATCAAAGCAAGCAATATGTCCCACTTCACCCGCGTAGATTGTGGCAATTTCATCGTCTGCCAGTTGTTCTAGCAACCCTTGACTAACCACGGTACGCGTTACATGAGGAATGCAGCCATAGCTAAACGCGATCGGCTCAGCCGCAGGCAAGACTCCTAGCACTGGCATGGGAATCTGCTGTTGGCGACAAAAGCGCTGAAGCGATTGGGCTGTTTCGGGGCTGTAGGTCGCCAGTTTACCCAGCGACAGGGGTTGCAGCCCATAGGCAGCGGTCAGCAGCCCATCCAGCAGCCAGCGAGATGCCACAAACAGTATCCCCAGAAGAATGAGAATGGGAACCACGGGTGGATGAAATAACTGCCGTGGCAGATTGAGAAAAGGGATTTTGGTGAGGGCAATGCTGTAGTAAAGCGCAGTGCTGTAGACGATCGCTTGCACCATCCAAAACAGAGCGATCGCGGTGCCAGCCTGTAACAGTAGCAAGCGGAGCAGCTTCACCTTGCCGAGAGACTTACCCTGCGGTAGCCGACCAGCCTGCCGCCACCCTGCCTGATACAACGGAGGTTCCTCTACAGAAGACGGCAGTACAGACTGAGAGGCTCTGCCTTGAAAGATATGGTTTGCAGCGGTTGATCCTACGCTCTCAGACGATCGAGGCTTCTGCATCTTCCGGGCAATATTTTCTGGCAAAACCGCTGTTTCGTCTGGGCTGGAGGCTGAATGGCTCGCATCTAGTATCGCCGCTTCGTCTGTAGCCACATCGGGTTGAATTGCTGTGATGGGTTGAGTGCTTCTCGAAACCGCATGTTGAGGCAGTGCGGTAGGGTCTGGCAGAATCGCGCGATCGTCCGTCGAAACAAACTCTGGTGGAGCCGCTGGATCAAACGGCGTGAAGCCCGTCAGGTCATCGACAGCAGGCTCAGGTGAAGGAGAAGGTGAATCAACAGGGGTTTTCGCCGCTTTGACGGATTCAACATGGAGTGGCTTAACGTGGAGTCGTCCAACGTGAGGTGGCTCAACCGGAGTCGCTGCTTGGATCTGATCGGCAAGCTGTGGGTTGCTTTCCATGAGGCTAGCTAGCGTCTGGGTGGCCCAAGTGCTAACTTGCCGATTGCCGCTTTGACGGAGTGCCTGACAGAGAGCGGCTGAGCGTAACGGCTCACCCACGCGCGCATAGGCTACGGCAAGCCCCATCTGTGCTTTTGCTGCCAGGGGATGATCGGCGGCTAAGGGGACAGATTCTAAGGCTGCGATCGCGGTTTTATAATCACCCCGCTTGAGAGCCGTTAGTCCGGTTTCCAGGTCTGGAACGTGTTGAGCGGTCGATGACGAATCAGGAACCGGAGGCATAGTGCTTCTCCTACTCGGAAAGGATGGTAGACGACTGGCGCGTAGCCTTTCTAAGATAGCTTCATAAAGCGCCCGGTTCGCTCCCAGAAACTACGGGGGCGATCGCGTTTAGTTGTAACTCCGGATGGTCGATTTGTACCTGGTTCATGTTCCATTCGTTACGAAACAGCAGCACAGGACGGTTCCAGCTATCTTTTGCTGTTACGGTGTTGAACAGACGACCTACTTTTGCCAGGGCATTCCAACCTCCTTCGACCCATCGCGCGACGCTATAGGGCAAGAGTTCAAGCTGGGTTTCAACGCCGTACTCATTTTGCATCCGAAATTGTACGACCTCAAATTGGAGTTGCCCGACAGCCGCCAAGATCGGATCACGCTTTGCTTCATCAGCAGAATACATAATCTGCACGGCACCTTCTTCTTGAAGCTCCGAAACGCCTTTACGAAACTGCTTGAACTTCGACGGGTTCGGGTTCTTTAAGTAAGCAAATAATTCCGGCGAGAAGCAGGGAATGCCTTCATATTCCAGTTTGGAACCGACATAGATGGTGTCGCCGATCGCAAACACGCCCGGATTGTTCAAGCCAATGACATCACCGGGATAGGCTTCTTCAATCACTTCTCGATCTTGAGCAAATAGCTTTTGAGGACGAGATAGACGCACCGTTTTGCCCGATCGGGCATGGCTCACGGTCATATCTTTCTCAAAGCGACCGGAACACACGCGCACAAAGGCGATGCGATCGCGGTGCTTGGGATCCATGTTGGCTTGCAGCTTGAAGACAAACCCAGAGAACTCCGGGTAGGTTGGTGGAATCTCACCCTTGTTGCTGATGTGAGGCCCCGGTTTCAAGGCATAGTCCAGAAAGGCATTAAGAAACAGCTCCACGCCAAAGTTGGTCATCGCACTGCCAAAGAAAACAGGAGTCATTTTGCCCCGATGCACCAGATCCAGGTCTAGCTCTGGCCCCAAACCTTCGAGCAATTCCAGGTCGTCTTTGAACTGGTAATAGAGCGATTGCTCAAGTAGCTCTTCAATGCGCGGATCACCAAGATTCACTGCCGTATCGATCGCTTCCCGTTGACCGTGGGCACTGCGCTCAAACAGATGCACCTGTTCACTGCGACGGTCGTATACCCCTTTGAAGCGATCGCCCATGCCAATCGGCCAATTCACTGCATAGGTCTGTAAGCCCAACTCCTGTTCAATTTCGTCCAATAGATCCAGGGGTTCCCGTCCGGGGCGATCGAGCTTGTTAATAAACGTGAAGATGGGTAAGCCACGCATCCGACACACTTCAAACAGCTTGCGGGTTTGAGGCTCCAACCCTTTTGCGGCATCGATCAGCATCACCGCGTTATCGGCTGCTGCGAGCGTTCGATACGTATCTTCACTGAAATCTTGGTGTCCCGGTGTGTCCAGTAAATTAATCTGGCAGTTCTGGTAGGCAAACTGCAACACGGTAGAGGTGATGGAGATCCCGCGCTGTTGCTCCATTTCCATCCAATCTGAGGTGGCGTGTCGCTGCGCCCGTCGTGCCTTGACACTGCCTGCCTGGTGAATGGCACCTCCGTACAGCAAAAGCTTTTCGGTCAGAGTGGTTTTACCCGCATCTGGGTGGGAAATAATGGCAAAATTGCGCCGACGTTCGACTGCTGTTTGAAGTTCAGCCTGGAGTTCTGTAGACATGCGGTTAGGGAATGAGGTGAGGGGAGAGGGGTAAGGGGGAGAGTTTTGAGTTTTAAGTTTTGAATTCTAGTTAAGACAGATACTGGTTGTCAGTTGTTAAGTAGCAAGCTTCCTTTTTTCTTTTGCCTTCTGCCTTCTGACCCTTTTAAAGATAGCGACAATCGCCAGCAGTCAGTGAGTAGAATAAGCAAGTACGGAGCTGGGGGAAACGGAGTTAACCGCCAGGATGTACGCAGTTCACCCATTTTAAGCTGCTATGGATAATCAAGATCGGCGTAAGCTTTTGTCAGCGCTCTGTCATGGCGCAATTTTTTTGAGCTCTACGGTTATCTCGATCGGCATCCCGATCGCCATCCTTTTGATTACGGATGATTCGGTGGTGAAGGAAAACGCTAAAGAATCGATTAACTTTCATATCAATCTTTTTCTCTATGCGATCGTCTTCGGTCTGCTAGTGCTGGTGGCGATCGGCATTCCGTTGTTGATTCTGCTGGGCATTGCCAGTATTTTGCTGCCTATTGTGGCGATCGTCCGGGTTGCTACAGAACCTCAAACACCCTACCGCTATCCCTTCATCTGGCGACTGTTGTAACTCTCAGAAATGGTTTTTGCGGTACGTCAAAGCCTTGCCAGTGGGTCTTCCATCTACAAAGCGCCAGAGGGCTGCGTTGATAGCTTCAACGGGCATGGATTCCAACACAGCACCAATTTGAGCATAAAAGCCTTGTTCGATCGCCTTCACCTGTTCTGCCAGTTGCCGACCGGATGGCGTGAGCAAGAGCGTAACCATACGACGATCGGTGGCAGAAGGCGATCGCTCCACTAGCTGCTTTTCTACCAGCGTATTTACCAAGCGGCTGGGGCTACCTGTTTCGCAAACGAGCCGTTCACCCAGTTCAAGCAAGGACAGAGGGGCACAGTCATAGAGCACGCGTAGCACCTCGGCTTGAGACGTGGTTAGCTCGATCGGGTTGAGTGCTGCTGAGAGGGCACGATCGCCCTCCCGCTGCGCCGCCAAGATCAGATAGCGTAACTCTTCAATGGCATGCATGTAGCCGTCACATCGCTCTCAAAACGTCGCTGTAAAAAGTCCTGAATGGCAGTAGCATACGTCACTGGATGGGTGAAGCGGAACATGTGTCCCGTATGAGGCAGGATTAGTTCGGTTGCCTCTGGAATGCCTTCTACCAATTGGCGGGCAGCGTCTTTGCCAATCAGCCGTTCGTAGTCAGGGGTCAGCACCAGCGTGGGCACCTGAATGCGATCGAGCTTATCCAAATAGTTAGCTGAGAAGGCAGCTTTCATGCGGCTTAGGTAGCTGTGGCGCGGCGTGTTCTGGATGAACAGCGACCGAATAGCAGCCTGAGATAGCGGCACTTGCCCATCAAAATCATAGGGAGAAGCAAGGCTCTGGGCGTGAAAGCGCAAAGTTATCTGTTGATATAACTCTCCTGGTAGGAAAGAAGCCGCCGTTAGCTTGAGTTTTGTGAATGGGTTGGTGATGGGATCGGCAGCAAAGCCACCGGATAACACCAATGCTTCTAGTCCTTGCGGTTGGCGCGTAGCGAGGGCGATCGCAATGTTTGCCCCAAAGGAATCACCCACGAGAATGTAGTGCTCTAGATCAGCGACTTGCTTCGCCACAAAATCGGCATAGCCTTCAATAGTGTCGAGAGTTTCTGGCAGACGCATGGTGCGTAATGAACAACCTGCAAGGGGTGTAAGCTGCTCCAGTTGCCAGGGCGCACCGGAAAAACAAGGCACAGTCACGATGGTTGGTGAGATATTCATAGTGAAGTCCTATTAGATGACATTTCATTCAATGACATGTCATCAAAATAGCAAAAATGGAGTTGATTTGTCGAAGGTGAAGATAGAGATGGAAGAAATGGTGAAGGGAGTAAAGTGTAGGGGCTGCTACGCCCTGGCAGCTTCTGAATGAGCCATATTTTTGAGACAGCTTCTTAGCCAAAGAGGTTGAGATGTAGCGTTTGGGTGAGTTGTTCTAGCAGAAAGAGTCCGGCGATCGAGTTACCTGTGGCATCCAACGTGGGACTGTAGCAGGCGATCGCGCCTTGTCCTGGCACAACGGCAAGTAAGGCTCCGCTCACGCCCGATTTTGTGGGTAATCCGATGCGTACCGCAAAGTGCCCGGATGCTTCATATAAGCCGCAGGTCAACATGAGAGCGTTCACTGCACGCTGATGAAAGGGATGGAGTTGCCC
Source organism: Stenomitos rutilans HA7619-LM2 (assembly GCA_019358945.1). Lineage (GTDB taxonomy): Bacteria > Cyanobacteriota > Cyanobacteriia > Leptolyngbyales > Leptolyngbyaceae > Stenomitos > Stenomitos rutilans. The sequence goes on along the minus strand of JAHHIE010000082.1, from coordinate 11,747 downwards.
ATTTGGCTGTGCCAAAAGCAGCCCCACTTGCACTAAATCTTCCACCGTTCCAGAGAGGCAGCAGATGTGATTGTACGTATCCAGAGCAGTCTCAACAGCATCAATATGGCCTGCACGCAGCAGCACATCCGCGATCGCCCGGTTGGCTTCATTCCGTAGCGATCGTACCGATGCCAACATTCGTTCGTCTAATACAAGTTGGCTACCTGACATTTGATTCAGCCACATCCGCAATGCTTCGCACCGATCGTCCCCAGTTGACCCCGGCAGCATGGATGCAAGGGTAATGGCACCACTGTTCAACATCGGGTTGCGTGGAAAGCCTTGATCGGCGGTTAACTGTGCCAGCGAATGAAAGGGCTGCTCTGATGGATCAATGCCAACATGGCTAAACACAGCCTCCCGCCCCAACCGCTCTAGCAAAGATAGCAGCAGCAGTGGTTTGACGACACTCATGAGAGCAAACGGTTGTTCGATCGCCCCAGCGTTATGGCTAGTCCCGTCAATCGATCGAACACTTGCCGCAACGAGTTGAGCATTTGCCTGCGCCAGCAACGGAATGTAGTCCGGCAAACGACCCGTTTGTGCATAAACCGTCGCCTGCTCCACCCAGTTTTCTAACTGAGCTTGAGTCAATGCAGCGAGACGGGTAGAAGGGGCGTTCAAGGGAAAGGGGGGACGTTTTGCGTTCGGGAATCAAAAGTGAGAAGTAAGGGAAGCAGGGGAAGTAAGGGAAGCGAAAGAAGCAGGGGAGGCGGAGGAAGCAGGGGAAGCAACAAAACTCAAAACTCAAAACTATACCCACGCCCCACACCCTATCCCCTGTTCCCTATTCCGGCAACAACGAAACATGGGCTGAGACAATCTTCCATCCTTCAGGTAATTTTTGCCAAACCTGGCTTTGTCTACCCAGACGCGGCGTGCCATCAGTCACACGTTGAAACTCTAAGGTGACGATCGCGGTATCGGCATCAAATGTGACTACCTTTAAGTGAGAAATATCTCGCGCTAAATTCTTGGTTGGGCGACCTTGCCGAAACGCTCGAATCGCATCCATCCCATACAGATTCTCAGTTGCACCAAACCGCAGCGCCTCAGGAGAATCCCAAAACAGGGCATCCAGCGTGACGATGTCGTTTTCGACCAGCGCTTTTTCGTAAGTCATATACAGGGCAGTAAGTTCAGCGATAAGTGCGGGATCGTTGATTTGGGGCATGGGGGAAGGAGGAAAGGATGAGGATGAAAAGTTTTGAGTTTTAAGTTTTGAGTTATTAGAGAGTTTGGAGCTTTCTACCTTTTGCTCTCTGCCTTCTGCCTTTGGCCTTCTAACTACAAAACGCTAAGATCTGCTCTGCTGTTGCTTGCGGCTTTTCTAGGTGAGGCACATGACCACATTGAGTGATCCAGACCAGCTTGCTGTGAGCGATCGCTTGCTGAAACTTCTCCGCATCCTGTGTGCCCAAAATCTTGTCGGAGTCGCCCCACAAAATCAGGGTTGGTTGAGCAACAGCAGCGATTTTGTTTGCCAGAAAATTATAGCCGCCGCTTTTGGTAAATGAGATGACTGCTTGCTGCCAGTTGGGGCATTGCAGGTGCAGTGCGGCACACAGAAGCGCATCGGGTGAGACGAAGTTGGCATCGGCATAAGCTTGCAGGCTGACACTGCGCCGGACTTTGGGGCTACGGAGAAAGTTGGCGGCCAGTTCGCCCAGCGGTGGAACGAGGAAGCGAGCGATCGCAGGCCCGCGCGCAAAGCCAGCACTATCAATGAGAACGAGTGCTTGCACGGCATCTGGATAGGCTAGGGCAAAGTCGATCGCAGCAGCACCGCCCATTGACGCACCGACTAGAATCATCGGTCGAGCAATCAGAGTTTTCCAGAAAGCGTAAAGATGGCTTTTGATGGCGGCTGGGCTGAAAGGAATATGGGGGGGGCGATCGGTGAAACCAAACCCCAGTAAATCGACACTCCAGGTTTCTTGCTTTGCGGCTAACAATGGCAAGAGACGACGAAGCTCAAACACGGAGCTATCAAAGCCGTGCAGCAACAAAATTGGTGTGCCACCTGAGCCTTGATGCACGTAGGCAGTCGCGATCGGTGCCGCGCAGAGGAGGGTTTGAATCTGTGTACGCTCGATGCTTTGGGCTAGCGCGATCGACGTTGGTTCGGTAAGTTGAGCGCTTTCGGGCGGAAGGAAACTGGCAATCATGGGGTTCAGTGTACTCCGTTCCAGGTGTGAAATAGCCTGACCAACCCCTCAAAACTCAAAACTGTCTGCACTTGCGGCCAATCGCAGAGTTCGTTAGGCTTTTCTTGATGTTGTTAGGTTAAGACGATGCCGAAAGCAATTTGGAATGGTGCTGTGTTAGCCGAAAGCGATCGCTGCGAAGTCGTTGAAGGAAACCAATACTTTCCACCAGACTCCATCCACAGCGAGTATTTCAAAGAGAGCAGCACGCATACAGGTTGCCCGTGGAAAGGCACTGCCAGCTACTACACGATTGAAGTAGACGGCAAAACTAATCCTGATGCCGCCTGGTACTACCCCACCCCCAAAGATGCTGCCAAAAATATCACGGGTTACATCGCGTTTTGGAAGGGTGTGAAAGTCGAGGTTTAATTAACTGACTGTAGGGACGTTACATGTAACGTCCCTACAAATGGGAAAGGTGCGATGATGATTCTTGAAGAGATCCGCCAGCGCTCAAATTTTCTTGGCACCCAGGTTGCAGTCCGTAACAGTGGCAAAAAGCTGGGTGTGGTTAGCCAACTTTGGGCAGATTTTGAGCGAAAAGCAATTGTTGGATTCAGCATCCGTCCAGGCTTGCTTTACGGAAGCTCTCAGTTCATCTTCTGGAGCAGCATTCGGGATTTTGACGATGTTATTTGGGTGAATGATGAGGATGCGATTGGAGCGATCGAGGTCGCAGCTTACACCAACTTAATCAATTGCGAAGTCGTAACTGAAACGGGCGTATTGCTGGGCAGCGTGAGGGATTTTGTGTTTAATCTTGACAGCGGCAACGTGACATCCTTAATTCTGGCTGCGATCGGGTTACCCTTCCTTTCCGATCTAGTTCTCAGTACCTATGAACTTTCTACAGATGGGGTATTGAGCAGCGGATCTCATCGCCTCATTGTCTGTGAAGGCTCAGAAGAACGACTGCTTCAACGATCGGTTGGCGTGTTAGAACGCCTTGGCATCGGTAGCCCACCGTGGGAGCGCGATGAGGATGATACCTGGATTCCTTCTAGTCAAGGAAAATTAGGCGATTGGGATGACCCCGCAGGTGGTGCTGCACCCAGTCCACGCCCTCGCTACCCTGCTCCGACACCGATCACTGACGATGCGGCGGCTACGCCCGATTGATCCAAACTGTCCAGCAATCAGAAAAGGGCGTTAAAGCACAGCTCATTTCGCTTGTGCAGGGGAAGCCAATGCCTCTTTTGCCTGGTTCTGCAACAGCAATCCATACTCCAGCCCTTCTACGACTGCCAGGTAGGATGCTTCCAGGATATTGCCGGAGACGCCAACCGTCATCCAGCGCTGATGTCCGTTGCTGGATTCAATCAGTACACGCGTTTTGGCAGACGTTCCCGCTTTGCCATCGAGAATTCGCACTTTGTAGTCGGTCAGGTGAAAGGTGTCGATTTCGGGATAGGCGTTGACCAAGGCTTTGCGCAAAGCGGCATCCAGCGCAGACACAGGGCCATTGCCCTCAGCAGCTTCGAGAATTTCATGGGGGCCGATCGCCAGCTTCACGGTTGCTAGAGAGGTCGCACGGTTGCCTTCTGAGTCTGGCAGCATGTTGTAATGCACCTGAAACCCTTTGACCTCAAAGGGTTTTTGGCGTTGCCCCAACGCCTCGCGCATCAGTAGCTCAAAGCTTGCTTCTGCGGCTTCAAACTGATAGCCTTCGCTTTCCAGTGTCTTCAAATGGTTGAGGATTTGGCGACAGGTGGGGTCTTTCTTATTTAACTCAATGCCAAAGCTACGGGCCTTTGCCAGAATGTTGCTCAACCCCGACTGGTCAGAAATCACAATACGGCGACGATTGCCCACCTGCTCTGGCTGGATATGCTCATAGGTCAGCGGGTTTCGCTCTACCGCGCTCACGTGAATGCCGCCTTTATGGGCAAACGCCGATAGCCCTACAAACGGTGCATGGTCATCAGGCGCAAGATTCACCACTTCGCTCACAAAACGGCTGGTTTCCGTGAGTTGCTCCAGTTGCTCATCTGAAATGCAGGCGAACCCAAGTTTCGTTTGCAGGTTTGGAATCAGGGAACATAGATTTGCATTACCGCACCGTTCACCGTAGCCATTGATCGTGCCCTGTACCATGCGTGCGCCCTCCATCACGGCTGCTAACGCATTGGCAACCGCCGTCTCAGAGTCGTTATGGGTGTGGATGCCGAGGCGGGGAGGAGAGGGAAGGGGGAGAGTTTTGAGTTTTGAGTTTTGAGTTTTGAGTTCGATGTGTGCTATTGCACCCTCTGCTTCCTCTGCTTCCCCTTCTGCCTTCTGCCCTCTGCCCTCTGCTTTCTCTAACGCGAGCAAATCAAACGCCTGAATCACTTCCTGCACTACTCGCGCAATTTCGTGGGGCAGGGTACCGCCGTTGGTGTCGCAGAAGACGAGCCATTCAGCGCCTGCTGCGATCGCCGTTCTCAAGGTTTCTAGCGCATACTCTCGGTTGTGCTTGTAGCCATCAAACCAATGCTCGGCATCATAAATCACACGACGACCGTTAGCACGAAGGTACTGAATCGTATCCTGAATCATCGCCAGGTTTTCATCCAGGGTTGTCTTTAGCCCTTCAGTGACATGGAGATCCCAGGATTTGCCAAAGATTGTGACCCAACGAGTGCCCGCTGCCAGAATGGGTTGCAGCATGGGATCGTCTGCCGCAGCTATGCCAGGACGACGCGTAGAGCAAAAGGCAACCAGTTCTGCTTGCGTCAGGGGTTCTTCCTGTAGCTGCCAAAAAAACTGCACATCTTTCGGATTGGCTCCAGGCCATCCCCCCTCAATAAACGGTACGCCTAAGCGATCGAGCTGCCGCGCAATGCGGAGTTTGTCTTCTAAAGAAAGCGCCAAGCCTTCTCGTTGGGAACCGTCCCGTAGCGTGGTGTCGTAGATCCAGATCTGGCGAGAAGTGTCTGAGGTCATGAGGACGCAACTGGAAAAATGAAGCCGATAAAAAACTATTCTAGGGAACTGTTAGACCGATCGGTGTGCTGAGTCTTGAAAAGGAGACGATCGTGCACAGTAACGATTCTCTTGTGGTCTTTCAAGAAAGCATGGCGGAGCAGTGGATATGGTCTGTGGCATACCTTCGCGCGAAATGAGTCTTCTCACTCACCTCCTGCAAGTCATCGTATTGAAAGTCATCATATGCAAGACACATTGGCTCCATCGCGCTTCCTGTACTGATGCGGTAGAACTAGAGTGATCGAGACTTACGGAAAGAGCTTTAGGTGGGTTGAAGTATTGCTTATAGACTAATGAACACACGAAGGGCGCGTACTATCCGGTGAGAGGTATGGAATTGTCTAAATTTGATGCGAACCAGGTCAGATCTGCCTTTAATGCCTTGAGTAACTGTGGCATTGAACCGACCGCTCCCACCATGCAAGCGTTGGTCGAAACCGCAGAGGCACACTATCCCAACGATCCCGCGAGTTTAGAGAAAGCAGCACGATCGCTGGCAATGTTTTTTGAAGGCTCGACTGAGGCTCGTCCCCAGCAAAAGTTTTCCTGGCATTGGTTTCGGGCTTTGGCGTTCTCGTTGCGGCGGCTCTAGGTGCAAAGACTTTGAACGTTTGAGGTTTTGATGGTTGCCTGTGCCAAAGGGGACTTCAGGCAGATGTCGTACCCGTCGAGTGGCTGCTAAGGTCAGCTCAGCATTTGTTTTTTTGGCTTATGACCCTCACGCAGCATCGATCGCACCGCCGCAAAGAGATTCTTCGGGTTGTGCTAGCAATCTCTATCATCACTGTTGGCATCATTCATTTTGCTAAACCCACGCCGTTTGTGAAAATCGTGCCGCCACAGTTACCGCATCCTTTAGAACTGGTTTATATCAGCGGGTTCTTCGAGATTTTAGGCGGCATCGGGTTGCTGATTCCGCTGGTCAGCGTAGCAGCTGCGTGGGGCTTAATTGCCCTGTTCATTGCAGTCTTTCCTGCCAATATCAACATGGCGATTAACAACATTAAGCTAGAAGGGATTCCCGACAACCCAGCACTTTATTGGGCAAGGTTGCCGCTACAGGCCGTTCTCATTGCCTGGGCCTGGTGGTACACGCGCAATCCACAGGCACAACCCGGAGCGTCTACCGTTGAAGCGGTGGTCAAGTCGCTCTCTGGAGTGAAAACTGAAAATCACACTCGTGGGGATGAGGGGTGAGGGGGCAAAGGCTAAAGGATGAAGGGGAAGCAAGGGAAGCAGAGAAGGCAGAAGGAGGGAAAGCAGATGCAACTCAAAACTCAAAACTTTCCTACTCTCTACTCCCTACTCCCCATTCCCTTCACGTTTTGCCCCGTGCTGGGTGAGGCGTTAGAGACTCTTTTTGCTGAGCGATCGCTGCATGGCCCAAACGCTTGCAGCACTGAAGGCACCACTGAGCAACCCGATGCCAAGCTGATAGCGATCGTTTAACAGGCAAAGTGTGCCGATGATGCCCAAGAGAGCTGCTAAGCCTTGAGCGACGACTAACATTCGCTGCATGGCTGTATTAGTGCTCATTACCCGCTCTAGCAGTTCGGCATCGTCACCTAAATGCGCTGGCGTGGCGATCGCGTGTTCGAGTGACTGATATTTCACCAGGTCAACTTGATAGTAGGTGCCCAGCTCGTCATCGCGTAGGCTGGCGACCGAGTGTAGCCCAAAGCGCTTAGCGTGGGCGATCGCGGCACTGATTTGTTTTTTGGTTGCCATCGGACGCAGTGCTTCAAACACCGATTCTCGGTAGACTCCCGCTTTCGCCATTGTTAAAATCTGCTGGCTCAATTCTGGTACTGATGGTCGCCGTGTGATGACACTCATTGCGGTTCTTTTTGCCGTCGATCGCGGTGCTTAGGGAGAATTAAAGAGCGACATGTTACCGCCGAGGCGTAGAGAGCACAGAGGATTCGCTTGCTGTCTTCTACGGTTTTCGGTTGGGCAAGCGCGATGCCACTCTCTCAATCTTGATTCTTATCATAGTAAGCTCGTACTAAATCATGACACTTTTGGCTGTGAAATGGCACCGATGATTCCTTTGACGGCTTGCAGGTAAGCAGTTGGAGCGAGGAGGATTTGCAACCCGCGTGTGCCTGCCGAAATGGAGATCACGTCAAAGATTTCGATGAGTTCATCCACGTAAACGGGGTAGTCTTTCTTGCAGGCAAGGGCTGTGACTCCGCCGCGAATATAGCCCGTGAGCGGTTGGACTTCTTTGAGCGGTACGGGTTGGCAACTGCGATCGCCTGCCAGCTTTGACAATGCTTTGAGGTCAAGCTGCGTGTTGCCGGGGATCACTGCAAGGCAAATACCCGTTTTATCGCCCCGCACCACCAGCGTTTTGAATACCTGATCGGGCGGTAGATTGAGCTTCTGAGCGACACTTTCGGCTGCCAGATTATCAGGATCGACCGCATACTCGCGCAGATCGTAAGTGATGCCTAAGGTATCTAAAAGGCGGACCGCATTCGTTTTCATACCCGTTTACCAGACGCTGGCGTAACGTCTTAAGATGGTATCCGAATCGGGTGTATCCTGCATTCGATTAGCTGGGTTATGAAGAATTGGTTTGTAGAGAGCTGGCGTGAAAGCAATTTGGTTTACGAGTCTAGGCGCGATCGGCATCGTTGTGATGGCTTGGGCCGTGCAACGGGTGCTGATTCCGCCACCCCCGATCGCGGTTTCCAATGCGGCCCCAAGCGCCTCTCCGCCAAAACGTGTCATGCAATATAAGACCTATCCACAAGCGCATAGTATCGTTCACACCTTAAAGATTCCGCTTGATGGTCAGTTTGTCGTCGTGCCTGCGCTCTCGAAAACGGTGGAAACGGTCGAGGCGATCGCCCAACGACAAAACGCGATCGCAGCATTGAACGGTGGCTTTTTTGATCCCGAAAATCAGAAATCAACGGCTTACGTGACACTCAACGGCAAACTTGTTGCTGATCCTCAGCAGAATGAGAGCCTGATGAGCAACCCAGATCTGACTCCCTACTTGAGCAAAATTTTGAATCGCACAGAGTTTCGGCAGTATCAGTGTGGCAATCGTCGTGAATATGCGATCGCTCTGCACAGTGATGCAGTTCCCGCAGGCTGTCAGTTGGTAAATGCACTGGGGGGTGGCCCTCGCCTGCTGCCAACAATGACCGCTCAACCAGAAGGGTTTGTGGCTGAAGCGAATGGGAACATGATCCGTGATGCGTTGGGCAGTCGCCAACCGAATGCGAGAACGGCGATCGGTGTGACCCGCGATCGTAGCCTGCTGTGGGTCATGGTGGCTCAAAAACCAGGAGTTGCTGGCAGCGGCATGACCTTGCCTGCACTGGCAGCATTCCTCAAAACCTTGGACGTAGAGGAGGCCATGAATCTAGATGGTGGCAGTTCTTCCTCGCTCTACTACGATGGCAAAACCGTATACGGCAAGCTTGACTCAGCAGGAAAGCCCGTGATGCGTCCAGTGAAATCTGTGTTGCTGGTCAAACGGGTTTAAGAAATTGCTATTAGCGATCAGCAGTCAGCAGCCAGAATAATTGCACAACAGTCTATTCACTCGTATCAGCGAGGATGGCTTGTCCGTAGGTAGAAAGCTGCACTCTCGCCTGATAGCTGACCGCTGACCGCTGACCACCACTTACCGTCGCGCTTGCAGCCAGTATTCCAGGCTGACCAATAACCAGAGTTTCACGCCGTAGCGTCCCCAGGTATCACCTGTATAGTCGAGCCAGTTGCGGATGAGCGCTTGGTTAAGGTAAGGCGCGATCGCCGCTTGACGACTCAGCAATAGCGATCGGGCCTGCCGATTCCAGTGTTCGCGAAAGCCGCGCTGAACGGGCACCATCATGCCGCTCTTGGGGCGTTGCAAGATGGCGGGTGGCAATAAATCAGCAACGGCTTGCTTCAGCACGACCTTTTCCTGCACGCCTGAGAGCTTATATTCGGGGGGAATGGTCATACTTAGCGCCACGATGCGGGGATCAAACAGGGGCGATCGCCCCTCGATCCCCGCTGCATGGGTCAAATTATGCACCTTTGTCAAAATCTGATCCGCGCCCTTAAATTGAATGTTGAGTGCCATCAGCCGATTTAAGTAGCGATCGCTCGACTGGAGCGTAGTTACAAATACAGACGGCTCAGACTGCACGGCTGACCAGATATCAGGCTTAAGCAGTTGGGGCAAATCGGTCGCGCACTTTTGAAAGGAGGTTAGATACGCTTGCAAAGACTCCTGCTGGGTGACGTTGCCGTAGAGCGCATTAATGAGCATCGGTTGGTTTTTCGGTCCCCCAAAGCAAGGATCACCCCCTTCCCCATTCAGCACCGTTTTTACGGTCTTGGCTGCCAATCGTCCCAGCAGCAGGTTTGGAACAGTCAGCGGATCGCCGATCGGGTCATCGAGAGCAGCCATCGTCTCTGGTAAATGCTCCCACATGTCCTTAAAGGTAATTTCGAGCATGTGGTGCTGCGTGTGGCAGTGCTGCGCGACCAGGCTAGAAAACTCCAGCTCGTTAGGACAATCTGCACCAAAGTGGATGGCATAGGTGTGCAGCGGCGCATCGTGAAATTTTGCCGCCAATGCGGTAATACAGCTAGAATCCAGCCCGCCCGACAGAAACGTGCCGACGGGTTCTCCTGTTGGCAGATACGCCTGCACAACCTCATCCAGCAACTCACGGAGTCGATCGCCGTGCCACTCCAACGACTTTTCAGAATGCGTGATGTCTTCCTGTAAATGCCAGTAGGGTTTTACAATCTCATCCGGCAGTTGCACCATGCTACCAGGACGCACTTCTCGTACCGATCGCCAGAGCGTGCGCGTCCCAGGGACAAACGCACAACACAGATAGTCTCGCAGTGCCACCAAATCTAAGTCAGACGAACAATGAGGCGCGATCGCCCCCAGTTGGGGTGCAATCCAACGGGTTTCGCCATCTGTTGTGTAATACAGCGTGTAAATGCCAGAGCGATCGCGCCCCAGCCAGAGTTGCTGTTGCTCTCGATCCCACACAGCGAGGGCAAAGGCTCCTGATAGCTTTTCCCAGGTGGCTGTACCGTGTTGCTCCCACAGATGCGCCACTAGTAGATGCTCGTCGCCTAACAACAGTGGGTCTTGCCTCTCTGGGATCCCTATACCTGATCGCTGCATAAAGCTCAGGTTGGGAAGCCACACATCTCCAACCACTACAAAACGCTGACCGGGGCTAAGCGTTAGCCATGAAGAATCGTGATCGTCAGAGACAACGGCCAAGTGATCATCTCGCCAAAGGACATTTTCCGTGATCGCAGAAACAGCTCCAAAGGCGAGTTTCCAGGTGCGGGGAGGCTTAATCGATCGTGGCGAAGCCTTTGTCAAAAAGCCTCGCCACCAGGAGTCAGAACGTTTCACAACCGCGTACAAGGTGCAACATGGCAATCTTAGGCGATGAGTGAGTTATCCGTCAGCTATCAGCGGTCAGCCTCATACACCTCATCTCCATCACGATTTTCAACCATCCGTTGAAGGGATGATGGATTATTTGCATAAGGAAAGCTACCTCTCGCCTGACCGCTGATCGCTAATTGCTGACCGCTCCCCTTAATAGTTCCGCATTCTCCCTTTCTGAAGGTCACGCGCCATCGCTCGAAACGCATCCAGGTTAGAGTCTCGGCGGCGGCGCTCTTTGGGATCTGTGATTTTGGGTGGATTGTCAGCTTTGGGCGTTGTCCAACCGCTGCGCGTTGTTGATTGAGAGGTAAAGGTTGCAGATGGTGTGACTTTTATCTGTGCTTGCTGGGCGATCGCTTGCGCTTTTTGTGCTGCCGATCGTTGCAATGAAGAAACAACAGATACAGTACGCAGTTCTTCTCCGCCAAGCGTTTTAGGGAACGATCGCTTGATCTCCCGCGCCGCTTGCATGTAATCAATATCGCCCAGCGTTCTAGCATCGCTAGAGTCAAGATAAAACGCCTGGGGCTTCTGGTTAGCTGGCTTGGGTGCCGCTTGTGCTTTTGGTGCCGCTTGTGCCTTGGGTGCCGCTTGTGCCTTGGGTTCAGTTTTTGGCTTTGGCGATACTTCAGGTGCTGGAATCGCGTCTGTTTTCGCCGTTTGCTTGGCTCCTAAAATACCCTTAATGAATCCAACCATGATGGCGTTCTCCCGTTACTGTTGCGTTATGTAAAGAATTATAAGTATTTTTATACCAATTCCTCAAGATTAAGCTACAGATGATATGAAGTAGCTGTTGGGTTCAAGCAGTAGCTATGGCCGGTGTTTACAAGCTCGAGATTACTGAAACCGAAGCGGACCTGAAGCAACGACTCAGACACGCCAAGACTGCTTCTGACAAAGAACGGCTCCAATTGCTTTACCTGCTCAAAAGTGGACAAGCGAGCACGATCCAGTCTGCTGCGACTCTGCTCTTCCCAGCTTTTGGTGATGGTTTGGCAGAACATCAACGAGTTAGGATGCTAAGACAAAACGTTTGTTGAGCAACTCTAACCCTGCTCGGCCATACATCTGGCGTTTTAGCATCTTTAAGCGAT
>JAHHIE010000081.1 GCA_019358945.1 Stenomitos rutilans HA7619-LM2 | reverse complement strand
TATACAGGGCGCAAGTACACTTGGCGGTTGAGGGCTTAGACGGTTCTCTCACAACTGGTTTCTGCGGGCTACGAGACTATCCTAGAGTCACCACATTTCACTCTTTTTGTCAATGCGTAAGTTCTAGTTTTGACGCACCAGATTGAAAACCAGTCTTATGAGAAGACGCTGCTAAATCAAACTAACTTTGAGGCAGCGATCGCCGAGGATTATCGCAATCAGGCGAAACTGGCGGTGAAGGATGACTATGTGTTCGACTTCCTGGAATTGGGGGAGGAGCACTCTGAACACCAGCTAGAGACAGCGATTCTGGCAAAAGTGCAACCGTTTCTGCAGGAGATGGGAGGTGTCTTTAGCTTCATCGGTAGCCAGCACAGGCTAGAAGTGGGCAATCGGGAATATTACATCGACCTTTTGCTCTATCACCGTGCTCTCCGTTGTCTAGTGGCGATCGACCTCAAGATCGGAGAGTTTGAGCCAGAGTACATTGGCAAGATGCAGTTCTATTTGGCAGTGCTGGACGACAAGATGCGGATGCCCTACGAGAATCCGTCCATTGGCATCATCCTCTGCAAGTCCAAAGACAAGACGACGGTTGAGTATGCCCTAAAGGACGCCACGAAACCGATCGGGGTTGCCACCTACCAGACTTTCTCTGCGTTACCTCAAGAGCTACAGGGACAGCTTCCAGGACCAGAGCAGGTCGCAAGGCTACTGGAGGGGATTGAGTGAATCATTATTTAATGGATTCTGTAAATAATGATTTCTGTAAATCCGTAAACAAAGAAACACGGAGAACATCAATAGATGGCTGGAAAGCATTACCCTTTTTTCAAGGGTTCAACGCTGGTTCAAGGTCGCGGCGATCGCCTTGAAGTTCTCTAACCCAGCCGCTAAATTCTCCACAATTTCGGTGGCTAACACGTCTGGATCGGGCAAGTTATCGAGATCAGTCAAGCTATTGTCTTTGAGCCAGAAGATATCCAAGCTGGTTTTGTCTCTGGCGGTTAGTTCCTCATAAGTGAACTTGCGCCAGCGCCCTTCGGGATTGGTGCCTGACCAGGTCTCCTCACGCTTAAAGAGGTTTTGCGGGTTATAGCAGGTGATGAAGTCCTGCAAGTCGTCCTTCCGCATGGGGTTCTTTTTCAGCGTGAAGTGAATGTTGGTGCGGAAATCGTAGTACCAAACGTCCTTCGTCCAGGGATCTTTGGCAGCAGGCTTGTTGTCGAAGAAGAGGACGTTGGCTTTAACACCCTGCTTGTAAAAGACGCCGGTGGGCAGGCGCAGAATGGTGTGTAAGTCTGTTTTTTCCAGCAGCTTTTTGCGGACTTTCTCTCCGGCTCCGCCTTCAAACAACACGTTATCAGGGAGGACGACCGCTGCTTTTCCGGTTGTTTTTAGCATCGTGCGAATGTGCTGCACGAAGTTCAGTTGCTTGTTAGAGGTGGTGGCGTCGAAGTCTTGGCGGTTGTAGGTAAGGTCTTCTTCCTCTTGCTCGCCTTCGTCGTTAGTGAAGGTCATGCTGCTCTTTTTGCCAAAGGGCGGATTTGCCAGCACGTAGTCAAAGCTTTCGGGACTGGAGGCGATCAACGCATCCTGGGAGGAAATCATGGATTCGCCAATGATGTCACCGATGTTGTGCAGAAACATGTTCATCAGCGCGAGGCGTCGAGTGCTTTGCACGATCTCGTTGCCCCGAAAGGTGCTGTCTTTGAGGAACTTAGATTGCTCTTGATCGAGCGTATGGTTTTTGACCAAGAAATCATAGGCCGCCAGGAAAAAGCCACCTGTGCCGCAGGCAGGGTCTGCGATCATCTTCAGTGGCTCCGGGCGGATACACTCGACCATTGCCCAGATCAGGGCACGAGGCGTAAAGTATTGCCCTGCGCCGCTCTTGGTATCTTCAGCGTTTTTCTCCAGCAGCCCTTCGTAAATTTCACCTTTAACGTCGGCTCCCATTCGCACCCAGCTTTCTTTATCGATCATGTCGATAATTTTGAACAACTTGGCTGGGTCTTGAATCTTGTTTTGGGCTTTGGTGAAGATTTGCCCTAGAATCCCTTTTTGCTGGCTGAGTTCCTGGAGCACTTTAAGGTAGTGGAGTTCGAGTTCTGCACCGCGTTTGGTGGTAAGGCTGCTCCAGTTATATGCCATCGGAATGCCGGAATTGCGCTTGTAAGGCGGGCGACTGTATTCGTCTGCCATTTTGAGGAAGAGCAGATAGGTCAACTGCTCCAGATAGTCGCCATAGCCCACGCCATCATCGCGGAGGGTGTTGCAGAAGCTCCAAACTTTAGAAACGATCGCCTGAGTACTCATCCCTACTTCCAAATCAGAGAACTAATATCAAACAGCAGTTTTTGGCGAGCCTCTAACTCCTCTGGTCCAAAGCTATCGTAGGGACACAGATCAAGCTCAAACCGGGTCCTTAGCGCCTCCATATCTAGCTTTGATTTGTAGGAATCAGCACGAAGTGTTTCATTCCAGTAAAGCGTGTTGGCATAGGTCTGGAGTTTTTTTGCGTAAAGCTCATTGTTGCTGGAGATATTGTCTTTCCCCTTGAGCAACAGCAATCCGCCCAGGCGATTTCGTTCCTGCTCGAATAGCTCCTCGTTGTTGTCAAACAATACTTTGTTTTGGTCGTTATGGGAAAGGATGTGCTCAATGTGGAACCCGTTTACGTGCCCTGTTCGTAGCACCAGTTCTTCGATCGGGTGCTTCATGCCCATGTTGGTGTGCTCTGCCAAGAAGCGTTCGATACGGGCAAAGAAGTAACGCTTAAACCGAGTATTGAGGTTAATGCCAGCGTTGCGGAAAAAGGTGTATTGGAAGGGTTCGGTCACAGGTATCGATCGCTGGCGAGACAGTTCCTCCATCAGATGGCGATCGAAGGCGGGGCGAATGTCTTGAACAGGTCTGTTGCGGATCTCGGCTGAGATGCGGTAGAGCCGTTCGCCAAAGGCGTTGCTGTCGTAAGCGTTCTGCAATTGCAGGAGGGAGAACAACCGATCGATCTCGGCAGAAACAGTGCGAATCTTGGCTTCTTCTTCTGGGTCGTTGAGGGAGCAACTGGATAGAATCAGTAAGAACTGACCATCCATTTCATTGAGCCGATTGAGAAAGGCGTGAGGATAAGCTGGCTGCTCAGTTTTGATCACTGCTAGCAGTTTGAGGTAGAGAGCCGTGAAATATTTGAAGTCATTATCTAGGAAGGCTTTAACGCCAATAGCGTCGTGGGTGAGGTGAAGCAGACCGCTCATGCTGAGGCTAAACATTTCCCGGTGGTAGTCGCCATCAAAACGGGTGCCATGTTTGCGGGTGTCTGAGAATTTTGCCTTCAGGTAGTAGCGGAAAAAGGTGTCAATTTCGTCTTCCTGATAACTGTTGATGGCTTGAACCTGATGTTCCCAGAGTCCGTTGTAGTTGTGCTGGTCTAGCTCTAGCTTGTCGATTTGACCAAGCAGCTTCCCTTTGATGATTTCGTAGGGGCGTAGCCGCACACCACGATCGTTGATGACCTCAAACACCATTGGCACATCGGTTTGCTCAACCGCCAGATTGATCAGCACCAGCCTGTAGAGGAAATAGAAGACGAAGGACTCTAGCTTATGCTGGTCGGTTAGCTCCTGTTCGAGATAGTCGGTGATGACCTTATAGTTTTTCACCAGATTGACAGCGGTAATGCCGGATGTGGTATCAATTGCCCCCAGGTCATCCACACCCGCTTTGAGGGCTTCCAATGCCTGCTTATGCCGCTCGTGGTTCATCCAGAACTGATAATCCACGCCAGAGAAGCCAACCAGTTTGCTTTCTAGCCATTTCTCAGTTCTTGAGCCAAATTGCCGAGCCTGATGATAAAGCTTGGTGAGGATCAGAGTCAGGGTGGTGAGGCGCTGCTGTCCGTCTACGATGTACACCTTGCCGTCGATCGTGTTGGTGACGTAGGTATTCAGGTAGTACCAGGGATATTTGGCGATAATGATTTCTTTGGAAGGCGCAAGGTCTTTGCGGAGTGCGTATTCCTGGTTGAACTTATAGAAAATGTCATCCAGCAGCCGAGTGACTGGCTCCTCGGTCCATTTATAGTCGCGCTGATAGAAGTCGATGTAATAGACCGTGTTGGAAAAAACACCATCGATATTCTGTTTATCGGGAGCGATATCCATAGTGGTTAGAGTTCCTGGAGAGTGAGTTGCTGGTGGGAGGGTTTCGATTTTTTACCAGTATTCCCATTTACCAGGCGCTCGGCTTTAATCCGCTCTAACAGCGTCTCGGCTGGCTCATCGTTGGGGTCTTGCGGCACCAGTTTGCCTTCAAAGGCTTGCTTCAGGATGCTCTGACGCAATGCCTCAGCTTTTTGCAGGTTTTCAATAATGGTGGCTTCGAGTTGATCGCAAATGGAGAGCCGTGATTCAATTTCTTCAACGATTTGTTCTTGTTCTTCCAAGCTAGGTAGCGGAATTATTAGTTCTTCGATGCTTGGAACATTTAGATTTGGTCGCCCCACTCCAGAGCTTTTTTTAAAGAAGTGCTGCTGTGCTTCTGGAGATTCAAGAAAGTAGAAAATAAACCAAATGTTTAGTGAAGGCAGTAGCCTGTAGTGAATTAGAAATGCACCAGGGATAGCTTTTTCAGTAAGATGAAAGACTGCATTCGTACCTATGCTTCCTGTTCTAGTGAGCAATAAATCGCCCTTTATTAACTTGTATTTCTCAAATTCTTGATCAGACAAGCTGATTTTTGGAGCGTATTTAAGATCAACTTTTCCAGAACTACTAATGTCGGTAGTTCTTGCAATTGGAATCCCATCGTCAACATAGTCTTGACTAGAAAATCTGGGGCCATAAAGTGAAAACTCTTTGAGTTGCTCCAAGTTTGTCCAGAGCCAAGACACTGGAATTGAGGGACTTCCAGAAGTCTGGGATTTGGAAATGGGTGACGGATCTTTATACTTCTGAGGTCTTTGAGGCTTCTTCCCGACCTTCCCGATCGCCTCCCATTCTTTAACAGCCGTCTCCCACTCTGCCAACTGTTGCTGATAGCGGTTTTCTCGCTCAGCCTTGATTTCAGCCAACAACGCTTCCCCAGTTTTGAGGGTTGATTGGTGCTGCGTTCTCCATGCCTCCGTCAGCTTACCCTCAAACGCCCACTTTAACACTGCCTGACGATAAACCTTTAGCTGCTTCTGCGCTGTTTTCAGGCTTTCAACGCCTTGATCCACATCAGAAAACAGTTCTTCGATTTTATCAACGATGCGATTTTGTTCAAAAAATGGAGGGAGAGGAATTTCAAAATTTCTCAAAACTGCTAGGGAAACAGTTTTCTGAGCTGTTCCAGTTGCCACTTTCTGAGCCTGTTGATAAATCACAGGAGATCGCAATAAATAGAAGACATATTTCCTTGATACTTCTTCTTTTAAGCGAATCAAGCCTATATGCCTTTGAAAGCAAAACTTTTCTTCAAAGTCTATTAAGCAAGGTATACCAAATGAGCCAGTTACAGTATATAAAATGTCGCCCTTACGGGGTTTACGGCTTTCCTGGATTTTTTCATAGTAAGTATTAGAAACAAATTTGGTAACTGAAAAATCTATTTTATGATTTCGGATATTTGAAATGACAATGAAAGGAATTCCTTGTTCTGACTTTGGAGGAGGTTGATGATCACCGTCTGTAATAGACTGTGAGATTTCTTGTAAGCAAACCCAACACCAACCCTTTGGCAATTCCCTAGCTTCTCCGTTCCCTTCTGTCATGCGTCACCCTTACTCTGCATTCGCTTCAATTTCCTGCATCCGGGTTGCTAACTGCTGATCCAACGTCAACAGTTCTAGCTTCAAGCATTGGGCAGTGGCAGCAATAATGGCATCAGGCGTTTTTAAGCGATACTTTCGTCGCAGGGCGATCGCCCAATCTTCAATTTCTTGGGTTAAAGCAGCGTATTGCATTTGGGCTAATGTGCGCTCAATGCCCTCTATTTCTTGCGATGTGATGCCCGGAAACCCAAGCAACTCAATCCGAGTGACGAAACTATAGGCACAGGCTTTGGCTTCAATGGCGCGATCAGCCACGGTTTTGATCACAATTTCCTGTTGCTTGACTAAGCCAATCACATAGTTGGTGTCTAAAAGAAACCTAACTCCACTCATCGCGCATTCTTCTCTGGAGTTCGACGGGATCTTCGTTAAAGTTTGGCGAGTCCTTCAAAATTCCCGCATAGTCCAATAGAAGCCTTCCAGCTTGGGGTGACTCCTTCAGAGTGGTATTTTGCGCTGCCTGAAGGTTGGCTTTGTGCAACAAGAACTCAGCAAAGTCTAAAATCTCTGCTGCCTGGTTCTCTGGCAGTGCCTTCACCAATTCATAAATTCTCTCTGGTGTGCCCATAGCTCTCCCGTTCTTGCTTTACGCTGCCAACGCTTCGTTTAGCTCCTGAATGATTGTATCCATCTCGTCGCCAAACAATTCATACATCCTGATTGTCCCACCCATGCCAAACGGCTCATACTCCAAATTCTCCGTCTCCAGGTGAAACGAGGTGGCGATGTAGTCCTTCATCATCCGCAGCCACTCCACCTGTGCTTCGCTAAACTTCAGCGCTCCCGCCTGCTTGCGGAACACCCAATCCTGAAAATTCCGGTTCACTGTCATCTCATAGTTCGTCAATGTGGCATCCGTCCCCACGACTCGCCGGATCAGCGAAACCAGCGCCACCAGTTCACTAATGGGGCTTCTGCCATCCACCTGCTCGACCTGTTCGTATGCCTGCCACACCCGCAACGGCGCTAGACTGGGCTTTTGCAGCTTCAGGACATCCAGCACCTCCTGCACCATTTGATAGGTGAGCGATCGTCGCTGGTAGGGCTGATTGTAGAAGATCCGCAGCGCCGTGATTTCATCCTTATTGGCTGCAATGAACTGGGCAAAGTCCTGAATCACTGACTGTGCCTGATCCTTCGCCTGCTGATCCCACCCGGCAAAGGTTACACGATCCAGATTCACCGTGTCGATAATTTGCTCGTGGATCTTCCGCACATTGTCTACATACTCCACCAGCTCTCCCGTGAAAATGGCGGCTGCAGATCGAATCAACGCTTTCTGAGCCGTTTCTAGCTGACCCTCTGTTGGTGTTTCGGTTGCCGCTAGCCCATGATCGGCGATCGCCTTCTCTAAAATCACATCTGGGTCATAGGCATCCAGCAGCGCCGCCGCAATCTCCCTGACACTCTTGCCCCCCGCCAATTCCTGAAGCTTGCTTTGCTCCTTGGCAGTCAGTTGCCGCTCCAACCGTGTGAGCCGACTTGCCAACGACAGAAAAGCATCCTCGTCCTCTGCCCCCATCATCACGCCCATCATCAAATCTTTGATCGCAGCAGAGGGCTTGCGCTCCAGCGCACGAGTATCCGTCTTCAGCGACTTTGTGACTCCAACCGCATCCACAATCACAAAATGAGTCTTGGGGGCTTGGGCAGAGGGTGACACCTTTTTCAGGGCATCTTGATCGAGCGTGCGCGTACCCCGCCCTTTCATCTGGTCAAAGTAGTTCTTCGATCGCACATCCCGCATGAACAGCAAACACTCCAGCGGTTTGACATCCGTCCCCGTCGCGATCATGTCCACCGTCACCGCAATCCGGGGATAGTAGTCATTCCGCAACTGCGCCAGCACCGATTTGGGGCCTTCTACGGCCTTGTACGTCACCTTCTTGCAGAAGGCATTTCCCTCACCAAACTCCTCCCGCACGATTTTGATGATGTCATCGGCGTGGCTATCATCTTTGGCAAAAATCAGCGTCTTCGGCACCTCATCGCGCTTCGGAAAAATCTCCGGCAGCTTATCGCGAAAGGCGCGAATCACATTGCGGATCTGGCTGGGATTGACCACCTGCTGATCCAGTTGCCGTCCAGAATAGGTCACTTCTTCATCCAACTGTGCCCAGCGCTGGTTACGGGTCAGTTTTTCGCGCTTTTCCACATACTCCTTAGCAACCAGTTGCCCTCCAGTTTTGGTGATGTCTGTCTCAATGATGTAGGGCAGATAGCCCACATTCACCCCATCAATGACCGCCTGCTCGTGGGTGTATTCGCTCACCACATTTTCATCGAAGAAGCCAAAGGTACGCTTGTCTGGCGTTGCTGTCAGCCCAATCAGAAAGGCATCGAAGTAGTCCAGTACCTGTTTCCAGATGTTGTAGATCGAGCGATGACACTCATCAATCACAATGAAGTCAAAGAACTCAATGGGTAGGCGATTGTTGTAGACCACTGGCAGCGGTGCTTTGGGTTGCACCAGCTCATTCGGGTTGGTTTCCTCTGCTTTCTCATCCAACTCCTCCCCTTTGAGAATGGAATAGAGTCGCTGAATCGTAGAAATACAGACCTGGCTGTCCGTCGCCACATAGCTCGACTTCAATCGCTGCACCGCATAAAGCTCAGTGAACTTGCGATTATCGTCATTCGGTGTAAACGCCATAAACTCTTGCTCTGCCTGTTCGCCCAAGTTCTTGGTATCGACCAAAAACAAGACTCGCTGAGCGTTAGAAAACTTCAACAGCCGATAGATAAAGTTGATTGACGTGAACGTCTTGCCACTTCCCGTTGCCATCTGAATCAAAGCACGCGGACGAGCCGCTTTGAACGATGTATCCAGGTTATTGATGGCACGAATTTGACAGTCTCTTAACCCGTCAGTTGGGAGAACAGGCAGATCCAACAACCGCGTTCTGAGTGATTTGCTCTGGTTCAACCAGGCTTGAAACGTTTCAGGACGGTGGAACGCAAAGACAGGGCGAGAACGCGGTTTGGGGTCGCGGCGATCGGTGAAGCGAGTCAGCACACCCGTACTTTCATAGATAAAAGGGAGCGGCTTGTTGTTCAGATATTTGAGTTTGCTGTCGGCATATTCCGTCGATTGCTCCTCAACCACCGTAAGGCGATGACCTTCCTCTTCCCGTTTGGCTTCAATCACACCGATTGGCTGGCGATCAACAAACAGCATATAGTCTGCTGGCCCCGCATCGGTCTGATACTCCCGCACAGCCACACCCAGACTTGCACTCAGGTTGATTTGCTTCTTGGGCTGTACATCCCAACCTGCTTGCTTGAGAAGCGCATCAATGCGATCGCGGGCTTGTTGTTCAGGGTTTTGGTTCACGGATGCCATAGCTACTTCCGATTCTCAGCAGGAAAATATTGTTCCAGCAGGTCTGCACCGCGATCGCCCATCTCGCGCAGAATCTCCTCAACACGCTTCAACGCCAGAGAAACAGGCATTGTTTTCTGGTTTTCCCAGCGATTGACGGAGTAGTATGACACCCCAATCTTGGCGGCTAGTTCGGTTTGAGTTAGCCCACTACGTTGGCGCAACTCTTGGACTAGCTGACTAAATTCAGGTTGCTTGAGATCCGACATAACCAAACCAAGCATCAATATGGCAGGTGCCATACACAGGGTTCCCACCATCCTGTCATCGACAACTGGCGATCGTCATGGTTTCGTAAGCGGTTTACGAAATGAAGTTGATTGGCAGAGAGTATAAATGCTTGGTAAATCCCAACAAATGTGCCAGCTAAGACTGTAAAACAAAGGGTAGCAAAGGAGAGGTTGAGAAGGGCGATCGCACCTTGACGGCGGCATCGGCTTTCTGATGTCTCGTAACCCATCTCAAAATCAAACTCTCACAACAGTCTGGTGTCGACGAGTTTTGAGACACTGGTTTAAGAATTGCCGAAAATGACCGCTTTCGGCAAGATCAATCAGAACCGCTGGTCCGTTGCTGCCCGCAGCAGAAGGGCAGCCCAAAACCTCGATGCTTTCGTTGGTAATGACTTGGAGTGGAGGCGCAATCATTAGGGTCTCAGACGATAACCAAACAGTGATGAAGGCCAATTCTAGTTCAGCGACCTGAATGTGTCTACATTGAATCAGCCGCTTGCTACAGGCTAGCTACTGAATATACGCCCCCAGCGTTTGTCCACCCTTTAGCTTTGTCAGTCCACCGAAGGTAGACCACTGAGAAAACTGGGCACGTTTAGGTGATAACGCTCTCATTCTGCACTCTCCCTTATGCGCTGGTTTGTGTCTGCTACAGTTCTGATTGTGACTGTTCCCATGGCAACCGCTTTGCCTGGTTTCGCAGTAACGCCTAATCTACGCTCCTACAGTGTGAAAGATTTCAACTAGGATGGCATTCCCGATCTGGTAACGGCTCATTCTGATGGGCGCATTTCCATTACCTTGGGGAATGAGGATGGCTCCTTCACGGCTAATACTAGTTTTCAGCTAAAGACACAGCCCATTGGGATAGTAGCTGGAAGAATCAACAAGGACAAGTATCCTGACCTAATTATCTGGAGTGAAGTGAGCGACGCCCATACCCCAAAGCACTCTGAGGCAGAAGTGACTGTTGTCTTTGGCGCTCCCCACCTCCTCTTTGTTCCGTTCTCAACTAGCTTTACCAACATCAACCCAATCCTAGGAAATTCAGTAGAGCAGAACAGACCCATTCTGGCGTTGCAAAACATTGATGGCGACCAAAATCCCGACTTGGTTGTGAGCTTTTCTAGTGCAAGCTGTAAGGACCGGAGCGATCAAACGATTGCCTTTGAAATTGACCGCCACACGGCTAAGCTTTCCCGGCTTAACCTGCCCAGAACACCTACAATGGCATTGACCTACCCACAGCAGTTAGTGGTTGCTGCCAGCTATGAGCCGAGACTAGAGCAACAGATGCGGAACCCGTACTTTGTTACAGAGCTTGCCCTGCTGGGCATGAGTTATGCCGCGCTGAAGCTTCCAACCACGCCCAACGTTCAAAAACCGCTCAATTTCTTTCTCGATAGTGCCTGGACAGCGCCTGCGTGTAAAATTCCTACCTTGAAAAAAGCAGGAACTCAACTTTATGAATTTATTCAAGGCGTGAGAGATCCAGCTCACTTACTTAAATTTTCCCGCTATCTTCTCGATGATGCCAGGAAAACCCCCAAGTTGACTGAAGATGTCAAAAACCCTGAGTTTACGAAGGCTCTGCTAAATCTGGGACAAGCCTATGCTGCTTTGGATGTTCGTCCTTCAGACCCAGCCGATGACCTCAATTTCTTTCTCGACACCTTCTGGAAAGCTTCTGCTGAGAGAACTCGACAACGTTGATGGTTAGAAACTGCAATTTGACCCCGTTCCTGGTTGCACGGGGCAAATCGTCTCACGGATTGGATTGTTTTTTAGATCAATGTAAATCTCTTGTTTGAAGGGAGGCACGGAACGGAGTGTCTGAATCTGGTTGCCACTTAGACGGATGTAGCGTAACTTTGGGAGGGCTGACAGCGGTTTTAGCTCCACAATTTGATTGTCGCGGGCATCCATACGGTACAAGCTGGTGACTGAAGCAAGGGGACTTAAATCTCGAATGCGATTGTTGTCCAACGACAATTCTTGCAGCCATCGTAAAGATTGTAATGGCCGGAGGTCTTGGATTTGATTGTTTTGGAGAAACAACCACTCTAGTTTAGTGAGATTTTGAAGTGGACGAATGTCACTGAGCTGATTATCGCCTAGCCACAGCCGGTTCAAATTAGTGAGGGATTGAAGTGGGCGAAGGTCACTAATTGCATTACCAGACAGGGAAAGACTGCGTAATTTTATCAGTGCCTGGAGTGGGTGCAGATCGGTAATGCGGTTGGTATACAGTTCTAAGTCGTCGAGTTGGGTGAGCGATCGCAACGGGCTTAAATCAGTTAATTGTGTCTTACCTAACTTGAGATAGGTCAAGCGGGTTAGGAATGGGAGTGCGCTCCAATTCGTGATTGGGTTGTTAGACAATAACAATGCTTTCAAGTTTCTCAGCGGTTTGAGCGCACCGAGATCGTTAATTTGATTGTCCCGTAGATCGAGATATTCCAGCCCTGTTAAAGCTTGAAGCGGGGTGATATCAAAGAGCTGATTGCCATGCAGATGGAGCACTTTCAATTGGGTCAGGGAAGCCACCGGACGCAAATCTCGGATGCCTGCTTTTGTTAGCCCAATCGTGGTGCGTTCGCTTAATGCCTGATTGGCTCGTTGGCAGTCTGTCGCTCGCACTTCTTCCAGGAGTGCTTTCACCGTTTGCCGGGCAGAGGCAGAAAGCTTTTCGCGGTTTGTACACCAATCGATGAAGCGTCGGTAGCCGTTTGTTTGAGTCCTTCCTGCTTGAGGAAGAACAACTGCTTCAGCCAGTAACGTCAGGGTAAGACCGATCACCACTGTCCATCGTTTGTATTGTGATTTAGCCAACCGAAATCGCATAGATGCCAGCCCTTTTAATGGAGACGGAGTAAGACTAGGATAATCAGTGAAGCGAAACTGAGTTTCCGGCAAATGCTGCGCGTAGCAATCTTAGGAAATCTCTAACTTTCATGGAAATCTGAAACCCCAATCATTGCAGCATGGCTCTTTTTGATAGCTTTCCCAGACAATCTCTCGTTCTCCCACAGCCTGGTTATCAAAAGCAGAACTGATCAAGGTAAGCGTCTCACGCACTTTTGGGAAAAAAAGATACGGGCGCGCGAATGAGCAACGTGAAATCAACGGTTCAGAGACAGGGCAGTTCCAAACACCAAAACTGTGTAAGAACCTTTTATTAGCCAGTTGAGTCGGATTCGACTGGGCCGCATACCCATCCCAAAATCAGGATCATCAAATTCAGAAAAGAAACCGATTTCAAGTGAATACAGCAAACAATTGCGTGAACCGGAGGGGCGAATCTGATGACATCTGAAATCAACATGTAACATCACCCAGTTACCTCGATCGCTAAGGAGAATATTTAGAGCTTTAATAGCTCCATTCATCGGCCCAAGGGCTCAGATCAAGTCTCAAGCAGTCCCCTAGGCGATGCGAATGCCTCTGAGGAGTGACAGTCCTCAGGGGGTTATCGGCTGAGGCACGAACCTGAAAATTTATGTGTCATCAGTGCCAGTCTGATGTCAGCCCGCGTTTCTATGCATGGCTTTAGCGCTTTCAGCGTCGCCTCCGGTCAGCGTCAGCGATGCTACCAACCGTTACAGTTCCAGTTCATAGATTGCCGCAATCTCATTCGACTGAATGCCCAAGTACGCCAATGTTTGCTGCTGAGTCGCATGCCCAAATGCTTCCATAAAGAGGGGAATCGCCGTCCCCCGTTCCAGGCGTTGCCAATACCCCCACGTCTTCCGCAGGGTATGACTGCCATAATTCCCCTTCAGTCCGACATCCTGGCACCACGTCTTCACCCGCGTACTCATCGTCTCTACGGTCAAGCAGCCGCGTTGTCCCGTGAATAAGTAGTCCTCCGCCTTCAAGTCACCCACCTGCAACCAAGCTTGAATGGCAGCAACAGCCGTGGCATTCAGTGTCACCGGGCGGTACTTATGCGTCTTGCGCTGCTTCAAATCGAGCAACTCCCCGGCTTGCAGATTCTTCACCTGTCCCACCTTCAGCGACAGCAATTCATTGGCCCGATACGCCGTGTTAATCCCCAGCGTGAATAAGCACAAATCACGGGGTCGATCCGCCAGAATTTTCTTAATGCGTTGGATCGCCTTTTTGTCGCGAATCGGCTCCACCTTAATCGTCGATCCGGCAGCGGGATGGTTGGGATTTTGCCCCTTTGGGAACGGCATCATGATCGCTCTTTCGTTTGATTAACTTTCCTGCATTTTAGCCTGAATACTTAGTCAGTAAACCACCGCCCCCTTTTTGCCCGTCTCAACTGCACCACACTCAAACCGAACGCCAAACGCTCTTCCAGCCCCTCTTTCTAGGGATTGCGACAGGATACGTGCAAAAACCTGCAAGATAGCCTTCAAAGGCTTGCTCATCAGTGCTTTCAGTAAACTCAACCAGAAAGCGATACAATGTCTGCCCTATTGCGGCACGGGCAGAAGTGCTACGAGAGAATGGGGCTTTCAAGCGTTGAAACGGCACCAAAAAGGGTCGTGTACTACTGGTTTTGGGGTAGTACTTGGGCCAGAAATAGTCCAACCCTGTACCAATCAAGGTTTCTGGTGGCATGTCGTAGGGCTTAAAAGCTGTAACCCTTACAGGCTAAGCATTTTAACCCTATCCTGCAGGTTTTTACATGTATCCTGTTCCAATCCCCTTCTACGTCTTCTGTGACAAGCCGACCTCAATGCCAGCGGGCAGTTTTGATAGGCTGTTTTCTTGGAATCCCTCAGGCAAATTTGAACGTGCAAGTTCATTGGCGGCAAAGGCAAGCGTGGTTGCACCTGTCTCCATCTCCGCGTATTGACCACTCTCATCCATGAACCGCTGCTTGAGACCAAAGGCACGGTCATAAAACGCGATCGCTTGCGCCACGTCTTTGACATAGAGAATTGTGTAGGCAAATTTCATTGCTTTTCCCGTTGCAGTGTGAGCAACTAACAGTGTTGCTCACACTGCCCGGCTGCGTCTTGAAGAAATCGGACAGCGATGCAAATGTCATGGCATGAATGCGGTTGGGGTCAAGCCTGCTAACTGCTGAAATTCGCGTGCCATATGTGACTGATCGGCATAGCCACACTCTAGAGCGATGCTACATAAATCGGATGGTGCTGGCGATCGCAAACGTGACATTGTGTTCTGAAAGCGCAGGATTCGCGCCAAGACTTTAGGCGACAGCCCCACGGCGGCTGTGACTCCTCGTCGTACCGTCCGTTCGCTGACTCCAATAGTTTCTGCAACCTGTGACACTGGCATTTGTCCCTTGCTGCTAGAAATGAGTCTCAGCGCTTCACGAGTTGGTAAGGGAATGTCATCTCCACTATTCACTCGTTGCAGTTCCAAGAGGCTTGTTTGTAGTGTTCCTAACGCTTGTATGATTGAGTTGCATTCACACAATTGATCAAAAATCTTGCCGAACGGTTCAGAACAATCTTGTGCCTTGACTTCCTGCTGAAATACTTCGATCGCATTGAGGTTGAGAAATTGCCCCGCCATACCCGGATAGAAGCGGATACCAACGAATTCTGTAACGGGTTTGATGTCAAATAGACTGAAGCGATCGGTCGAACCGTAGACGGTCAACTGCGGATTGTTAATGCCCCCATTCAACGATCGCTCGTACTGAAAGATTAAGTCCATACAACCATCCGGCAGGACTCGATACTGAATAGAGTCACTCGACTGAATTGCGGCATCGGGCGTTGAAAAGCACCAAAAGGCATCAATCAGAGATGCAAACACATTGGGAGGAGTAAACTCTATGTAGTACGGAGATGGGTTTGTCATCAGAGGTCTATGCAGCGCTGTTTGCTCAGATCGAGCGTTCGCTTTCAATCTAGCCGCTGATACTTTCTTGGCAAGAGTTCATTGATGGTTATACTCTCATCCTCTGCGATCATCACTTTGCAACTAGCCGCGTAATCAGAAATCAGCTCGCGACACATTCCACAAGGCGGCACAACTCGCCCTTGGCGATCGACCGCAACAATGGTCTCAAGTTCTGTATCCCCTTCTGCGGCTGCCATCCCGATTACAATGGCTTCAGCACAAACCGCAACTCTTCCAACATATGCCTCCAAGTGGACAGCAGAAAATATTTTCCCTGACTTTGTTCGCAACGCCGCTCCAACGTGGTGATAATTCTCTTTAAACCGCTTGGCAATGATGCAGCGAGCTTCTTCAATCAACTTTTTGTCATTTAAGCTTAGGGGAAACATAGGATTTGACAGGGTGCAATACAACTCTTAGCAATAATGTCCTGTGAGCATTTCGATCTGCCTGAAATAAGATTGGCTTGTCTCATACTATGTCTAATTGCCAATAGCAAATTCAAAAGCTTCTTTGCACTGACATTCAATTGAGTTTAGAACAACAACATCAACATCACTTTGATGAATTGCGAGTGGTAATTCGGTACAAGCCAGTACGACCGCGTCTACAGCAGAATATTTGCGAATAAGATCCACAAAATGAAGTCGAAATTCTTGTTTGAGAATACCTCTCGCCAACTGAGTTTGGATAGCTTGAATTGTAATTCGTTCCAGCAAACTGGGTATTTTGACAACAAGATCAAACTGCTCTTCTAATCGCTTCTGATAAAACCCGTCTTCCATCGTGAATTTAGTTCCTAGAAGGAGTAAGTGCTTCAAGTTTTGCGTTTGGGCGAAGTGACCAACTGCATCGACGATATGAAAGACAGGCAGTGAGAGCCGCAAATCAGCCTCAATTTGATCAAACGCTTTGTGTAGCGTATTGTTGCAGATCAGGAGACAATCTGGAGCGAGATCAATAAACGCTTCAATCTCTTTTTTCAAAAGCAGCGGTATTTTATCCCACCCATCATGGTAATGGCTTTTTATCTCATGAAAATCGATGCTACGCAACAGCAGATTGGCAGAGTGAAAGCCACTAAGCTCTGCTTGAGCAAGTTGGTTGAGAATACGATAGTACTCAATTGTTGAAGGCCAACTCGTTCCTCCCAAAAGTCCAATCATTTTCATTGTGTTTTCTCAGCTCATAGATTTGTTGGGAAATTAGGTGATAATAAGCAGCAGTTGCCTAGTGTTCTACCGATGCTGAATCTAGAACGGACTCTCCAGAGGTAGTGCGTAAACAGGCACCGGGTGAGGGGCGCTCTGAGGTGATCGGTCACTTCAGGCAATTCTTTATGCTGACTCCCAACTTGGGTTTGTTTCCATATTGTCAAGTAAGCAATCGATGCTCAGGACTTCTACTCAAAGCAATTTCAACGTGCTGACACAGTAGTTTCTCTGCCAGCTCAGCCTTTCCTTGAATTAGGGCTTCCGTAATGGCTCGATGTTCAGCCATCAGTGAGTTGAGATCATCTGATTTGTGGCGGACAATCAGCAGGTTAATTCGAGTCCAGGTTTCAGAATCGAGCGAACTCCAAACTCTTAGCAGAACGCTATTGCCAGCCGTTTCTACAATCAAGCGATGAAAGGCCGCATTGCAGCGAGTAAACTGCTCAAAATCCTGAGCTTGTGCCGCAGCCTCTAAAGCCTGAAGCGCCATCTGAAGAGACTCTGGTTGTGTAAGGAACTGAGGTGCTGCCAGTCGTCCCGCTAATCCTTCTAGTTCGGCGCGGACTTGATAAGACTCTTGCAACTCTTGCTGACTGATGGCGCGCACACGAGTGCCGCGATAGGTTACCGATTCCACCAACCGCATGGCTTCTAAATCGCGCAAGGCTTCCCGGACGGGTCCCTGACTGGTATCTAGCTCCCGCGCAAGCTGTAGCTCTACCAGCCTGTCTCCTGGCTTGTAAATGCCTTCCAAAATACGATCAAGCAGCACCTGCTTGACGCGATCGCGCATCGATTCTCGCTGTACGCCCATTGGGTATTTGTAGTGGTTCCTCTTGACTATAAATTATCGATAATTTATAGTCAAATTACAGATTATCGATAATTTATAGTTTGAGTGCTTGAGTCTAAGGTTCCTCTAGAAGTTGCGCTGGAACTCCATGCAAGCTGACTCAAAGCCAAGCACAACTCATTCCATCTGAGTGAAAAAGATGCCAAAGCCTTCCGTTCACGATCCGTTTGCAGCCTTGCGTTTCCGCGATTATCGTCTGTACACGCTGGCGCTGTTGCTTGCCACAATGGGATACCAGATGCAGAGTGTAGCGATCGGTTGGGAGCTATACGAACGCACCAACAGCGCTTTTGCACTGGGTCTGGTCGGTCTGGTGCAGGTCATCCCCATTCTGCTGCTCAGTCTGCCAGCAGGACAACTTGCCGATCGCTTTGAGCGCAAACACACGGTTATGTGGACGCTAGTCATGCTGGCAATCTGTTCGGTTGGGTTGGCAGCACTTTCCTACAAGCAAGGATCGATCGAGCTGATTTATGCCTGTCTTGGTTTGGGTGGGGTCGCCAGAGCGTTTAATCAACCTGCCAGCGAAGCTCTGCTACCACAGCTTGTGCCGCTATCGGTGTTTAGCAATGCGGCAACCTGGCACAGCAGTTCATTTCAACTGGCGACGGTTGTGGGTCCTGCCCTGGGCGGGTTAATAATTGCATTGCAAAATAGCGCGACCGAGGTTTATGGGCTGGATGCCGCCTTATCGCTGACAAGCTTAGGATTAATTGTGCCGATCGTTCGCCAGCGATCGACCCCTTTAACAGAACCCGTTTCGCTCAAAACGCTGGCGGGGGGCATCCAGTTTGTCTGGCAGCATCAGGTGATTTTGGCGGCGATCGCCCTCGATTTGTTTGCCGTGCTGCTGGGTGGAGCCGTGACGCTGCTGCCAATTTTTGCCAGGGACATTCTCCACGTTGGAGCAAGTGGATTGGGCTGGCTGCGGGCGGCTCCTTCGATCGGTGCGGTGTTGATGGCGGTCACGCTTGCTTACTTGCCACCTTTGAAACAGGCAGGCAAAACGCTGCTGTGGGCTGTAGCAGGGTTTGGTGTTGTCACCATTATCTTTGGGCTATCGCACTGGTTTTGGCTGTCGCTGCTGATGCTGGCGCTGAGTGGTGCTTTTGACAACGTGAGTGTTGTCGTGCGGCGGACACTGGTGCAGGTGGGAACGCCCGATTCACTGCGTGGTCGGGTTTCGGCAGTCAGCGCGGTGTTTATTGGTGCGTCAAATGAGTTGGGGGGCTTTGAGTCTGGGTTAGCTGCCGCGCTGTTGAGTCCTGTGGGTGCAGTGGTGATGGGTGGCATGGGCACGATCGTTGTCGTTCTGACGGTAGCATTACTCTCACCCAAGATTCGGCAGCTCAGCTCGCTTCAGCCCACTCTTGATCACTAGACTCCCACAACTTGAGCGCTGACTTAAACCACCTTGAGCTTGACTTCCTAACCCGCAAAGTCCTATGTAAGCCTGCCGCTGAATGGAACGCGATCGCAGCCCAGGTATGCCCGCATGTTGCGCTTTGCGGTGAGCACAAGTCAGCATGGCTTGTGAAAAGATCAGCCGCATAAACAGAAGTACTCGTCAGTGCTGCTCGAGTGGCAGACGAACCTAGATTTATTGCCCAAGGACTCGATACACACAGCGGCGATCGCCCGCGATAATGTGTTCTGTGCGCTCAACAATCGCATCTTCACCTAAGACTGTCTGGAACATCTCTAGCTCTCTAGTACAAAGTCCTGTACAGGCAGTTGCAGCAGCACAAATCGGGCAATGATTTTCGAGCAATAAGAACGAACCATCTGTTGATGGGTGGAGTTCTGCCATGTAACCCTCATTAGTTCGCAAAGCAACCAGCGTTTCTAAGCGCTGCTGTAGTGTTGCATAGTTTGGCATTTGCGCTTGATAGCTCGCAATTTGTTCGCGGGTTCTGATGTTGAGAATGCGATCGAGACCCGCTTCACCAAAGGCTTCTTTAACAGAATTAATGAAGCTCAGCGTCAATTCGGCATAGCTATCAGGAAACAGGCGATCGGCAGCCGGGGTCAATTGCCACAGCTTTGCGGGTCGTCCCATTGGGCGCGCTTCCTCAGAGTAAGTGACCAATCCTTCTTTTTGCAGTTCATATAAATGTTGGCGAACTGCCATTGCCGAGATACTCAGTTGTGATGCTAAGACGGTCGCATCTAGCGCACCATGCTGCTTGAGAAAATTGACAATTTTGCGCCGAGTTCGGACAGCAGCAGCTTTAAGTTGTAACTTTTCTGTCATGGAAACCAATTGAGCCTCTGTTGCACATCCCTAATTTACACCAGAATACAACTTTATAAAGCTATTCCTTTAGAATATATTAAACTGAAGTCATTCCGATTACAGTAAGCCTTAGCAGTTTGGCTGATAGAGGTTGTGAGTTATGGCAGGCGAAGAGGTTCTAAGCGTTGATTTGACTAGCCAAGCTGATTCCTTGATGCTTTATCCACACAAAGCTTTGGTTTCGAGCGCTTCAGCCAACTGGAACGAGTTCTATCTTCAGTATCATCGTCAGCCGCCGTATGAAATGGCTGAACATTCCTGTCGGCAACATCGCATCATCATCCACGATCGCACTCTGCAAGCACCCATGCTTGCAACCATTGAAGAAATGACGCAACCGACTCCAATTAGCTCCGGAACGATCACAGTCATACCCGCAAATTCCCGAAATTGGGCATGTTGGGATTCAGAACATCAGTTTATTGCGCTGGCTTTTGAATCAACTTTATTGGCACAGCACGTTGCTGAAGCACCTGGTATGAGAAATGTTGAATTGACACCTACACTCAGTCGCCCTGATCCTCTAATTCACAGCATTGGACTAGCCCTCAGAACAGAATTGGAATCGAATGGGATGGAGGGAAGTCTGTATGTAAATGCCATGACGACTGCATTGATGGCACACCTATTACGTCATTATTCTACCCAGTCGCAGGCGTTTCCGACAATCACAAGCGGTTTGCCAAAGCGCAAATTGCAACAAGTAATAGATTATATTTATGAGCATCTAGAACAAGATTTGACCTTATCGGAGTTAGCTGCAATTGTTCACATAAGTCCAAGTTATTTTTCTGGCTTATTCAGACAGTCAACAGGTCTTGCACCGCATCAGTATATGATTCAGTGCAGAATCGATCGTGCCAAGCATTTGCTGCTAAAAGGGGAACTGTCGATCGCAGACGTTGCCCAGTCCCTTGGTTTTGCTCATCAGAGCCATCTCAGCCGTCACTTCAAACGGCTAGTCGGAGTCACTCCTAAAGCATTTCTCAAACGTCAGTAAGAATGTGTCCAAAAAAGTAGAAACGTGCAAGACAAAGTCGATGCCATTTTGTAGAGTTTATTTATAAAGCTTTTTCTTTATAAAACTAGCGCTATTGCAGCCATACAATTGCCAGTTTTCCATCAGCAAGCGATCGCATCTGCTTTTGCTGCAACTGTTGCGTGGCTGAGGCAAAGCGCTAGCTTTTTTAATGCATAAACCTGCCATTTAGGAAGCTGAACCATGAAATTCACGATCACTATGAGCGGCTTTATCCTCTTGACTGCCATCTTGTCGGCGATCAATGGAAACGCACAAACAGCACCACGATCGCAGCCATCACCACAACCAACTTGGGTTGCCATCAAACCATCCGAACAAGCGACAACACCATCAGAACAGCCGACAAATCAAAGTTCAGAGAACGTGCAACAAAGTGCTAAATGTGCTTTGAATCCCAAACCTCAGCCTGTTCGAGCAGAACCGCGCTTGTTGGAACGCGATCGCCTCATCATGGAGCGCTCTTTACAGAAAATCATTCCACCCCAGGAATAACCAGGCATGCAGAGTAGGGACGTTACCTGTAACGTCCCTACAAACTGATTCAGGAACGTCAGCCGTGTGTCTCACGCCAGTGTTTCCTGCTAAGGAACATCATTTTCGATCAAGGGAAGGGAGTTATGAGCAAGAGCCAAACAATGCTAGGGAGATTTAGCTGGTTACTCTCAACTGTTTTAATCCTGACAGTTGCAGGAGCCTGTCATTCAGTTGATTCAAGGGCAAAAGCAGAAAAAGCACAAGCTACCGTCGTTCGCGTCAAACTTGCCTCAGTCCAGACTGGTGCAGTTCGCAACAGTTCGGAATTCATTGGGCAGCTAGAGTCGCGGCGATCGATCACACTTCAACCTCAAATTGATGGGCGAGTGGCTCAAATCTTTGTCCAGCCTGGAACTGAAGTTGCAGCAGGTACGCCTCTAGTTCAAATCAATCCCGATCGCCAACAGGCCGAAATTACCAGTTCTCGTGCTGTCGCCGCGTCAGCCCAAGCCGATGTTGAAAGTGCTCAAGCATCCCTCCTGCCCTTGGAAGCCGATCGCCGCGCTAAAGCGTCTGATGTGGCACTGCAACAGCAACAGTACGATCGCTACTCAACCCTATACCAGGAAGGCGTGGTGAGCCAAGAAGTGCTAGATGGCAGGCGCAATAACCTGGATAATGCCAAAGCAGAACTGGATGCCGCGAAAGCTCGCATTGCAGCCCAGCGGTCGATCATTGCCAGTAAGAAGAAAGTCTTCCAACAGACGACCGCCAACGTAAGCGGGCAGCAGGTTGAACTCCAGTACTACCAGATTACGGCTCCCTTTGCCGGGACGATCGGTAATATTCCAACTAAGGTAGGCGACTATGTCAGTCCTTCCACTCAACTAGCAACCATTACCCAAAATCAACCGCTAGAAGTTAATTTGTCGGTGCCCTCAGAACGTGCGGCTGATTTACGACCTGGAATGACCGTGCAGCTTATCGATCGACAGGGCAAGTCGATCGGCAATAGTCAAGTTTTCTTTATTTCACCTAGCGTTAATAATCAAAGTGAATCGATTTTGATTAAAGCCCTCTACACCAATCCAGGTAAGCGTTTACGAGCCGATCAACAAGTGCTGACCCGAGTGATTTGGAATGAGCGTCCGGGTGTGCTTGTACCAACGACTGCCATTTCTCGCCTGGGTGGAAAAGACTTTGTTTTTGTCGCTCAAGCTCAAGCCGATTCTCAACTAGTGGCTCGTCAAAGACCTGTAACCCTGGGTGAAGTGGAAGGTGGAAACTACCAGGTCATTGAAGGGCTAAAACCTGGCGAACACATTGTCGTTTCTGGACTTCAGCAACTCTCGGATGGAACAGCTATTCTCTCAGAAGCGATGAAACCGATCGCGCCCAGTTCATAGCGAAGTACCTGATGAATGATGAGATTTCTGCTCATATTGGCAGTCTCTACAGCCGCAACTGCTCTTTTATGTCTGACAGTTCTCTATGCTGGACGACTCAATCCGCTTGCAGCATTCTTGCTGTTTCCAGTCGGCATATTGGGTGTGCTATTTGCCATAGACGCAGTTTAGGTTCACAACCTTTCGATTTCAGGAAATTTGATGCACTACAGGTTATGCCATGTTCGTCGATTTTTTTATCAAGCGTCCTGTCTTTGCCATTGTTTCGGCTCTAATCATTATTCTGGTTGGGGCGGTCAGCGCATTCACGCTACCGATCGCTCAATATCCAGAGGTTGCACCGCCGCAGGTGGTCGTGAAAGCGACCTACACGGGAGCCAGTGCAGAAGTAGTCGAGTCAGCCGTTACGGTGCCGCTAGAGCAAGAAATCAACGGTGTAGAAGGGCTGAAATACATCACTTCCACGAGTGGCAATGATGGCAGCAGCACCATTACCGTCACGTTTGATTTGTCACGCGACATTGATCTGGCGGCTGTGGATGTGCAGAACCGGATTAAAGCTGCGGAAGGCAGGCTACCGGAAGAGGTGCAGAAGACCGGCGTAACGGTGACAAAAACCTCCACACAGCTAATCCTGGCGATCGCCCTCTACTCCGAAAACAATGAATACGACAACCTATACATCAGCAACTATGCAGATTTATTCCTCAAAGATGCGTTAAAGCGTGTAAATGGTGTGGGCGAGGTGCGGTTCTACGGTGAGCGTAAATATGCTATGCGTCTCTGGCTTGATCCTAATCGACTTGCTGTGCGAGATCTAACCGCCGCAGATGTCGCTAACGCGATACGGGAACAGAATGCACAAGTTGCAGCAGGACAGCTCGGTCAGCCGCCTACGTCAGGCAATCAGCCCTACCAGTTCAGTGTCCGAGCTTTAGGTCGGCTAACTGATACCAAAGAGTTCGGCGAGCTGATTGTCAAATCAGACAAGGATGGCACACTGGTTAAGCTCAAGGATGTCGGGCGCACAGAACTGGGCGCGGAAGATTACAGCGTCCTGGTTCGCTTCAATAGCAAGAGTGCAGTCGGCATTGGCGTTTCGCTGCGACCGGGGGCAAATGCTCTGGATGCAGCCAGAGAAGCCAGAACAGCACTAGAGCGACTGGCTGAACAGTTTCCCCCTGGACTCAAATATGCGATCGCGCTTGACACGACAACCTTTGTGGAAGAGTCGATGCATGAAGTGATTAAGTCACTGTTTGAAGCGATCGTTCTGGTGATCATCATTATCTTTATCTTTTTGCAGGATTGGAAAAGTACGCTAATTCCATCGATTACGATTCCCGTTTCCTTAATTGGTACATTCCTATTCACAAAGCTATTTGGGTTTTCAGTTAATACATTGACATTGTTTGGTCTAGTCCTAGCAACTGGATTAGTTGTGGATGATGCCATCATTGTGGTGGAAAACATTGCTCGGTTCATTCAGGAAAAAGGGATGTCGCCTCGTCAGGCTGCTTCTGCTGCCATGCAGGAAATCTCTGGTGCGGTCTTGGCAACGTCTCTAGTGCTAGCCGCCGTCTTTATTCCAGTTGCCTTCTTTCCAGGCACAACGGGACAACTCTACAAGCAGTTTGCCTTGACCATTACCTTTTCGATCGCGGTTTCAACCTTCAATGCCTTAACCCTGACCCCGGTGCTTTCAGCGATGCTGCTTCGCGCAGGCAGCGAACGACGGGGATGGTTTTTCAGTCCGATCAACCATGTGCTGACAGGGCTACAAGCAGGATATCACCGGGCTTTAAGACACTTGATGCGGTTCAAGAGTGCGATCGTTTTTGGCTTCGTTCTCTCTCTAGCATTGACCTACTGGATTTTTCAACAAGTGCCAACAGGCTTTGTCCCGACTGAGGATCAAGCTTATTTTGTCGTAGCCATTCAAGCCCCAGAAGGTTCTTCGCTAGATTACACGGATCAGATCATGCATCAGGTTGAGCAGGAGCTTTTGAAGATTCCTGAAATCACAGGTGTCTTCGCGGATGCTGGATTCACCTATACGGGCAGTGCTGCCAACCAGGCAACAATTTACGTCACGCTGAGGCCAGTATCGGAACGCAAAAAAGCCGAGCAGTCAGTTGATGCCGTGATCGCTCAACTGAGCAAACCCTTTGGCAACATCATCGGTGCGACAGTCAATAGCTATCCGGCTCCAGCGGTGCAAGGAGTGGGCAATTTTGGCGGTTTCCAGTTTGAGCTACAAGAGCAGGTTAACCGGGGTTTTGATACGCTGGCTCAAGCCACCAGCTCAGTAGTAAAGCAAGGAAATACGTTGCCTCAGTTGCGAAGCTTATACTCTAGCTTCAGTGCCAATAACCCACAGTTGCTGGTCAAAGTAGAGCGAGAGAAAGCAAAAGCGCTTCAGGTCTCTTTACAGGATATTTTTAGCACACTGCAAGTTTTTCTGGGATCGGAGTATGTCAACGATTTTGACTTTCTGGGGCGGATCTACCGAGTCTATGTGCAGGCAGACCAGCCGTTCCGTTCTAGCCCTAAAGATATCAACCGCTTCTATGTTCGTTCTCAAATTGGCGAAATGATCCCGCTCAATAACTTAGTTGAGATCACGGAAACAACTGCGCCTCAGCAGATCAGCCACTATAACTTGTCTCGTTCGACTGAGATCAACGGCTCACCCGCTCCGGGATATAGTTCTGGAGAGGCGATCGCCGCCATGCAGCAGGTAGCAACCGAACGAT
Organism: Stenomitos rutilans HA7619-LM2; assembly: GCA_019358945.1. Classification (GTDB taxonomy): domain Bacteria; phylum Cyanobacteriota; class Cyanobacteriia; order Leptolyngbyales; family Leptolyngbyaceae; genus Stenomitos; species Stenomitos rutilans. Next base: position 1,181 of record JAHHIE010000081.1, on the reverse strand, counting down.
TGCCTAAAGGCATGACCTATGAGTGGTCGGGCTTATCGCTGGAGCAAGTGCAAGCTGGTTCACAGGTCATGATCATCTTTGGCTTAGGCATTGTCTTTGTCTTTCTCGTTCTAGCCGCTCAGTATGAAAACTTTATCGATCCTTTGATCATCCTTTTGGCAGTGCCCCTGGCTATTTTAGGTGCTCTACTCTTTCAACTGCTTCGAGGACTGGAAAACGACATTTTCTGCCAAATTGGCTTGGTGATGCTAATTGGCATGGCTAGCAAAAATTCAATCTTAATTGTTGAGTTTGCCAACCAGCTCAGAGAAACTGGGCTTTCCATTCCCAAAGCAGCCGTTGAAGCGGCTCAGACTCGTCTCAGACCGATTCTGATGACCTCACTAGCAACACTTTTAGGCATTTTGCCGCTGGTCACAGCATCGGGGGGCGGAGCAGCCAGCCGACAGTCTTTGGGAACAGCCGTCTTCGGCGGCATGATTGTCTCGACGTTTTTGAGTTTATTTGTGGTGCCTGTGCTGTATGTGGTGATCGTTTCTCTCCGTGATCGCTTCCAACGCTATCAATCTGCTGATCGCACCACTTCAACTCATTAATTGCTTGCAAAAGCAAAATCTAAAGAGGGTTTTGGCGCAGAATACGATGATTCTGCCGAACAGTTGTTGCGGCAGGGAGAAAAGTCCGTCGTTGACATTGCTCATTGGGAGGTGTCCCATTAAAACCATCTCAATCACTATTACAAGCAATTACTTGGCATCATGCCTAAAGTATTTCTGCAAAGTCAGTAAGAATGTGCCCAAAATCTCAAGAATGTGCAAGACAAGATTGATGCAGTTTTATAGAGTTTGTTTATAAAGTTTTTTATTTATAAATTCAGAAGTCATTACAACAAGTCAATCATGAGATTTGTCAGTAGCTAATCAAATGAAGTTTTGCTGTGAATATCTGATGCAACGGAATTTTTAATTGGAGGTTAGACCATGAAATCTATGATCGTTAGCGCCTTAGTGCTGCTCATTCCGATTCTATCGATTGCCAAGGGGAATGCACAAACAGAAGTTAAATCACCTCCGGCTTTGCCGGAGGCTTATCTTTGTTAGCCCCCCAAGGGGGCAGGGTTAGGTGTCTCCCAAGGAGACGAGCAGCCTCACCGCAACGGCAAATTCAGTTGCTCTAACCGG
>JAHHIE010000080.1 GCA_019358945.1 Stenomitos rutilans HA7619-LM2 | reverse complement strand
CTGTATCAGGTGTCTAGGCAGCTATTTGTGCCAGTGATCCGTCAGTTTATTTTGAAAAACCTCTCCAGATCGGCTGTTGTCTGACTTCAGACATTGCCACTTCTGTCAATGCGTAAGTTCTAAATTAGTTGTTCTAGCCATCCAATGAATCTACTGTGGCGCTGCCTGCACCCATAGGGTTAGGGAGACATATTACCTGGGCTAGAGGATTTGTTTACAGAGCGTTTGTATTGTCAACGGTAGGTGTTAATCACCTGCTGATGCGATCGCACTTTCTTACCCAGGGATGGGTACTGCGTGGTAGGGCAGTGCGATCACAACGACAACTAACTACTGGAGTACGACGATGAAAAAGCTTGTTTCTAACCTGAGAGCGGTACGTCTGAGTCAGATAATAACCGTGTTTTTAGTCGGTGTTTTAGTTCTGTTTAGCACTGCTTGTAGCCGTACCGATACGATCGCTGACCGACTGCCTGGGAATAGTGGTCCTAGCACGCCTGGTCAATCGCAGCCCTACAAAGGTGGCATGAACAACTTTAACGATGACGCGTCCAATCGGTTGAACACCGAAGCGGCTGCGAAAGCAAAAGCATTAAGAGATAAGGTGCAGAGCCGCGTGAAGACAAAAGGGGTTAACAGTCCCGATGACTTGGCAGATAACGTGCGCTCTGCCGATCCCGGTAAGCAAGCCCAGCGGTTTGGTGCTGATGTGCGCCAGCAGGCTGATGATGTAAAGGATAATCTGCAAAACTTTGGCGATCGTGGCGTTAAAAACGTGAAGCGCAATACTGACAATGCTTTGGATAATGCTGCCAATGCTGCAAAAAGCAATGTGAACGCGACCAAGCGTGCGCTGGACAACGCTGGCTAGTAACTTCCACTCTAGACAGCGTCATGCATTGACACTGAACCAAAAAGAGGCCAGGAATCGTTTTGGTTCCTGACCTCTTTGCCGTAAGAGATGGGCGATCAGGTCGATCGCTCACTCTCTTCCAACCGTTTCTGTAAGCGTTTGAGCGTCTGATACATGTCTGGCAAACGGCTGTAGATGGCAGACGACTTAAGATAAATTTTGTGGTCAACAGCAGGATAGCCAGAGACGATTTGCCCTGGCTCGACGGTACCATGCACGCCTGTTTTGGAGGTAGCGATCGCGCCTGCACCGATCTTGGCATTATTTGCCGCGCCGACCTGTCCTGCAAGAATCGCCCGATCGCCCACTTCCACGCCGCCTGCTAAGCCAACCTGTGCCGCGATTGCGCATCCTTGACCAATCTGACACCCGTGACCGATGTGTACCAGATTGTCAAGCTTGGTGTTGCGCTTGATGCGAGTGTCGCCGACAGCTGGACGATCGATCGTTGAGTTGCAGCCCACTTCCACCCCGTCTTCAAGCACCACGTAACCGGACTGCTCCATCTTGTACCAACCTTCGCGGATGGGGACGAAGCCAAAGCCTTCGGAACCAATGACCGCTCCAGCATGAATCACGCAGTCTGCACCAACCTGAGTGCGTTCGTGGATTACGCAGTTCGCATGGAGCACGGTGCGATCGCCAATCGTTGCGCCTGGATACACCACCACATTGGGATGAATGCACACGCGATCGCCAATCACCGCTCCCGCTTGAATCACGACATGCGCCCCGATCGCCACCTCCTGACCCACCTGGGCAGAGGGATCAATCACGGCACTGGGATGAATGGATGGTGCAGGACGAAACGGCTGGTAGAACAGCCCGATCGCCTGGGCAAACATCAGGCGAGGTTCGGGTGCCTCAACCCAGGCAACACCGCGATCGCTAGTCGTTGTCTGAAGTGCCGCATCTCTTGGCAGAATCAGCGCACTCGCAGCGGTTGTTTGCACCTGGGCCGCAAATTTTGCGCCTTCGATATAGCTAATCTGCCCTGCGATCGCCTCATCAACAGCCGCAACGCCAGTAATCTCAGTATCATTATCCATACTTGAAGGCAACGACTGACCGTTCATTGCACTCAGCTTTTCGACCAACTCGCTAAATTTCATCGTTCCCCCGATCATCACTCACCACCGCTCCCTACCGTATCAAAAAGGCGGCACACTCGACATGGGGTGTTTGAGGAAAGAAATCAGCAGGTTGCACTCGCGCCAGACGATAGCTGCCATCCTGACAGAGCAACTTCAAGTCACGGGCCAGTGTGGCAGGATTGCAACTGATGTACACGATGCGATCGGGGGTCAACTGGGTCAATGCTGCTATGACAGCCGCATCGCAGCCACGACGGGGTGGATCGAGCAGCACGACATCGGGTTTAACGTCCAACGTGGGCAGCAGCGTTTCAACGGCTCCGGTGAGAAAGGTCACGTTTTTGAGGTGGTTCAGGTCGGCGCTGAGTGTAGCTTGCTCTACCGCTTCGGGCTGCATTTCTAGCCCGATCGCCTGTTTCACCCGTGATGCTAACGGCAGTGTAAATGTCCCAATGCCACAGTACGCGTCCACCAAGACCTCATGCCCGTGTAGCTGCAACTCGTCCGTCACGGCCTTCAGCAACGCTTCCGCCTGCTCGGTATGCACCTGAAAGAAGGTATCAGGCCGCAGTTGAAACGTCACCCCCGCAAAGGTTTCGTGCAGGTAAGGTTGCCCCGCAATGCAGACGGTTTCGCGCCCAAAAATGGCATTGGTGCGATCAGGGTTCACATTCAACGACACCCCCACCAAATTCGGATAGCGGATAAGCCATGCCTCTGCCTGTTCCTCAAGCCCGGATAGGTTTTTGTCCTTCACCACCAGCGTCAGCAGCATTTCACCTGTGCGACGACCAATCCGCAGCGCGAGATGGCGCACTTTGCCGCGATGCAGCTTTTCATCGTAGATGCCCCAGCCACGATCGTATAAATCTTGCTTCACCTCTGCCAGCAAGGGATTGAGCCGCTCATCCTGAATGGGACACTGATTCAGGTTGACGATGTGGTGACTGCCCTTCTGGTAGTAGCCTGCTTGAATTTGCCCCGTTTGCGATCGTGCCAGAGGATAGGTTGCCTTATTGCGATAGCCCAAATCTGCCTCAGCCGCCAGAATCGGGTCAACGGGCGGTTGGTGAAAGCCCCCAATGCGCTCTAACGCCTGAATGACCTGATTGTGCTTGGCGGCAAGTTGGTAGGCATAGTCTACGTGCTGCCACTGGCACCCCCCACATTTATCTGCCACAATGCAACGGGCACGCATGCGATGGGGAGACGGTTCCAGTATTGCTAGCAGTTTGCCATGCGCATACTGAGGCTTGACGCGCAGGAGGCGGACTTGCACCCGATCGCCCGTCACCGTATCGGGTACAAAGACAACGCGATTGTGCGATCGACCAACCCCATCGCCGCTGTCGCTTAAATCAGTAATCGTCACTTCCACAACTTGCCCCTGCTGCCATTGCTTCTCTACAGGCAATGCTTCTGTCGATGTGGTCTCGGCAGGTTCCGTTTTGGCAGGCTCAGCCTCTAGAGGTGCAGTGAAATTTTCGTCAGATGGCAATGGAGTTAAAGACACCGTAACCTCGTAATGAAAAAAGCGTTGATCAAGTCTGAACTGGGCCAAGATGAAAAGTTCAATCGTCTGTCACAAGAAATTCACACAATCACGCGTAGTTTAGAAGAGCCTAGTTTGGGAACACTGGTGCTATCAGCACAAAGCAGCTAGCGATCGCCATCGACTTGGTAGTGGCACAACGGGTCGCTCACGACCATCTGGTTGTACACGACTTCGACGGCGCTCCATTGCCCTGACGATGATTCAATGGCTCAAACAACCGTCTAAACCTCTTATGCACCAGAGCCATGCTTCTCGTTTCTAAACTTGCTGTAAGCTCCTATCCTATCAACCAACGCTCGGAACGATGAAGGTCAAGCCCAAAACCCTCTTGCTGGTGAGTGTTTTTTCAATGGCGACTGTGGTGGTAGGCACTGGCTACTGGTATGTATTCATTGCAGGTGCCCCACAGCTTGACGCGCCGCAACCGGAAAAAAATACAGGGCTTAGCTTTCAAGTCGAGACATTCACCAGTCAGGCAATGGGAGGCGAGCGCGAGTATGGTGTGGTGCTGCCGCCAGGGTACGATCGTCACCCGCAGACGCGGTATCCAGTGATCGTGCTGCTGCATGGTGGGCATGGCACCGCCAAAGACTATGAGGTTAAAGCTACTTTAACGTCTGTGTTGCACGATCTTTATCAGCAAAAGAAATTACCACCCGCCATTGTCATTACCCCCAATGGCAACGACCAGCGAGGCACCAGCCCTTTATGGGATCCAGACTATTTTGACGGGCCTAATGGCAAAGTAGCAACGCTCATTGGCTCTGATCTCGTACAGGAAATTAAGTCCCGCTATCGTACCCTCAATCAGCCCCAGTTCTGGGCGATCGGTGGGTTGTCGTCAGGCGGATGGGGTGCGTTTAATATTGGCCTGCGCTACCTAAACCAATTTCATATTTTGTTTAGCCATACAGGCTACTTCACCAGCAAAAGTGGTGCCGAAAATAGCCCTGAACTGTTTGTTGACGAGATTCCAGCCTATACCCGTAAGCAACTGCGGATCTACCTTGACGCGGGTGCAAGTGATGAAAAGTTCCTCGAAGCCACTGAGCAATTTCATCAAACCCTTGATCGCCTTGGCATTTCAAGTGAGTTTCACGTCTATCCCGGTGGGCATGGTATCGCTGGAAAAAACGCTGGCTGGAACTACTGGCACCAGCACCTGGCAGATTCTCTCAGCTTTACTGGCAAGCAGTTTGCGATCGCGCTCAAAGCACTGCATCCACATAAAACGCCTAAGCCTGGAGCCGATAGTGGTCATACCAATTTGAATTGAAAATGCGACACATCCTGTAGGGACAAGGCATTGCCTTGCCCCTACCCAACGATTGATCTGTAGCCGTCATTCTTTAAATCGGTATCAGATGCCAGAAAGGAATCAGAAGCTAGAAGTCAGGAATCAGAAGTCAGATGTGAGTGGCTAAAGTCCAGCTCAAAACTCAAAGCTCTCCTCCCTTCCATCTTCTCTTCCCCTGCTCCCCCCGCTCCCGCCGCCCCCGCTGCTCTGCTTCCCCTGCTCCCCCTCTTCCCCTGCTCCCTACCTCCTCTGCTATGAATCGTCCAAAGTCCCACCCTTTTCCGCTCAGCTACGGTAACAGCAAGCTCAGGCGCAGAACGCAATTTGCGCTGTGGGCTGTGGCAATGCTAACGGGGTTGGTGGGGCTGGTCAATTTGCTGTCTGCCGTGACGCCTAGTGTGCCAGAACGTAGAGCCTTACTGGAACTGGTTTTTCCATTTACGGTGCGGGCAGGTGGACGGATTGCAGCGGCTTCGGCAGGATTTTTACTATTGCTGCTAGCGACACACTTGCTACGCCGCAAGCGGATTGCGTGGGTACTGGCGGTGGGCATTTTGGTGCAGTCGATCGCCAGTAACCTGATCAAGGGACTGGACTATGAGGAGAGCTTGTTAGCCTTCGTCTTGCTAGTGCAACTGCTGCTGATGCGACCTGTTTTTACAGCGCAGTCCGATCGCCCGTCGATCGCGCAGGGGCTTTGGACGCTAGTCAGTGCGTTGGGGTTTACCCTTGCATACGGTACAGCGGGCTTTTATATCCTGGATAACTACTTTCAAATTCATGGGCAATCGGTCAGGTTTGGCCTGAGTCAGTCGATCTTGCAGACGCTGGCGATGTTTTTTACAAGCGATAACGCAGGATTGCAGCCGACTAACCGTTACGCAGATTTTTTTGCAAATTCTATTTACGCAGTGGGATTTATCACGCTGGCCTCCGCATTCTTTATGCTGATGCGCCCTGTGTTACTGCGGGGTGAGCCAGCCAATCCAGCAGAACGTTATCGAGCGCGTCGGATTATCAACGAGCACGGGCGATCGTCTCTGGCACGCTTGGCACTGCTTAAAGATAAAGCCTACTATTTCAGCCCGTCTGGTCGTAGTGTAGTGGCGTATGTGGCGAAGGGACGCTCGGCGATCGCACTGGGTGATCCCATCGGGCCATTGGACGATCGACATGAAACCGTGATGGCATTTCGGTACTTTTGCGATCGCAATGATTGGTTTCCAGTTTTTTATGAAGCTGCACCTGATCAGCTTCCGCTTTATAGTTCTTTGGGCCTTCGCTCAGTGCAAATTGGTGAAGAAGCCGTGATTGATCTCAAAACGTTTAACCTGAAGGGCAAAGCGAATCAGAACCTTCGGACAGCGGTTAACCGTCTGACCAAAACGGGTCACAGTCTTAAGGTGTTTGAGCCGCCGATCAGTGAAGACCTCATCCATCGCCTCAAGCCTGTCAGCGATGAGTGGCTGCAATGCAAAAATGGAGCCGAAAAACGGTTCTCGATCGGCTGGTTTGACTCTACTTATCTCGCAGAATGCTACATTGCCGTGGTTTACGATGCACACGGTGGTATCGTTGCCTTCTCTAACCTATTGACGGGCTATAACCGCAAAGAAGTGACGGTTGACCTCATGCGGCATCGCAAAGACGTTGAGAAAGGCACGATGGAGTTTCTCTTTGCTACGGTGATTCAACACTTTCAGCACTTGGATTACGACGGCTTCAACTTCAGCCTTTCGCCGCTGGCCGGGGTTGGCGAAACGCCCGAAGCAAAACGGGTAGAGAAGGGCCTACATTACTTTTTTGAGCACTTGAATCAGTTCTACAACTTCAAAGGGTTACACCAGTTCAAAGAGAAATTTCAGCCACACTGGGAGCCGCGCTACTTGGTGTATCCCAGTTTGACGACTCTTCCCGATATTGCAGTGGGTCTGGTGAGAGCCGACTCGGGCGATCGACTCCTTGATTACTTCAAACCAGGCACCTAGCCGTAACGCTAAACGCTGAATGAAACGGACGCGTTCTTAAAGCGATCAGCGGTCAGCATAGAAGTTTTAAGTTTTGAGTGGAAGAACTATCAGCGGTCAGTGGTTAGCCATCAGCCGTTAATCGACTACTGACGCCCGACTCCTTTCTTCTGCCTTTTACCTTTTTCCTTCTGCCCTCTATCTTCTGCCTTCTTACTTTTGCCTTTCTGTGCAACAGTCTCATTACGACCAGCCGCTTATTAACCTAATTGAGGGTGCTCAGTGCCCTTGAGGGTTTTTCGGTTGGGTCGCTTCGCGCTTTGCACTAAAGGGAATATCGCCAGGAGCCGAACTTAAACTGAGTTTGCCATTAAGTGACTGCTCCGCGATCGTTCCCTGAACGTTGATATCGCCCTTGCATTTAGGTAAGTAACTGGCATCACCGTGTAAGGTCAGCTGTTGATTCTCCCATTTTCCGCTCAGAGAGGGGCGTTCTGTCGCTCTTTTTTCTAATGTATCGACCGTATCCGATGCGAGTAGCGCTCCGGTTAAATAAATCCCAGATTGCTGTACCAGGAGAAGTAACTGCTCAGACTTCAAGCAGCCTGGTAGGTCTTGGGCCGAAATCTGGTAGCGACCATCAATTTTTTGGGCCGCTTTCAAGTTTGCTTCGCCATACGCTGTCACAACGCTAAATAACGCAACGACAAAGACGATCGCGCCACCGTAGAAACTGAGAGATCTGAGACTAAAGTGCTTGCCCATTGGTTAGTGGTTGGTTGGTTAATTGTTAGTTGTTGGGAGGTGGCAGGGGAGGCACTGTAGAGTGTTTGAATTCGTTAAGCGGTCAGCGGTCAGTGGTTGGCTATCAGCAGTCAGATATCAGCGGTCAGCCCTTTTGCCTTCTGCCTTTTACCTTCTGCCTAAGTAACCGCTTCCGACTGATCGGCTTCACGGCTTGTGTCCTCTGCGGCCCCCAGTACAGATGTTAAGTGCGCGGTGACTTGGCTATAGCGACGGGTAATCAGTAGTGAGGAGTGACACTGCACTGCGAGTTGGTCTGCATAGAACCCCAGCGTTTGACGTTCTAAACCCCACTCTCGACTAGCTCCAGCGATCGTGAGATCTGCGTTTGCCGATGCTTCGACCACGGCATCAATGGGGTGGCTCGATTCGATTTGGGGGGTGTGAATGCGATCGCGCACGGAAGCGGGCAATTGCTCCATCAGGGTGCGAAACTCGTAGATGCGATCGTTGGCTTGATGACTCTGGGCCACACTCAAAATGGTGAGTGTAGAGTCTTCAGAGTTCACCAAAATCCTGAGTGCGATTTCCAGTCCTAAATCATTGTGAGTGTTGGAAACATACGGTACCAGCAGATTTTGAATTCTGCCCTGTTGCCGATCGACAAAGACTGCCACATCTGTCCGTGCCGTGCTGAGAATTTTGCCCACTCGACCTCCCAAACGATTACGGCTGAAGGCGGGGCGGTGCCATCCCAGGAGAATGAGATCAGCACGATCGTTCTCTGCCACTCTCACAGCTTCTTGAGCAACATCCGTCGCGATCCGAATAATGGGGTGCACCACAGACCGCACTTTTGGAGGCTCCAGACTGGAAACTAGTTCGGCCATCCGCTGCTCTCGTTCGGCAATGAGCCGCTCGGCCTCAGCAGGTGTGCTACCGAAGGCATAGTCCTCATCCAGTTGGATCAGGCTGAGGGGGTAAATAGCACTGGTAAGGGTTTTTGGGGATTCTTCTATATTGTTGCCTAGCGCGATCGTCGCTGCCAGTTGAATCAGCCCCTTCTGGCTGGCAGGGTTTGAAATAGGAACAAGGATGCGGTAGTCTGGCTCGACGTCATCCACAATAGGCTCCACTACATCCTTGCGAATCAACCGCTTGGGGTATACCCATTCCAGCAGCGGTGATGTCATAAAGGTCGTTACCAGCGCCATGATGACGAGCATGGTAAACAGCAGTGGTGAAATCACATTCAGGCTGAGACCAATATTCAGCACGATGAGTTCGGTCAGGCCACGAGTATTCATCAGCCACCCCAACGCTGCCGATTCTCGCTTATCGATTTTAGATACCCTGGCGGCAAAGTAGGTGCCAAAATATTTGCCTGTGATCGCCACCGTAACGACCAGTCCACACAGTAGCCACAGAAAGGGGGTGTTGAGCAAGCCAACCTGTGTGCGCAGTCCGCTGTAGGCAAAAAAGATGGGTAGCAGAAAGGTCAGTACAAAATCTTCCGTTTTTTGCGCCAACTCTCGCGTCAGCCCTGGGTGTTTGGGCATGACTGCACCAATCAAAAAGGCACCGAAAATTAAGTGAATGCCAATTAACTCGGTAATCAGCGCCGAGACGACTACACCGATGTAAATGACCGCCAGCACAAACTGGTTTAACCGTCCACTGCGATCGTAGTAATGAGCAAAATTCTTCAGAAACTTCCGCCCCACTGTCACCATCAGGATGATGTAAAGCAGTGATAGCAGAATAGTCGGAATGGCTCCCGTCATGCTGTTGGTGCGGGTGACGGCGATCGCCAGTGCCAGCAAGCACCATGCCGTGACATCATCCACCGCTGCACAGGTGAGCGCCAGCGTGCCTAGCTTTGTACCCTGAAGGTTATTTTCCGTAATAATCCGTGCCAGCACCGGAAACGCTGTAATCGACATCGCCGCTCCTAAAAAGAGCGCAAAGGCCGTGAACGAGACGCTGCCACTCGACACTAAGGGGTAGAGCAGCAGCGCCAGCACCGTGCCCAATGAAAACGGCACCAGGATACTGACATGCGAAACTAAAACCGCCACATCAAGCTGGTTTTTAAGATACTTTGGGTCCAACTCCAGCCCAATCAGAAACATGAAAAAAATCAGCCCAATCTGAGACAGCACGTTCAGATACGGGATGGTCTCTGGTGGAAAAAGCCCTGTCGCTATACTGGGCGCAAGTAAACCCAACAATGAGGGGCCAAGCATCACCCCAGCCACAATTTCACCAATAACCAGCGGTTGCTTCAGCCGCCGAAACCCCAAACCAACCAATCGGGACAGCCCGATGACGATGACAATCTCAATCAGAACTTGAATAATGAGGTCGAGTTTCATGAAGAAGGGAGGGGAGAGGGTGGAAGGCAGGGGAAAAAGATTAGAGGGTAGGGGTTATGGGAAAACAGAGGGGCAGGGGAAGCAATCGAATGCTAGCTACTGGCTACTCGCTACTCACCCATCTGGCAGTTGCAGCGATCGTCCGCGCCATGTCCAGCCCCAACCCGTTTCCGTTTTAATAATAGAGGCAATTGCGATCGCTGCCACCAGTGCACCCCCCACACCCGACAGCCACCAATACGTTGTGGGAATGGCTGAAACGCAACGGCCAGACCGCCGAATGCTATAGTGCAGCAAAATGGCCGAGATCGCACTCCCCGTAAGTAGGAGATCAACCAGCGTCAGTGCGCCGACGATAACGTGGTACAGGACAACAGCAAGCCCCAGCCAGGGAACTACATAGAACATTAGCATTGTGACCGCAAAGAGGCTGACAGCGATGAGATTGCGCTGCGTGCCCAGATAAAGATTTTTAGTCCAACCTTCCCACAGTGCAGCAAAAGAGCGGTACATGCGCACCGTCACAAAATCGCTCGCAAGCAGCAGTTCGAGTTTCAAGCCATTTGCTTTAATCTGTCGTGCAAGCTCGACATCTTCGACCACCTGACTTGCCAGCGCCCGATGTCCGCCAATTCTGTCATAGGCAGACCGCCGAAACAGCATGAAAGGGCCTGCTGCAAAAACGGTATCGGTCGTGGGATCGGCAACGGCAGCAAAGTCTAGCTCTGCCAGCAGTTGATTCATCAAAATGGGTTGCACCAGCCACTCTGCAAGGCAGCCACACACGATCGCAGGGCCACAGGTCAACAAGTCTAACTGCTTCGTTTCTGCTTCCTGAAGCGCTGCCACGATTGCACCAACTTTCAGGCAGACATCTGCGTCCAAAAACAGCACAAACGTGCCGTTTGCTTGCTCTGCTGCTTGCGTACAGGCCCAATTTTTGCCCATCCAGCGCTCCCGTTCTGGCCTGGGTTTACCAACCAGTACCCGCAAGCGGGGGTCAATCAGCGTGGTTTGCAGCGTTTGAGCGATCGCCAGCGTTGCATCGGTGGACTGATCATCGACCACCCAAACCTCCAACTGCTCGACTGAAAGCGCTGTGTTTTGCAAGACCGATCGCACACACGCCTCAAGGTTCTCTGCCTCGTTGTAAGCAGGGATGATCACTGAAACCCAGGGCATGGCAAGCGGATCGCTTAGTGACCTGGGATGAGGTAAGGGGTTGTCATGGAGCGCGATCGGGTTGGTTGCGATCATCAATCTGGGCACCGTTGCCAGCATCCGGCGCAGTTTGGCGGCGTAGAGCATCAGCCCAACGAGGGCTAACACAACCACAGCAAGTACGATCAGGGTGTTGATCACGTTCAATGTTGGCAGACGGTAGAGGCAGAGAGCAAAGCAGGCGTCACCTGAAAGTCATGTCCAGCTTATAGCAGCGCAACGTGTGCCAAAGCCGCGTCAACTGCCAGACACTCGCATTCTAAAAGATCCTGTCTAGCCGTGTAATAGTTCTTTTGGCCTGTTGTACCGCGCTCCAAAGCGATCGTGTTTGTGGAGGCTTTACCAAGGCAACGATCAATCTACAACCTTGTTGCCTGTCCGTTTAACCAGAGAATGTCTGAGCCGTTGCGATCGTCTCGCATAAGGGCTTGGCACTCGGCAAATCATCCCTGTAAACATCGTGGTTCGCATGCTACGCCATGACAATTTTTGGGGTCTGCGCCATACCTTATTAAGATAGGACTTACGCAAAAGCGGTCATCTTTCGCCCCCTAGCCCCCAACTTTTTGGGGAACCGTCTCAATCAAAGCCCCCAAATTGGGGGTTTGGGGGCAAATGCGTAAGTCCTATTAAGACATCCTCTCAAAACCATTCTCCCCAGAGCGCCTGAAGATATTCTTCTTAAGAAGATTTTGTTTCTTTAGAAAAGATTTAGAATCCCTGCTTATAATTTGTACAGACATCTTCGTAATGCTTTAACTGTTGTAAGTTTTAACTGCTCTAAGTAGTCAACACCTTTATTTCCTTGAGCGATGCCCCGGATACTCGTCATCGACGATGACCCTGCAATTTCAGAACTTGTTGCCGTAAACCTTGAAATGGCTGGCTATGACGTGAGTCAAGCGGCTGATGGCGTGAAGGGTCAAGCGATGGCCCTACAGCTACAGCCTGATCTGGTCATGCTAGATTTAATGCTGCCTAAAGTCGATGGCTTTACCGTCTGTCAGCGGCTACGTCGCGATGAGCGCACGTCAGATATTCCTGTTTTGATGCTAACGGCTCTTAGCCAAACCCAAAACAAAGTTGAGGGCTTTAATGCGGGAGCCGATGACTACCTCACTAAACCCTTTGAGATCGAAGAAATGCTGGCGCGAGTGCGAGCACTGTTGCGCCGTACAGACCGGATTCCCCAAGCCGCTAAGCACAGCGAAATTTTGAACTATGGGCCGCTGACCCTGGTACCAGAACGCTTTGAAGCCATTTGGTTTGACCAGACCGTGAAGCTGACTCACCTGGAGTTTGAATTGCTGCATTGCCTGCTACAACGGCACGGTCAAACCGTTTCACCCAGTGAGATTTTGAAAGAGGTCTGGGGCTACGACCCGAACGATGATATCGAGACAATTCGGGTACACGTCCGCCATCTCAGAACGAAGCTGGAGCCTGATCCCCGTCATCCTCGCTATATTAAAACGGTGTACGGTGCTGGGTACTGTCTGGAACTGCCAGCAACCGGGAAAAACTCGGAGAGTGACGAATCGTTAGCGGGTTAGCGTGTTGACTCAGCCCTACCGCTTTGGCTGGTTTGATCGGTTTTGTCTTTGGTATCCACCGGGCTGGCTGATTTTGTTCAACCGCCATTGGCAACACTATAAGCCTGACGCAAATGGCTGGAATTGGTTAGAGTACGGGCTTTTTTTGCTGCCGTTTGGCTTCTACTTGGCTCTGGCGTTGCGTTGGCTACGGCTCAAACTACGGCTGCTCTTTCAGGCACGATCGCCCGCCACGGCCACCACCCATGAGCCTGATCCGGTCTATCAGAAAGCCTTTCAGCAAGAAATTTTGGAGCCGATCGCGCATCACTATTTCCGCGCCACGCTCCATCAGGCGGAGCAACTGCCTGAGGAGGGCCCACTCATGATTGTGATGAACCATGCGGGGATGTGCTTCCCGTGGGACTTTGTGTGTTTGGGTGTACTGCTAGCCCAACGGCGCAATTGGTTCGTACAGCCCCTAGCACACCCCATCTTTTTTGATCATCCCTGGTTACGGTGGTGGTTTCCGGCCGGGTGGGCCGAGATGCTGGGGGGCGTGCGGGCAGAGCGAAAAAGCTTTGAGGCTGCTATCCACGAGGGTGAGACTGAGAAATACGTTTTGCTGTACGCGCCTGAAGGATGGAGAGGCTTAAGCAAAGGTTGGTGGCATCGTTATCAATTGGCAACCTTTGATCCCAGCTTTTTGCGACTGAGTTTGCGCGATCGCGTGCCCCTCCTACCTGTTATCTGTATGGGCAGCGAGTCCTTGCACCCATTGACGGTAAATATACCCTGGCTAGCGCGCTGGTTGGGTATGCCCCTCTTTCCCCTATCGCCGCTGGTGTTGGTCTTTGTGCTGTTTCCCTCGATGGGGGTTTGGTCGATGCGATCGCGCTTGCAATACTATGTGCAACCCCTCGAACAACCTTGGGAACAGACAGTGCGAGGAGAAAAACAAACGCAAACCCGCACCTACCGCAGGGCCGACGCGCTGCGATCGCGCTTACAAGTTGTGATTAACCAATTGCGGCAAAAGGCGAAGGAAGGGATGAGGGATGAGGGATGAGGGATAAAAGGCTAAAGACTGTCTTCTGCTTACGTTCTGCTGAGCGTTTACGTCGAAGCCTGCCCCGCTGTCTTTTATCCTTTACCTTCTTCCCTCTACCTCACCAAAACTCCCGCTTCTACTGGCAAACTCAGACTAAAGCAGCTACCGTGATCAAGCTCAGATGTGACCGTGAGGTCGCCACCGTGTAGCTGGGCCAGTTTGCGTGCCAGCGCCAACCCTAGCCCAGTACCCTGGTATTTTTTATCTAGCCCGCTGTCTAGCTGCTGAAAGGGTTGAAACAGGAGCGGCAGATCCTTCTGAGCGATGCCGATGCCTGTGTCGGAGACCTGGAAGTGGATGAACGAGGTGGCTATGCGGCCATGATGAATGTTTTTAGGGCCTTTATGAGATGCATTAGCCGTCTGGGTAACGCGTAATGTCACGGTGCCTGCTTCGGTAAACTTAACGGCATTGGAAAGCAGGTTAACCAGAATCTGCTTCAGACGGCGGCTGTCAGCAGTGCAGGTGGCGACATTAGGGGCGATCGACAGCACCAGGCGTAATCCTTGCAAATCAGCCTGCTCACGGATGAAAGAAAGGCAGGCTGTGCAGAGTTCTGCCACATCGACTGTCTCCAGGACGAAATCGTCTCGTCCAGCTTCGATTTTGGATAAGTCCAGCAGGTCGTTGATGAGTGAGAGAAGATGATTGCCACAGGACGAAATATTCTCAACGTATTGAAGCTGTTTAGCGTTGAGCGGCCCAAAGATTTGCTTGAGGAGAAGGCTAGAAAACCCCAAAATGCCTGTTAGTGGCGTTCGCAGTTCATGACTCATATTGGTCAGAAATTCGCTCTTGGCACTATTGGCTGCCTCCGAAAGGCGCTTTTCGTGCTCTAGCTCTTGGGTCCGTATCTGAACAAGGTGCTCTAGCCGTTCATAACTTTGGGCATTGTAAAGCGCGATCGCGGCTTGGTCGCCAATTTGTTGCAGTAAGTGAATTTCGCCGTCTGTGAAGCGTCGTTGAGCGATCGTGGTGTTCAGGCAAATACCTCCGAAAAGTTGCTCTCGAATAAAAATGGGCACATTCACGGCTGACTTGATTTGATACGTGTAGTAATGCGTCAGCCTGGTAGGCGATGGTTCGCTCATCGCGATCGCCCCATAATCGGGTGCATGAAAAACTCGCCTGGTGTAAAAGTCAGCTTGCGGGTCAAGTAAGTCTGACCAATCGGCTAGCGGAAAACGGGTATTGAGCATAGAGGGCAAAGATTCTGCTGCACGCCACTCTTCGACAATGTAAATCTGGTCATCCCGAATTTCAAAAATAAAGGCGCGATCGACGGTAAAGCTGGTGCCTGTCAACCGAGTTATTTCTTGCAAAATGTAGACGGGGTCGAGGCTAGAGTTGATAATGCGCGCGATTTGGTTTAACAACTGTTCTCGTTGCGCTTGCTGCTGCACCTGGTTAAAAAGCTGTGATTGTTGAATGGCGATCGCGCATTGATCCGCAATTGCTTTGACCATCGCAATTTCATCGGATGTCCAGGGGCGATCGCGATCGCACTGATACAGCGACAAGTCGCCCAAAAATTCTTGCTGATAGATCAGGGGCGTGATCATAAACGCATGGAGGTGATACTGCGCCGCTAAGGTCTGTACCTCTTCTTGCAGAACGCACTCTACCCCATCAACAACCACTAATTCACCCTGGTTCAAGGCATTTTTATAGAATGGAAACAGCCCACACGGATGATTCAGTAGCGCTCTCCACTGGCTGGGAGCCTCGCTGATATTGCAAACGATCAGTTCGCCACTTTTGGCAGGACGCACGATCAGGCAGCAGGTAGGGCTAAGCGCTTCGTAGACCAGATCGACAGTGGTTTGCAACACCTCATCCAAGACCAGGGTTTCGCGCATTGCCTGCACGATCCGGTTGATAATGGCTTCGCGCTGAGCCTGCTGGTGGATCTGCAGCATGGCGGCTTGTTGCTGACGACGCAGCTCAAATTCATGGAGCGATCGTTCCAGTACGGTTGGCAGGCGAAACAGGCGATCTTTTAGCACATAGTCTGTCATGCCTGCTTTAATGCAGTCTACAGCCGCTTCTTCACCTAGACTACCCGTAATCAAAATAAACGGAATTTGCTGGTTTGACTGCTGTAGCAGGCTCAAGACTTGATTGCCTGTAAACCCTTTTAGTCGATAATCCGACAGCACAGCATCCCACGATTGGGTCTGCAATAAGTGCTGGCAGCTAGCCAGCGTATCTGTCACTTCGCAGGCTAACTCAATGTGTGCCGCTGCCAACGCTAACGTAATTAACTCAGCGTCGGCTGGCTCATCTTCTACGATGAGTACACGGAGTTTTGATGGTGTGGCAAACCCTGATTGAAGCATGAATGGCTGACACTCGGAAATAGCGCAATCTTCACAAAGGAAACAAAGGCGGCCTGTTCAACAACATCCAGTAAAGTCCGACGTCTCGTGCAACGGCTAAAAACTGCTGAAAGTCTAGGGGCTTTACAATGTAACTGTTGACCCCCAAATCGTAGCAAGTATTTAGATCGCTGTCCTCTTGGGATGAGGTCATTACGACGATGACAAGGCGCTGCGTGCGGGGATAGCTGCGTAAAGTTTGCAAGACGCGAATGCCGCTGATTTTGGGTAACTTGAGGTCAAGCAAGACCAAGCGTGGCAATGGGCGCGGTGGCACACCTTCCTGCCCTAAAAGATACTGGATTGCCTGCTCGCCATCGGTTACCAGATCAACTTGATTTACCAGGCTGTAATTACGAAAGGCCAGTTGAATCAGTTCGACATCGTTCGGGTCGTCTTCGACTAGCAGAATACGAGTTGGTTCGATTTGTGAAATACTTTCATTCGCTTGTGTCATGATGATGAGCGCATTGAGTGCGTGGAGCGCGATCGCTTCAGCCTTGCCTTAATGCATTGTTCAATCTGGGCACGGTTTAATCTAGTTATGATGTCGTACCGCTGCTGTACCCAAGCGCTCCAAGCTCAGGGGCATCACCTAATTGAAAATAAAAGGTTGCCCCCTCATTGGGCTGACTTTCTGCCCAAATTTTGCCCCCGTGTCGATGGATAATACGCTGGACGATCGCTAACCCAATGCCATTACCCTCAAACTCTGACTTTGAATGCAGCCGCTGAAAAGCTCCAAAGAGTTGGTCAGCGTACTCCATCTGAAACCCCACCCCATGATCGCGTACAAATATTATACCGCCAGAGAGAGAGCCAATTTCGATCTGAGCTGGATCGAAATTCTGCTTTGCCGACGTGTCATGCACGCGGCTGAACTTTACGGCGTTATCGATTAGATTGGCAAACACTTGCTGAAGCAGAGTGGCATCACCCATAACAGTCGGTAACTCACTCACACAAACCTGAGCTTGCGGCCCCTCGTCTGATGGCAACAGATGACGATCAGACGCGGTGTTTTCTGGACGCTGAGCAAGTACCGTTGCCACGACCTGGTTGAGGTTAACAGGGACATGTGCTTTCTGCCGTCGTCCAACGCGCGAGAGGGTGAGCAGTCCATCAATCAGTTGCCCCATCGTTTGGCTGCTGCTCTGAAGAATTTGCAGGTAGTGACTGACTGTTGGATCGGTCAAATGCCCATTTTGATCAAGGCGATCGTTGAGTGCTGCTACAAAGCCAGTGAGGTGTCGGAGTGGCGCACGCAGATCATGGGACACCGAGTAGGAAAAGGACTCCAATTCTCGATTAGCTGCTTCAAGCTGCACGGTGCGATCGGCGAGTGTTTGACGTGCCTTGACTAATTCTGAAATATCACGAGAGGTACCAATGAGCGCGTACACCTCACCGTTTGGCTTTTTGAGTGGAATTTTGTAGGTATCAAAATTCAATGTGCCCAGCGAAGTGGTGTAAGCTTCCTGGAAATGCAGCGTTTCGCCTGTTTCAAACACACGTTGGTTTTGCTCGGCAAAGGTTGCTGCAAGGTCGGGGGCATAGCACTCAAAAATGGTTTTGCCTGCTACCTGGCTGCGGCTTTCCCACCCAATGAGCTTAGCAATCAAGTCATTGCAAAAGGCCATACGCATGGTGTCGCGTTCCACGACAAAAATATAATCCGGTAGCGTGTTGATGAAGGTCATGAGTTCAGCAGTACGCTGCTCAACAAGTGCCTCCAGTTCGACGTTTTGCTGCTCCAAAGCCTGGTTTAACTGCTGAATCTCTTGCTCTGACTGTTGGCGATCGGTAATATCTTCGATTGTCCCAACATGGCCCATCAGCGTCCCGTCATCGGCATACATCGGCGCAGTACGAGTCTGCACCCACCGCACAAGATCGTTATGGGGTTGGATGCGGTAATTTGCCACGTAAGGTTTGCCTGCGGTCGCGACTTCAAGCCACCCTTGGAGCACCCGCTCACGATCGTCTGGATGTACCTGCTTTGCCCACCCGTTTCCTGCTGATTCTTCTAAGGTAAACCCAAAAATCTCGCGGCAGCGTGGATTGGTGTATGTCCCGTAGCCTTCAGAATTTGCCAAATAAATGCCAACGGGAGAACATGCACTTAAAGATCGAAACTGCTCTTCGCTCTGACGGAGGGCGATTTCAGAGCCTTTTCGATCGGTAATATCGAGAATGACCCCAATCATGCGGATGACTTGGCCTGCTGCATCATAAATGCCGCGTCCTCGACCAATGACCCAGTGTTGGCTGCCATCAAGATGCAAGAGACGGTATTCTGCTTCAAAATTTGTTTTTGTTGCCAAGGCTTCATTAACGGCCTGCTCTACACGAGCGATATCCTCTGGATGGACGCGATCGCGCCATGCCTGATAGCTGGCTGGCACGTCGCCCGGTATCAACCCTAAAAGGCGCGCATGATTGTCGTTCCAGATCACCTGATTCGTCGTGATGCGCCAATCCCAGCTACCGATGTGGGTAAAGTCTAGAGCCAACTTAAAAAACTCCTCATTTTCGCGGAGCGCGATTTCGACTTCTTTCTGTTCGGTAATGTCGCGGGAAATGCCAACGGTTTGGTCATGTCCGACGGCATTGTTCACTGGAAAAAAGCGATGGGCGATCCAGCGAATAGAGCCATCGGGCTTGATAATACGGTATTCAAACGGAGCCTTGGACTCATCGGTACGAGCTAACCAGTCTCTCACAGGTACCTGATCGTCTGGATGAATGGTCTCTAGTAGCGATCGTAGATTCTTAATGCTGGCGTAGCTTCGACCCCAAATTTGCTCGTAGGCAGGGCTGACATAGAGGAGCTGGGCCTGATCTGCCGAACAAAGCCAGAAGACATCCTGAATGGTTTCCGTCATCAGACGAAAGCGTGCTTCACTCTCTCGCAGCGCCGCTTCAGAGCGTTTTTGATCCGTGATGACTGCCAGATAGTTAGCAAGGCTGGTTAACCACTGCAAAAAGTCTGCTTGCGGTTCCACTACGTCAGGATGTGCCAGACTCAAAGTCCCGATCGTTGTACCATTGATCGTCACAGGAACACAGATAAACGTTCTCAGCCCCAGTTGGCTGAGCGATTCGTTAGAGTCGCATGTCTTTGGTTCAGAGGCATCATAAGTTTTAACTAACATTTGCCCTGATTGGACAACGGTTCCAGAAGCGGTCTGGCTAACAGGCACTTCAATCGGCTGACCATCTGGCGGCAAGGGAATTCCTTCGGTGCCTTCAAACACCATCATTTGGCGAACCGCATCGTACAGCTCGATCGCAATGATGGGAAACTCAGTGGCAGCGCTGATTTCTTTGACAATCGCCTGAAACACTGCCTTGAGCGATTGCTGTTGGAGCGTAATCTCGGAAAGCGTGTGGAGCATGGCCAGCTTTTGGTTGCGAACACGCAAATCCGCTTCCGCCTGCTTCAGCTCGGTGATATCGACCCCAATACTCCATGCCCTCCAATCGGGGATGGGAGAGCGATCGGCAACATTCGACCAGGCAATGGTTCGGTGGCTGCCATCCTTACACACCAGATTCCACTCCCAATTGCGGTAGTCGTTGCCGCGCTCTGTCCAGGCAGCGACCATCGTTTGCCGATAGTCAGCCTCTGGGTAAAGCAACGTCATGGCCTTTGGGTTACCAATAATTTCGGCGGCACTATAGCCCGTTACCCGCTCACACTCCTGGTTCCAGGTGACAATGTTTCCCTGATCGTCAAACGCATCAAGCATTACGGGCATGTTTTGCAAGATTAGGCGTAAGCGCTCTTCACTCCTCTGTAGTCCAACTTCTGCTGCATGAAGGGTACGGAGCGATCGCTGTGAAAACCAGTAAAGCATCAACGCCGTGAGAGCGGCAAAAAGCAGATCTTCGAGACTTTCTAGATGGTTTAGCACTACCGGAACTGAGATCGCGGTGTCTAACCAACCATGAGACAGGGCGATCCACAAAACCGCCACGATAAAATAAGCTCCAGCAAGCTTCTGGGGCAGCAATTTGACCGATCGACGCTGTACGTCAGAAGCATGGAGCCGTTTGGAAGCGGTGCTGTCATTTTGCATAGACCTGTGCCAAACGCGATCGCCAATATCCGTTTATGGGGACTAGCCTACTTAATCTTGCCCATTTGCAGGTAGATAGAGGATAAATTTTTGCGTCATTCTGGCGGGAGGAGATGAGAGAGGGGTGAGGGGTAGGTTTTGAGTTTGAAGTTAATTGAGCACTATAGTGGTCAACGTCTGAGTTTTGAGTTTTGAGTTAAAGAGCGATCAGCGATCAGCGGTCAGCGTGAAAGTTCTGAGTTAGAGAGCGATTAGCGGTTAGCAATCAGCCAACTCCCCACTCCCGACTCTCGACTCCCCACTCCTTTCTTCTGCCTTTTCCCTTCTTCTAATTCTGATTCCGCGTCTGTCGTGCAAGTTCTAATAACTGTCCCCAGCGTTTTTGCAGTTGCTTGGGGGTCCATTTCAGTTGCTTCACAATGTCTTGGTCAGTGGTCTGTGCTTGCTTAAGGGTTAGCAGTTGTTGCTGTTCGGGAGATAGCTGACTCAAGAAGCGCTGCCAATGGTGGGTCGATAGCCCCAGGTTTTGATCCACATCGGCACCCAACCATTGGTGCACTAGCTTCCAATTTTGGGAGAGGGTAAATTTTTCGACATGATATTTAAAGCGCTGTTGTAGATAGTCGCGCTCACGGGCAGACAGCCCCAGCACGTCATCGATTTCGGGGGCAGAAAGATCTTGCAGTTTAAGTGTGAGGTAATTCACACAGTCGGTTTGTCCCTGCGATTCAAGATACTGCATGAGCTCGGCAATGACACGATCGCGCAACACGGCCTCAGAGGGCGCATCGATCGCATCGGCGACCATTCGTTCGCGCAGTTGGTGAGCCAGAGGAGAGCGATTGTTTGTCTCGGCATCTTCACCTTTGGGTGACTCTAAGGCTTGCTCGATGTCGATCGACACTTCCAGGGGTTGACGTTGCCCAAACCGCTGAGCGCGTAGCACCACCAATTGCTGACTATTGCCATTGGGTAGAGAAATACGGCGCTTGGCGTACTGTTCAGTAAACGCCATGTATTCAGCTAACTCTAGCCGCGTGCGGGGTTGGTAGTCTTCTGGCAGTTCGTTTTCGCGGCGAAAGGCTTTCAATGACTCGGTGTAAAACCCCTGTAAAAAATCTTCGACCAGGCTATAGCGAGCCTGAAACCCAAGCTGCATCCGGCTGGGGGCGATGTGGCGATAAATCATCGAGCCAAGGGTGCTGTGCAGTTCCACGCGTCCTTGACGAGAACCAAGCTGGTAATAGGTCAGGCACTTTTGCAAGCGATGACGGGCAAGGGAGAGTTGCCACGATCGCACCCGTCCAGAGGTTTGAATCCGCCCGCTTTTATGACAAATTCGGTCAACTTCAGTGGCAATACGGTTTGCCAACCGATCAATGTTGCCGCTGGGTGTACTGACCTCAGCACGAAGTTCTCGTGTCAGGATTTGGGTCAGTGCCGGAATCTCTAAAAAATCGGCGGTATTCTTGGCGGCTGCCAACATAGGGTCGTGGTCGAACTCATCCTGAAGATCAAGCTGCTGAGCGGTTGTAGCAATGGCATCTGTGGAGGCTACGTTTGCCGAAGCTGCCGCTGGGGGGCGGGGAGAATTTGAGTCGAAGTTCATGGCTCTGGTAGTGCACAGGGACGAGAACAGTAGATCAGGCAGAGGGGGCGGAAGTTAACAGTTTTGAATTTTGAGTTTTAAGTTAGCGTTCCAACTCAAAACTCAAAACTCAAAACTCAAAACTCTCTCAACTAGCACTTCCATCTACACACAGAAAATAAGCCGCTACGGGTCGGGGCGGGTCAGGGTATGGCACTTTCTCAGGTGGTTAGCCAAACGCTTGGATTTTGTACCGCAAGTAACGTACCATCGACTGTTCCTGATTTAGCCTACACCCATCAGAGGGTAATGGTTCGATACGTGCGATCGTCCATTCAGAAACCTCATCATTCTCGCCCCCCTGAGTGGACAGTTAAACGAGTTGGTTCAACCTACTTCTACCGCCCACGTTGCCGCTGCTTCCCATCCTAGACCGCGACGGACGATCATCGGTTCCTCTGTTGTCAGATCCAAAATGGTTGAAACCTGGTAGCCTGGCTCAGTGCCGCTATCGATAATGACATCCACTAATTTTTCTAGATTGTCAAACAGTTCAAAGCGCGAAATCTCTGGGGCTGTTTTGGCGCTACTGCTTGGCGCATCTTCCTCCAGCAAATGGGCAGAGGTGGAAATAATGGGGTTGCCCAAGGCATTGGTTAACGCCAAGCAGAGCGTGTGCTCCGGCACTCGAATCCCGGTTGCTTTGCGTTTGGGATTCATCACCAGTTTGGGCACCAGTTTGGTGGTGGGCAGCAAAAACGTGTAAGGGCCTGGAATGAGCCGACGCATAATGCGGTAAGCCGAGTCGCTCACTACTGCATATTGAGCAATATCAGACAGCGATGGGCAAAGAAAGGTCAGCGGTTTGTCATTAGAAAGCTGCTTGATCTGCCGTACTCGCTGAATGGCACTCTTAGAATTAAGATCGCAGCCGATCGCGTAAACCGTATCAGTGGGATACAGCATGACAGCCCCATCTCGCAGAGCCGCAACAATTTGGTCAACACTCCGCGTTTGTGGATTATCAGGATGTAGCGTAAACAGGGTAGACATGGAAGGGTGAAGGCAAAAGGTATAAAGGCAAAAGGCTGATAGCTGATAGCTGGTAGCTGATTTAACAACTAACAACTAGTAACTGACGCGCACACTGACTTTCTAGATCAATGACTAAAATTGCCTACTTAGACTGTCCGACTGGCATTGCTGGCGATATGTGCCTGGGGGCACTTGTGGACGCAGGTGTGCCGCTGGAGTACTTGATTGACAAGCTCAGCCAACTTGGGATTGAAGGTGAGTATCAATTACGGGTAGAGCGAGTGCTTCGCAATGATCAGCAAGCGACGAAAGTGCATGTGGATTTGCTTTTGAAGCAGGCTGTAGCCAAAGCTGTGCGCGATGAAACAGACGCGATCGCCAGTGCTAAAACAGCGCATCATGTCCATCAGCATCATTTCCATTCTGCTACAGAAGCGGTTGCAGTGACCGAAACGGACAAGACATCGACGCATTCATCGAGCCACAGTCATAGTCATAGCCACGGTCATGGTCGCAGTCACAGCCACGATTCGGCTGCTACAACGGACGATCGCACCCATCACGTGTTGGTGCGCCACTTACCTGAAGTAGAGCGCTTGATTCTTGCGGCTAACCTACCCACACGAGCTGAAGCCTGGAGTCTGGCGGTTTTTCGCAAACTGGCAGAGGCAGAAGGTGCCATTCATGGGGTGCCACCTGAGCAGGTGCATTTTCACGAAGTAGGGGCAACGGATGCGATCGTAGACATTGTAGGTACCTGCTTGGGGCTGGATTGGTTGGGCATCGATCGCCTCTATTGTTCTCCTTTACCAGTGGGGGGTGGCACGGTGCGGGCGGCTCATGGTCGTCTGCCCATCCCTGCGCCTGCGGTGCTGAAGCTGTTTGAGCTACGCCAGATACCCATCTACAGCAACGGCATTGATCGGGAAATGGTGACACCAACGGGAGCCGCGATCGCCACGACACTCGCTACTCAGTTTGGCGCTCCGCCACCGATGACGCTACGTCGAGTCGGCTTAGGTGCTGGATCAATGAACCTGCCCTTGCCGAATATTTTACGAATTTGGATTGGGGAGATGGGAAGCGAAGAGCGGACAGAATTTAGAAGCATGGAGTTGGGGAGGCAGGGGGAGCAGCGGGAGCAGCGGGGGCAGGGGGAGCCATTTGCAAGAGAAACAGTCAAAACCACTTCCCACTCCCTACTCCCTGCTCCCTACTCTCCACTCCCTTCAGCAGTCAACGCTCAACCATCACAACCTACAACTCAAAACTCAAAACTCAAAACTCAAAACTCCCTCCAATCGATCGCCCTTCTGGAAACTCAAATCGACGACCTCAACCCCCAGGCGATCGGCTATGTGTTTGAGGCGCTTTTCGAGGTTGGTGCGCTGGATGTGTTTACGCAGGCGATTGGGATGAAGAAGTCCCGTCCGGGAACGTTGCTGACGGTGATGTGCCAGCCAGAGGATATCTCTGCCTGTGAGTCGGTGCTGTTTCGGGAAACGACGACATTGGGCATTCGGCGATCGATGCAGGAACGCAGCGTGTTACAGCGCGAAATGCAGTCGGTGCAAACCCCATATGGAACGGTTCAAGTGAAGGTGGCATGGCTCGATCGTCACCAGACTCAGCCGACGAATGTGCAGCCTGAATATGATGACTGCGCGCGGATTGCTAAACAGCACCATTTACCCTGGCGATCGGTACATCAGCTAGCATTGCAGGCTTGGCACGAGAGCCATGCTGCCAGGAATCATGCCTAAAAAAGCAGGGTCATTTCGTTCTAAGAGTCGAGTTATATTAGCAACGGATTAGGTAACAGATGAAGCGGATGCGTTGTCTACCTGTGGTTAAAAGCCATCTGTTTCATCCGTTAACATCCGCTGCAAAGAATGCCTTTGCCAGAATGAAATAGCTCTGCCTAAAAAAGAGTCCTGCCTAAAATTCATCGGCAGCGCCTGGCTGGTTGAGAAAATCTTCCGCGCTGGTTTTAGCAGTTAGCGCAGGAATTGTTTGGTCGGGTGCTTGAGCGGTTAGCGTTGGATTCACGGCTCCGGGAACGATGCGCTGCCAGTTCACATTATTCTGTGGATCGATTCTCACGAGAATGACATCCGGCCTACTGGCTTTCATGGGCACGGTTTTAAGTGCGGCTGTCTTTTTATTGGTTGTTTGCGGTGGTTTAGATGCTGACTGCTTGACCTCAACGGCGCAGGCAAAGGTTTCTCCTGGCTTAACGGCCTTGTAGGTGCCACCGCAATGAATTAGGGGACGAGAGCCAATTTCGCTCTCTACCGATTGCTGCACGATCGTTTCCAGCTTTGCCACGTTCAGTAAGCCCTTGGCATTGGGCACATCCCACAGCAGGTTGCCTCGATCGTCCTGCTGCTTGACAGGAATGATGAAGGTGTAGCTTGTATCCGTCTCACCAATGCACTCAAAGGATTGCCCCGCTTCTGGCTTGATGTTTCTGGGGCAGGTCACGGTCTTCAACGAAATGCCGCCCTGTTTGATGACATCTTGCTGGATGGATTGAGCAACGCTATAACCATCCAGCGTTTTGCTACACGCCGTCAGCACCAATAAACCCAATACCAGCACTACGCTACGTTTCACGTCTCACCGTCCTCACAGTTATCCAAACTACAGTACCGATCTTGGGTAAAGGCTGCGTTAAGTCGTGGACGATAGAATACACAAAGTGAATCAGGGATATAGATCCCCGACTTCTTTGTTCTGTCTTGCTGTGATTTGCTAAATCTGATTTAGAAGTCGGGGATCTAGTAGACGCTTAATTGAGTATCAACCGCAGCGAGAACGAGCGATCGCGGCACTCCACGTTTTGCAGACGGCTGACCCAACTGCCGAAGCCTTTTCAGATGCGTTAGCAGAACGGCATGTTGCTGCTACGATTCTGGAACCATATTCGCAGAGTATGGTAGAAGCCATTAATCAATACACGGAAGATTTGCCGGACGATTGATTGAAGCGATCGCGCTGCGTATCAATGGTTGCCTGTACCGGAAAGCGTTGCTGCACTCAACAATCCTTCTATATCACCTGACATTGCCATTGCGATCGGTCACAATCCTTGTGCATCGCTATACATCACTGTTGGATCACAATGCATTACGAATGGATCGGGTCACATTGCGAATCGATCAGGTTACATTGCTTCTGCATCGTGTGACATTGCGTTTGCAGGGACGAGTCCCGCTCATGAGTTGCCCTTACCTTGCTGAAACCGAGCTACGGGCAAACCTGATTGACATCTATGAAACGTTGACCAGTGGAGCAATCCCAAATGTGCGCCGAGTGGCGGAACTTGAAGTGTCGTGTTATTAGGGCTTACGCAAACCTCGGAGGTTTCGACCTGGGAGGAGGCATTGACTCACGTAGCGGCTTAAACCTCGGAGGTTTTAGTCAAAATGCGTAATGCCTAAATCAATGCGGCATTGGCTCCTCTGTGCAAATGTTGAAGACGGTTAAGGAATGCAAGCTCTCACGATAAAATGGGAGACTCAGGCACGATCGTACTGCTGTAGCGCTCTCAGCCTTTTACTACATTCCCTTCTCAAGTCCATGAAGCATACCCTTTCTGTTCTGGTTGAAGACGAAGCGGGGGTTCTTTCCCGCATTGCTGGTTTGTTTGCCCGTCGCGGGTTCAATATCGAGAGTCTGGCCGTTGGCCCTGCCGAGCAGATGGGCGTTTCGCGCATTACGATGGTGGTGCCCGGAGATGATGGCAGCATTGAGCAGTTGACCAAGCAACTCTACAAACTGATCAGCGTCCTCAAAGTACAGGACATTACCGAAGTGCCCTGCGTTGAGCGCGAACTGATGCTGATGAAGGTTAATGCGACCAGTACCACTCGCTCTGAAATTGTAGAACTGGCGCAGATCTTTCGGGCGCGAGTCGTGGATGTGGCGGAAGATTCCCTCACGCTTGAAGTGGTCGGCGATCCGGGCAAGATGGTGGCGATCGTGCAGGTGCTAAACAAATTCGGCATTCGTGAAATCGCTCGCACAGGTAAAATCGCCCTCATGCGCGAGTCGGGTGTGAATACAGAATATTTGAAGTCGCTGGAAGCGAAGGTTTGAATAGCGTTGAGTTTGTAATTTAGAACTTACGCATTGACAAAAAGAGTGAAATGTGGTGACTCTAGGATAGTCTCGTAGCCCGCAGAAACCAGTTGTGAGAGAACCGTCTAAGCCCTCAACCGCCAAGTGTACTTGCGCCCTGT
>JAHHIE010000079.1 GCA_019358945.1 Stenomitos rutilans HA7619-LM2 | reverse complement strand
CCAAGTCTCTAATTGAATTTGTTGGGGACTGGGCAGAAAATATTGAAGGATTGCCACAACCGCTTAAAACATCGCAAGGGATATATCTTGATCATGGCATCCCATCACCAAAAGCTGGGAAGAGCCGCAACCTGTCGTCAGATAGCTATGATCGCTTTCTGGATGACCTCAAAGAATGGATTCAGAGTGCTCAACTGCGGGCAGCGACCGCAGTCAACCGGGAACTCGTGACTCTGTACTGGAGGATTGGGCGTGCTATTCTTGCCAAGCAGCAGCAGGAAGGGTGGGGAGCCAAAGTCATTGAACGCCTATCTAAAGACCTAAAACACGCTTTTCCAGAGATTAAGGGCTTCTCCCGCTCTAACCTGCTCTATATGAGAGCCTTTGCCCAAGCCTTTCCGGATGAAACGGTAATTCAAGCAGTCATGGGCCAAATTACCTGGTATCACAATATTGCGCTGTTGGATAAGCTCAAAGGCAATGAGGAACGGCTTTGGTACGCCCAGAAGACGATCGAACATGGCTGGAGCCGCAGTGCCCTGGTGCATCAGATTGAAAGCGGTTTGCATCAGCGAGTGGGAAATGCCGTTAATAATTTTGACCATACGCTACCTCAAAGCCAGTCAGACTTAGCCCGCCAGATCCTGAAAAGTCCCTACAATTTTGAGTTTCTGGAACTGGCAGAAGCCGCTCAAGAGCGAGATTTTGAACGGGCACTGGTGGATCGAATTCGAGATTTTTTGCTGGAACTGGGTGTGGGCTTTTCCTTCCTAGGTAGCCAGTATTCGCTTGAGGTCGGCGGCAAGGAGTATAAACTCGACCTGCTTTTCTACCATGTCAAACTACACTGCTATGTGGTGATTGACCTGAAGATGGTTGAGTTTGAACCTGAATTTTCAGGCAAGATGAGTTTCTACATTGCCGCTGTGGATGATTTGTTGCGGAGTGAGATGGATAATCCAACGATTGGGATTGTCTTGTGCAAGTCTAAAAATAAGGCAACGGTGGAATATGCATTGCGGTACATCCAACACCCGGTGGGAGTGGCAACCTACCGACTGAAGGACACGTTACCAGAACCATTACAGAGAAGTTTGCCCAGTATTGAGCAGCTAGAGATGGAGCTAAATGCTCTGGCAGCAGAGGCGAACGCGAAGCGCGGTGCAAGCATCGCAGATCCTACAGATCTGAGCGAATAAAATTTTTAGGAATAAATTAATTGTCCAAGCGATCTTGGACAATGGTTAAACCCCATTCTACGTGGGTGGGCGGGCGGTAATGAAAAACCCCGGCGGTGAGTCGGGGTTTGGGTGTCAGCCACAGTTGCGGCGCAAGAATTAGTCATCCAGATTGATGTCCTCTTCCAGATCAACTTCAAACTCTTCATCCGTATCCAAGTCATCCGTTGTACTCAACCCGTTGAGCGCATTCAAGCGTCCCGTGCGGGTTGCTTTGTGGGCAGCACGGCGATCGCGCACTTCATCTAGATTTTGCAATCCATAGAGCTTGCGAGCATAGGTTAGCAGATCCCGGAGTAAGGTTTCGGCATAGTCCTTACGAAACTGGGCATTGTGCTGTTCCCAATCGAACTCCTGTCCGGTGAAACGAGCGGATGCTGCCAGCTCTCGTCCAGACTCTTCCCGTAGCACTTCAATCACCATCAGTCGAACTTTCTCCTGATAGGGAATCACCCGTTGCAAAGCAGGAGTGTGCTTCGATGCATTGCGTGCAGTGTTTTTTGCAGCTTTGCGTGTTGCAGTTGCAGTAACCATGAGAATTGCTCCTTTATGAATGAGTTGGATTTCTCATAGCGATTCTCTGTGAGAGGCTACGCCAACGCATCGACAGATGCCTGCTTCGCGCAGTCCGAGCTTTCATTCCTTCCGCAGTTGCTACTGCCTTTAGCTTCAGCGTGCGTGGGAGGTGGGCGGGAAAAAAGAACCCTGCATCAGCCGAACTAATGCAGGGCATAGCAATCAGGCAGTGAGCAAAGCTGAATGCGTTATTCGTCCTCTTCTTCGTCTAGATCCTCGTCTAACTCGTCATCCAAGTCATCGTCCAGTTCATCACTGGCTTCATCGTCCAGCTCATCACTCAAGTCATCATCGAGATCGTCATTCAGTTCATCATCCAAGTCATCATCCTGCTCCGCTTGGAAAGAGTTGCGGCGCTCCAGCGATGCCCGGTTGAATTCCACCAGGTCTGCAACAGCTTGCTCTGGATCAGTACGAACGGTGTCATACAGAAGGCTCATAAGGATCGCCACCACTTCTGGCGCGTACTTCAGCGCATCGGGTTGTCCGAATAGTCGCGGGAACACCTTCGTATTCCATCGCTGCCAGTCGAACTTTTTGTTACCACCCTTCTTCTTCACCTGAGCGGCAATGTCAAGCCCAAGCTTTTCGCGAGTCGCATGCCCAATTTTGGTAGAGACACGAGCATCCCGGAGTTGCAGCTTCACGCCGTACTCCTTGAATACCAAGTTCCGCAATTCTTTGAGCAGTGCTGATGCGTTAGTTTCCGGCAGTCCATCAACCGTTGGTGCTTTGGCTTTGGTGGCTGAGGCTGTACCGTTAGGTTTAGCCGTTTTGGAGGTGGCACCGTTGCGAGTGCCGTTGGGGGTGCGAGGTTTTGTGGTCATTGCCATTTCATAAACTCCCAAATTTGAGGATTTCCTTCCCTCGCCGCATTAGCGGCATTTCCCTCCATTGGAAGTATGATCAGTCATTTCAGAAGTGTCCACTTGGTTGAGGACTGAATGAAGCCCAGTTCGTTAGAAACGGTGAGAACCCTTACAGCTTTAGCTCATGCAACGGTTACAGGATTGGATAAAACTGATCGAGCAGAACGCTCCGATCGTGGCGCTGGAATATCAGACTCCGGATCGGATGGCGGTGTTGAGCCAGTTTTATCGTTGGGGTGAGGCGCGATTACCCCTTCGGGGAACTACGCCTCACCCGCTCCCAGTGTATGTCTGGAACCCTGGTTTCTCAACACTTCAGCAGTTGGTAGCACCGCAAGGGAGTCTCATTCTACAACCCACAACGCAAATGATAGAGCAAGACATCCTCCAATCCTTGCTAGATCAGCCGGAACCAGGCATTTATCTTCTGGAAGGGGTTTTGAATAGCACTGTGGCAGAGATCAGCCAGCAACGTTGCTACCAACTCTTGAATGCTTACTACCAGGCGCTGTGGAACCCGCTGCCCCATTATTGGGTCTTGCTGGAAACCTACGTTCAACTGCCTTTGGCACTGCAACCCTTTATTCCAGTGTTGTCTCATGCAATGCCCGATCGTCATCAGGTAGAAGCGATCGTGACTCAGTTTTATAACCGGCATCCCTGGTTGGGCAAGGATGACTCTGAAGCTCAACAACGATTGATCGCGGCCTGTCAGGGGTTGCCAATGGGTGAGATTGAAATGGTGCTGGGCAGGCTGCTGACGTTTGCGGATACCCCTGAGCCGTTGGTTCAATTGATTCTGGATCACAAGATCAACAAGCTGCGGGGACGTGGGCTGGAGTGTATTGCAGAACCGGACGTGCCCACGGCTGCGGGATTGGATTTGTTAGAGCGGCGGTTGGAAGCGATCGCGTCTCTCCTTCGACCCGAAGCTCAACAGTATGGACTGAGCTTGCCTACAGGTATGGTGCTGTGGGGACCACCCGGTACAGGCAAGAGCCTCTCTGCCAAAATGGCAGCTAAGAAGATAGGGTTGCCTTTGCTGGCGGCAAATTGGGGCATTCTCTTGAGTAACCCAAACCCCGATCGTGCTTTGAAGGAATTCATTGCGGTGGTCACGTCTCTGGCTCCCTGTGTCCTTTACTGGGATGACTTTGACAAGGGTTTTGCAGGTTGGGACTCTAACGTTGATGGCGGAATCGCCCGTCGTCTGTCGGCAACTCTACTGACGTGGATGCAGGAACACCAGGAACCGATCTACACGATCGCGACCGTCAATCGTCTGGGAATGCTACCACCCGAACTGATACGTCGGTTTGATGACATTTTCTTTATCGATCTGCCCCATGAGGGAGCCAGATATGAGGTGTTCAATCTACATCTGGCAAAGTACTTCCCAGCATTTCGAGGGAATAGTCAATCGCCCTGGACAGAAGACCAATGGCGTAGGCTTTTGACGGAGTACCGCATTTGTACACCGGCTGAGATTGGGAATGCGGTGCGGCGTTGTGCTGAGGAAGCGTTTTACCAAGGTAGACCAGGGCAAATTGAACTGGAGGCTTTGTTGGCACATCGGCAGCAGTTTACCCCAGCAATGGAACGAGAATCTGAGCAGATGCAGGCAATTCGGAATCGGGCGACGTATGCGAGACCTGCAAGTGGGGGCGATCGATCGAGGTATGCCTACTCCTATCGAGAGTTATTTGAGTAAGTAAAGAGCATTACTCAACAGTTTTTCAGTCTAGCGACGTGGGTAAACTAACTTATATTTTTATCTTATAGAATAAATATAAATAGAAAAAATAAACAAGCGCTACAAACCTTGCACTGTAATCATTTGATGCGCCATCTATTTTTGAAAAGAAATATTAAGCCTAGAAACGTTTGCTGGGCAAGGATTCTATTCTGGAAGTTAGGGATTATGTTAGCATAAACTCACCATAATTCTAGAGAAGGCATTAACATGCTTCAGAACGCTTCTCCCAACCAAGATGTAAGTGCTGGGCAGGTAGAATCTACGAAAGAGAACTTAGCTCATTTACTAACAAACAACAACCTCAATCACCCTGCCTTAAATCGACTTCAGGCAAAATTAGCTTCTTCTCCAGAATCTGGGGTAGAGGCTTGCATTACTAGTTATGATCGTATGCACCACCGCCATAATCGTTCGTAAGTTATTAGGCTTTTCTAATCAGTGATTTAAAGTTTTCTCTTCAACATTTCTCCTTAACCAAAAGCTTGTATTAAGTAGTCTCCAGCTTATTCTTAACTAAAGATTATTTAGTTGATTCCTTTCGTTGAGCTTAGCTGGAGACTCAATTATTTCCAGGTTCTTTCTATGCAAATCGAGCCTCAAATTACTTGCTTCCTTATCAAAATTGCTTCTCGTTGCAACTTAGCCTGCGATTACTGCTATATGTATCGCCATGCTGATCAAAGTTGGCAGAAGCAGCCAATTGTGATGTCACAAAATCACCGTCAACTATTAGCATTTCGTATAGGTGAGTACGTTGAAACTAAACAGCTAAAGGAAGTCGTAGTTGTATTCCATGGAGGAGAACCACTTCTTGCAGGTGTGGCAACAATTATTGAAACAGCGAAATGGATTCAGGAAACGTTACCGTCTTGGTGCAAAGTTGGATTCTCACTTCAAACAAATGGTGTACTTTTAACTCAACCTATACTTGCTCAGCTAGAGCAGATGAGGATAGGCGTATCACTAAGTATTGATGGACATAGAGAGGCGCATGATCTTCATCGACTTGACCACAAAGGTAACTCTTCCTTCGATGCAGTCGAGAAGTCTTTACAAATGCTAAAGGATCGTCCATCAATATATAGTGGTTTAATTGCTGTCATTGATCCCTCGATACATCCAAAATATTTATTTGATTTTTTTAAGGCTTATCAACCTCCACAGATTGATTTTTTATTGCCTGATGCAAATCATCACTGTTTACCTCCAGGACGTACTGAGAATCCTAATTTATATTCCTCATGGTTGATAGAAGCCTTTGATATTTGGTTTAATCAATATTCATATATTCCAGTAAGAACATTTGATGCGATCTTAAGTAGCTTAGCTGGTTTACCTAGCAACACTGATTCATTCGGTTTCGGAGATATTAGTCTTTTGACGATAGAGACAGATGGGTCATACCATGATCTTGATGTCCTTAAAATTACATCCGGCGGAATTACTTCTCTTGGTACAACATTAGAAGAATCTAGTATTAGAAATATTATTGCTTCATCTAGTCAAATTCAAAACCATAGAAAACTACTAACTCACGAAGGGCTATCTCCACAGTGCCAAACTTGCTCAGTTGTTGATGTCTGTGGAGGTGGTTCTATTCCACACCGCTACGCACAAGATGGGTTCACTCACCCAACAGTTTATTGCCATGAAATGTTGGCGCTAATCAATCACGCCAGGAATCAATTACAGAATCAGCTGGATCTTGAATTAGTCAACCTAAGCATAGCTTCTAATCTAGTAAAAGAGATTAATTTTGATATAGCAGCTTTTGAGAAATCTGAAACGTCAGAACCGATTATTGAATTTCTTTTGAAGACTTGGTTAGATGAGGCTAATAAAGATTTTCTGGCTGCTTTAGAATGGTCTCTTGAAGAAGATGCTGAACAGCTAGAAGCAATTGAAAGAATCCGATTTAGCGTTAAAAGTGGCTCTTACATTGCTATTTATCCATCGATTGCAATGTGGACTTCTGTAGTCAAAAGAAAAATTTTAGGGATAAAAGTTTATGCGATTGACGGCGAATTAATTGTTGCAAACACCCACTACCCTGGCAAAATTATAGAGCTGTTGAGAACTCTAAACTGTGAGAATTACCAGAGGTATCTAATTCATCGTAATGATGAATGCTTACGTGCCCCATTTGGTAAAAAGATACTATTTGAAGATGAACAGACAGCAGATCAAGGTCGAGAAATTCTCAAAGCAAGCTTAGATCTGATTGAATCTTGGCGACCAAATTTAGTTAATGAAATGAGATTGATTAGTCCAGAAATTCAGTTTATTCGAGATCTTACTGCTCATTCAGAAAAAATAGTTTCATTTAGCGACAACTCAGTACCGGGCGCTTTATACGTTTCTATTAAGCAAGGCAATCATTTTGTTGATGCATATAACTTAGCAGATTCACTTATCCATGAACATCGTCACCAAAAGCTCTATCTTTTACAGCGCTTAACTCCTTTGGTTATTTGTGACACTCCTTTAGTGTCTTCTCCATGGCGCGAAGATTTACGCCCTCCAAGCGGTTTGCTTCATGCTGTCTTTGTTTTTACGCACCTTTTAGAGTTCTGGCTATATTTAGCCAAACACGATAGGGTAAATCAAGGCAAGGCAGATAGACAGGTAGAAATTATTAAATCTCAGCTATTGGAAGGATTTACAACACTTAGGAATACGTCCTTAACAAAAGTAGGATTTAGTTTAATTGATAGACTTGAATCGGTATTGAAAGATAGTGTAGGAATGCAAGTTTAATCCTTACAGAAATACATCATGATTTTCTTACCTTTCGATGCTCTTCCACAAGACAAATCAGCACGTTCGCAGCTATTACACGAATATTTTCTTGGACAATATGTGTCGAGTACTTTAATTGATGATGTTTGGTCTGTAGATCTTCATTTTCCTGAGCTTTCTGATTACTATATTGATCCTTATCTTGCAGAAGGGCTTGCTTGGTGGCGAAGCGGATTAAGTGTTTCTGAAATTCCTTTTGCAGTTAAGAAAGACCAAGGTTTTCAATTATCTCTTAATGACTCCTGGACACTGTTGGCTTGGAGCCAATGGTTGTCATCAGTTTATGCTGAAAAAAATCAATTACCATCTGAAATTGTCGTCCTTCATGTTGATGATCACGATGATCTCATGAGTCCTAGAGTATGGAATGAAGAATCTGGATGGAAAGATGCAATTACTAGTAAAAGTTTAAACCTACTTGAACCAGAGTCTGTTAGTAATGCAATTAGGAGTGGATCTATTGGAATTGGTAGCTTTATTGTTCCTCTACTTCATTCCATACAAAAAGTTCAAATACGTCACCTTTGTGCAACGGGTTATAGTGTAGTACGACAAGGGTGCTACTCTCTGATGCCAACTTTAGTACCAGATCAGTTTCTTAGTCCAAAGAGTAAACGTCTCGCTGTTGAACTACACGCTTGCCAGGATCTAGGTTCAACGAAAAATAGCAAGAGTACATATAGGGTAACTGCTGATCCAAATGAATGGATTAAGGATCTACCAGTTAATATTCCAGTTTTGTTACATATAGATATGGACTATTTTAATAACCGCTTCAATGGGGATTCTGACTGGGAAACACATAAAAATCGTCATGATCCTTCACGCGAAGAAGTAATTACATTAATTGATGTAATGTTTAGTACTTTATATCAGAATGGACTAATGGATAAAATTTGTGACATTGAGGTTGCCTTGTCTCCTGGCTTTTTTCCTGCCGAATTTTGGAAGCCAGCCATTGAGCGCATCCGCTATCATCTGAAGTAAGCAACAATTTTAGTAACTAATTAGAGCTGCTTGAAATCTATGGTAGAAAAAACCGAAAGAGCAACAACTAAGCAAACTACCAGGGAAAAATCAGCTTCTTCAGTTGCTAGCAGGCAATCAGTTTTACGAAAAACACCTGCAACTAAGCCTGAACCTACTGATAGCTCTGAAATTTATTTGCTTCAAGGAAAAGGAAGCAAAGGAAAAGGCGGTGATAAAGGAGGGCATTACTGGCACATCTATGCCAACGATACTCGTGCCGGATTTGTATTTATCAATTGGATTGATGAAGAACCTTTTGGAAAACATGCATCTATTCAAATCAAGATAAACGCCAAGTTTCAAAACCGGCGGATTGGTCGGATTGCATACAGGCTTGCTTGTGAGAAAAGTAGCTATGACACGATATTTGCTCATATGCGGAAGTCAAATCTTGCTTCAAAGAAAGCTGCTGAGGCTGCTGGCTTTCAAGCAGTTAATAGCAGTGAAATTTCTCAGCTTGTAATGGTTTGGAATCGCTCAGCAGAATGAACCCTATTCACCAAATGAGATCGCTGCCGCTCAGTTTCCTGCCAATCTCAGCAAGGGTAGATTTCCTTCATTTTCTAGCTTGTAATAAACCAGCCGTCAGAACAAAACTTTTTCACGCTTATGCCAAGTTACATCTAGAGGATTGGTGTAACAGTTATGGCTTATTCCTACGGGTAGACTCTGAATCTTTTGTTTGTATTGCAAGAGATCCTGAAGTTGCAGAGCAGATTCTTGACATTGATCGAAAGTACGAGCCTCATGAGAAGTTGTTTGGATTATTGCTGGGCTATCCTGAATGTTGCTCTGACTTTATAGCATCAATTGGAGAATCAAATATTGATCATACTGAGCAGCAGATAATTCAATGGAACTTTTCAGGAGAGTTCAAGCGTATTAACCCTTCAAACTACTTACTTGGAACGTCACTTATATGTCACCTTCCATGTTCTTCAAACTGTCAACCTTCATTGGATTTGGCAAATCAGGCACTTGACTTTATCAATAGGTATAAAGATGAAAGTTGCTTGGCTCCTTGGTTAATCTGGGTAGACTAATAGCTTTCAGACAACAAAATTTTAACGACTACACAGATTGAAGAGAGATTACATCTTATCCATCGCTGCTCTTCCCTAAATACACACTCTTTAACCCCATCGTCCCCTTCTTCGTAACTCCCCAATAGCGCAGGTAGCGGTAAGGTCCATAAGTCTTCCCTGTTTTAGAGTCAGGAATCATCTTTAGCTCAATATGTCCTCGTCCCCCATGCCTACCCAAAGGTGAACCATCCTCACGAGTCTCCTGCTTCTCCTCGTCTGACTCAGCCTTCCGGGATTCTAACAACCCCTGGATCATCTCAGCCAACTCCCCCAACTCATCATCACTCCAACCCTGGAGTTGCTGAATCAACCGTGCCGCTTTGCTCTGCTTCGCCATACTCCCCCTGCTCTCGGAAAAATTGCTTAGGGAATATTTAGGGATCTTTAGTCTATTTTTATTCCCTAAGTGCAATCACAATAACAAAAGTTGCTATTTTCTGTTACTTCAGTAAAACTAAAAGAGTGGATCGTGTTCAGGAGGAAGCCTGATGAACATTTCACTCACGAGTGAACTAGAGCAAATGGTTCAAGAAAAAGTCGCCAGCGGCATGTACTCCTCTGCCAGTGAAGTCATCCGTGAAGGCTTGCGACTCCTCAAAGAGCGTGACATGCTCCAGGCAATGAAACTGCAAGAACTCCGTACAGAAATTCGCAAAGGCATCGATAGCAGTGAGCCAACGCCTCTGGATATGGAAGCAGTGATTCGTCGCGGACAAACGCGAAGGGCGACTCAGCAGAAATTATCCGAATAACCAGAAGTCTGATGAAGCAAGTGTTTAAGCGTCCGCTTGCTGGAGCTGACCTGGAGGAAATCTGGGACTACATTGCTAAAGATAGCCCAGAACGCGCCGCCAGTTTTCTGCGAAAACTCTATGCCAAAATGCAGACCCTGGTCGCCTAAATCTCATCGCCGCCCCAACTGGCAAAAACCTTAACATCCACTACCACTGAGATCGGATGCAGAAACTTCCGAGCTGCCGCAATCATGCAGCGGTGCAAGAGATCACTGACATGCTTCGCCTCAACCGCAGGGCACTCCAGCAGAATTTCATCATGCACTGTGCAAATCAGTTTTGACCGCGTATCCACCCGTGCCTTAATAAGCTTCACCAACGCCAACTGCGTGATGTCAGCATTTAACCCCTGGACTGGATGATTCAGCAGCTCTGCCAGCCTAGGCTTGTCTGCCCACCTGCGCCGCCTGCCTGCCAGTGTACGGCTCTCCTTTGTTCCCCGAATGTAACTGTGCTTAATCGTCTCATGCCACTCTGCTATTCCGGTGTAGGCTTCAAAGAATCGCTTCCTAAATGCCTTTGCCTCCTCCAACGACAGAGTAACTCCATACTTGGTCTCAGCATAGCTCTGAAGCTTGGCAGCACCCATACCATAGATCAGCCCGAAGTTAATGGCTTTGGCAAGCCGACGATCTTCCTCACTCACCGCGTCGATCGCTTTTCCAGTCACCAAAGCTGCGGTTAGTTGATGCAGATCCTCACCCCTACAATACGCTCGTTGCATCTGAGCATCGCCACTCAAACGGGCAACAATCCTCAGTTCAATTTGGGAGTAATCTGCTCGCACGATCCTGTAGCTGGGTGCAGCAACAAAGCAGGTTCGAGCTGCGGCATCGCGAGGAATGGTTTGCAAAGGTGAATTGCGACAAGAGAACCGACCCGACCTGGCTCCAAGCTGATAGTAGGTCGGGT
Organism: Stenomitos rutilans HA7619-LM2; assembly: GCA_019358945.1. Classification (GTDB taxonomy): domain Bacteria; phylum Cyanobacteriota; class Cyanobacteriia; order Leptolyngbyales; family Leptolyngbyaceae; genus Stenomitos; species Stenomitos rutilans. Next base: position 17,278 of record JAHHIE010000079.1, on the reverse strand, counting down.
GAATCCTCCCTGTCACCGGATGGATATGCTTGGGTAGGCTATCGGCAAAGGTAGCAGTAATTTTGGAGAGGTGGCGGTAGTCCAACAACGCTCGGATCACAGGATATTGTTTCGCCAGGGGAACCAGTTCCTTTTGATTGGTAGAGTTTACTGGAATTCCAAATGCCTGAAGCGCTGCAAGCACCTGTTGGGGAGAGTTTGGGTTAATGGTATCCGTCATTTCCGGCAGCAAGGACATCTGAGCGTTACCAGCGATCCGGAGTTGGTTGAGCTGATGGAGGGCAGCATCCCGATCGCTCTCTAGCTTTGCCCCCAACCTTTTCCAGCGGGAGAGATCCAGCAACATCCCATTCAGCTCCATCTGAGCCACCGCAGGCATACAGTGAAATTCCAGTTGGGCAATTTTGAGGAGGTGCGATCGCTCCAGCTTCTTGACCAGGATCGGGTACAGTTCCAATAAAATTGCTGCATCCAACGCCGCATACTGTAACTGCTTTGAAGTCAGGGGTTTGCTCCAATCACTGACCTGTTGGGTTTTATCCAGCTCTATATTCAATAGCTTTTGAGCAAGCGTCTGCAACGAGAGACTGGTTTTCAGTCCTGCTGTCAGCACTCGATAGGCAAGTTGTGTATCGAAGAAGGGAGGCGCGGGTTGAAGTCCTGCCTGGGCAAGGAACTGCCAGTCAAATTTGCCGTTGTGAGTAATCTTAAGCACAGGGCTGGAGAGGAGCTGTTGCAGCAGGTGGCGATCGCAGGGAGCAATCTGGGGTAAATCAATGAGCATCACTGGCTGATGGGGGACTGCAAGCTGAATGAGCCGAATCGTATGAATGTGAGGATCTAACCCTGTTGTCTCGCAGTCCAATCCAAACATGGGAGACTGCTCTAGCGATTCTCCTCCTGAGAGGCTACGCAAGCGCAGTGCCGATTCAAGTTCTTTCCCCGACGTAATCAGTTGATAGGTTCCATCTTTCAAATGAGGGTGAGTTTGGGAGGCAGGCATAATCGGAAATGGATGGAGGACTAGCTTGAAGGGGCGGTAGCACCAACCATCTCCGGCATTGCTTATGATTCAGAACAAACTGACCTGTTCTGGCTGATCGGATACTTGAGCTGGGTCAGCCGCGATTGCTTCTACCTTTGCTCGATTGCGCCGCTTTCCCCATCCCTGTTGAGCTGCGTGCTTCACCACGCTTCGACGAATCGATCGGCTCAGATCTTGAAAATCATTTTTGACTGTGCTGAATTCAATCGGATGCCCACCAATCAACTCATAAAAACTGGTTGCATTTTCAGGCAACCGATTGTGTTTTTTCATGACCTCATTTCCCGACCAAAGATAGAGATCAACATAATTTCGATGCATCGGTGCTTCCATCGTTGCAGGCATCATATAAGCTAATACTTCCGTCGGTGTAGCATAGTCTCCAACTTGCTCCTGTTCATACTCGGAAAGGATAAGTTCAAACCGATCTTTCACACAGGCAACCTTTAGCCAACCTGGAGTTGCATCACCCCATAAACTGCGATGCAGCACCAGCGGTCCTACTAAATAACGGACGTGATGCATGGAAAACTCTGCCATTTCTAACATGCACGCTAGCAATTCTTTGGGAACATCAAGGGATGCTAAAAGGCGCAACATTTCCAGGGTGCTAGATGAGCAACGGGTATCTGGGTTGGCAGCATCTTTCCCTTGTTGAAGGGTTCGCACCAACTCTTCGGGAATAAAACTCAATTGATCCACAGCGCAAGCCTCCTGTAGGAATGTCCCTACAAACAGCCAGTTGGCTGGAGCGTTGTTATCCACTTGGTTGAGGTCACTCCCAGGTCTGGCTTTATAGGCTGGCAAGCATATCGTTTCGTATGGATGCTTGCGCGATGAACACTGAATCAACCCCCGATTTCAATACCACCCCCGACAGCAGTAGCGGTTATCAAACGGGTGGCTATCAAACCACTCGCTCTAGTGACGAACAATCGATCTCTGGGGCAGGCACCAATCCCTGGCAAACCGATCACTTCAGTGATGGCTACCAGGAAAACATCTTTGAACAAAATTTTGGCGATACGCCTTACTCGGAATCAGCCGCCAACCCCAACCCTCACTTAAAAGGCTATGGCAAGGGTTATCGTTATCAGCCGAGAACAGAGCGTACCTTTTCTGCACCCGAACTGGAGCTTTAATCCCCTCAACCCTTTCTACTGTCATGAATACCCCACTGAGAATGCCAGACGGCTTCAAGCGGCAGCGTGTTCTGGCATGGATCATTTCGCTGTGCTTGATTGTCATCAGCCTTTGCGGGCTGGTTGCACCTGCATCTGCTCGCACGATCGACGACGGCAGCCTACCCACAAGGATTCTAGAAATTGCAGGGAGTCAATCTGGATTGCCTGCAACGCAAGTTTTGTTGCCCGACTGGAACCGAATCTCTTTATCACAGATGCCGGGTATCAGCCGCTCTGGCTCGGTCGATGGCAAGCCCTACAGCCAAATGTTGGGGTATGACCTGAGCCGTCGTTGGAGCGCTGGCATGACTCCCGATCAGTATTTGAAGCTGGGGGACATTTCACAAGCATTTCAAGCGGAGGTCTTTTCACCAGGGGCGATCGCCCAACTCACCAACCTCGATCTCAATCAAGTTGCCTTGAGTGCGTTTACGCTGGCAACCGATCAAACCCTGAGCCATTTAGCAACAGTGGTGCCGGGTCTGGCACAAACTAATGTCCGGGCGATCGCCCCTGTCGCAGCTCTTCTCGCTGCCAAAGCCGTCGGCATTAATGTCTCTGATCAAACCCTGGCTGAAGTGCTGGCACAGAATCCCCAGGTTGGACAGCTACGCTTAAAGGAGATTGATCTTTCTCGCTTTCCTGTCATTTCTATTCCCAACTTGGAAGCCGTTCAACTCCAACAATTTGAGGGCTGGATGAACAGCTTGGTGAAAGGTATTCCAGGGTTGGGTCAGGTGCCGTTGGGATCAATGCCCAACCCGATCGCTGAACTTGGTAGCCTGGTCATGCGGATCGATCAGGTGTATGGTCCAGCAGAGGCACAACGCAATAACACGATTTCTGGCTCCGATGTCCAGGGATTTTCTGTCCCCTGTGCCGAAAAGGACTGCGCCTATGTTGAACTGGATGATCTGGAGAACGCTGGGCGTAATGCGCGTGGCAGGCTAGAAGGCAAGCAATGGATCTCAGGAAAATATCAGGAAGTCCAGGGTGGTTGGGGCGTTTTGCGATCGGTGAATGGTGGGCGAGAACCTACAGGGCGCTTACCGTTTGGCTCTGCTTTCAAAGTCGTGGTGATGGAGCCAGATGAAACCACGGATACCGTAAACACCGCTCTATTCTTCCGCTTCTGTGCGAATGCACTCGGTTGCACACCTTACTTCATTGGTCCGGTGCCGTTCTTTACCTACAAAGTCAATGCTTTGATATTTGTGGGCGATTTGAGCGATCAACGAGCTGCCGCTGCATCCCAACCCTCTGGAGCTAGCCGAGAAACCGGGAGTAGCCGAACTGGCGCTGGGAATCAAAATGAGGGCAATCCCTGTACTTTCGGTGGCAGCAGTCAGCCCGTGTCAGCACAGTCCATACAAGGTATTGATCTAAACGCACTGGCAGAATCGATCGCCAGCATCGAAAGTGCTGGAAGTGGCGGTTACCAGGCAGTCGGAGTTCATACCTGCGCGGATGGCGGAAGCAACTGTGGACGAGGGTTAGGACGCTATCAGTTCATGAGCTACAACCCCTATGCAGTCCAGTTAATTGCTGCAAAACCAGGAGGGCAGGGATTCTTAAATCGCATTGGACAGGGCTACCAACCCACTGAAGCGGAACTGTTTCAATTCTTTCCACCTGCTGATCAGGATCGCGCCTTTATGGCAGACCTTGCCAATAAGATTCAGGTAACGCGCGGACAGATCGATCCAACCACAGGACAATCCTTTACAGGCGATCGCCTCTTAGAACGAGTAGCCCAAAAACACTTCGGTGGCGATTACAGCCATGTGGATGGGGGAAGTTCCGATGCGTTGGGTCGGCTGAGTCTACGAGATTACGGTCGCACGGCTGTGACTCGCTATCGCAACGGTGGCAATGGCACTCTCACCTGTGCTCCCAGCGCAACCCGGACAACTGCTAATGCCTCTGGAACGAAAAGCAATGATACAACCTCGAACAGTGGGACACCCGGACAAGTCACCGGAAAGCTAACTAACCCTGCTCCAGGCTTTCCAGTGACCAGTGAGTTTGGTTCTCGCTCCAGTCCCTGTGCCAGTTGTAGCTCCAATCACGCTGGCATTGATATTGGCGCACCGATCGGGACATCGGTTCGAGCGGCTGATGGTGGCAAGGTTCTCTACGCAGGTTGGCTGTCGGGCTATGGCAAGACCATGATTGTGGAACATGCCAATGGCAGAATGACGCTCTATGCTCACCTGGATTCAATGGACGTGAGCACTGGCACGGCTGTTCGGCAGGGGCAGGCAATCGCCCGTAGTGGACAAAGCGGCTTGGGCACCGGACCCCACCTCCACTTTGAAGTGATTGAAGGTGCTACCCCCGGCAACTGGCGCAGCGGCTCTTCCATCAATCCTAGACAGCGGGTTCAATTCTAAGGAGGAATCAACCATGCAACCCCAGCAGCGATTTTCACTGAGATCCATTGGCAGACGTTTGACTGCAACCTTCTGGCTACCTTTAGCGGTGGGTATGCTGCTCACTATCGGGTTAGGGTATCTTCCGCTTGATGCTCAAACTACTGGAATCCCAGAAACCGTCAGTCATTGTATTCCCCAACAAACTCGACAAGCCATTATTCGGAACGAATTGATCGGCTCTAGTCGCTTACAGGGCAAGGACTATTACTTGCTGGCAACCTATACCGAAAATAGCCAAGCACCAACTAATCTGATCATCGCGGTTACGAATGGACGCTGTGAGGAAGTATTTTTTAACCCGATGGGCGATCGCGTTCCCTTTGCCAGTGTTGTGCCCCAGTCCGTTGCTCAACAATTGACACTGGCACGGTTTCGGCGCGAGATTCAGCGCCTTGGTAAAGATCGCTTCCAGCAACAGGTTAGTCAGGGCGCAGCCTCAACCCAGAATCCTACCTGGTTTGCAGAGGAGGTCTGGGCACTCCGGCAGTTAGGCATTACGGTTCCCGCTAATGTTCAGGTTCAACAGTGAGTGGAAGTTGGAGAGGAAACCTACTATGACAGATTCAGCTTCAAAACTGGCTCCAACTCAGCAGCAAGAACTGCACACATCCACCATCCCTGCACCACCTTACTGGTTATGGCAGGTGGGATACTGGTTTCGCATCGGTTTTAGCCTTTTTCTGCTGTTATCGGTACTGATTGGTGGGGCAGGTTGCAGTTCCAGTGCAGCAACGGTTCCCTGGCAAAAAGCGACAGCAGTAGTCCCTGAACCTGTTTTAGAACAGGTGATTCACGCGAACACGGATCTGGACATGGCACAGGCAAAAGAAACCCTGCTTGCCTGGACTGTAGACGGAAAAGCAGGCAAACTGACACTGCTTAATTTCAACACTCCCAATTTGTGTGGAGCTTTGGGCTGTCTTTACGCTGGCTACTGGTTAAGAGAGAATCAACCTGCAATAGAAGTGTTCCAGAACTATCTCAACCCCAACCTTCCAGCCAATAAACCATTATTTCAGGTGGGGGAAGATCGGGGTCAGGCTTTGCCCTGTTTAGAGGTGTTACAGATGGAGGGCGATCGCTTACGGCAATTGAATTATTGCTTCAATGGCGATCGCTATCGGCTTGCCGACAGCCAACTTCTCAGCTTAGCACCTAGATAGTTCTCCTAAAGAAATGCCTGATTTAGAATTTACTGATCTAAAGTCTCCAACCATTCGTCGAATCGTTATCAAACATCTCTCAAAATTGCTTTTTTGACGAACGTTTCTTTCGACTCATGATTTTTATTAATCATTCATGTCTACTAGTTCCATTCTTCTAATCAGAAGTTAGAGGTGCTTGAACAATTTCACGACACTACTCTGAGATGGTTGCGGCATAACCGCAACTATTCTTAAACACAGAAACCACTTGCGCTTGATTCAGAACAAATGTTCTACAACGAGTAGCACTTCAACCAAGCGTGTATTTATACTCTGCCCTCAACAAATCAAGGATAAAATGAGATTCGTAGCTGATTATGCCTGGAATTTGCTGGAGCTTCTCGAAGAAAGCCATTAATTCGGCATGTACTCCAAAAAATACGTCAATCATAAGGTTAAAACGCCCTGTGATCACAGCTACATAACGGACTTCTTCCATCCTCAGGAAATCCTCTGCAATGGCTCTAATTCGGCTATTGTCAACCACCATTGAAACAATGAGAATGTTTGGTTTTCCCAGCTTCTCAGGATTAGGCCACGCTAAAACTTTGACCGTTTCCGATTGAATTAGGCGTTGAACTCGGTAACGAGTTGTTGTTTCGGGCATCGATAACCGCTTTGCCATTTCAGATACGGTCATACGCCCATCACTGCGTAGTAAGTCAATAATTTGTTGATCAACTTGATCTAATTCAAGCATAGGGCTGGCGAAGTCGCTTGAAGTCATAGTGATAAATCCGCTAAATACTCAAATCTTATCCTATATTTTTGATGATTCCTCAGCCAGATTCTCCTAATTTAACTTTGTATCAAATATTTCATTCTGTGGTTGTTCTATCCACTAACCTTAGGTCAATAGGTTTTAGGCAACTTTGAAGAACAGGTCAAAGGATATCTACGGTTTTCAGGGTTATACCTTGAAGCGTGGATTTGATCGCTAAATGTTCTTTTCAATAGGTTTTTACTGAGGAATAGATCTATGAACTCACCCATCTTGTGGGACGAACTCACATGGAAACAAATTGGAGAATTGCGCGATCGCGGCAAGGATCTAGTCATCCTTCCAGTTGGCGCAACCGAACAGCATTCCCTGCATCTTCCAGTTGGAGTTGATACATTTTCTATCGTTGCTGTTGCTCAAGGGGTTTCCGCTAAGACGGGATTTCCCGTCCTCCCTCCCCTAGCTTATGGATGCTCATTGGGACACACAAAGAAATGGGCAGGAACTATTTCCCTGCGTCCAGAAACGCTCTCCACAATGATTTTAGAGATCGCTGAATGGATTGTTGGTTCTGGCTTTAGCCGCCTCGTTTTGCTGAATGGTCACTATACCAATTGGGCACCGTTGCGGTGTGGGTTAGAAACTATCCGCCACCAATATCCAGAGTTGAGAATTGCACTTCGATCGGTTTGGGAGATTTCATCTGAGATCAACCAACTCTATCAACAGGATGCAATCAATTTCCATGCCAACTGTGCTGAAACCTCAGTGATGCTGGCTATACGTCCTGATCTGGTACAGCTTGAAAAAGCAAAAGATGAGCCAGATCGTTCAGCCCATTGTTTTTTTGCCTACACAGTGAATCAAGAAAGTGTATATGGCGGGGTAGGGAGTCCCAGTCAAGCCACTACGCAGTATGGACAAAAAATCTTAGACGCTTGCATCGATACACTCAGTCAACAACTTGAACAAGCACTACTAGAGAAATTACCGCTTGAAGCAATCCCACCCAATTTTCCAGTGGTCTAATTTCTGATCTGCCGCTGATTTTCCAATTCACCCGTCAACTGGATGTTCCAATTTCTGTTGTCTTTAGGAGATACCATGACGACCATTGATATGTCTGAAACGCGCTCAGTTCTGGCAAACTCAACATCGATCGAATCAATGCTTCAGGAGCAGGGTGTAAAATATGCTTTGGCTAGTTATGTAGATATACATGGCATGTGCAAAGCCAAGATGGTTCCCCTAAATCATCTTGAGCAAATGCTGCAAGGCTCAGAACTATTTACGGGTGCTGCTTTGGATGGAATTCCGCAATCCATCCATGATGAAGAAGTATCGGCACATCCTGATCCAGAAAGTATGGTGATCCTGCCCTGGAATCGCGAAGTTGCCTGGTTTGCCAGCGATTTATATTTGCACGGCACACCCTTTGAAGCGTGTTCGCGCAATATCCTCAAGCGTGTGCTTGCCCAAGCTAATGAAATGGGTTACACCTTCAATTTAGGAATTGAAACTGAGTTCTTTATTCTGCGAGATACAGCGGATGGTCGGTTTGCGGCTGTCAGCGATCGCGATGACTTAGCCAAAGCCGCCTATGATGTTCCAACATTGTTGGATAACTATCCGGTCATTGATGAACTCGTGACTGCCATGAATGAGTTGGGATGGGATGTCTATTCCCTGGATCATGAAGATGCTCAAGGACAATTTGAGATTGATTTTAACTACAGCGACGCGCTAACTATGTCTGATCGCTTCACCTTCTTCCGATTGATGGCAAAGGAAATTGCCAGACGACATGGTTATTTCGCTTCATTCATGCCAAAGCTCTCGTCCGATCGAACCGGCAGTGGTGCTCACTACAATATGTCTCTTGCAAATAGAGAGACTGAAAAAAATATATTTTTTGATCCAAGTGATCCCAAGGGGTGTAAGCTCTCCACACTGGGTTATCAATTTATTGCAGGGATTCTTAAACATGCACCTGCGATCTGTGCAGTGACTTGTCCGACTGTCAACAGCTATAAGCGACTGGTACGTCAAGGCGCTATGTCTGGATCAACTTGGGCACCCGTGTATGTTTGTTACGGTGGAAATAATCGTACCAACATGCTGCGAATCCCACTGGCGGGAGGTCGAGTTGAATGCCGCGCGGCAGATATTTCCACCAATTTATATCTTGGTGCTGCAATGATTCTTGCGGCAGGTTTAGAAGGTATTCGGGAAGGCTTGGATGAAGGTGAACCTCATACTGAAAACATGTATGAGTATACTTTGGATGAACTAAAAGAGATGGGAATTCAAACGTTACCTCGAACACTGGGGGAAGCAGTTGAAGCATTTGCATCTGATCCATTGAGCAAAACGGTGATGGGTTCAGCAATGTATCACGCCTACATCAACTATAAACAGCGGGAGTGGGAAGAGTACCACAATCACGTTTCAGAGTGGGAAATCCAGCGCTATCTGAAATTCTTTTAAGTCCAACCCAGATCAGGTATGAGCAGCCGTTATGCAAGCAGATTGTTACACAACTGCTGCTCAGCAGATTGTTCTTTGGTTAATCTACGCTTTGCAATAATTTCTTTGAATGGTGACTTTATGAAACTTCGGCAGTTTTTCTTACGTGGCACCCTGTTTGTGCTGAGTTTGCTGTTTACTATTAGCTGCGCTTCTTCTAACTCAACACCAACAGCATCCACAGATGCCAACTCAAATTTGGTGGCAAATCCCGTGGTATTAGGATATAGCAATTGGGTCGGATGGTTGCCCTGGGCGATCGCTGAAGAAGAAAACCTATTTGCAGCCCATGGTGCAAACGTTGAACTGAAATGGTTTGACAATGTTAGCTCAGCCTTGGAGGCAATGGTCACTGGGCAACTTGATGCTAATTCTCAAACATTGAATGAAACTGTCACGTTCGCTCCCAAAGCAGTGAATGGAGAAACGGTTGTTTTAGTGAATGATAACTCTAATGGAAATGACAAAATTATTGTCACACAAGGCATTAATTCTGTTGCGGATCTCAAAGGGAAACGAATTGGAGTAGAAGAGGGAATCGTTAGCGATTTCTTGCTGAGTCTTGCTCTGAAAGAAAATGGATTATCTCGGAATGATGTTCAAACAGTGAATCTGGAAACGGGTGCCGCCACGGCTGCATTTTCTGCCGGACAACTTGATGCTGTTGTTGCTTGGGTGCCCTTTACAAACACTGCGCTGAAGCGAAACGGAAGTCAAGAACTGAGCAGTTCTAAAGATTTTCCAGGGGCAATTCCAGACTTGCTCGTTGTCAGCCAAAAACTGATCTCAGAACGGCCGGATCAAGTACAAGCAATCGTTGACACCTGGTTTGACACCTTGAAATTCATCGCCACCAATCCTGAACGTGCCAACGAGATCATGGCGAAGCGAGCCGGGGTGACGATCGAAGAGCTTCAGAGTTTCCAGGCAGGGGTTAAATTCTTCACTCCTGAAGAGAACCTTGAAGTATTCAGTTCTGGGGATACCATGAAACACTTACCTTTTGCGATCAAAGAAATCTCAAACTTTATTGTGGAGGCTGGTTTTCTCCCTCAAGTTCCAAATTCTGACTCTCTCTTGGACGATCACTTCATCAAAGCCCATATTGAAAATTCACAAAACTAACTCACTGTCGTTTTGTCTTTAAATTATTCATGAATCATTCTTCTACTCAATCTAGCATTCCTCTCTCTTCTCCGCGCACAGGAATTACTCCAACCATCTTTTGGCGAATTGCAGAAGAAATTCCTCGGAAGCTCCATTTGAGCTTGATGGGTCTATCCGTTGCAATTCCTCTAATTAGCTGGTGGATTGTTTCCAACTTGCACCTTGTAGATACTTCATTTCTACCCTCACCCATGCAGGTGCAAGAAGCATTTGAGCGACTTTGGCAAGAAGGGTATTTGCTAAATGATACGGCAATCAGCCTGTTTCGCGTTTTTGCTGGCTTTGGCTTTGCTGCGATCGCAGCTATTCCAATTGGTATTGCAATGGGAGCATTCGCCAGTATTCGCGCATTATTAGAGCCTGTCATTGGCATTGTGCGCTATATGCCTCCTCCAGCGTTCATTCCGCTCTTAGTCATCTACTTGGGATTAGGAGAAGAACCTAAAATTACGCTGATCTTTATCGGAACGGTTTTCTTCAATATTCTGATGATCATGGATGCAGTCAAATTCGTGCCGAAGGAGCTGATCGAAACCACCTATACCCTGGGAGGATTGCGATGGCAGGTGTTGCTCAAAGTGATTACTCCCTATGTCATTCCCAACATGATTGATACGTTTCGCATTAATATCGCAACTTCATGGGCATTGGTAGTTGTGTCTGAACTCATTGCGGCTGAACAAGGTTTAGGGAAACGCATTCTGTTAGCCCAGCGGTTTCTCAAAACAGATGAAATCTTTTCCTGTTTGATTGTGTTAGGTCTGATTGGATTTGCAATCGATCTGTTATTTCGACTGTGGCTACGAACGATGTGTAAGTGGGCGATTGATTAATTGAGGGAAAAAATATGTCCTTGACTGTTTCGCGTCTCTATAAACAGTTTTCAGTAAGGCAAGGAACCTTTGCTGCTCTCAAAGACATCAATTTAGAAGTGAATTGGGGAGAACTAGTTTGCATTGTAGGTGCCTCTGGTTCAGGTAAGTCTACACTGCTTCGACTGATTGCCGGACTTGACCGACCGTCTGCGGGGGAGATCTGCGTAGATGGTCTGCCAGTCACGGCTCCTGGTGCAGATCGAGGCATGGTGTTCCAGCGGTATACGCTTTATCCCTGGATGACAGTTGCACAGAATGTTGGATTTGGACTGAACTTACAAGGGGTTCCCCGTTCCGATCGGCAACAGCAAGTTTGCCATTACCTGGATGTAGTCGGCTTATCCCAATTTGCTGAATCTTATCCCAAGGAGCTTTCGGGGGGAATGAAACAGCGAGTGGCGATCGCTCGTGTGTTAGCCTGTGAGCCTAAAATTTTGCTTTTAGATGAACCTTTCGGGGCACTGGATATACAGACTAAAGAGACGATGCAGCAATTTTTACTTCAAGTTTGGCGGCAAACTGGTGTTACTATTCTTATGATCACACATGATATTGAAGAAGCTGTCTTTCTCGCACAGCGGGTGTATGTCATGAGTGCCCATCCTGGAACTATCAAGCAAGAATTGATCATGCAATGGTTGGAAGATAAAACGGAACACGGTTATCATCAAATACGACGTTCACCCAAATTTCAAAATTATCGACAGCAGATAGCAGATTTGCTACAGCGAAGAGAAGATTTAATTTGTGATGAACATCCAACTGCCTTGATTAGAGAATACTAGAAAAAACGGTTGAGATCTGAAGGAATTGCCTGCCTGCAGGCTGAGAGTTTTGTAATTCCAAGATCCTACATCTGAATTAAACTTCTGTACCACGTAAAGGATAATCGTGGTTCAAAACATAATCTAACCCAGACAATAACGTGTCTAATGCAGGACGACCATAAGGGGCATTATTCACTCCAGCAAAGAAGAGAATACCGTTTGGCTTGACGAGAAATAATCCAGGTTCATTAAATAAAGGTGGTTCCTCTGCAAGTTTACCTTTGGAGATGTACAATCCCCATTGCTGCATGGCTTCACGGGTTAATCCATAGCCGATTTGCAGTTTCTGCAACCCCCAATTCTCTTTTGATTCAATGGCGCGTTCATAAGTATCGCCGCTAATGACAATGCACTCAATACCGATCGCGTTAAACTGCTCTAGCTTACGTTCCAGTTCTTGTAAATACTCTATACAAAGGGGACAGTGAAGCCCACGATAGAATACAATCATCGTAAAGGCACGGGGTGTTTGTTCAAATAAGTTCCAACGAGTTCCAGATAGAATCTCAACCTCCAAAGCAGGAACTAACTGTCCGGGAATCAAACGAATTGCGGTAGGCATCATTGGTGTAGCCATGATCTCAGCACTCCTGACAGGTGAGGAAAAAGCAATTTGTCGAATACAAAGTTGACTGAATAAAAAAGCAGGAACATGACGTTCAGGTCGAACTGGCAAAGAACTCCAATAAAGCCTTGGAAAACTGCTTTGGAGTATCTTGCTGCACCCAATGGGACGCATCTTCAATTCCTTGGAAAATGGCACCTGGAATCTCGCTAGCTAGTTGCATTCCGTCTTCTGACTTTTGCCAAGGGTCATCCATGCCCCATAGGATTAGGGTTGGAGCTGTAATTGTGTTATGTCGATCCACCAGTGCCATTGTTTGATTGGCATTGAGGGCAGACGCATTGCGAAGTAGGCTTAGTTTACCTTCTTCATCCGACCAAGGTGCGATGATTCCCGCTCGAAAGTCTGGGGTGAGTCGGCTTTTATTTGAAAGGCCTGCTGCGAGGCTGGCTTCAAGGGCTTCAACCAAATCTACAATTGAGCGTGTTTTCCAGCGCAGAGGATGTCCAAAATCGAGCATGTCATCGTCAAAGCGGTCATAGCAAACGGAATTTGTGATGATCAGTCGATTGACAACCTCTGGGTGCTCGATTGCTAAAATCAGGGCGACTGCACCCCCCGTATCGTGACCCACAACATCCACCTGTTCAAGGCCAATGGCTGCAAGCAAAGCAACAATCATGCGTGCTTGGTCTTGGAACGATCGATCAAAGCGATCGCGACGATCTGACCAGCCATGACCGAGAAAATCCGGTGCTAGAACCCGATAACCCGCCTGTACTAGGATTGGAATCACCGCATGGTAGAGGTACCCCCAAGTCGGTATACCGTGCATCAATAGAATGGTGCCAAACTTCGCCTCCCCGCTATCGATGTACCGAATTGTGACTGGAATGTGGGCTGCGGCACCAGTCGGCAACACCAGTTCTTGTTGCACAGCTCTGAATTCTTGCCAACTGCTCCAATTTAATTGCATATCCTCAGCTCCTTGAAAAACGTATCCGTAAACATGAAACACTTTTTATGAATCTACATTCATAAATTTGATGGAGCAAACTCTTATCGAGTATTGCTGCTGAATTAATCAGTTTTCTAAATGTGCAAATCTCCGTGATGATTACAAATCACGACATTCGATCGAGGCAAGAAAGGCTCGGAACACTGCTTCAGCAAAGGATGGATCGTTACTAACCCGTCTTCGCAGTAAAACCCCATCGCCAACCGCGACAGCCTGTTGAGCTAAGTCAATAGCTGAAATGGTTACGGTAATCTCGCCTTGAGTCTGACCTGCCTCAATTACTTGCTCAAATGCCTGAATGAGACGTTTTGTTGCAGTTTCAATAATTTGAGCAACCTTAGGATCAGACTGACCAATTTCCGCAGATGTATTCACAAACAAACATCCTGATGTAGTTTCTCGCTGTGCATCTTCAAGCCATTCGGCAAATGCTGCACGAATATTTTTGAGGGGAGATCCTGGCGCTTCCAACTGATTGATAATTGATTGCACCTGAGTTTCAGCATAATGACTCAAGGCTTGATAAAACAGAGATTCCTTATCGCCAAATGCGTACACAAGGCTTTGACGATGCAACCCTGTTGCCTGTTCGAGGGAGGCATATGTTGTCCTAGAAAATCCAGAATTCCAAAATACATGCATTGCCTGTGTTAGAACAGTATCTCGATCAAACTCTCGAGGTCTTCCAAGCGCCTCCTTAACTTTTCTTGACATGTAGTTTTTATGAATTTATATTCACTAAATATAATGAATGCAGATTCATAAAATGTCAATACGTCAAACTTAGTAAATCTAAATGCAGTTGTTCAATAATCTTTTATGGTGAGATCTGCTATTGCTAAAACTAGCAATAGCAGAAACTGGTAATACAATTCAGGAAGACGGCTTGAACTATTCCTCGTCGTCATCCTCAAAATCAAAGTCTTCATCGTTTAACTCTGCATCTGAGTCCTCCAAGTCATCTAGAAAGTCTTCATCCTCCTCAATTGGTTTGATCTTTCGTGGAGGTTTAGAAGATTTTGTATTCAAGGTTTTGGCAGTCACACCATTCTTATGAGGCGGCAATACCTCAACTTCCACAGCTTCTACCTCTCCTGGCAAGGCAGGCAAAGACTGATGTTCCGTAAATCCAGCGATCGCATCATGCTGCTGCCAGATCAGCGCCTTTGCCGTAGGAGTGCCCAAATAGAGGAGAGGCAGGGTTTCGATCGTCGGTTTGGTATATGCCACCGTCTTACAGCAGTCGTGTTTGTTCTTGCCCTCCCCTTCCTTAACGGCTTTAAACTCCACCTCCAACACTCCCAAACTCCGCCATCGATCGTTCTTGCCGCTGAAAGGCACATTGAAGTAGTCAGCGAATGTTTTTTCCAGCGCACGGTAGAACTCCTCACGGGCTGATTTAAAGCTCCAGAGTGCGACATTTTTGAATCGCACGACGAATGCCTACGGCACGCTACGCGAACGGCATCGTATGCAGGGGTTGATTATCCTCATCCAGAAACAGCAGCGCATGTTCTGAGCAGACATCCATCGATTTCTTGTCCAGGCTATTGCGGTACTCATCGTAGAGTCCAACAACCGTACCGCCCAGGTCTTCCACATCCGACTTGTAGCGAATGTATTCGGGCACAAATGCCAGCACGAGCAACCGGGCTTCCGTAATCAAAAGACCCGTCACATCTTCAGTGAAAGTAACCGTCGTGAGGTCATCTTCATCCGGCATGGCAAGCCAGCCCGCCTTTTCCAACTGATCGATCGGAATCAGAATCCCGGCTGGCTTATCATTAACCACAATGCCGTAGGGCAACTGCGGTCGGCGCACCTGATTGTAGACATCGCTGAGTAGGTCTGTGTCAACCTCAAAGTCTTCTGGCTCCGTCCTGTCGGTTCGAGCCGCACGAGAGTTGGTTGCCGCAGTTGATTTTGGTGATTTGGGAGTAGCTGTCTTAGCACCCGTTCTGGCAGTGCTGGTAGAGCTATTTCTAGAGTTCGTTGGTTTAACCATTGCAGTGCAGCCAAATGAATTATCCCAACGCTGAGGCGTTAGCCTGAGACGCTATCTGAAACAGAATTTGGGTATTGAGCCTTGGGAAATCGCGAACTGACAAGTCAGCGCAAGCTATCGCATTGCCTCACCCCCTAAAAAATATCCAGGTAGCTGATCCACTCATCGACCTGCAATCGTTAGAATTTCTGCTAGAATCTCAGCCTTTTGCTATGTCTCTCCCCTTGCCGACCCATTGGAACTCCCTTGCTGGCAGTAAAAGCCCTACATCTACTGCTTTGATGCAGGTGCCGTCCTATTCCCAACCATTGGCAGCGATCGACTTTGGCAAAATGTTTCAGCAATACAACACTCCCCAGGGCTGGATGATGCTGGGTGGGTTGGTGGTCGTATTATTGCTGCTCCGCATCAGTGGATCGAGTAAGGGCAAAATTACTACGGGCAAACTGTGTGGCACAGCGGAGAAACTCGCTGCAACCGGCCTCTCACTTAAACAAATCCGGGAACGCAAACACAACAAAGTAACGCTCTGGTCTGGCACACCTCGTTATTGGGCAAAAGGAGCATGGCGCGGGGTGATAACAACAATACAAACCACATTGGGAGCATCCCCAACGGTTTGGTTTCCCAGTTCTGAACGAGGTACATTGGTCATTGGCGCTCCTGGCTCTGGAAAGACTTATTCCACAATCGATCGAATGCTGGAAAGTGCTATGCAACAGGGCTTTCCCATTCTGCTCTACGACAAAAAGGGGGATCAGATGCGCCTCCATGCACCCCTGGCAGCGCGATATGGGTATCAGGTCAGAGTCTTTGCACCAGGAGAAGCCTTCAGTGGCGTGATTAACCCGTTGGATTACATGCGGGATGCGCGAGATGGAGTAATGGCAGGGGAGATTGGTAAAGTCATTAATCGTAACGCCAGAGAGGGCGATGGCGGGCGGAGCGATGAATTCTTCACCAAGGCAGGAGACTTGCTGGCAAAGGCATTGCTACAACTGGTCAAAGGTTCTCGCTATCCCGATATGGCAATGCTCTACGCCGTGTTGCGCCTGCCTAACTTGGTGCATCGAATCGATTATGCGGTGCAATCCAAACAGTTAGATGAATGGGTCGCTACCTCTTTTGTACAGTTCCTCAGTGCGAAGGACGCTGAAAAAACAATCTCTGGTATCCTAACGACCGCCGCAGGCACCTTCTCATCGTTCATTCAAGCAGACCTGCTCCGAGCCTTTATTGGCAAATCCACGATTCCAACTCGCTTGGAAGGGCGAGAGATCGTAGTATTCAAGTTGGATGATGAGCGTCGCAGTGTGGTGGGTCCGCTACTGGCTGCTGCAATTCACCTAATGATTGTGGGCAATCTCAGCACACCCCGCAAAGACCCGCTGATTATCTCTTTAGACGAGTTGCCCTCGATCAAGCTCGAATGCCTTCGGCACGCTACGCGAACGTTTACCACAATGGATTAACGAATACCGTTCTAATGGAGCCTGCTTCATCCTGGGCATTCAAAGCTTGGCTCAACTCTATGACATCTATGGGGACAAAATGGGCGCAGCGATACGTGCTAACACACCTGATTGACTGACAGAAGTAAGGGCTTATCGGCGGAAAGTCTTGATGATTGCAGCTTTCAGGTCAGACAGAGGAAAGAGGCGTAAGCTGTTGCTAAGCAAAAATCAAGCAACAGTCATGCAAAACG
>JAHHIE010000002.1 GCA_019358945.1 Stenomitos rutilans HA7619-LM2 | reverse complement strand
CAAACGAGCCTTACATGAGTTGATGGATTGGATGGATACCTGCCAGATTCTTCCAATCCCAGACCTGAAAGCAGCTTGATGGGACTTGAATTTCTTCTCCTCCACCGTAGTAACAAAAGAGGGATAACAGCACGAAGTCCGTTAAAACGGACTGGAAAAACCGCTCAGTTGCCTCCTAGTACACTTCAGTGGACTTTCCTCTATTAGCCCGAACTTTTAGTTCAGGGCGGGGCAGGGCGATCGTCAGAAAGGCTGGAAAGACGTCTTCTTGAGAATGGTGCAAGATTTGAGTTAACGTCCGGCTTCTAATACCTGCGTAGCGGTTAGCTTTAAGCCTGGAAGAGAGGAGGAGACAATCGCCTCATTACCCTGATACGCCCGGTCTTCGTACAAGCCATCAACCCATTCCAGTACGGTGACTTTTTGCGCGATCGGGTCTACAATCCAGTACTCTGGGATGTGTCGTCCGGCGTATTCGGTGCGCTTGTGACGATAGTCGCGGTTCTCTTGTTGCGGACTCACCACTTCAACGACCAGCAAGGGCGGTGGCATATCGTGGGTAATGAAGGATTGCTTCGCCCCCTCTAGAGCATTAGCGGACTCTTCTGACAGCACCATTAAATCTGGTTGCCTTGCCGTTGCCCGTTTTCCACTAACAGCAATCTGTGTCCCAATACTCAAGCAATAGTAGGGAATGCCAAGTTGCAGAAAATAAGCGAAGAGAAACGAGGCAATGCGATTATTCTGGACGCTCTCTGGTGGCATGGCAGTTAGGGTTCCACTGTCTAGCTCGTAGCGGGTATCGCTGTCGTCGTCGTAGTTGAGGTAGTCTTCAAGGGTCATGGGTTGGGTGGCGATCGCCATAGCTCTCCCTGCCTGCTGATGCGTGTTTCTTTATGATATGGCTTCTATGATTGGAGGCGCGATCGCCTCCAACTTCCAGGCTGCTGGCAAGCCATTGTGAGGAACTGAAGCCATCATCTGTTGAGCCTCAGGCTTGTTGTTAGACGGTTCATCGTTGCAGCTTGGCACATCAGCGCTAAACCTCAGAGCTTTAGCGTTGCAGCCTTAAGCATCGTGATTGTTGCTTAAAGCCTCGTCGTTGAACCTCAGAGCATCATTGTTGAACCTCAGAGCTTTAGCGTTGAACCTCAGAGCATCATCAAGGAGTCATTGGGCATCGTGATTGTTGTTCAAAGCTTCGTCGCTGAACCCTAAAGCCTCGTTGTTGAACCTCAGAGCATCATTGCCAAGCTTCAGAGCCTCGCCGCTGAACCTCAGAGCATCAGCGCTGATGCTTAAAGCATGGTCGTTGAATGTTGACACTTGATCGTTACAAATCCGGAGATAACGACTCAATGGGTGTATTTCCCTTAGGCTAGAGAATAGCTCAGAGAATGCGATATCAGCCCCCTTACTGCAAACCAATGCCCCACTCCCTCAAAGCCCTACGCACTCTCGCAATGGCACTGCTCCTGGCTCCAATAGTGTCCCTACTCCCTACTCCCTACTCCCTGCCCAGGCACAGACAGACCAGAGCCGTAAAGCAGAGGCTGAGCAGTTAAACCAGCAGGGAATGCAGCAGTATCATCGGGCAGAGTATCGTCAGGCTCTTGACTCGTTTCAAAAAGCACTTGAACGCCTTAAGCAAGTTAGTGACCGCGCGGGCGAAGGCACCACGCTCAACAACATTGGCGGCATTTACGACAGTCTGGGGCAGTATCCCAAAGCGTTGGAGTTCTATCAGCAAGCCTTGGTCATTCGCAAGGAGATTGGTGACCGCGTGGGCGAAGGCACCACGCTCAACAACATTGGCGGCATTTACGACAGCCTGGGGCAGTATCCCAAAGCGTTGGAGTTCTATCAGCAAGCCTTGGTCATTCGCAAGGAGATTGGTGACCGCGCGGACGAAGGCACCACGCTCAACAATATCGGCTATTTGCTGGAAGCGCAGAAACAGGCAGAGTTGGCAGTGGTCTTTCTCAAGCAGTCCGTCAGCACCTATGAATTGATTCGGCAAGACCTCCGAGTGCTGCCACGGGAACACCCTGTACTTGCGCTGGGGCTTTCGGAGAAGGTGCCTAACTTCAATGCGTTGCCCAATGTGCCCGATGAACTCAACGGCATTGTGCGATCGGGTACCACTGGCATCTATCCCGGCTTAAAGCTGCTGAATCAAGACTTTACCACTGAGGCATTCAAAAAGCTCATCGACCATCGCATCGTCCATATTGCCACCCACGGTCAGTTTGTCCCCGGCAACCCGGAGGACTCCTTTCTGGTGTTGGGCAACGGTCAGCCACTCAAAAATCCTCAAATTGAGACAATGACCGACTTAGGCGGCATTCATCTCGTGGTGCTGTCCGCCTGCGAAACCGCCAAGGGTGGTGCGGATAAAGAAGGCATTGAAGTGTCCGGCATCAGCTACTACTTCCTCACCAGCGGCGCAAAGTCGGTGATTGCCTCCCTCTGGCTCGTCAACGACACCAGCACCAGCCAACTGATGCAGCAATTCTATCAAAACCTATCAACGGGCAAGAGCAAAGCCGAAGCCCTACGACAGGCACAACGATCGCTGCTACGAGTCGCAGGCACTGCCACCAAGCAAACTCGCGGTGATAGCTTCAAGCTTCCCACCACTGATGGCTCCATACCTGTGATCGCCCGTGATTTCAGCCATCCCTACTACTGGGCACCCTTCATCCTCACTGGCAACAATTTGTAGGATGATGACCCCATGACGCGACCACTCGACCAGGCGATTCAACATTACAAGGCGGCGATCGCCGCTCTTGCTCAAGCCGATCGTCCTGTTCCAGCCGCGATCGTGCTGGAAGCTTTGAATGCTAGAGATGGCATACAGGCGGCGTTAGCAGATACAGAGCCAGTGTCTGGTGCCGTACTCCAAACCATCAGTGAGCTAGATCAACAGTTGAGGGCGCAAGCAGACGCGATCACCCCCTTCACTCAAAAAGCAGACTGGCGTGTCAGCTTCAGTCCCAAAGAAACCGCCTGGTGGTGGTGGCTAGAAGCACCCAAGCCAAAGCAGTGGAGCCAGCTCGATTGGCTCTGGACAGCGCTCTCCGTCACCTTTCTCACCATTTCCCTCGGACTGGTCGGTGATATTTCCACCCGCTTCCTCAAAGGTGGCCCTGATACAACAGGCGCGATCGCTGTTAGCGTGTAAAGCATCCTCACCCTGTTAACGGCTGGTGGCGCACTCACCAAAGCGGGACAAGTAGCCAGCAAACAGACGCTGAAAGGGTTGCACGTCCCAGAACAGTATTGGCACGAACTCGGCACCGCCGGATCGTGCGTCTTACTGCTGGGTTTGGTAGGACTTCGACAATCCCTACCCGCCATTTCTAGCTGGTACACCGATCAGGGGCGGGAAGCCTACGAAAAAAAAGCCTGGGGCAGTGCCGAAGCCAAATACAAGCGGGCGCTAGAACTGAACGCTGATAATACCGCTGCTCACTTCTGGCTGGGCAGACTCTACGAGGATTTGCAAAAGCCTGATGACGCTCGGACGCAATATCAATATGCGATCGCCGACTCCAATGCGGTCAACAACCTGGCACGACTCAACATTCTCAAAAAGGACTACCCGATTGCAATCGCGTTCCTCCAAAAGCCCCTCTCCGATGAGCAAGTAACGCTCCAATCCGCCACAAAATTCGCTTTGATGAAAAACATGGGTTGGGCACGCTTAAAACAGGGCAACCTTACCGATGCCGACACCTGGCTGGATGATGCTATCAAGCTGGGACAAGCTGAAAAACTGCCCAAGGAAACATTAGCTGCCGCTCATTGCTTACAGGCACAAGTGATTGAAGCTCAAGGCGATCAGAAAAGGCCGCTTTGGGCTCAAAAGAAAGCCTTGGCGGAATGGAAGTTGTGTGCTCGCTATGGTGTCGCAACCGTTCCTGAAGAAGACGAGTGGCTGAACACCGCTCAGAAACGCCTGACGAAATGGGAGGCGAATCAGGGACAGTAACTACATCGAAGCAAGCTATACGTTGGGTCGCGTTCGTTTTCGGGATGTTCATAACAGTGGCGATCGCGTTCACCCTCCTGCCAGCGACATTCGCCCAACCCTCTAAAGCTAACCTGCCTCGCTCTGCTCGCGTCCAAATTATTGTTGGCAAAGGCAAAGTGCGTGTTCAGCGTGACGATCCACCCAACAGCTTTTTTGCTCGCCAGGGAGCAGAACTGAACCGGGGTGATCTACTCACCCCAGACCAAGGCGTGCAGGTCACAATTTTGTGTCCCAACGGTTTGCAGCGATCTGTGAAAGCCGTCTCTGGACTTGGCAAAGTTTGTCCCGTTTGGCGAACCAATGCGCCCAGAGGGACTCAAGATTTCAATGCAGAGGGTGGGCTAGACGCCTCCATCCCCTACCTGATTACGCCTCGACACTCACTGTTGCTGAGTGCCAAACCCCTCTTACGTTGGCACATGGTTGCCGATGCCAGTAACTATAGGGTGGAAGTGAGCAGCCCTACGGGCACCGTAGGGCAAGCGCAAACCAAAGACACGCAAATCGCTTACGCTGGCAAACCGTTAGAGCCAGGATTGGTCTATACGCTCGTCGTGATGACCAACACTGATCGTTCGTCTCGCGAAGACACAACACCCAGCGGTGAACTGGCGCAAGCACTCGATTTTAGAGTACTGCGCCCCGCTGAAGCCACCGATGTTCAGATCATCACGGCAAAACTGCTGCGGGGCAAACCGATCAATGAAACAACTGCGCTAATGCTAGCGACCTACTATGACGACTATGTTTTGCCTGCCAATGCGATCGCAGCTTACGAACTGACGCCAGACAACTACCAAACCTACAGCCTCAGCGCTGAAGCCATTGCAGTGTTGGAAACCCAGCTTCAGAAAGAGCCGCGATCGTCCGTCCTATACCGCACCCTCGGTGACCTCTACTGGCAGACTGGCTTAATTCGCTTAGCAGGCAACGCTTACAATACGGCGATCGCGCAAATGCAGTCCCCTGAAGATTTAGAAGAATGGACGCTGGCGTATTACGGTCTGGGTCAGGTTTACGCCACCCTTAAAGACTCACAGCAATTGCTTTACTGTCTTTCGCAAGCCAGAATCGGCTTCCTCTTCCTGGGCAATCCAGATCAAGCAGCAAAACTGAAGCGGCAGATAGACCTTGTAATGCCTAAACGTCCAATCTAAAAGCGGGTAATCGGACTCGAACCGACGACATTCACCTTGGGAAGGTGACGTTCTACCACTGAACTATACCCGCAGGGAAAGGGATAAGAGATGAACAGGGGTTGATGACGCGCCCTAGGTCTCTGCGATCCATGCTGTACTAGCTATTATAGAGCGTGAGTTGCGCCACAAACGCGATCGTCCATTTTCATCCTTCTTCCCTCAGCCCTCAAACGTTATTTGTCGTGGCTAATTTGAATCGATCGCTTACCGCTTTCCAATTGACCACATTCCACCAGGCTTCTAGATAATCAGCGCGGCGATTCTGGTAATTAAGATAGTAAGCGTGTTCCCAAACATCATTGCCCATGATGGGATACAGCCCTTCCATCATGGGGTTGTCTTGATTAGCAGTGCTGGTGATTTGAAGTTTGCCGTCTTTGGTGCGCACGAGCCATGCCCAGCCGCTACCGAAGCGTTTTGTGCCTGCTTCATTAAACTGCTTTTTGAACTCGTCGAAGCTGCCAAAGTTCTTTTTGATGGCAGTCGCAAGCTCTCCAGTGGGTTCGCCGCCTGCTTTAGGCCCCATAATTTCCCAAAACATGGTGTGGTTGATGTGCCCACCGCCATTGTTGCGAACGATCGTGCGAACATCTTCGGGCACACTGTTGAGGTTGCAAATGAGATCTTCAGCCGTTTTGCCTTTGAGTTCTGGATGCTTTTCAATGGCACCATTCAGAGCTTTGACGTAGGCAGCATGATGTTTATCGTGATGGAATTGCATCGTCCGCTCGTCGATATGCGGTTCCAACGCATTGTAGGCATAGGGGAGCGGTGGTAATGTAAACGCGGCGGGTGTAGCTGGCTTTTCGGTAGACTCGGCTCCCCAGGCAAAACGGGGTGCAGAGATGCCAGTGGCGATCGCACCTGCTCCTGCACCGAACAAGACTAAAAAATGGCGGCGATTGAATGACATAGCGGTAGAACCCCATATTCTCAGCACTACCTTGGATTATCGGTGTTCAAAGCGCTTCTGTCATGGCTATAACGATATAGGGTCGATTGCTGGATTGAAACCTTGAAACAAGCGACTGTATTTGACTGCGATCGTTCTAACTTCCTGTGATCTGGCTTGATGTGATCGGCTTCTATCGCAGGTGGGAAGACAGGTTACGAAACAGACGTAAGGATGAATACGACCTTACTACAGGATCACCCCACGCGATGCTAGACCTCTGGTACAAAAACGCTGTTCTTTACTGCCTGGATGTCGAAACTTACATGGATGCCAACGGCGATGGCGTTGGGGACTTTGAGGGGCTAACGCAGCGATTGGCTTACCTGGAGGGGTTGGGAGTCACCTGTATCTGGCTCATGCCGTTTCACCCCACGCCCAATCGTGATAACGGCTACGACATTATGGATTACTACAATGTTGATCCTCGTCTCGGATCGCTGGGCGATTTTGTCGAATTTACCCGTCAGGCGGGCGATCGTGGCATTCGCGTCATCATCGATTTAGTGGTCAACCATACCTCCGTACAGCATCCCTGGTTTCAAGCTGCTTGCAAAGACAAGCATTCCAAATACCGTAACTTCTACGTCTGGTCAAAAGAGAAACCTGCCGATGCAGAGGATGGCATCATTTTCCCCGGCATTCAGAAAAGCACCTGGACATATAGCGAAGAGGCGGGGGAGTATTACTTTCATCGCTTTTACGACCACCAAGCAGATTTGAATATTGCCAACCCAGCGGTGCGCGAAGAAATCTACAAAATCATGGGTTTCTGGTTGCAGTTGGGCATTTCCGGGTTTCGCATTGATGCGGCACCGTTTCTCATTGAGCTAAAGGGGATTGAAGCGCAGGCTGATGTGACTGACCCCTATGTTTATCTCAATGAAATTCGGGACTTTCTCTCGTGGCGACGGGGTGATGCGATCGTGCTGGCAGAAGCAAATGTGGCGATGGACAAAGTGCCCGACTACTTTGGCGATGGCGATAAGATGCAAATGCTCTTTAGCTTTATGGTGAATCAGCACATCATACTTGCCCTGGCGCAGGAAACAGCCGCTCCCCTGGTTGAAGGCTTAAAAGCATCTCCACCCATTCCGGCGATCGGGCAGTGGGCGCACTTCATTCGCAACCATGATGAACTCTCGCTCGACAAGCTTAGCCAGGAAGAGCGGGATGAAATCATTGCCAAATTTTCACCTGATAAAGAGAAGACGTGGATTTACGATCGGGGGATTCGTCGTCGCTTTCCACCAATGGTGAATGGCGACCCCCGCCGCATTCGCCTTGCCTACAGCCTGATCATGACCTTACCCGGAACACCCGTTTTGTTCTACGGCGAAGAAATTGGCATGGGCGATGATCTGTCGCTTGAGGAACGCAACCCGTTTCGCACACCCATGCAATGGACAGGTGAACCGAACGGCGGCTTTTCTAAAGCATCGGCGGATCAGCTAATCCGTCCTGTGATTGATGATGAACAATTTGGCTATCACCACTTAAACGTCATTGCCCAACGGCGTGACCCGGCATCGCTTCTCAACTGGATGGAACGCGCTATCCGCATGCGAAAAGAATGTCCAGAGTTTGGGTGGGGCGACTGGCAGATTATTGAGACCGGGGAACCCACGATTTTTGCTCATCGCTGTCAGTGGCACGATGGCGTTGTGGTTGCAGTCCACAACCTTTCCTCCAAGCCATGTACCGTCACGCTTCAGCTCAAAGACGACGACAGTAAACATCTCATCGAGCTACTAGAAGACCAGTCCTATGACCTGCTGGAGGATGCGTCTCGTGAGGTGCACCTGGATGGCTATGGCTACCGTTGGTTTCGAGTCAGCAACCAAAAAATGTAGCGATCGCGCTGGCTAAGCAGTATGCCCCTTTCCCTTTTGAACCGTCGTTTCAGCATGACGGCGCTTGCTGGCACCATGCAGCAGGCGACCGAAGACGAGGTGCTGGAGTCGATCGATGTAGGTGAAGATAACAGGCACCACGACCAGCGTGAGTAGGGTAGAGGTCATCAGCCCACCAATAACCGCGATCGCCATCGGGCTTCGAACTTCTGAACCAGCACCAAGGCCCAGTGCGATCGGCATCATTCCAGCAATCATGGCGATCGTGGTCATCAAAATGGGACGCAAGCGGGCCACGCCAGAATCCAATACGGCACTGAACAACGGTTTACTCTCACGCTGATTGAGTAGGGCGTAATCGACCAGCAGGATCGAGTTTTTCGTCACCAGGCCCAACAGCAGCACAATACCAATCAGCGCATAGAGACCCAACTCCTTCTGTGTGAGCAACAGTCCCATCAAGGCTCCACCCAACGAAAAGGGGAGCGCCGCCATAATGGTTAAGGGATGCAAGAAATCGCCGAAGAGCAATACCAGAACGGCGTAGATAAACAGGACGGCTGCACCCAAAGCAGTACCGACGTTCGTGAAGAGTTCGTTCATGATTTTGGCATTGCCAAATTTCTCTTGCTTCACGTTGGGCGGCAAGTTTTTTAACGTCGGTAGGTTGTTGACTTTTTCGATCGCGTCGCCCAATGCCGCACCCTGAAGGTTAGCTTCGATCGAAATTTTGCGCGATCGGTTGTAGCGATCGATCTGGGACGGCCCATTGCCAAAGCTGACATCTGCAACGCTCTGGAGTGGAATAAGCGCACCACTTTGGTTCTGCACTTGCAGATTGCGAATGGTATCAATGTCATTACGCCTCTGGGGATCAAGCTGTACCCGGATGGGAATCTGGCGATCGGGCAAGTCAAATTTTGCCAGGTTTGCGTCAAAATCACCTAACGTTGCCAGGTTCGCAGTACGGGCAATGGCCTGAACGGTCACACCCTGATCCGCAGCCTGCTGGGGTTTGGGACGAATGAGAATCTCTGGCTTCACCAGGCTGGCGCTAGAAGCGACTTCCACCAAACCAGGCACCTGACGCATTTGCTTTTCCAGGCTTTCGGCAACGCGAGTGAGCGCCTCGGCATCTTCACTTTTCAGCACGATCGCCAATTCTTTGGAGCCACCAAAGCCATTCCCTTCAAAGCTAAGGCGAACACCAGGAATCTGACGAAACAGCGGACGCACCTCATTTTCAAACTGTGTACGCGAAATGTTGCGCCCTTCGCCTTTGGGTTTCAGCTTCACATAAAGGGTGGCTTTATTAACATTTTCGTCAGTTTGAATACCAGTGACATTCGGATTTTTGAGTAGCAGCGTAGTGAGTTGTTGGGTGGTGCGATCGGTAGTTTCCATCGTCGAACCGGGAGGCAATTCCATATTGACGATCGACAGACCCACATCATCACTGCCAAACAGCCCCACTGGAATGTGTGGCACGAGCATCACGCTACCCACCAGGAATCCTAACGATGCCGCCAACGTGACGACACGATGCTTTAACGCCCAGGTCAACACGCGACGGTACTGATAGGACAGATGATCTTTTTTAAGGTTGTCGGTGTGATGGGGGTTGTCTTTCAGGATATAGGCAGCCATGAGGGGCGTAATCATCCGTGCGACGAGTAACGAAAACAGCACGGATGCGGCTACCGTCACGCCGAAGGGACGAAAGTATTGTCCACTCACGCCCGTCATCAGGGCTACTGGCATGAAGACTGCTACAATACTCATCGTAGTAGCCACCACCGCCAGTCCAATTTCATCCGAAGCATCGATTGACGCTTGAAAGGGCGATTTACCCATCTGCTGGTGCCGTTCAATGTTTTCGATTTCGACGATCGCATCATCCACCAGAATCCCAACAACCAACGCCATCGCCAGCAAGGTCATGAAGTTGAGCGTATAGCCCAGCACCAACAGCACGATAAACGTGGGAATGAGCGAAAGGGGCAGCGCAACAGCCGTAATGAGTGTCGCTCGCCAGTCGCGCAAAAAGATCCAGATTGTGATGACTGCCAGCACAGCACCCAGCAAAACCGCTTCCACAGATGCCAGATACGACTCTCGCGTATAGTCTGCCCGGACGTTATTGACCAGTTCCAGCTTGATATCTGCTGGCAAGGTTTTTTGCAGTTCCTTGACGGCTGCTTGCACGCCTTCTTCAACAGTCACTAACACGGTGCCCGTACTGCGCAGCACTGAAAACACAACAGCAGGCTGATTGTTAAGACGAGCAATGCGACGAATATCGCCAGCGGCATCGGTCACCGTACCCAGGCTGGACAAGGGAACAAAGCCACCTTTGGGCAATGGGATCTGATACGCCCGTAGCGCTTCCACCGTCGAGGCACTGCCTAGCGTGCGAATCGTTTGCTCGGTGCCACCCACTTCCCCACGACCACCCGGTTGGTTAAGGTTGAACGCCCGCACTTGATCATTGACCTGCGTTGCGGTAATGCCTAACGCTTGCAGTCGATCGGGGTTCAGGTCAACGCGAATCTCGCGATCGAGTCCGCCAATCCGGTTTACCTGCGATACACCAGGTACTGCCAAAAGGGCGCGACTGATGTCTTGATCCACCAGATTGCTTAACTCGCCAACCGATTTTTGGGTAGACGATACGGCATACGTGACAATGGGGCCACCACTGGCAAAGTCTACGCGCTCCACGATCGGTTCGTTAATATCCTGCGGCAAGTTTTGACGGATTTGCGCGACCGCATTGCGGACATCATTTGTCGCGCGATCGCTGTTTGTACCCAAAACAAAGTTCACTTGCGTGATAGAGGAGCCATCCGTCACGGTTGAAATAATTTCATCAATATTGCCCAGCCCTGCCGCTGCGTCTTCAATACGCTTGGTGACTTGAGTTTCTAACTCCGCCGGATCGGCTCCAGGTTGCGACACTGTGACCGTTACGGCTGGAATATCAATATTGGGGTTCTCATCAATTCCCAACCTTGGGAAGGCGACCAGTCCTGCTAATGTCAGCACCAAAAACAGAACGATCGTCGGAACCGGGTTGCGAATTGACCAGGCGGAAATGTTCATACAAGTTTTTAGTTGTTAGTTTTTAGCTGTTAGTGCTAATAGGAGTTTTGAGTTTTGAGTTAGAGGGCTATCAGCGGTCAGCGATCAGCCGTTAATCTATTCCCAACTCCCGACTCTCGACTCCCCCACTCCTTTCTTCAGCCCTTTGCCTCTGCCTTACTGACCAACAACTACTGTGACCTGATCGCCATCCTTCACGTAGCCAGCCCCCGCTACAATGACGCGATCACCAGCATTCAAGCCACTTTTGATCGCAATGCGGGCTTTGGTTGGATCGGTCGCGCCTTGTCGAGTGCCAACTACAACGGGCTTGGCACGAGCAACATCGGTGCCTTCAAGAATGTAAACCAGCGATCGTCCGTCGGGTTGTGGTAAAACCGCAGACGCAGGAACGGTTAAGGCTTGAGCTGTTTGAACCGTAACAGCCGCTTTCAGGAACATGCCTGATCGCAGCAGAGCACTAGCGGGCAGGTCAATTTTGACGGTGGCCTGCCGACTTTGCGGATCGACCAGCGGCGAAATTTCCCGTACTCGTCCTTGTAGATTAATGCGCTTGTCGGCATCGGAGGTGATTTGGGCAGGGGCACCAATTTTCACTTGAGGCAGCTCTGTTTCGGGTACTTTCGCCTGAAGTTCTAGAGACCCATCGCGAATAAGGGAAAACAGCTTTTCGGTGCCTGTGACGTTACCCACCCTGGCAACCTTTTCAGCGATAACACCATTGGTAGGTGCACGAACCACAGTCTGAGCAATCTGGGTTTCTAGCCTTTGCAGCTCGGCAATCTTGCTTTGGACATCGGCTTGAGCGCTGGCGATCGTTGCCTGAGCGACGCTTACCGCTTCACGAGCCGTTTTAGCCGCTGTAACGTAGGAGTCTAGATCCTGTTGCGACACGGCTCCTGCTCGCGCCAGATCTTGATAACGCCGCAGGTTGCTTTCTGCTTGCGCCAGGGTTGCTCGCTCTTGACCAAACGCTGCCTGCTTTTGTCGGACGATCGCCTGCGTTGAGACAACATCTGCCTGTGCTTGATTCCGCTGAGCGGTGAGAACGGCATTATCCAGCACTGCCAGCACTTGCCCTGCTGTCACCGTTTGCCCTTCTTCAACCAGCACCTGCTGAATTTGTAGTCCAGTGGCTTGCGCCAGGATGGGCAACATATCAAACGCGGCAACGCTGCCAGTGGTATCAACCGTTTGGGCAACGTTTGTTAGGGCAGCAGGTGCGACTGCCACAGTTTGACCAGCGACGACTCCCTCTAGCGTCGTCGCTGGAGTGGAGGTCTGCGAACCAGAGGGAAGATGAGTGGCAACGGTTGCGATCGCGGCTCCCACACCCAGCCCGATCGCCAGCCCACGCCAACCGCTCAGCCAACTACCGACCTGCCCTGGCTTTCTCTCAGCGGTGGAAGCCGTGAAAGCTTCTGGTTCATGCAGTTTTTTTACTGCTAGCTGTGCATTCTCTGCACTTGATTCTGCACCTGAAATTGATTCGTAAGCCACGATCTGTTGCCTCGCTGAAACCCCATCCAAGCGTTCATATATTGGCTTGCTTTGCGTGAGCCAAAGCTGCACTGACTGCTTTACATGAGTCAAAGTTGCAAAAACAGCTTTATGAGAAAGCGTTACTTTTCTTAATTATGACACTGCTTAAGCTGGAGTGAAGCTTAGTCAGTCTTAACAATCCAATCTTGAAAGCGTCATCCTCTAATCAGTTCACCCAATTGGAGGATGACGTTTGCAAAGAGGTTTATGTTTGTGAGGACATGCATGTAATGTCTCTATTCCAGTTGCCGTAACAGTCCACCCAGAAGCGCCATCCCAACTTCTAACGTCTTGTAGCCAACTTCGTCAAACAAAACCACGACCTTATCGCCTTCATACCGCATTACGGTGCCTTCACCCCAGCTTTTATGCTTGACACGGCTATCGAGTGGATACGGTTCTAACCGATCGTCCTTCTCGGTTGTGATGCCAGCCTGACAGTTATCGCAAGCGCCGCAGGGCGTGTCAATTTTTTCACCAAAGTAGTTGAGCAAATATTCTCGCCGACAGTCGCGCACTTCGGCATACCCGCGCATCATTTCCAGGCGCGATCGCTCAAACTGTTGATGCTGTTTGTCTGCCTGGGCCGCTTCTTCCAGTGCTTCATTCAAATCGGTGGGGTCTTCGCAGGCAATCACTTCGCCCGTAGGCAGCAGTTCTACGACACCTGCTGCTTGCAAATGGTTGAGGGCAGTCATCACCTTCGTTTGAGATAGATCTGCTTCCTGCTGTAAATCTTTAAGCGGCATGGGTGCATCCGCTTTGTGAATGGTGACTGCGACCTGTGCGACCTGATCCAGATCGAGGTGACCGCCCGTAAAGAAGCGGCGTAAACTCAAATCTTTGGGGTTGTAGAACAACTGTGCTGTGGCTGGATTGCCATCCCGTCCGGCTCGACCGACTTCTTGATAGTAAGCGTCGATCGAGTCGCTAATGTCGTAATGAAACACAAAGCGCACATTTGGTTTATCAATGCCCATCCCAAATGCAGTGGTGGCAACAATAACCTCAATATCGTCTGCCATGAACGCCGTTTGAGCATCATCCCGTTCTCGACGCTTTAAACCTGCATGGTAAGCCAGGGCGTTGATGCCGCGATCGCTCAGAGCCGTTGCCAATTCCTCAGCACGTTTACGAGTAGCGGCGTAGATAATGCCTGGTTTTTCTGCTTGCAGTACCCGTTGAATCAAAGCGGTTTGTTTTTCTGCATCATCCTCAAAGCGCTCGACTCCTAGCCAAAGATTGGGGCGATCGAACCCTTGCACAATGACATGGGCATCGTTCATACCCAACTGCTCTAGAGTGCCTTGTCGTACAGGCGGCGATGCAGTAGCCGTCAGCGCCAGAACAGTAGGATGTCCCAACGCCTCAATTACCCCTCCTAAGCGACGGTAGTCGGGACGAAAATCATGCCCCCATTCGCTAATGCAGTGGGCTTCATCCACAACAAAGAGAGATAGGTTCGCGGCTTGAAGATGCTCCAGCGTTTCGGAGTTCTTAAACTGCTCAGGAGCGAGGAAAATGAATTCAAGCTCACCCGCTTTCAGTTGGTCAAACGCCTCCCGACGATCGCCCTCTCGAATGGTCGAATTAACCTGTGCCGCACCCCCAATATCCTGGCTCTCGATCGTATCTACCTGATCTTTTTGCAAGGCAATGAGTGGTGACACCACGACCGTTGCGCCCTTCATCTCTACCGCTGCAAGCTGATAAATCGCGGATTTACCAGACCCAGTTGGCATGACGACTAAGGTATCTTGCCGATTCAAGACCGATTGAATAGCGGCTTCCTGACCCGGTCGCAATTCGTTATAGCCAAAATGCTCCTGAGCAGCCTGCTCAATCTGCTTCGTCTGTTTTCGCTTTCTAGCCATAAGGTTCTCTAGCTGCAAGGAGCGATCGCACCGAACTCGATCGCTCTATGCCTCCTCTCTCCGATCAGCATAATCTTCAGAAGAGGATGGCTCCAATTCCCAACGGCGATTATCGCGTTCTTCCAGCACATCATTAGTACGCAGAAAGGAGCGATCGTTCATTTCCAAGCCTACAGCTGCCCCCAATTCATCCACAACATCCATATCAGGTGTGGAAACAGTACCGCCAACGGACTCATCGCCATCCGCATTCGCCTGCTCATAGTTGGCATCAACATCGCCACCTGTAAGGGTTGGGCTGGCTTCATTAAAGTCGCTTACACGTCCACCGACCGCAGAACTTGGTTGATCATGAACTCCTGTACCATACGACTCTGTCAGTTCTTGGGGCAGATCACCTGAATCCGGCTCCACCAGATCATCAAACTCATCGGTATCGAGATCAGAGTCGGCATCTAAGGCATCATTGGTTTGCAAATCTAATTCGCGATCGTCCGCCATCGTCATTAGCATTGGCTCCTTGGCAAGTGTTTGTCCATGCAGCTTAGCCAACAGAACGTGCCGCAGAATCCTCATATGGGTAGAAAGAGGTGGGTAGAAAGAGGGCAAAAGGCAGAGGGCGGAAGGCAAAAGAAGTTGTTGGTTTTTAGTTGTTGGTTGTTATACCAATTTGAATTGAAAATGCGACACATCCTGTAGGGGCAAGGCATTGCCTTGCCCCTAACCCACCGATTGATCTGTAGCCGTCATTCTTTAAATCGGTATTAGAAGACCGCCAATAGTTGATAGCTCTTTAACTCAAAACTCAGAACTCAAAACTCAAAACTTCTACGCTGATGGCTCAAGATGAAAGGCAGAAGGTAGAAGATTCCTGTGCGTGTCATGGATGATTTCTGGGCATATTGAGGCTGGCTTTGTGTGATGTCGTCATGAAACTGACGGAATCGATCGTCCTGTGATGAAGTTACTAGCAGCAAAACCATCTAACAGGTTATTCAACAAAACGTATGTCTCGTCTCAATCAGCGTGCCTTCGAGATTCTCAAAGCAGAAATTTTGCGCTGTAGCGCGAACGATATCGCTGGAGAGGTGCAGCGTGATATTGCCTTGCGGCGGTTGGAACGGTTTCAGGCACAAACGGGTACGCCGTTAGTGTTGGAAGACTTGCGGGACGCGATCGTTGATTTGTTTCCCGGTTTCAGCGAAAAGGTGTTGAAAGCGGCGGCTCGTGCAAACTGTCCCTCCCCAACGACGAATCGGTTGCGGTTAGCATCAGCCGTGTTGGCAGGTGTTGCAGGGCTTGCAAGCGGTATTTGGGTGCTGAACTTGCCCTACCCACCCATTCGTTGGACGGTGGCGCGAGTGGCTCCGATCGTCCTCCTACCCAGCTTCATCAGCATGGACAAAAACTATCGGCAGGCAGTTGCAGCCACCGAGCAGGCAGACCAATTGGTGAATCAGGCAACCAGTCCTGCTGACCTAGAGTTAGGTACCACCAAAGTTAAAACCGCACAAAAAAGCCTCGATGCTTTACCTGTTTGGTTTTTGGGCTATTACCCACAAGCATACTGTAGTTTTTTCCAATGCGGCTGGCACTTCACGCTGGATGAGTTTCAGGGTGCTCGTAAAGAAGTCGCTCGCATGGATGCCAAGCTGTTTCAGGAAAACAATGCCCAAACGCAGCTAAATCAAGCCGATCAGCTGCTTGGCAAAGCAAAACAGCAGTATCAAGTAGCGCCCAATGCGGCTGAAAAGCAAGCCGCGATCGCCCAATGGCAGCAGGCGATCGATCAACTCCACCAACTGCCCGATCAAACCCTTGCTGAGCGGATGGCACGACCCAGGCTAACGGCCTATGAGCGTGACCTTCAGCAGGTTTCTGGCATGGCAATGGGCACGGCACAATCAAGTAATCTAATTGAGGCCGCCAAGATCTTTGCTCAAACAGCGCAGCAGCTTGATCCAAAGAGTCCTCATACGGCGATTGAGTGGGAAGAAAACCAAAAGCAATGGGCAACGGCGATCGATCGTCTCGAAAAAATCGACTTTAAAGACCCTGACTATCAGCAAGCTCAAACACTGCTGGCAAGCTACACACAAAGCCTCGGCAACGCAGAGATTCGGCTAAAAACTGAGCAAGCATCTACACAAGCCTTTGAGGAAGCGCAACGGCTACGAAACGCTTTGTTTGATACGATTCCAGCCAATGCAACAGCGCTTAGCCCATCCCAAACCGGTCAACTTCGAGTCATCGCCGATACGCTAGATGATGTCAAACCTGGTACCACCGTCTACACCAAAGCACAGGTAATGCTCAAAGCAGCTAACAGTCGCCTCAAATAGAGTTTCATCCCTCATCCTTCATCCCTCATCCCTTGCTTCAGCACCTAGCTCGATCGATAACGGTTCCGCTAACGTCTGATGCGCGTTTGTCAGAATGGCTGTCAGGTAGTGCTGAAGGCGATCGCGCATCTCAGGATAGAAGCCATAAAGCTGGTTGCTCTCTCTAGAAAACAGTGGTTTTGCTGCCAATGCCTGGTAATCAGCATTTTGGTCTACTTCGACCAGCAAACTCGCAGTCGCCCTGGAAGGCAGTAGCCCCTCTGGTAGATGCCCTTCGAGCAGGCTGAGAATTTGGCGCTGACAGAAATTGGTGTTAATACCTTGATTTTCTAGCAGTTGCAGAATGCGTCCAACCGAAAGCGGTTCCTGCGGCAAAATCCGCACCAGTTCATGCAGTAGGAAATAGTCGCTGTACTGATGGCGCACGGCATCTAGCATCTGTGGGTAGAGAGGCAATGTTGCCAAGCCCTGAGCAATTAGGCTAACCGCTTCTGACGTGTCATGAGCTTGAATTAAGCGCATGTTTGGTAGCTTTTGTTTGAGCCAGTAGGCGATCGCAGGCAGTGCTGTGGTTCTGCCTGTGCAAATCACTTGCTGTACAGACTGTACGGCAATACCACTCTGGTTAAGCAGTACATTGAGGTCTCGATTGAGCTGTTGAAGGTAAGGCACCATGACTCGGCTGTGCAGGTCTTGCTGACTAACTGTCCATTGCTGGTCATTGAGCTTAAAGGTGGCCGTATCTTGATGGTGCAGAGCCAACTTGAGCTGTCTAGCTGCATTTAGCAAATGTCGTCCCAGGTCGCTACTGCGTAATCTCTGCTGCAAGCGATCGCGGGCTTCCTGATCTGGCTCACCCGGTAGCGGCAAGTCTAGGCTTTGTAAATCCAAGCTGTCCCAGTTCCAGGCAGAAGGATATAGAATTTGGCAAATGATGTCCTGGTCAATCGCGTCTCCAGCATAGGCAAGGCTACGCAGGTAGAGGTGTTCGCGGGTTAGCCATTGACGATCGAGTGGCACATCAACCAACAAGAGTTCAGTGAATGTCGCACCAGCATTCATGACCAGCGTGCCCCCTTGCAGTGGCTCCTGAGGATGGCTGTAAGACGTACCCGCAGAAGACGGCTGACTTGCGGATAACGACGGATCGGATAGAGTGCCAACCAAAGCGGCGATCGCGTCTTCGACAAAGTAAATCTGCTCAGCACTGTCAACTAACCCTGTTACAAGCACCGCCTCTCGAAGATTAAAGCAGTAGGTATCCGACCATCCTGTAGGGCACCCGATGACAACGCTACTAATGCGTGCGATCGCCGCTTGAAACGCTTCTGGCGACAGTTCTGGAGTGGTGCTTGTTAAGCCAGCCACGCTTCCCTGCAATGTTTTGAGGAGCGCGACCAAGGCTTGCTGAATCCATCCTAGAGCAAGCCGTTGTTGATCCGACCATTGGAGCATTGGCTGCCACTGCTGAGTTTGTTCCTGCCAGTAGGGGATGCCCACTTTAAGTAAAGGCTTGAAGTTGCTCAGCAGCAGTCCTTCGGGCGCTTCCAATTGGGTGTCAATGGTAAATTCTGACTCTAACGCCTGATACCCCAAGGCAATAGGCACTTCGGGCGAGTGCTGTAGCTGTGTACCAGATAAATAGGCGATCGCAGGCAACCCAGACAACGGTGGCTGATCCAATGGCGCGGTTTCTTGCCAGACGATTGGGTAGAACTGCCCCGTCTGTAGACGTAACAAAGCGGCTGAGATTTCGGTCGTTCCAAGATCAACCCCCAGACACCAAAGGGAATCTGTGTCCTCTGTGGTTGCTTCTGTGGGCGGCTCGAATACCGTTCCCCCAATCTGTGGCTCACTGTTCTCCGGCTCAATAGTTTGCGGCTCAACCGTCTGCCCGATCGTTTCATCGGGGGGCAATTTTGGCTGCACGATGAGCGTCGAAGGATCTGAGTGATCAGGGGCTAGCTCATCCCCTTTTTTTTTTCAGGATCTTGGCTGTCTGCCCTATCATCACTGGCAGGTGATATTGGCTCGTCAAAGGCTCCCATCAGGCTGGCAAATGCCTGCTCTAGCGTGGCTGGTTCAGCGCTAGATAGGTCGGGTTGGGAGGATTCAGTTGACAGCTTTTCAGGTTCTAATGAGGGCGGTTGCAAGATTGGTGGTGTAGTTAAGTCTAACGCTGGATCTTCCAAAGAGCTGTCTGCAAACAAATCGCCCACTTGCTCTAAGGAGAAGGGCGTTGGAACTGCTTCAGAAAATGGCTCCGTCAGAGATGCTGCCTCTTCCGTCGATCGCACATTCAAAACAGGGCTTGCTTCTGAAGGCTTCTCTATAAAGAGACCACCAACCTGTTCTAGCGTAAACGGAGCCACAGGGGATGGCTCTAGCGATTGTTCTACAGGGGGAGCGATCGGCTCTTGAATGCCAATGTTAGTAGGAATATTAGTAGAAGGCACCTCAGCAGAAGGCACTTCAACAAAGAGATTGCCCACTTGTTCAAAGCTGAACGCAGCAGTGGATGCTGCTGGTTCTTGTGGTGGAGTTGTCGGTGCCACCTCAGGTGCCGGAGGTGTGTCTGCAACAGGCGGAACATCGGCAAACAGGCTGTCTACACCGTCTAACGTGAATGGTAGGGGCTGATCGGTTTCGGTGGGCGTTGATGGCAATGGCTCTGAAGGAACTCCTGGCACATCACCAAACAGATCATCCATGCCTTCGAGCGTAAAGGGAAGGGGCTGGCTAGCGGTAGGCAATGTCGGGGTCAACGGTGTCGTATCTGCCAGAGGGTCGGCAAATAAATCACTCATGCCCTCAAGCGTAAAGGCAGTCGATGGCTCTGCTGGCGGCGATACTGGCGGTGCAATAGGGACAACCGGAGGTTCTGTAGGCGTATTGGCAAACAGATCATCCATGCCTTCTAGAATGAATGCATCCGGCTGTGCCGCGATCGCCCCCTGGTTAACCTCAGGTGGTTGTGGTGGCGGTGGCGGTAAGACGCTAGAACCTTCATCCAGTGCAGCACTCCAATCCTCCAGCGATGTTGAGTCACCAGGTGCAGGTTCATCGGTCACGGTTGGGTCTGCGAAGAACGCTGGCTGATTCGCTTGTGGTTCGCCTACATAGGACAAATCAGACGGATCGCCGATCGCATCTTCTAGATTGAAAAGGTCTTCGCTCAAGCGGTTGAGCGTGCTTTCGTCCAACCACAATTCGGGATCGGGTTCTTCCTCAACGGCTTGGAGCGGCAGTAAGTCTTCTTCAGGAGATGCAGGCGTGTAGCGATCTTCCGTTAAGCGATCGCCGCCTGCCCCCTCAGAGGGAAGCGTTCCAGCAGTTGGCACAGGTAAAACCACCGGGGAAACATTGGCGGGAGGCACAGGCAAGGACTGGCTAGGCGTTTCTGCCGATGCCTCGATCGGGGCTTCTAGAGACACTTCCTCAGGTGGAGGAGTCTCGTCAAATAAATCAGTCAGAGTCGCAATTTCGTCGTGAGGCTGAGGGTCTCCAGCACCAGAAGGGCTGTCGGACACAGCCTCTGATACCACTTCTGAAGTTGGTTCTGCAACCAAGCTTTGCGGCTCGCTCGGAGCGATTGCTGCATCATCAAATGGGGGAAGATCATTCGTTTGGCGATCGCCCGTGACCACAGCGTCTCCAAGACCGAGTGGATCGTCGCCAGCAGGAGGCATATCCAGCGCGTCTAAATCGACCTCAGCATCATCAAGATCCCAACCGTCTAGTAGCTCATCTTCCAACAGCGCTGCTGGAATGTCTGGTTCGGCAAGCGGGTCGGTTGCTTTCCCAAGCAAATCCCAACCGAGTGTCGGATCAGCACTGGTAGACACCGAGGGCGGTACAACTACTGCCTCAGCTAAAGCCTCCTTAGGTGCCTGGGCTTCAGCCGGGAGCGTATTAATTGGTTGTAAGGTTGATGACGGCACATCTAAGGACTGAGCTTGAGGTTGAGTATCAGATG
The DNA here is from genome assembly GCA_019358945.1 of Stenomitos rutilans HA7619-LM2. Classification (GTDB taxonomy): domain Bacteria; phylum Cyanobacteriota; class Cyanobacteriia; order Leptolyngbyales; family Leptolyngbyaceae; genus Stenomitos; species Stenomitos rutilans. The sequence continues at coordinate 322,817 of JAHHIE010000002.1, read as the reverse complement.
GCGCGATCGCATCAGCCGTCAAAAATGCTTGGTCTGTTGAGATTGAAGCATCTGTAACTGGAGTCTCTACAACTGGACTCTCTACAGCAGGCGTATCTGTAATTTGAGTCGCGACTTGCTCAGCGGTTGATGGCTCAGCCGCGATCGTCTGGTTTCCAAACAAGCTCTCATAGAACTCATCCAGTTCATCCTTTGCATCGTCAGGAATGCTGTCAGTCGTTGTGTCGCTGGGTAATGTAGAAGGACTGCTGAGCATCCGATCGATCTGGGCATCCGCATCTGCAACAGAGGTTGGTTGCTCCTGTAATTCTGAACTTAACTGCTCTAGCAGTTTTAGCGCGGCATCAATGTCTGCCGTGTCTTCAACGCTCGTCTCACCAAATGAAGGCTCAGCTACATTCGGTTGGCCTGATATAGCCGACGGTTCAGGTGCAAGTATTGGTTGAGGCGGTAGATTTGTGCCCAGCAGATTGGCATCTAATTCTAGGAGTGCGTTGACATCCTGAGCAGCCAATTGGTTGAGGTCAAATCCTTCTAGATTTAATTCAGCAATTTCTAAATCAACAGTAGATTCACCCTCAACGCTGCCAGCAGAACGAAGCCAGGAATCGATCGCGCTGTCTACAGGCTCAGCCACGGGAGGCGTGGTAGCTGCATCGGCAGGAACATTGCTGGAAAGCTCAGTACCAGGAAACGGCAGAGCCAGCGGTCGTACTGTATCAACACTGTTAGGCGATGCTGAGGCGTTAGGCTGTTCCAAGAACGATGGTACAGATGGGTTTGAAGACGATTGAGCCGTTTGTGCCGCCCTAGAGATTACTCTAGACAGAGGAAGAGTCCCTCGTGCAGAATCCAGACTTGAGAGCGTAGATGGCTGCAAGTAGGAAGAAGCTTCCTGACCAAGCTGACCCGCTAAATGGCTAATCAGGGCCGTAAACATCATCTCGCCCTGCTGTCCCAAGCTGTGCATTTTATTCAGCCCTTGAGACAGAGACTCTTCATACGCCTGTACATTGCGCTGCAAAGACTCAAACACCACGCTCAACGTGGAGTCCAGTTTAATCAGCAACTCGTCCGATTGTGATTGGGGAACCTGAATATTACCAAGCCCTGGGTAGGGTGCATCTGAGGTCGGGGCCACGACTGGAGCCGAGCCTGTCAACGCCAAGTTCGCGCCATAGGGTAATGATTGCTGCTGATTGCTACTCCGCAGAGATTGTGCCACTTGTTGCGGCAGTGTCTCTTGCAGCCGAGTCATCAACGCCTGCAAAAACTCTGCAATGACCTGCTGCTGTCCGGGTAACTGCCCTGCATACCCCTGACGCTGTGCCTCAAGCTGACGAATTTCTTGAACTAAGGCTTCTCGCTGCTGGCGCAACATCTCAACATCTGACTGAAGCGGCTGCATCAGGTTAGAGCGCAGATATCCCATTTCCTGAGCCAGCGCCTGCAACATTTGTTGGGCAGCAGCTTCACTTTGACCATAGGGCAGCGAGCGCTCAGCCTCTGCGCCTGCCTGGGGCGACTGGTAAGACCCTTGCGCTGGTTGATAGTAGATGTCATGCGCCAGTAAATCTGGTCTAGCGCCTGATGGCTCAAACCCTTCGCCAGCCATTTGCCGACGTTGAAAGGTCACTAGATAATTGCGCACACGCTCCAGAATTTGACGCTGCTGCGTCATCTCTCCAGACACAACCCACGGCAGACGGGGCGTTGTTTTCTGAAGCACACTGTCGATGTCTGTAATGAGCGCTTGAATTTGATCCTTCTGAGAAGTCACAATGTAACCCCTGACGAGTACTGAGCAGTAGCAGGCTGAGATGTTGCTGCCACTTCTAATATAGTTAGGCTTCCCGGAACAGCCCAAATTATGCCCTGGCTGAACTTGAAACCCCAAGTTGAGATGGCGATCGCACAGGCTAAAAGGCAGTCTAACCGGACGTTTAGTCCTATACTTGAACCACCTTGAACTAGAAAGGCACCTTAACGTTTAGTAACCTTAAAGGACATAGCCCTGAAGAACAAGCGTGCTTTCTGTCTAATGCGTCTGGTTACAAAGCGTAAGCCGTGGCTGAGTTTAAACCGCTTACACGTATGAATGATCTCTGTTGAAGATCATTTTCAGGTCGTTCAGTACCGCCATATCTGGACAAAGTGTACGTCAGGAAACTCGAAACGTGACAAATTCTCCTAAAAATACTGAGACAAAATTCGCGTCCAGACCGACTATTACCCAATTCGTGTCAAACTCGCCGCAAACGCAAAGCCGTCTTCGTGTAGAATACCCGGCCCCCGATACCCGACACCCCTCACCCGCCTTTAATAAAGCTGTAGCTTACTCGATCGAGACCTGTTGTAAAGCACCTGATCACACGGCACCTTCATACCACAACGCACTAGTGGGACTGCAATTCTGATGGACTAAAATCATTGCAGTGCCACACATCCCTTCACTGCGTTAAGCCCCAAGCATTAAATCCAGCGCTTTATGGCCTGAGTCTGCACCTGAGGATTCAGCAATAATAACTAGCACCGGGTATACCTTAGGTTATTATTGCTATAAAGCTTATCTGCCTGTCACATCTGTGCCAAGCTTCAAAAGCCTTTCTTGGTCATATTCCTGTTTATTGTCATAGTAAAGCAGGCTTGACCCGTGCATCACACCCTCCTTGGTTGCCCTTGTGCGCCTGTGGACAATCGCTCCAGACTCTAAGAAAAAAGAAAACGGCTCATTCAACGCTTGACCTTTTTGACAAACAGCGCCGCCTTTAACCGCTCAAGTTTTAGTCCATTGGGCCAGTGCCGGGCACAAGATTAAAATGGCGACTTCATTGTCAGGTTTATCGACCAGATTTGCACCCTTGCACTATCATTTACCCTGACTTGAGAATTACGACGCGGCCCCATGGAAGATCGGTATAATCCCAGAGATGCTCACGCAAACATATCGATTCGCTCAGCGCCCTTCTTTGAAGGACTCCCAGAGCTTGCGGTCGAGAAAGCTACCGCTCAGGTCGTGATGCGAAGCCACCCAGCAAATCAGGTCATTCTGCTGGAGAATGACTGGGGTAGCTCGGTCTATTTTATCTTGAACGGGTGGGTCAAAATCCGCACGTACAACTTGGATGGGAAGGAAGTCACGCTTAACATTTTGGGCAAAGGCGAGTTGTTTGGTGAAATGGCTCCTCTGGACGAAGTGCCGCGATCGACGGATGTGATTACCCTGGCACCCACTGTCATCGGTAACATGCCTGCCCAGGATTTTGTTAATTTGCTGCATACCGAACCACAGTCAGGCATTCGGCTCGCCCAGCTCATGGCACGTCGCCTGCGTCAGGTTAATCGTCGCTTGCGGTTACGCGAGTCTGACAGCACCTCACGCGTTGCAGACATCCTCCTGTTTCTGGCCGACGGGCAAGGCAAAAAAGTCTCCACGGGCACCGAAATTCCGAACTTACCGCACCGTGAATTGAGCAGTCTTAGCGGACTGGCGCGGGAAACCGTGACGCGTGTGTTGAGCAAGCTAGAGAAAAAGGGGCTGATCCTGCGCGATCGCGATACCCTCACCATTCCCGATCCGCATGCGTTAGAGCGCCTGATGATCTAAATCGAATCGCTGACAGCTAAAGCAAAAAGCGATCGAGGGCGGCCTTTAGTTCCTCAATTTCGGTTTCGATGTTGCCTTCTTTGGCAGCACGACCAATACACTCAGTCAAATGCTCATCCAGGATAATGCGGGCCACACGATCGAGTGCACCTCTGACAGCAGCAACCTGCACCAGCACATCGGGGCAGGGGCGGCTCTCTAACACCATTGTTTTAATCCCTCGAATATGCCCCTCAATGCGTGATAGCCGATTGACCACACGCTTGAGCGATTCTTCACTATGAACATGGGCATGATGAGCTGTGCCGTGCTCGTGGCGATGCAGAGGCTCATCCTCAAAGTGGTCACTATCTCGGCTCAGAGGACGTTCAGAGGTTGCCATTTAGAGTTGATGAAGTGGGCAAGGTTGACGGGTCAAACCACATATACATGCGATTCTAGCCCAGGTCGCCCACGAGACAGCATCAGTCGGCACAGTTTCAAGGCGTACAGTTAAAGGCTACACCTGTCAAAATGAGGAAAGGCTACGGTTACTACAACCTGGTTAAAGGCGATATCTGCCAAAATAAGCCGTGGTTTTGCAGTCAAAATAGATTAACACTTCAGCGACATTTGCTATTTGTAGGTCGATGCCATGCGATTCTCAACCCTTTCTCGCTCATTTCACCGCTCTTTGATAACGGTTCTAACCATTGGCTTGGCAGTGACGTTACTGCTGGTCACGCCTGCTCAGGCGAATTCGCTGCCGGATGCTGTTGCCGCGCCCTCGATCGCCGCTGTTAACCCAGCGCAGATCCCCGATACTGCTGGACAGGGTAGCTTCGTTGCCAAAGCAGTCAACCTCGTTGGCCCAGCCGTGGTTCGCATTGACACTGAGCGAACCGTCACTCGTCGCAGCAGTCCCGATCCACTCATGGAAGATCCGTTCTTTCGGCGCTTTTTTGGCGAAGAAGGTTTTCCGCAGTCGCCCCGTGAGGAGCATCTAAGGGGGCAGGGATCAGGCTTTATTATTGACCGTAGCGGCGTAATCTTGACGAACTCCCATGTGGTGAATGGGGCAGACAAGGTGACCGTGACCTTAAAAGACGGGCGCATCTTTGAAGGCAAGGTGCGTGGGGCAGACGAAGTGACAGACCTCGCGGTGGTTAAAATTGACGGCAGTGACTTGCCCGTCGCCTCGCTCGGTAACTCTGACCAGATTCAAGTGGGAGACTGGGCGATCGCTGTTGGCAATCCTTTAGGGTTAGACAACACGGTCACGCTAGGCATTGTGAGTACACTGAAGCGCTCCAGTGCCCAGGTTGGCATTCCTGACAAGCGCCTAGACTTCATTCAAACCGATGCTGCCATTAACCCAGGGAATTCTGGCGGCCCGTTGGTCAATGACCAGGGGCAAGTGATTGGGATCAACACCGCTATTCGTGCCGACGCGATGGGCATTGGGTTTGCGATTCCCATCAACAAAGCGAAAACCATTAAAGACCAACTCGCCAAAGGTGAACGTATTGTGCATCCATATCTGGGCGTGCAGATGACCGTGCTTACCCCAGAATTGGCGCGACAGAACAACAGCGATCCAAACTCGGCGTTTATGGTGCCAGAGGTGAATGGCGTGATTGTCGTGCGGGTGCTTCCCAATACACCTGCTGCCAAGGCGGGTCTACGTCGTGGTGATGTCATCACTCAGGTTGATGCCCAATCCATTACAACGGCAGAGCAACTACAGACGATCGTGGAAAATAGTCGCCTGGGTCAAACGCTACAGGTTAAAGTGCAGCGGGGTGATGTTACCAAGCAGCTACCAGTAAGAACGGCTGAATTGGAAGATGCTGCCTGAGCTAAGTGTGAAGGTAGAGGGCAGAAGAAAGGCGGAGAGAGTGGGGAGTCGAGAGTGGGTTAACGACTGACTGCTGACTGCTGATCGCTAAAGCAGTTGTTGGTTTTTAGTTGTTAGTTTTTAGAAAAAAGCTGATCGCTGACCGCTGACGGCTGATCGCTGACCGCTCTCTAACTCAAAACTGTTAAAGCTTGGTCGAGTGCTTCGTGCGTTCGAGCCTTTGCTGAACGCAGTAGCTGCTTGAGTTTTGACCAACAGAGTTTAAGCGGTGACAAGTTGGGGGCATAAGGCGGCTAAAACACAACCTTGGCTCCCACTGATTCAATGGCCGCTTGCACGACCTCAGCATAATGCACTGGCAGAGTATAGCCCTCAGCACGATCACCCCTACCCACAGTGGCGGCAGCAGCTCCTGGATATTCGCTTTTGGGCGGTTGATGATCATAATCATCAATTTTCAACGCAGTTAATTGAGTTAGCTTCCCGCGATCGCCTGAAATAATCATTCATCAAACTTCAGATTTACTCAGAGTCAAATGCCGATTGCAGAGCGTACAATCTTGCTATTTCTATGTACGATGATACCGCCGATTTCTTGCTGAACACTTCTCAGCCGACTTCGCCAGTTGGTTGCTGGGTAAACCTGTCACCCTGACAGAAATTCAACCCTCTGAACTCTCCCTCGACCCAATTCGCGCCGATGCCCTAATTTTCCTGGAGTCGGACGAATCCATTTTGCATCTCGAATTTCAAACGCTCCCCAAGGACAATATTCCGTTCCGTGTTTTAGATTACCGTGTACGAGGGTATCGCAGAAATCCAGCCAGATCCATGCGGCAAGTCGTAATCTACCTGAAACAAACGGGATCAGAGTTGGTTTATCAAACCAGCTTTGCGATGGAGCGCACTCATCATGAGTTTGAAGTGGTGCGCCTGTAGGAGCAACCTGCGTCACTGTTCCTGCAATATCCTGAGCTGATTCCTTTTGCCGTTCTGGGTCAAAGTGCTATCGCATATTACGGAGAGACATTATGCAGGAATCCACCGTCTATCGTTCGATCTTGTCGGAAGGAGGAGTTAAAAAACAGCGAGGAATCGCTATTAATCTCTTGCGTAGAGGAGTTGCGATCGACATTATTGCACTTTCCACAGGCTTATCAATTCAAGAAGTTGAGCAGCTTCAGCAGCAAATGAACGAATCCGCACAAAGCTAAAGGCCAAACTTGGTCAATGTGCGGGCAGTTGCTTGTGAGGCAGCGGCATAACAACCCCAATGCAGCGGACGAACAAAGTCTGTGCGCTTTGTTTCAGTCGTATCTGTCGCTGCTGATTGGGAACGTTAGCGCACAAGTAGGTTGGCTTCGCTGTCAGTGAGCAGTACGAAATGAAGCTGACGGCTGATCGCACTCACAACCACGAAAGCTGGATGGGTTCGAGCTGCTCTAAAACAACACGCTCCACGCGGCCACGTTGGTACATGGGCGTTTTGTGCCGACCCACGAATTTGGGAAAAACACCTGCTTTCTCAAGGCGCGATCGCGCCTGTTTACCCGAACAGCCTAGAAGCGCCGCCGCATCACCTAACGGCAACCACTGTTGAACAAACCGCTTGAGTAGCACCTCGTCTGGCTCATTTTGCACTTCGGTGAGCAGTCGTTCTGCAAGGAGCCAGCAGGCGATCGTATCGGCTTCGGCACGATGAGAATGCCCAACCGGAAACTGAAAATGTTTTACTAAATCGGGCAGGCTTCGGGATGGCAGATCGGGCAGCATCAGGCGAGCGAGAATCACAGTACAAAGCTGTTCAGCGGGCGATCGTGAAAACTCAATCCCTAATTGATCAAACTCTGCACACAAAAAAGCATAGTCAAATGCTAGATTGTGCGCGGTCAAGATGCCTGTGTTGAGTAACGGAAGATAGCTGTGCCAAACCTCTTCGGCGAGAGAAGCCTGATCGACCATTGCTTGATCAATCCCCGTAAACCGAGTGATCATCGCAGGTACAGGCACCTGTGGATTCACCAGATGCGTCTGCTGATGCAAAATGCCCTCTGCCAGCGTCGCGTGTAAAACGGACACCTCAATGACACGGCAACCACCAGAAGCACGATGCCCTGTTGTTTCCACATCTACCACAGTAAAGGACTGTTGGCTGACGCGACGATAGAACGCAAGCAAATCGGTTGACAACACGGGCAATGCCTCAAAGACGCTCAAACAAAACGGTAGGGTGTGCATTGCACACCCTACAGCTAACTACCTGCATCGTTCAGGTACTGTTATCGATCAAACGATGGTGACACCTGGTTTTCTGAGTTTCCAGTGTTGCGACTGCGCTTCACTGGCTTGGGCTTGGGTGAACCATGTCCACCACTGCTAACGCTTTGGGGTGGCTCGTCTGCATGGTCTTGCTGATTTGAGCGCATCCAGGTCGGGCGCGTCTGATCGTAGGCCATTTGCAAAGCGGCAGCGGCGATCGCATGGGGTTCGTATTCTTCTGACAGTTGCGCGACGATGGGCAAGAACGATGCCATCCGTTCGCCCACTAGAGCTTCCCGGATCTGACCCTGGAGCTTGTCAATTTGACGGGCTTCAATCTGAGCGCGAGTGGGAATGGAAACCACTTCTAACCGCTGGCGCATGTGATACTCAATGTCGCGCAGCTTACGGCGATCGAGGGAGTGGATCAGAGAGATTGCCGTTCCTTCCTTCCCAGCGCGTCCTGTACGACCAATGCGATGGACGTAATTTTCCACGCTGTCGGGCAAGTCGTAGTTAATCACGTGCGTCAGGTCATCGACGTGAATACCGCGTGCTGCAATGTCGGTTGCTACTACCCAACGTACTTGGCGCTGACGGAACCGGAGCAGCAGGCGCTCACGCTGAGACTGACTGAGATCGCCGTGATATTCATCCACGCTGTGACCAGCCGCTTGCAGTTGACTCGTGAGTTCTGCGGCAGCTTTCCGGGTGCGCACAAAGATCAGTGCGGCCTCCGGATCTTCTAGTTCCAAAATGGGCTGAAGGGCGCGCGCCTTCGTCCAACCACGGGGGATCATGTAAGCAACCTGATTAATGCGAGTCGGTGCTGTTTTCGGTTGCTCGATCGTCACCGTAATAGGCGATCGCAGAAACTTGGTCACTAACTTCCGCACCGAGGGTTCCATCGTCGCAGAAAAGAAGGCCGTTTGGCGCTCGATCGGTGCCTGACTAAGGATTCTTTCCACATCCTGAATGAAGCCCATGTTGAGCATTTCATCTGCTTCATCCAGCACCATCCAGCTCAATTGATTGAGCTTAAGATCACCCCGGCTAAGAAGGTCTAGCACCCGTCCAGGTGTACCTACTACAATCTGGGCACCGCGCTCTAGGCGCGAAATTTGCTGGTCGATCGCCTGTCCACCGTAAATGGTAACGACTTTTAGGCGGCGATCGTCGATAAAACCACGGATCGCTTGCCCTACCTGCATGGCTAACTCGCGGGTTGGAGTCAAAATAAGTGCCTGTACGGCTGGTAGCTTAACATCAATGCGATCCAAGATGGGCAGTGCAAACGCGGCTGTTTTGCCAGTACCTGTTTGAGCTTGTCCAACCACATCACGCCCACACAAGAGATGGGGAATCGCCTGTGCCTGAATCGCGGTAGGAACCGTAAAGTCCATCGCCTCCAGGTGACGGATACGAGCTTCGGAAAGACCAAGGCTATGAAACGAAAGGGTCATTGAATCTCCTAATTAAGAGTATGAGAGTACGTTGATTGCAAAGAATTGACAGCAAAAAGATGACGCAAGCAGGCTTGAGCAGATGCATTCAGCCCGCATCATGAACTCAAGGAACCGCCAGCGGCTGCATACGAATGAGGTCAGCCGCCATCGCAACATGACCGTATAGGTCATACACATCGGCATCGGCGATCGCCACCGGAACCAGCAATCCCAGGGCGGCGTGACCCTGGACATACACTAAGCCATCAACATCGGGGGAGAAACGAGCAGAGCGACCAATCAATTCGCCTGTTTCAGGGTTTTCTTGCTCGATCAACACATCAACCACCTTGCCCACTTCTAGCCGATTTCGCTTGAGTGAAATCGGCTGCTGAGCAGTCATCAAAGCATCCCGCCGCGCATCCATCACAGTCTGAGGAAGCTGATTGGGCAGGTGATAGGCAGGTGTGCCCTCCTCTGCTGAGAAAGTAAAAACACCCACATGGTCAAATTCATGGCGCTGGACAAATTCCAACAGGTGCTGAAAGTGCTCATCGGTTTCACCGGGAAACCCAGCAATGAACGTCGTCCGCAGTACAGCGTTGGGGATCGCGGCTTTAATGCGATCGATCACCCCATCATTAACGCGCCCTTGCCACGGACGATTCATTGATCGCAGCACATCAGGATGAGAGTGCTGAAGCGGTAAATCGAGGTAGGGCAAGACATTAGAGGTTTCCTGAATAGCGGCAATGATACGGGGCGTCAAGCCAGTTGGATAAGCGTAGTGCATCCGAATCCAGGGAATATCAACTTTACCCAATGCTCGCAAAAGTTCTGCCAGCCGAGGTTCGCCGTAAATATCCAGCCCGTAGTTTGTAGTGATTTGGGAAATCAAAATAATTTCCCGCACACCTTCAGAAGCTAAGCGTTCTGCTTCTGCGACGATGGATTCAATGGGGCGCGATCGCTGCTGGCCTCGGAGGTGAGGAATGATGCAAAAAGCGCACCTATAGTCACACCCCTCGGCAATTCTAAGGTAAGCGACACCCTCAGTGGTCGTGCGATAGCGAGGCGTAGTCTCATCAGCGATGTAGGTTGGTTCTTGAGAAACTTCCTGTACACGCTCTCCCGCTTCCGCCCGCTCAATGACGTTAACAATCTTGTGATAATCACCTGTTCCAACCAATGCAACGGCTTCCGGGAGTTCTTCTAAAAGCTGCTCCTGAAAGTGTTGCGCCATACAGCCTGTAATCACAATTTTTTTATCTGCTTCTGCCAGTTCTACCAGCGTGCGCACAGATTCCTCACGTGCTGCCTGGATAAAGCTACAGGTATTGACAATGACGTAATCGGCTAATGCTTCGTTGGTATCGACTTCGTAACCCGCCTGGACGAGAAGTCCCAGCATATGCTCTGTATCAATTCGGTTTTTCTCGCAGCCTAAATGTGCGACGGCAATCGTTGGCTTGTTGCCCATGAAATCCTATAACGGGTGGAATGGGAAGGGTAGTCAGTCGGTAAGCTGTAGCGATCGCTCATGCGACGGATTAACCCTTCGCCTCAAACTCGATAGCAGCGTGTAGAGCCACTATTTATCGCAATCGCCCAGATGTCAACAATCACTATGGTAGCGCAAAAACGGAAATATTACGATACTTTACGCAAGGGTCGATCCGCCTTCAGGAACGTCATTGTCGCTTTGCTAGCGTAGACCTGAGTGAATGGACATGCCCGACAACATCTTTACTATCTACTCATACTAGCGCATGATACGCTGCGTCTGAACCGAGGATGGTGAAGCAAGAGGTAACAGTACTTAGTGGTTCGATCGTCGATCGCGATTGACCGCAGATACAGGGGCAGTAAAAAGTTATGATTTTAGCAACCAGACCCGTTTCAATGAGTCCGAATTCTTAACGCACGTGGACTTAACTCAAATTTTCAAGACTCCGAATCCGATTATTGGTGTCGTCCATTTACTCCCGTTGCCCACATCGGCACTCTGGGGCGGCAGCCTGAAGACTGTCATTGATCGCGCCGAACAGGAAGCGACTGCTCTTGCTTCGGGTGGTGTGGATGGCATCATTGTCGAAAACTTTTTTGATGCACCCTTTCCCAAGGATCATGTCGATCCGGCTGTAGTCAGTGCGATGACCCTCGTCGTGCATCGCTTGCAGCAGATGGTGACCTTACCAATCGGCCTTAACGTGCTGCGAAATGATGCACGAAGTGCACTAGCGATCGCGACCTGCACCCAAACCCAATTTATCCGTGTCAATGTGCTCACAGGGGTGATGGCGACCGATCAGGGCCTCATTGAAGGCAATGCCCATGAATTGCTCCGCTATCGGCGTGAGTTGGGCAGCGATGTCAAAATCTTTGCGGATGTATTGGTCAAGCACGCTCGTCCGCTGAGTTCGCCCAATTTGACAGTTGCCGTGCAAGACACGATCGAGCGCGGTTTGGCCGATGCCGTGATTCTGTCCGGTTGGGCTACGGGAAGTCCACCCAATCTGGAAGATTTAGAACTCGCCACCGCTGCGGCCAATGGCACACCTGTTTTGATCGGGAGTGGTGCCGATTGGGAGAATATTTCAACCTTGATGCAGGCGGCGAACGGCGTGATTGCATCAACATCCCTCAAGCGGCATGGTCGCCGCGAACAGCCGATCGATCCTATTCGGGTCAGCCGTTTTGTAGAAGCGACTCGTCGTAGTGTTGCGGCGCTGGAAACGAAAGCCGTGCCATCTGTCCCCTTGCCCTCCTAATGCGATCGAGCCATTGAATTCAATTGATCGCGTCCTCACCTTGAGCTGAATCAAGATAAATCTGTAGCCCTTCTGCTAAAAGCTGAACAAAAGGCTCGAAGACCACATTAAAATGGTTGCACGGCAACTCATAAACCTCAACGCTATCAGCTAGCTTCGACCAACCTAACAAGGCATCAATCCTATCGGAAATCAAACGCTGCGCTGCCTCAGGTGGACGAACCGCTTTCAAAAGAGTAATCTGTCCCGGATAGGTTTGAGGAACATAGTTTTTCACCAACTGCTCATAAGCGGCTTCGAGCATCACAATTTCAGGACTAGGCTGTTGAGCCAAAGACAATGATTGACCGTCTGAATTTTTCTGAACTTCCTGCGTCAGTACCTTCCAGCCATAGTGCACTTTTTCCTTCAAGCGGCGCTTTTTTAGCTCAGCCCGATGTATGGGCAATCGTTTGAGCATATTAAGGTAGGTTGGTGTCCGCTTGAACCACGGCTTCCTCAAATTGTAGGTATCAACCATCGCTAGTAGGGCGATGCGCTCCCCTTGAGCGGCAAGTTGTCTCGCCATTTCATAGGCAACTAAACCCCCAAAGGAATAGCCCAATAAAAAATAAGGGCCGCTCGGCTGAAGTGCTCGTATCTCTTCGATATAGTCAGCGGCTATTTCTTCAACCGAGAGCTTGGAGAGGAGACTAACATCTGTTGTACGCGGTTGTAACCCATAAACAGGTCGATCGGGTTTCAAATGGCGCGCGAGTGGGAAATAATTCAACACATGGTGGTTTCTGGAGTGGATGCAGAAAAGAGGTGGTTTGATCCCATGCGGTTGAATCACAACCAGCGGCTTTTGGGTCATGGTTAAATCCTGCCGCCGTAAGCACTCAGCCAGGTTTTCTACCGTTGCTGCTTCCTGAAAGACAGCTAACGGTAGTTTTTGTCCGCGCATCGTTTCAATTTGGGCCAAGACGCGGGTTGCTAGCAGAGAGTCTCCCCCTAATTCAAAGAAGTTGTCTTTCACCCCGATCGGACGGACGTTTAGAATCTGCTCCCAAAGCTGTGTTAAATCATTTTCTAAAGCATCTTTAGGTGCTTCAAATGCGTTATCTAAGGCAACTTCTGATTCTGGGGCCGGCAGAACTTGGCGATCGAGCTTACCACTCGCATTTAGGGGCAAGGTTTTGAGCACAACGAAGGCAGAGGGCACCATGTATTCAGGAAGCTTTTCCTGCAAAAAGCTGCGTAACTCAGCGGTCGTTGGCACGGCTGCTTCAGATGGCACGACGTAAGCTACTAAACGATGGTTTCCTGGTGAATCTTCACGGGCAACAACCACAGTTTCAGTCAGCAAAGAATGCTGCTTGAGCGCAATTTCAATTTCGCCTAACTCAATCCGAAAACCCCGGATTTTCACCTGATGGTCAATTCGCCCCAGAAACTCAACATTGCCATCGGGCAAATAACGTGCCAAATCTCCCGTTTTGTAGAGACGGGCATTGATTTGATTGCTGTGTAGAGAAACGAACTTTTCAGCCGTTAGATTGGCACGGTTGAGGTAGCCACGAGCCAACCCGGCACCACTAATGTGTAGCTCACCGGATTCTCCAGACGCTACAAGTTGAAGGCGTTCGTCAAGAATATAGATTTGCGTGTTGGCGATCGCCCGACCGATAGGAGCAATTTGATGAGTGAAGTGAGGTTGACACGTCCAAAACGTCGCGTCGATCGAGGCTTCAGTTGGCCCATACACATTGTGTAACAGCGTACTGGGCCGAAAGCGCTGATAAAACTGTTCAATCAACTCAGACGGTAGCGCCTCTCCGCCACAAAAGACGTGTTTTAAGGAGGTGCATTGAGCAATCGATGGTTGGGCTAGTAATGCACGCAGCATAGAAGGCACCAATGCCATGACAGTGATCTGCTGCTGAGCCATTAACTGGATGAGATAGACAAGGTCTTTTTGCCCACCTGGAACTGGCAAGACTAGCTGCGCCCCGAACGATAACGGCCAAAAGATTTGCCAAACAGATGGATCAAAGCTGAAGGAAATAGATTGTAAAACTCGATCTGCTGGTGTGAGGGAAAAAGTAGTTTGTCTCCAGTAAAGTTGGTTCCAGATACCCACATGGGGAATCATGACCCCTTTTGGTTTGCCCGTTGAGCCTGAGGTGTAGATCACGTACATCAGGTTATTGGCGATCGCTCGTCCACTGGGATTTTTTAAAGTAGTTTGGCGCGTTTCCTCCCAATCTGAGTTTAAGCAGACAACTTTAGCAGGGGAGGCAGGCAGGCTGTCTACCAGATGTGCCTGAGTCAAAATGACAGGTACTTGAGTATCGTCCAAAATGAATGCCAAACGCTCTGCTGGGTAGGCGGGATCAAGCGGCACGTATGCTCCACCCGCTTTAAGAATACCGAGCAATCCGACAATCATCTCTAACGAGCGTTCAACACAAATGCCAACGAGTACTTCAGGGCCAACTCCTTGCTGGATCAGTTGGTGTGCCAGTTGATTGGCTCTTTGGTTCAACGCCCAATAGGTGAGGGTTTGGTTTTCAAAGACAACCGCGATCGCCTCAGGTGTTTTTTCCACCTGCGCTTCAAACAAAAGATGGATACATGTAGCCTGGTTGGTATCAATACGGATACCCTGCCTCATGGAAGGTCGCGTCTGGCGATCGGTTGTCAGAAGGCCACCCGATGGCTGTTCTTCCCATTGCATACTGTTTCGCTCCATCTTCACATTTGGCAACGGCCTCTTATTACCCAACGTTTCACTCCTGCCCTGGTTTGGCAGTCATTTCGCCTTCAAATTTGTTCAAACTTTATTGTTCGCAATAGTGCATAAAGTTTTGTTCAATCAAAGCAATCGCACGTAGGCGATCGCTCAACAAACGAGCCAATCTGTACCCATAAATTGCCCAAAAGAATATCTAGGATGTCTACGTTGAGCTAACTTTTCCCCGAAAGTTTCTCAAGTTATTTCGATAAGCCTTCTAAGTCAATCAATGGGGATGTGATGAACGCTCCAGACGGTGTCAGTACCATGTTCGCTACGTTTTGCTAGCGGCAGTGTTTTTTGTGCCTACCAGCTAACAGTTCATTCTCCAGCAGTCAATTTTTTGACCTGGCGAAGCGCTACTCAGCCTGACGCACTAAACCGTTAACGTTCTACGGACTTAAGAGCATGCAGCTTTTTGCACCTGCTGATCTCGATCAGCTTCAGCCAGATTTGGCTTACTTCACTGAAATGACAGAGTGGGTCAAAAATTTTTTGGGGAGACCTCATCCTGACTTAGGTCGATCGGGGCCTGTCTGTCCGTTTGTGCCCCGTGCCTTACAACTTGATACGATTCGGTTAGCGGTCATCCGTACCCAAGCAATGGGTCAATCTCAGATTGAAGAGATTGTTCGCCGTTATCGCGATCAGTTTTTAGAGCTAGAGCCTCAAAGCGGAGAAATGGCGTTTTATAAAGCAATTATGCTTGTTTTTCCAGACGTTTCCCCTGAGCAAGCACCTGAACTCATCGATGCTGTGCAGCAGAAGCTCAAGCCCTTTTTTGTTGAGCAGGGCCTCATGATTGGCGAGTTTCATCAGCAGAATGAAACGCCGGGGCTGCACAATCCCCATTTCCGCCCTCTACGCAGCCCGATTCCAATGTTGGCTATTCGGTTTATGGCAGAGTCAGACCTTCCCTTCCTGGAGCGCATGAGCGACCAACCTCAACTTCGAGTGAGATATCTGCAAGCGTATTTAGAACGCATGAGTTCCATCATTAAGGATGAAGCGAAGCTTAGCCATGCCCGAAAAGCACTGGCACTAGCACAGGCGCAACTTGCCCAAGGTCATCCGGTCACGATTCCACAAGACTACTTAGCCGCACCTAAGGTCAGCAAATGTCCTTTTGCTCGTTTAGCACGAGCGTTTGGGTAACCTGTCTACAGCTTTAAGCGTCAGAGTAGCCGTTATGCACGATCGCATCCAAAAAATTCTGGATGAGTTCAAAACTCCCTATCAAGTGCATATTCACAAGGACTTGCTGATACCAATTCGCAGCCCTCAAGACGTTGCTCAAGCGTTGGGTTACGAGCTTTCTCGCATTACAAAGACGTTATTGCTGGAGACAAAAGACCGAGAATACCGTTGTCTGGTGGTTGCTCCGATCGAGACGCGCTTAAATTTGCACCAGGTTGCTGAGCAGGTTGGTTGTAAACGGTTGCAAATAGTAGAGAGGACGGCTCTTTTAGAGTTACTCCATTATCCTCCCAATGGTGTTTCTCCCATCGGGGCCAATTCAATTCCTGTCCTGATGAATCGGCATTGAATGGACTCTCCAACTATATTGATCGGCGCAGGTGAGGCGGGTGTTGAGATTGAGCTATCCCCTCAATCGCTTCAAATGATCACCAACGCAATGCTTTTGTTACCATAATGGGCTCTGCCAGCACGCTTCTACCCTTGACTGACAAATCTTTGAGCGATCACCTGTCCTGCCCTGCATAGAAGTCCTGGCTCACAGAAGAAAGTCCTCTGTAGGCGTTTCATACCGTCACCCAGATTTTCATCACGGGCGGGTGAGCAACGGAGCCATCAGCCTTTCAGGAGTTCTGTCAGTCAATCAGCTTCTGCACTGTATGGTTCAGCGTAGAACGGCTCTAACGGGAGTACCTGTCTGAGTTGGAGCCGCTGCCTTGGTTTGAATTAGTTGCCCCAGGCTCACGAGCGCTGTAGCGTATTGGGGATCAGCCGTTGTCGCCACCTGTCGTTTTTGCACTAACGCCTTCTTTTGGGCATCGGTTAGCCCGACGACGACATCGGGCGTGATCCCAACGTGATTAATATCTCGACCTTTGGGGGTGTAGTACTTTGCGATTGTGAGCTTAATTGCAGAACCATCTCCCAGAGGCTGCACAGCTTGCACCAAACCTTTGCCAAATGTGCGCGTGCCTACCAAAACGGCACGCCCATCATCCTGAAGCGCACCCGCGAGGATCTCGCTGGCACTAGCAGAGCCACCGTCTACCAACACCACTAAGGGTTTTTGGGTCAGCGATCGCCCTTCTGTCTCATAGCGTTCCTTCACGGCTTGCCGATTGACGAGCGACACGATCGGGGTTTGCTCCATCCACATGCTAGCAATCTTGAGACTGGCATCTAGCAAGCCGCCCGGATCGGATCGCAAATCAAGGACATAGCCTTGAACGTTTTGCTTTTCAAGCGCCACAATGGCTCGGCTCATCTCAGTCGGAGCCGTTTGCGTAAATTCGGGCAGACGAATGTAGCCAATCTTGCCAAAGTCGGTTGTTTGTGTGCGATAGGAGACTGGATTCAGCGTAATGTTGGCTCTGGTGAGCTTAAAGGTCAAGTTTTGATGCCCTCGAAGAATCGTCAGTACTACCTGCGTACCTGCTTCTCCTTTAATTTGCTTGACGGCATCATTAATGTTCATTCCTTGCGTCGATCGTCCGTTGATCTTGGTGACCACATCAGCGGGTAAGATGCCTGCTGCCGCTGCCGGAGACTGTTCAATGGGGGCAACAACGGTTAACGCTTTCGTTTTTTCATCCGCTGCCAGTTCCAACCCCACACCAGAGAGATTGCCGCTAATTTCAGTGTTCAGCGCATTGTATGCCTGTGGTTCAAAAAACTCGGTGTAGCGATCGCCCAGCTTCGATACCATTTGCTGAATCGCTTTATACGCTTGCTCCCTAGAACTATAATTGCGACCCAAGTAATCCTGCCTGACGGCTTTCCAATCTTGCTGGTTAAAACTGCCGTCCACATAGTTTTGATCCAGAATGTGCCAGACCTCATCAACGAGCTGTTTTGGACTGGGTTGTGGCTCAGCCCAGCTTTTTGAAATACTGGCAGCGCCTGTAACAAGGACGGTCGTAGCTGCTAGGACGGCAGTTCTGGCGAAAAATTTTTGCGTAGTCATACGTTGATAAAACGAAGGGGACTAGGGACGTTTACGTTGGTCACAAGTAAGCAGCAAGGCAAAACAATATTGTGTAGAACGTTAGACTGTGCATTGCCGCTGGAGGTTCAATGTAATCTCAACCAATACTCTCAACTTAGGCATTCAAACAAACTTAGGGGTAGCAGCTTTAGTTTTCGATGCTGAAAGACTAACGAGAAGCAGCAGACAGCGTTTGCTTCGTTGTACTATCTTGCTGTGATGCTGTCGCTATCAGAGTGTGGCGCTGAAAGAACGCCCAGATCATTTGACTGGCATCTAGAAACTGCGATCGCCCGTAACCGCCACCAGGCCAAATATGAGTTGCTCCATTCAAGGCTACCAATTGCACGGTTGAGTGAGCTTGACAATTGGTGTAAGAGGAAGAGGTTACAAGTCGGTCAGCGCGTTGTTTCACGGTTACGGGTGCTCCACAACCATTATGTTTTTGCCAGAAATTAAATACAGCGGGAATGGGTGGAATGGAGAGATTACGACCTACTCGCACATCGGGCGGCTTACCACCTTGCCAGGGCACCACAGCATCAGCCGTGCCGTTAATCATTAACATCGAGACAGGTGTTTTGGTCTGGCATTTGGCTTGAAACTGCTCTGGTAAGGAGGCTGCAACCGTTGCAAAAGCGGCAATTTGTCCTGGATTCTCGCAGGCAAGCTTTTGAACTAAAATGCCACCATTGGATAACCCTGTCGCGTAGATGCGCTGATGGTCGATCGTGCGCAGTTGACCCAAATGAGCTATCAGCGCTTGCACAAAGGCAACGTTATCTTCTTGAGTCCCTGCCTGCCCCGATACATTCCACTTTGCATTGATGCCATCGGGGTAAACGATGATAAAACCTTCCTGATCTGCAAGCTGATTGAGTCCAGTGTGAGTTGCCATATCTTTGCCTGTGCCCTCTGATTCATGGAACGCCAAGACAAGTGGCAATGGCTGACCAGCTTTGTAAGTCGGTGGCGTATGCAGGTAGTAAGTACGCCGAATGCCCTGATCAATCAGCCCTCCCATAAAGTCTGTTTTGGCTGGTTGATGGGCAAAGGCACTCATCGGTTGAGCAGCAGGTGCAGTCTCGTTCTGGGTGAGTGTCACTTTCTCAGCGGCTGGTTCAGTTTGGATATGGTAACCCGCTGCCAAACCTAGTAAGAGAGCAGCCATCGAAGACGTAACCAGGACAGGTTTTGGCAAGGGAGAACTCATGGTAGGCGTGATAACAGCTTTAACGGCAGCGTTTTTCAATAGGCGCTTAAGCAGAGCAGTGAGCAGATTAACCTGATCGCTAGCTTTATGAAGCGGGGATGCAACGGAAGAGAAGCCGTTGCGCCTCAGTCTAAGGTAACAATGACTTAAACAAACCATTCGCTTGGCAGATCTGTCTACCTGATGATGGTTACCACTAGGTGAGGCGGCGTGTTTCCGACCGTTAGACCGCAGATGGTGTAAAAACGTTCAGTCTCTACTGTCTATGTACAGATGGTATGGCTAGAAAGCTATTACAATGCAAACCAGTTGCGCTCCTTTGCTGATCGTTGGTTTCATGTGCGATCGTGTCAGTGAGTCTTGGCGATCGCGCACGACTTTAGTGTAGAACGCAGCGAATTAGGGAAAATAGAGTACAAGTTCCTGGTGCATACGTATGACCTGCTGCCTCAATCCGGACTGCCAGCATCCCCAAAACGCTGATGATGCCGAGTTTTGCCTTAGTTGTGGCACTAAGCTGATACCATCGCTGCGAGGACGGTATCGAGTCATACGACCGATCGGACAGGGCGGTTTTGGACGAACGTATCTGGCAGAAGACGACGATCGCCTCAAAGCACGGTGCGTCATTAAGCAGTTTTCGCCTCAATTGCAAGGGACTAAATCGCTTGAAAAAGCTGTCAAGCTTTTTGAGCAAGAGGCCGTGCGACTTTATGAACTGGGCGAACATCCTCAGATACCGGCGCTACTGGCGTATTTTGCACACGACAAACGCCTTTATTTAGTACAGCAATTTGTTGAAGGCAACACGCTGTTGCAAGAACTGGCGCAAAATGGCGTCTTTATTGAACAACGTATTCGTGAAGTGTTAGCAGGCATCTTGCCGATTCTCAAATTCGTTCACGATCATCAGGTTATTCACCGCGACATTACACCGTCCAACATTATTCGTCGCAAGTTTGACAACAAGCTGGTGCTGATTGATTTTGGTGTTGCCAAACTTCTGTCGGTGGAAGCGTCTAACCAGCCGGGTACGAAGATTGGCACTGAGGGTTATGCACCGATCGAACAGTTGCGTAGTGGTAGAGCGTATCCAGCTAGCGATATCTATAGTCTGGGTGCAACGTGCTTGTTTCTGATGACTCAGGTTAAGCCAGAAGACCTCTACGACCCGTTGCAAGGGCGCTGGCTTTGGCGAGAACGTTTAAACGAAAAGGGACGGACGATCAGTGAGCCGATCGCGCAAATCTTAGACAAGATGCTGAAAGATCTGGTCAGCGAACGCTATCAATCTGCGGATGCGGTGATGAAAGATTTGCGAACAGCCTTATCTCGCCCTCCGATTGGGGCTACAGTTTCCCGTTCAAGACAACCAGCAGGCCAACCACCGATCGCAGCGTCGCTTTCTGGCAGCGCGATCGCGTCGCAGCCTGTGAGTCAATCCCAAATGGGGCAACCTCGGGTGTCTGGTACGCCACCTTCTAGACCACCCATTTCTAAACCTTCCGTGTCGAAGCCGCCACTTTCGAGTGCGCAAAAATGTCACTGCTTACATACCCTCGTTGGGCATTCCCGCTGGGTTACGGCAGTTGCCATTAGCCCTAATGCTGAGACGATCGCCAGCGGCGGACTGGACGACAATATTAAAATCTGGAATCGTGCTACAGGCGAACTGTTACGAACACTCACAGGTCACAACAAACCTATCAACTGCCTGAGCATTAGTCCCAATGGGCAGATTTTGGTGAGTGGCAGCGACGACGACACGATCCGTCTTTGGCATTTAGCGGATGGAAGACTGCTGCAATCGCTCACTGGACACACGAGAGATGTCAACTCAGTAGTGATCAGCGCCAATGGTCAACTGCTTGCCAGCGGCAGCGAAGATCGCACCGTGCGGTTATGGAAACTGACAACAGGTGAAGCTCTACGTTCATTTTCAGGTTTGGCGGGCATGGTGCGATCGGTGGCTCTCAGTCCTGATGGTCAATTCCTTGTCAGCGGTGGTTTGGATAATCAAATTAAGCTGTGGAGTCTCAAGACTAACGCCCCTGTGCGCACACTGCCGAACGGTCACTTTAATTCAGTCAATGGTGTTGTCATTACGCCTGATGGCAAAACCCTGGTCAGTGCCAGCAAAGATAAAACAATTAAAGTATGGGATCTTGCGAAAGGTGTAGTAGTGCGAACCCTTTCAGGACATATGGATTCGGTCAACGCGATCGACATCAGCCGCGATGGCAAACTCCTGGTCAGTGGCAGTAGCGATACCACTATTAAGCTCTGGAATCTGGAAATCGGCACTCTGATCGGTACGTTGACGGAACACATTAGCGCTGTGAATGCAGTCGCTCTTTCAGGCGATAGTAGTGTGTTGGTTAGCGGCAGTTCGGACAGCAAAGTGAAGGTTTGGCAGTTGGGATGAGAAGAAGGCAGGAGGCAAACGATAAAAAGGATAATTTTGAGTAGCGCTTTGCGCCGCTGAGTCTAAAAGACACGCTTCGCGAACGCTAGAAAGTCTTGAGTTCAATTCCTGTCCAAGATCTCATGTGGCAGACGTTGCTGGTAAGAAGTTTTTGTAGCTGCTGGATCGCTGCTGATCGATGGCTGATAGAGAATACCTTTCACCTGCTGACTGCTAACCACAATCATTGCTCACAACGTTCTTTTTTTGTAAAGCTCAACTCAGGGATACAAACAGTATCATTTGTTACGAAATCTCTTCGTCTATCTGCGTCTTTAGATAGATATTGTCCAATCTCAGGCGCAGGGGTGAGGGAGTATGCTCAAAAATATGGGTAGTCTAGAGGATATCCCTTCACACGCACCCTTATGGACTCTGTGCAGTACCCGTTTGGGAAGATTCATTATCTGTTTCGGAAAGCTGATCATGCCAAGTGGCATCGGCAGGAGAGTAAACGGCATATTCTACGATCGCAACTAGGCTTTACTGATGTGGCCCCCACCCGACCGAAACCATGTACTGGCTGTACAAACTATCACGGTGTGACGTATGGGTACAGCCGTGAAGCTCGCACGCCGCTAATTTGTGGATTTCATCCCTACGGTTGGGAGCGTGAAAGTGAGTGTCCTGACTGGTGTGGAGCACATTAGGGTGGAAAGTTAGCTAGAGTGGTTGGCAGTCTATTGCATCAACCATTCTGCTGCGAGGTCTGTTTTGGCTCGGTTTACTGCTCGTCCCTCTTCTCAGAAAGCGAACTCACAGGACGCGATCGCAGGCTCTCGCCAGTCGCACTCAACGACTTCTACTCAAAACCGTCATTGGCAGAACGCGCATTCACTCAAACGCCTGCTGGATTATGGGCAGCGCTACCATCAGCACACTCGCTGGGCGATCGCCTGCTCGATTCTCAATAAAGTCTTTGACCTGGCTCCTTCGGCACTGATCGGTACGGCGGTTGATATCGTTGTACAGCAGCAAAACTCGGTACTTGGTCGCTTCGGTATCAAAGATCTGTTTACGCAGCTGCTGATTCTCTCAGTCCTAACGTTCTGCATTTGGGGGTTAGAGTCAACGTTTCAGTATGCTTACGATCGCCTGTGGCGTAACCTGGCGCAAAATATTCAGCACAACTTGCGGCTCGATGCCTACGCTCACTTACAAGAATTAGAACTGGCTTATTTTGAAGAGCGCAGTACAGGTGGCTTGCTATCGATTCTCAATGACGATATCAACCAGCTAGAGCGCTTTTTGAACGGCGGCGCGAATGACATTTTGCAGGTCAGCACGACTGTCATCATTATTGGTAGTGTGTTCTTTATTTTGGCTCCCAGCGTGGCCTGGATGGCAATGCTGCCAATGCCGCTGATTGTATGGGGATCGGTGATCTTTCAGCGACGTTTGGCTCCACGCTATGCTGATATGCGCGAGAAGGTGAGTTTACTCAACGGTCGTCTGTCCAATAACTTGAGCGGCATTACGACGATTAAAAGCTTTGCAACAGAGGCATATGAAACGCAGCGGATTGCCCATGATAGTGAGGCGTATCGTCGGAGCAACCAACGCGCGATCGCCCTCAGCGCCGCGTTTGTTCCCTTAATTCGCATTCTTGTCTTGATAGGTTTTTTGGCAACGCTGCTTTACGGGGGGCAACTGGCGATCGCAGGTAGACTTTCTGTCGGTAGCTATAGCGTGTTGATTTTCTTGACCCAATCGCTGTTGTGGCCGCTGACTCGTCTCGGTGAAACCTGTGATTTATATCAGCGGGCAATGGCTTCGACAAAGCGGGTGATGGATTTGCTGGATACGCCGATCGCGATTCATTCGGGACATTTGTTGGTGGGGAGCCAGCAGTCAGCCAGCAGCCAGCAGCCAGCAGCTTTTCAGGACAATAATGCGAATGGAAAGGGAAACGCTAGCGGTGAGTGGTCACGCATCCCAACAATGAACCATTCAGAACCGACCACTCCGATTCAAGGTGATATCTACTTTCGTGATGTGACCTTTGCTTACACCGATCGTCAACCTGTGATTGAAGAGTTGTCGTTGCACATTCCAGCAGGTAAAACGACGGCGATCGTAGGCGCAACGGGATCAGGCAAAAGTACGCTGGTAAAACTGCTGCTGCGACTCTACGAAGTGCAAGCTGGAACGATCATACTGGACGGTGTGGATCTACGGGAATTGGAACTGCAATCGCTGCGACGGGCGATCGGATGGGTGAATCAGGATGTGTTTTTATTTCACGGCACGGTAGCAGAGAACATTGCTTACGGAAGCTTTAAGGCAACTCCGGCTGAGGTTAGAGCTGCGGCTGAGATTGCTGAGGCGCATGAGTTTATCCAGCAATTGCCGCAAGGCTACGACACCATTGTGGGCGAACGAGGGCAAAAGCTTTCGGGTGGACAACGGCAACGGCTGGCGATCGCTCGTGCCATTTTGAAAGATCCGCCGATTTTGATTCTAGATGAAGCAACGTCTGCAGTGGATAACGAAACAGAGGCAGCTATTCAGCGATCGCTGGAACGCATTACGGTGGGTCGTACCACCATTGCGATCGCTCATCGACTATCAACCGTGCGGAATGCCCACTGTATCTACGTAATGGATCACGGCAAACTGGTGGAATCTGGCAATCACGAAACGTTGCTAAAGAAACACAGCATTTACGCTAGCTTGTGGGCGATTCAAACTGGCGTAGCACTTGAGGAGCAGTAAGCGGCTCTTAGTCAGAGGATCGATTGTGAGTGAAAAAGAGCTAACCATTGACAGTTGATCGTAAACAGCTTTTCTAGCACGCTCTATTCTATGAACTGACTAGAGAAAAATGACAACTTGGTGACTGTCACATTTAACTTTACGCAAAATTTATACTCCCCCTAGAATCTGAGGACATTTCATTGGGGCTGCTTTTTATGTCTGCGATCGCAACGACGTTGGTGTTCCTTGTTGTGACATTCGGAGCTAATGCTTTTGTCACAATTTTTATGACTGCAAATCACGATGGCATTCCAGGGCGGCGTTTAGGAGGTGGTACTCGTTACGAAGCACCATCGCTGCCTTCCACGATTGATGCCTAGCTACGCAGACGATGGGTAAGGCAATCCGCAGCATGTGTCAAACGAGTTTTACACTCGCTCGGCTCGCTGCTCGGTTCTTGCCTCGATCAGGATGCATCCACCACCAAAATCATTCACGCCAAAAGCCTAGCTTAGCGGCTCCGCAAACGGTTCAGCTTTACCAAAACTTCTCATTTGTCGACTGACCTTCTCTTTCGCTGGTGGTACGATACCGAGGCGATTCAAGGTTTCATCGAGATCTCTAAGCAGGGCAAAGTCCTCTTCAGGCAGGAATTGAGCGTCGTTTCTGGTCATCCCTTCGCCAATTGCAGGAGCCTGTTCTAAGAACGCAAACGCCTGTCGGAATTGCTGTGGGTCTGCCTGAATAGGCGCATCAAAATGACAGGGAATAATTTGCTGAAACGCCCACTGAGTAAGGATATCTGCCCAATCGAGCGTTTCTTTTGGTGCTCGATTAAGAATCAAGGTTTGCAGAACAGGGGCGACTAGCAAGCGTCCATTGCCCCGTAAAGCTTTGAACGATCGCGGCCAATTATCGTGCCATTGAAACGGAAACAGCCCGAAATAGGCTTTTTTGGAGCGATCGGCGGCGTTCAAGGCGTTCGCGATCGTCTGCTTCAAACTCATTACAGACAACACGCTGGGTTGAAAAAAGAGTGTAAAAAGTGCAATACGCTGCCATCCTTTGCGGCGATGAGCAGGAGTGTCTACGACGACATCTGCTGCACACTCTCTGGCGTGAAAGAGCAGTGGATAGGGATCTAACTGCACGATCGCGGGTGGTTCAGCAGGAATGGAGACGATCGAGTCGGTAACGAGTAAGGTGCGCGTTTGTCGATGGAAAAAGGCCACTTCTTCAAACTGTCCTGGCCCAAGGGCGATCGGCCCTAGAATGGCGTAATCAAACTCATCTGCAAATGGAGCCTTGCGGCTGTCATCTGGAAGCGCGTGTGTACGTTTGGCAGGCAAACCCAGCCAACTTAGTGGCAGGTTCAGGGGAAAGCTCCACTGGTGGGGGGCCACAAACACTTGAGCATGAGAAAATTGGCGAGCAAATGGCCCGACGAAGACCTTATGTTCAATCCCCGAAATGGTAGGTAAAATGATGTACTTTACGTCGCCATGCACTGCGACTAATTCGTTCACGAGCCGCAAGCATTCTGGAGTGGGCGCTACGGGTGCGTAGACTAGAAGGCCGCCTGTCTCAAGCTTGACGATCGTCATCCGAATGGGCACCACCACGTAGAAGATGCCCTGAATCTGGTCAAATGTCCAGAGCGTGTCTCTAATCACCTCTGTACGCAGTGTTCGTCGCTGACTGTAAGGATAAAGCGGTACTGCCAACCAAAACCGCCATAACCAATCGCTGGAGTGCTGCTTTTGCAGCTCTGCGTCTGGTCGTATATTGTGTTCCTGCTGTTCGATCGTGGGTTTTTCCACGCCACGATTCCTCCCATACCAATGCTTGCGCCGTTTTGCTTCGATCGCTGAAGCCTAAAGTTTAGCAAATGCTTACCCGCTCAGTTGATGAGAACTTACGTATTCTGACCAGAACGTCGGAGGTTTAGCAACTACGTTTTGTTACGATGCCTGATGCTGGTGAAAACCTCCGAGGTTGATGTACGAAGGGCATCGGCATGAATTGTGTAAAGCATTAGTGTGGCCGGGAGGCATACCGCTGGCAGGTGCGTGCTGCATCCTCTTTTACTCTAGAGGGGAGGTAGATTGGATCATTTGCCACGGCTTTCATTTGTTCACAGGCTGTTGTTAGCCATTCAGACCATTTGCCTACATGCCATAGGCGCAGATTGCTATCTGCACTACCCGTGAGCAGTGAACGGCTATCAGGGCTAAAGACGAGCGTCGTTACAAAGTCCGCGTAGCCTCCTAGAGGTTCACCTAATGGTTGACCTTGCAAATTCCACAGACGTACTGTTTCATCCCAACTGCCGCTAGCAATCATTTGTCCATCAGGGCTGATGGCAAGCGCACTGACCCAACCGGAATGACCTCGGAAGGGTTGGGACAGCGGTTCCCCTTGCAAGCTCCAGCGTCGAATCGTACCATCATTACTGCCGCTGATGATGGAGTGACTGTCGGGGGTAAAAAGCACGGCTCTAATTTCATCTTGATGCTGAAAGGATTGTCTCACAGGCTTTCCTGATTGATCCCATAGGCGTACAGTGTGATCGCGGCTACCGCTGACAAGCAACTGCCCATCAGGACTAAAGGCGATCGCGGTGACTGCCCCAGTATGTCCCTGTAGGAGTGAACCCAGTAATTGCCCTTGCAAATTCCAGCGTCGAATCGTGCCATCATCACTGCCGCTCACCAGGGTTTGACCATCGGGGCTAAAGCTCAACGATGTCGCAACCGCCGTCAGTCCTCGAAAGGGGGTGCCGATCGCCTGCCCTTGCAGATTCCATAGCCGTATTGTTCGGTCAGCACCGCCTGTAGCGATCAGTTGACCATTTGGACTAAAGGCCGCTGGAACGACCAGAGTTCCGTAGTGATCTTTAGCGGCTGCCGTTTCTGGAAAGACATTCTCTTTGTAAGCCTGTAGCGGGATGGTCAGAGGTTCACCAGAAGTTTTCCAGATGCGTAGCAGCCCGTCTTCACTCACGCTAAGTTTGGTCTGAGCTTGCTGATCGAAGGCAACCACCTCAACGCGCCGTTGGGATGCTGTAGACTTACTCAGAAAAACTTCCCCGGCGGTATAGCTTTGCGGATGCCAGAGTCGCACCGTATTGTCATTCGCCCCGCTGACGATTGTTTGACCGTCGGCACTGATGGCAACCGATGTAACCCAGGCAGTGTGTCCTCTTAGGGGTGCACCTAGCTGCTGCCCTTGCCAATTCCACTGTCGTACTTCGTTGTCATGCCCACCACTGATGATCGTGCGCCCATCAGCGCTCACCGCCAGAGACATAATCATATTCTGATTGCCCTGAAACGGATCGCCGATCGCCTGTCCGCGACGGTTCCAAAGGCGGATCGTTTTATCTGTGCTGCCGCTCACGATCATCTGCCCATCGGGACTAAAGGCAACAGTGCTAATGGCCCGCTTGTGTCCCCTAAAGGGTTGGCCGATCGCGTTGCCTTTAAGATTTGAGAGCAGCAGTACGCTGGCTTCACTGCCGCTGGCGATCGTCTGCCCATCCGGACTGAATGCAACTGCTGTCACTGGTGCAGTATGGCGTGTAAACGCTTGCCCAATGGGGTTTCCCTGGAGATCCCATAAGCGTACCGTCTGATCCTTCCCACTGCTGGTAATCGTCTGACCATCGGGACTAAACGCAACCGCCAACACATTGCTTTTGTGTCCTTTAAAGGGACGGCTGGTGCGGCGTTGCACATCCCATAGCCGAAGCGTACCATCCACACTGCCACTGATGATGTATTGACTGTTGGGGCTGACTGCCACAGTGCTTACAGGGTCTGTATGTCCCTGGAGCGGTTCACCGATCGGCTGTCCTTCACGAGTCCACAGGCGCAGCGTTTGATCATCGCTACCGCTGACAATGAAATGTCCATCAGGACTCATTGCTACCGCGTTTACCACATCGGTATGCCCCAGCAAGACGGCTTGTTCCTGGTTCAGCGCGATCGCGCTCAAAAGGCTAGACTGTACTGGATCTAGCACCTGTCCGGTAAATATCTTTCTGCTTAAATTCAGCCCTGTCGCCTGAAGCGCTAGCATTAAAGCACCCGCTGGCTGCGTAGACAACAGATTTTTTGACTCGGCAGATTTTTCTCGCAGCGTGGCAAACGTTGATTCTTGAAAGGTCTTCACAGCTAAACCAGCCACGATCGCCAAGCCAACCGCCCCACTGATGAGTGCAAGGCGCTGTCGTTTGATTTCTGCCCGTTGTCGAAGCGTTTCAGCCTGATGGCTGGTATCCAGATAAGCACGCTGCAATGCCGTTGGCTGTGGGTCTTTTGCATAACTCTGCACAAGCCACTGTTGCACTGCTTCCAGGTCACTCCCTCGTAGCAAGTAACTGTCATTTTGCCCTTGCTGCTTCCACTCAATGGCTCGCTCTAAAAGCCTAGTGTGAGTGCGCACATAATCCAGGTCAGTATCGATCGCCTTAAGCAGCGATTGAAGCGCTTGCTCAAAGGGGTCTTGCTCACGAAAGAACAGCCAGTTGTGCTTCGATAGGGCTGGGTGAATCTGCTGCGGGTCAAAGCCCTCGCGTCGCACGATCGGGACTAAGCGCTTCTGGTGCTCTACCGCGTAGTCAACTTCTTCCCGACAGACCGCTGAAACAACCGAGTCAGGGCTGATCACAAACACAAATGCATTGGCTGCTACGATACCACGTTGAATCTCAAGCCACCAATCAGCCGTGAGAGGAATGTCTTCCCAGTCTATCCAGGTGTCTCGGTGCTGCATTTGCAAGGCTGTATGCAGCGTTTGCACAAACACCTTATCTTTGCGCGAGTAGGAGATGAAAACGTCACTCATGCAATCCTCTCAAACGATGTACTGTTTTAAGATCAGCACGTTAGCAGACGTAACCATTGTGCTGTAGGCATTTCAGCTTCGGTGAGCACCTTAACCACAAGCTGGTTACTGGCTTTACGCAGACTACTCATGGTTGCCTGTTTAGCCTTCTAGTTTGAACGTCAACTAGTTCCCCAACCGCAACAATGGGGCAAGTATCATACTGATTAAAAAGCAGCCACTTCTCTAAAGCCAAATGGTATGCAGTAGCAGCACGAAACTCTACTGTCTATGCGGGTTGAGAAACCAGTGTGTAGCAGTTGGCATTTCTAGAAAGCATGCTTTTGGAAGCCAGTTTACCAAAAGCGATCGAGCAATGCTTTCCTGATCTGGCGACCTTGTTTCGTGCAACCGGAAACAATAGACTTCCTGCATGAATCAGATTTTGCCCCCTATCCCCCCAAATTTGGGGGGCATCAGTTTTAGCTTCCCCCAAACTTGGGGGACGGGAGGAGGCCTTTAAGTATTCGCGCAGGAGGTCTAATGCTGTGACGGAAACTCAAACGGCAGATGGCTGACCGCTTGTTTCGGCAGCCAAAGCCTCCAGGCGTTCCTGCTGATCTTGAGAAATGCAGGTTTGAATGACCTCTTCAATATCGCCTTCAAGCACTGGCGCAAGTGAAAAATTTTGCCCTAACCGATGATCGGTGATGCGGTTGTCTTTATAGTTATAAGTGCGAATTTTTTCGGAGCGCGAACCTGTGCCAACCTGAGAGCGTCGCATGGAGGTAACCGCTTCCTGTTGCTCCCGCAATTTCATTTCGTAGAGCTTTGCTCGTAGAATTTGCATCGCTCGTTCACGGTTTTGCAGTTGCGATCGCTCTTCTGTACAAAAGATCCGGATCCCGGTCGGCTTGTGCATCAAGTCAACCGCTGTTTCAACTTTGTTGACGTTTTGCCCACCCGCACCACCGGAACGCGCTGTGGTAAGTTCAATATCTTTGGGGTCGATGTGAATCTCTACATCGTCCACTTCTGGCATGATGGCTACGGTTGCAGTAGAGGTGTGCACCCGACCAGACGCTTCGGTTACGGGAACGCGCTGCACACGGTGAACGCCTGCCTCAAACTTGAGCTTGCTATAAACGCGATCGCCTTGGATTTCCAGAATCGCTTCCTTAAAGCCACCCATATCTGCCAGAGACTCGCTTAAAAGCTTGACGCGCCAACTTTGGGTTTCGGCATAGCGTGAGTACATCCGCACCAAATCGCCCGCCCAAATGCTGGCTTCGTCACCACCTGTCCCAGCACGAATTTCCAACATGATGTTCTTATCATCGTTTGGATCGGTCGGCAACAACAAGATTTTTAGACGCGTTTCTAGTTCATCAGACTTGGCTTCTAATTCGGCGACTTCTAACGTCGCCATCTCCTGTAGCTCTAAGTCGCCACCTGCTTCTTTCAGAATTTGTCTGGCATCTGTGAGGGCTTGCTGTGTTGCTTTCCAGTCCTCAAAGGCATTAACCACTTCCTCTAAAGACGATCGCGTTTTAGCGACCCGCTGGAATTCACCAGGATCTTTTGCCACGTCAGGATCTGCTAACCGACGAGTCAGCTCGTTAAACGTCTGCTCAACCGATTGCAGTTTATCCAACAGATACGCTTCAGCCATAGGACAAAACCACCGAAAACCGTAGAGTAAAGGACTGACTCAAGACGCTGAACTCAAGATAGAGCCTGAACTTCTGACTCTTGATCTTAAAAGCTCCAATCAAAAAGCTCTGAATCTAAAATCAGCACATCTACCGTCTTTTTTTCTTTTGTGGTTGCGCCTCTGCTGCTGCGTCTTCACCTTCTAGCATGCCGTACTTCCGCAAGAAGCGATCAACCCGCCCTTCCGTGTCGATAATTTTTTGCGTACCCGTATAAAACGGATGATTACCAGACCATACATCTACGTGAAGCTCAGGCTTTGTGGAACCAATGGTCATCACCACTTCCCCATTGCAGTAGACTTTTGCATCGGGATACCACTTGGGGTGAATATCGGGCTTAGGCATCGTTAACTCTCCAACTTACCGTCTCATTACTTACCGTCTTATCACTCAATTTTAGCGTCCCAGGCTGCTCTCAAGCATTGAGCGCTAAAGACCAACTCTTAACGCTTCGAGAACTGAGGTGCTTTACGTGCTTTACGCAGACCATACTTCTTCCGTTCTTTCGCGCGTGGATCACGGGTCAGATAGCCCTCGATCTTTAGAGGTTTGCGGTTGTCAGGATCAAGCTGGCAAAGCGCACGGGCTACGCCCAGACGGACCGCATCGGCTTGTCCAGTTAAGCCTCCACCGTGGGCATTGACTAGGATGTCATACTCACCTTCAAGACCCAGAGTCTCCAAAGGCGCTTTAGCAACAGACAGATATTCGGCGTTGAACTGAAGATACAGATCTCCAGGCTTGCCGTTGATGGTCAATTGTCCATTGCCAGGCACTAAGCGTACCCGCGCAACCGCTGATTTCCGACGGCCAGTTCCTAAATAGACAACTCGACCCTGGTCTATAGCTTGCATTACTGCTGTCCTCCTGGAGTGGTCTGAATGGCTAGGGTTTGAGGCATTTGAGCCTGATGCGGATGGTCAGATCCGGCGTAAACTTTGAGTTTTGTGAAAAGCTGCCGCCCCAAGGCGTTTTTAGGCAACATACCCTTTACCGCTTGCTCAATGATGCGTTCTGGCAAACGTGCCTGCAGCTTTGCAAAAGTTTCCGTTTTCATACCGCCAGGACGGCCCGAATGGCGACGGTAAAGCTTCTGGCTACGTTTTCTGCCCGTCACATCAACTTTCTCAGCATTGATGACAATAACAAAATCGCCTGTATCTAGATGAGGCGTGAATGTGGGCTTATTTTTACCACGCAATACCATCGCAATTTCAGTGGCAAGCCGTCCAAGGCGCTGATCGGCTGCATCAACGACGTACCACTTGCGTTCGATCGAATCGACAGGAGGAAGATAAGTCTTGGTCATAACGGTCTCTATGCGTGTGCTTGAACAGTAAGTGGCAAAACGTGAAAGAGTTGATAAATAGGAAAGTGGTTAAACTACCAGCGATCGCTCAGGCAATGTTGCGAGGGTCAAGGCTGGTTGGGTGTCGTACCAAACTTCAGGCGGAAACGGAAAGTCTGGATAGCCAACCCGTAGTAAACACAATCCCTGAGCGGGTGCTGCATACTTTACTTGCTCTCGCTGCTCGGTTGCCCAAATTTCAGTGAAGCTAAGCGGCGATCGCATCCCACGCCCTACTTGCACCAACATGCCGACCAGCAACCGCATCATGCCGTAAAGAAAGCCACTTGCCTGGACTTCAATATAAACGAGTGAGCCATCACGTTTGCATTCTGCTGCCTGTACATTGACCCAGGAGTGAGGTCGATCAGACCCTGCACGATGAAAGGCCGACAGGTGATGCCGTCCAAGCAGTGGACATAGCGCCTCCCGGATCAGCACTTCGTCAAGCGGTTCATAATAGTAGTGCCATGCGAAGGGACGAATGAACAAATTGGGGCGGGGATCAGTATATAAAGTGTAACGATAACGCCGCCAGAGCGCGGAGAAGCGGGCATGCCAAGTTGGGCTAACCAAAGATGAGGCGCGGATGAGCACATCGCTGGGCATCCGCGCGTTGAGAATCGAAGCCCAACGATCAGCCGGAATGTGTAAAGGAGCGTCAAAATGGGCGACCTGAGCCGCTGCGTGCACACCCGAGTCAGTTCTGCCAGCGGCATGAAGGCGAACAGCATGCCCTACAATGGCTTCTAAGACCGTCTCGATCTCTTCCTGAACGGTACGCTGCTGCGGCTGTCGCTGCCACCCATGAAAGTGAGTACCCAGGTATTGGATTACTAGAGCAACTCGCTGGGTTGGTAGGGGTGCAGAAGGCAACATGGAAATCAGGTAAGTTCAATGATGGCCATCTCAGCGTTGTCGCCGCGACGGTGAATAGTACGAATAATGCGGGTATAGCCACCATTACGATCGCTGTAGCGAGACGCCGCCTGTTCAAATAAAGCATGCACAAGCTGCTTATCGAACAAATAACCCAACGCCTGACGACGCGCAGCTAAAGAACCATCTTTAGCCAGCGTGATCATGCGATCGGCTTCTGAACGGACTGCCTGAGCACGAATTTTAGTTGTTTTGATGCGGCCATTGCGGATCAACTCCGTGGTCAGCGATCGTAGGAGTGCACGGCGTTGATCAGCAGGCTTACTAAGTAGAGGAACACGACAGCGGTGGCGCATGAGACTTCACTTTTGAGGGTTAAATAGTGGTTAGAGTTAGCTAGCTCTTTTCAAGGTATGAACGCCTTGTGCTAGCTAGGTTTTGAGGATTTTTCCTGTGGCAGCGTGATGCCTAGACGCTGTTGTAACGCTTCCACAACTTCTTCGGCAGATTTTTGACCAAAGTTCTTGATCTCTAACAAGTCCTCCTGGCTATAGTCCAGCAGATCTGCTACGGAGTTGATTTGGGCGCGCTTTAGGCAGTTATAGGCGCGGACTGAGAGTTGCAGCTCCTCAATTGGAATCTGATTAGCTGGATTCTCTTCATCGCTATCATCATCATCTGATGGTTCAAAGGTAATTTCTTTAAGAGGATTAAAGAGATCAACCAAAATATTCGCCGCCTGACTTAGTGCTTCTTGCGGCGTCAAACTTCCATTGGTTGAAATTTCCATAATCAGTCGATCGCGCTCAGCAGAACCACCCACGCGGGCATCCTCAACGGTGTAATTCACTTTACGAACCGGCATAAATAGCGAATCAATCTGGAGGAAGTCTAGAGCGGTTGTCTCATCTCGCCCTCTGTCAACAGTGCGATAACCCTTCCCTCGCTCAATCCGGAACTCCATTTCTAGGGTTGACCCCGCCGACAATGTCGCAACATATTGGCCCGGATCAACTAGTTCTACTTCTGAGGGCAGATCGAATTGATCGGCTGTAACGGTTGCAGGCCCTTGGGCAAGCAAACGCCCAATCTGAGGTTGAGATGAGTAACTTTTGAGGACAATTTTCTTCATATTCAGCAAAATATCAAGCACATCCTCACGGACACCCGGAATCGTTGCGAACTCGTGATTCACGCCTGCAATCCGCACCGCTGTCACGGCAGAGCCTTCTAGGTTGGAGAGCAATACGCGCCTCAAAGCATTGCCAAGCGTGATTCCTTGCCCACGCTCCAGAGGTTCAATCACAAATCTGCTATTCTGGCTTTGATCCCGCTCCGTTTTAGATTCAACGCATTCGACCTGAAACTGTGCCATGTAGCAACCTCCCCGCTTCTTGATGAAAGGCAAACGCCTTGCTGACTTAACCCAACAATGAACTCAATTCCTCAAACCGATAGGCAAGGCCATCTTTAGACCGCTGCCAATCAAACCTCATTCCTGAAACATCGCATTGCACTACCGATGTTCAAACTCGGCGACGTTTAGGAGGACGGCAACCATTGTGTGGAATGGGTGTCACGTCTCGTATAAGAGTGATTTCTAGACCAGAGCCTTGCAATGCCCGAATGGCTGTTTCCCGACCTGCGCCTGGACCACTTACCATGACTTCGAGTTGACGCATGCCCTGATCAGCCGCCCTGCGAGCAGCGCTTTCAGCAGCAGTTTGGGCAGCGAAGGGGGTACCTTTTTTAGCGCCTTTGAAGCCACTTGAGCCAGCAGAGGCCCAAGAAATGACCTCACCGTTGGTATCTGAGATTGTGACGATCGTATTGTTGAAGGTTGACTGGATATAAGCAACGCCACTCGGTACATTTTTCTTTTGCTTGCGTGCTCCAGTTTTTCGAGCTGGTTGTCGAGCCATGATTCAGTTCTCTAGGTTGTATTAAGGTGTTTGATTCAGCGAGTAAGATTTTGCTTAATGGAGTGAAAGTAAAGACAAAGGCTGTCATTCTACCGTCAAGTGAAGCAGGGCACGACATTGCACTGATAGAGCAGAGCCTGCCTGATTTTGCAGCCACCGAAGAGGGCTTCCAGCAATCTACTTCTTGCTCGGCGCTTTCTTCTTCCCAGCAACCGTTCGACGTCCGCCCCGTCGTGTGCGGGCGTTCGTGCGCGTGCGCTGACCACGAACAGGGAGACCAAGCCGATGACGGCGACCACGATAAGTTCCAATATCCATCAATCGCTTGATGTTCATCGACTCAAGCCGTCTCAGGTCGCCTTCAATTTGGTAGTTTTCTTCAACTTCCTCACGCAGCAGCGAGACGTCAGCATCGCTCAAATCCTTCACGCGAATGTCTGGATTAACGCCAGTTGCTGTCAAAACGTCTTTTGCGCGAGTTGGCCCGATTCCATAAATATAGGTCAGACCAATCTCAATCCTCTTATCACGAGGTAAGTCTACTCCGGCAATCCGTGCCACGCTTTTCTCTCCCAGTCTTCTACTGCTAAAACTTCAGCTTCACCTGCCGACATAATCTTGCACTAACTGCGTACACTTTTACAGTGCACTTAGCCTTGACGCTGCTTATGCTTGGGGTTGGAACAAATGACCATCACTCTGCCACGACGTCGAATAACGCGACACTTTTCACAAATCCTACGTACCGATGCCCGAACCTTCATGGCTTAATCTCGCAGCATTACAAACATATAATCTTATCAACCAAGAGCAGCCTTTGTCAAATGAATTTTTAAGAGCTATACTGCTGAGGCGTTTTAGTCTGGTTTGACAGTTCTCAAGGGAGCTATTTTTTATTACGGAGCCGATAGGTGATGCGCCCT
This sequence comes from Stenomitos rutilans HA7619-LM2, assembly GCA_019358945.1. GTDB lineage: Bacteria > Cyanobacteriota > Cyanobacteriia > Leptolyngbyales > Leptolyngbyaceae > Stenomitos > Stenomitos rutilans. The sequence continues at coordinate 286,953 of JAHHIE010000002.1, read as the reverse complement.
TTGGTCAGATCGTAGGGGGTTAGCTCTACTTTGACTCGATCGCCAGGAAGTATTTTGATATAGTTGCGTCGAATTTTGCCAGAAATGTGAGCAAGTACGTTGAACTCGTTATCTAGCTTGACTCGAAACATAGCGTTCGGTAGCGATTCTGTTACCGTTCCTTCCATCTCGATTAGATCTTGTTTGGACAATTTGGATTCCTCCGAAGCAGTCGTTTTCAGTGTTGAGCTTGTAATGATTTGACGCTCACTCTTTGAGTTTAGATCATTGACGATGGGCAAGGCATCTATAAAAGTGTGCTTTGAGAAGGTTACTTGATACACGCCAACAGGTGCCTTTAGGGCGGTAAGACTTCTGTTGATTACCTGCTTGAATGATGGCGAATGACGTGAACATGAATCGACTAAAGAAGGCTTTTGAGCTTGTCTAAAACTGCTTCTGGAGTCACGTTTCCGTCAATCGACACCAGTTTGTGTCGAACCTGATAGAAGTTGATTAAGGGAGCCGTTTGATGATGGTAGACCTGCAAGCGTCGCCGAATGACCTCCTCTGTATCGTCCGCCCGTCCGCGACCCAGCATCCTTTGTACAAGAACGTCATCAGGAACCTCTAGGTTGACAGCATAGCGATAGACCTGATCCATCTCTTCAAGCAGTTCGTCAAGGAACGCAGCTTGAGATTCATTGCGGGGAAACCCATCTAAAATCCAGCCTGTTTGAGCGTCCGGTTGGCTTAGTCGCTCTCTAATGAGGGCTATGACTAGGTCGTCTGGAACTAGATTCCCCTGCTCCATATACGACTTAGCTTTCACACCTAACGCCGTTTGATGAGCAACAGCTTCTCGTAAAATATCGCCAGTAGAGATGTGAGGAATCTGTACCAAAGTGGCTAATGCTTTGGCTTGAGTGCCTTTGCCAGCACCCGGAGCACCCAGAAGAATAAGACGCGCCACTACTGTTTCACCATCCCTTCATAGCGTTGGGATATCACATAGGTTTGTACCTGTTTGGCGGTATCGATCGCAACGCCAACCAAAATAAGCAGCGAGGTCGCTCCAATACCTTGAAACGTTCGTACATTCGTTGCTCCTTCTACTGCTGTTGGTACGATCGCTACCAAACCCAAGAAGATAGCTCCCAAGAACGTGAGGCGGTTCAGGACACGCTCAATGTAATCGCTGGTTGCTTTGCCTGGACGAATACCTGGAATGCTGGCTCCCATCTTCTTCAAGTTTTGAGACATATCTACAGGGTTAACGACCAGGGACGCATAGAAGTAGCTAAAGAACAGGATTAACAGTAGGTAAAGACCCGCATGAACCCAAGGCGCACTGCCGTTGGGACTCAGGTAATTAGCAACCTGAATGGCAATATCGTTTTTTGTAAACTGAGCCAGCGTGATCGGTAATACCAGTACTGCCGATGCAAAAATGATGGGCATGACGCCGCCTTGATTGAGCCGTAGCGGTAGGTAACTGTTGCGCTCCATGTAGGTGCGCCGCCCAACCTGCCGACGCGCCGAAATAATTGGTATGCGACGGCTCCCCTCCTGAACAAAGACAATGCCAACAATCATGACGAGGAAGACGACCAATAGCATCACCACGCCACTGACCACGCTGCGATCGCCACTCTGTGCCAATTCCAACGTTTGACCGACAGACGTTGGCAAGCTGGAAACAATGTTGACAAAAATTAGTAAGGATGCACCATTGCCAATACCACGCTCAGTAATCAGTTCGCCGACCCACATAACGAACATGGAGCCTGCTGTGAGAGCCAGTACGGTTTGAACGATAAAGAGTGGCCCCCAGTTAGCGGCATAGGGACGTACCCAAACTGCGATCCCGATGCTTTGCACGATCGCCCATCCAAGGGAAACATACCGAGTAATTTGCGAAATCTTGCGACGACCTGCTTCACCCTCGTTCTTTTGCAAGTTTTCGAGTGATGGCAACGCAGACGTTAAAAGCTGCAAAATAATTGAGGCGTTGATATAGGGTAGAATACCGAGTGCAAAAATACCCAGAGCAGCAATACCGCCGCCAGAAAAGACATTTAAGAACCCAATGAGAGGGCTGTTTTGAATACTTTGACCAAATGCAGCTCTGTCAATCCCTGGTAGAGGCAGAAACATGCCCAGACGAATCAGGATGAGCATGCCGATCGTCAGGAGAATACGACCTCTTAGACCCGCAGCCTGAGCCATTTGAGCAAACGTTTCCTGAGCACTTGGTGTTCGATCTCGACTACTATCCATGAAGCCGTTCCTCTACGTGTAAGTCGTTCAAGCACAGAGCTAGTTTGTTGTGTTATGAGGCTCTTGGGAGCTAGCCTCGGAGCAAAAGTAGCTAACCGACATGACTATAGGCTTGCGTGAATTTAACTTGGCACTGGTTCAGCCGAATCAAGAAGCTGAATCGGCACCTAGCAACACGCACGTTCCTTTGACTGCTTCAATCTTAGCGCGAGCAGAGGCACTAAAAGCAGCAGCATGCACGGTCAGGGGCACTGTAACTTCCCCATCGCCTAGCAGCTTCAAAGGCCCGTCATCACTGGTGACAATACCCGTTTCGATAAGGGAACTGAGCGTCACCTCGGTTTTAGCAGGCAGAGTGGATAGCGCTCCAACATTGATGATGGTGTAATTCGCGCGGTTAACAAGCGGAAATTGCTTCAACTTGGGTAGGCGGCGGTACAAAGGAATTTGTCCACCTTCAAAGCCAGGACGAGTGGGTCGTCCTGACCGTGACTTTTGACCACGCATCCCAAACCCACAGCTTGCTCCTTGACCTGCTGCAATGCCTCGCCCAACCCGGCGAGAGCGCTTTTTAGAGCCATCTTGTGGCGCAATATCATCAAGTCTCATCGTCTTAATCCAGTTGTTGTTACTTAATCCAGTTGTTGGCTATAAGCTGTTGGTTTTTGATCTGAACGTTGATTACTGAAAACGAACAACCAAAAGCTGTTTATGCGTAAAGGTTTTCAACCGGGATGCCACGTTCTTCTGCAACATCAGCGAACGTACGCAGCGTTTCAAGTGCATTTACCGTCGCTCGTGCGTTATTGAGCGGGTTCCCAGAACCAAGCTGCTTAGCCAGCACATTGCGAACACCTGCGAGTTCTAAAACGGTGCGAACTGCGCCCCCAGCAATTACACCAGTACCGGGGGCGGCTGGACGCATCATAATTTTGGCACCGCCCCCGGTTCCGTTAGCAGGATGGGGAATCGAGTTCGCTTTGGTCAGGGGAACGTCAACTAGGTGCTTTTTGCCATCAGCGACCCCCTTTTTCACGGCTCCGATGACATCGCTGGCCTTACCGACCCCGACACCAACTTGGCCGCGCTCGTTGCCAACGACCACGATCGCCCGGAAGCTTAGCTTCTTCCCGCCCTTCACCACTTTGGTAACACGACGAATTTGAACGACACGCTCCTGCCAATCTGTTTCTTTTTCGCGACTCTTAGGAGTTTTACGACCCTTTGCCATAACTGCTTAACCTCAATTGTTTCAAATGCTATTCGGTGAGGCAATCAGCGCTCAGCTACCAGCAATCAGCTTGTCCACTGACGACTGACGGCTGCTAGCTGACAACTTAGAAAATTAGTCCTGCTTCACGAGCCGCATCCGCCAATGCTTTGACTCGGCCATGATAAAGGCTACCACCACGATCGAAGACAACTTGCTGAATGCCTTTAGCAATCAATCGTTGAGCCACAAGCTTACCGACCTCACTCGAAGCATCACAGTTCGATCCAGAATCAAGCGACGTTTTTAAGTCTGGATCAAGCGTAGACGCTGATGCCAGCGTGTGTTGCAACGTGTCGTCAATGACTTGAGCATAAATATGCTGATTGGAACGAAAGACCGCCAAACGAGGACGCTCGGCGGTGCCTGTGACACGGCGGCGGACTCGACTGTGGCGACGACGCGTTGATTCTTTACGAGTTAGTTTCATAATTACTTCTTCCCTGCCTTACCAACTTTGCGTCTTACCGCTTCACCGGCATAGCGAATGCCTTTGCCCTTGTAGGGTTCTGGTGGTCGAACCGCTCGAATGCGAGCAGCCGTGTTGCCCACAACTTCTTTATCAATACCGCTAACAACCACGTTTGTGTTGTTTTCTACTGCTACTTGAATGCCCGTCGGAGGTTCTAGCTCAACGGGCTTGCTGTAGCCGACGTTCAAGACTAAATTCCGCCCCTGCACCTGAGCACGATATCCAACGCCCTGGATCTCCAGACGGCGTTGAAACCCTTGAGAGACGCCTTCAACCATGTTTGCAACGAGCGTCCGGCAAAGACCATGACGTTGGCGCGCTGCACGGGACTCATCCTGGCGAGTCACCAGGATAGTTTCACCTTCCTGAACGATCGCCACCTCACTAGGCAGCACTCTAGAAAGCTCACCTTTGGGGCCTTTTACCGTCACAGCCTGACCATCAATGGCTATGGTCACTTTACCGGGAATATCAATGGGGCGTTTGCCAATACGAGACATACCTGACTACTCCTACTTAAAACAGTTGTTAGTTTTCTAAAAACTAATTGCCAAAGACTGACAACTGGCTTACCAGATGTAGCACAGCACTTCACCACCCAGCCCGGTTCGGCGTGCTTCGCGATCGGTCATAATGCCACTTGAGGTGGAAATAATCGCAATGCCGATACCACCCAGAACACGAGGCAGTTCTCGTCGATTGGAATAAACCCGAAAGCCTGGTTTGCTGACGCGCCGCAACGTGGTGATGATGGGTCGCTTGCCCTTACCTTTGTACTTCAGCGCAATGACCAAATTCCGCTTAACGCCCTCGCCAGCTTCGGCAAAGTCAGCAATGAAGCCTTCATCCTTCAAAACCTTGGCAATGCTGCGGGTCATTTTTGTGGATGGAACCTCGGTCGTTTGATGACGCGCGAGGTTTGCGTTCCGAATCCGCGTCAGCATGTCTGAAATAGTGTCGTGTGCCGCCATAGTTTTCCCTTGATAAAGCTGCCTTAGTTATCCCGGAAGGGCATGCCCAGTTCTTTCAGCAAGGCGCGACCCTCCTCATCGGTGTTTGCCGTTGTGATGATGGAAATGTCCATACCACGGACTTGGTCAACGCTGTCGTATTCAACTTCTGGAAAGATGAGCTGTTCGCGCAAGCCCAGTGTGTAATTTCCCCGTCCGTCAAAACTTTTGGGGCTGATCCCACGAAAATCTCGAATGCGTGGCAGGGTTAAATTGATGAGACGATCGAGAAACGAGTACATGCGTCCAGCGCGCAGCGTTACCATGATGCCAACGGGCATCCCCTGACGGATTTTGAACCCTGCGATCGCCTTCTTCGCTCTTGTGACTACAGGCTTTTGCCCAGTGATAAGACTGATTTCTGCCAGGGATGCTTCGAGAGCCTTCGCATTCTGGGCGGCTTCACCCATCCCTCGGTTGACCGTTACTTTGATTACCTTGGGTACCTGATGGATATTGGTGTAGCTAAATTGCTCCATGAGTTTTGGAACAATTTTTTCTTGATAGTGGGTCTTGAGTCGTTCTGCCATAGTGGTCGTTCCTTCATTGCCCCTGGTCTTGGTCAGGGAAATAAATAGTGTTTGGCTGTTGGTTGTTAGTTGTTAGTGTTCTAGAAGTAAGTTTCAAGTGGGTAAAGCTAGAAGTAATGGGCTTTCTCGTTCTAAAAACTAACAACCAATCGCTAACAACTTAAAATTAGTCGATCGTTTCACCCGTTTTTTTGAGCATACGCACTTTGCGACCGTCCGCGTCAAAGGTGTAGCAGACACGACTGGCAACCTTTTGCTTCTCGGAATAAAGCATCACATTTGAGCTGTGAATGGGAGCCTCACTGGTAACAATTTGCCCCGATTCGCCTTCTTGCTGCGGCTTAACGTGCTTTGTGCGAATGTTCACACCCTTAACTACAATTTTGCTTGTCTTGGGCAGCGTTTGCAGCACTTCGCCTACTTTGCCTTTGTCACTACCCGCAATAACCTGGACGGTATCGCCTTTCTTGACGTGCAGTTTGTAGCGAGTGGGGGTTGAATCAGTCTTTGCCATTACAGAACCTCCGGTGCGAGGGAGACGATCTTAGTGAAATTTTTGTCTCGTAGCTCACGGGCAACCGGGCCAAAGACGCGAGTCCCTCTGGGGTTGCCATCGTTGTTAATGAGTACGGCTGCGTTATCGTCAAAGCGAATGCTCATACCACTATCACGGCGAAGCCCTTTGCGAGTGCGCACAATCACGGCGCGTACCACATCCGACTTTTTGACCGCCATGTTGGGGATGGCATCTTTGACGACAGCGATGATGATGTCGCCGACACCGCCATAGCGACGGTTGCCACCACCAATCACACGAATGCACATGAGCTTACGCGCACCGCTGTTATCTGCCACATTCAGGTAAGACTCTTGTTGGATCATGGGTTCCTCCGACTATGCTTGAGTCGCTGTAGTAAGAACGTCAGTCACGACCCAGCGCTTTGTGGCGCTCAGTGGTCTCGTTTCCTGAATGCGGACGCGATCGCCCACACGGCACTTGTTCTCTTCGTCGTGTGCCTTATAACGCTTGGTTCGGGCCACAATCTTGCCGTATTTCGGATGCGCAGAACGACTTTCAACGGCCACCACGATCGTTTTTTCCATTTTGTCGCTAACGACCAAACCAATTCTCTCTTTTGCAGCCATTGGATAACTCCGGGGAAAGGATAAAGGATAAACGATGAAGGATTAAAGTTTTAGCGGAGTCGAGCAACAGTGGGGTGCTAGTGATCGCCAACCGTTTAGCCCTTAGCCTTTAGCCTTCATCCTTTAAAGCTAACTGCCGTTCGCGCTCAAGCGTGAGCAACTGAGCAAGCCGATGGCGAGTGTGCTTAAACCGATGGGATTTATCCAGTTGGCGGGTGCCTTTTTGAAAGCGGAGATCAAAGAGTTCACGTTTCGCAGCGACGATTTGCGTTTCCAGTTCTTGATCACTGAGGTCGCGGATCTCGCTCATTTTGGGAAGAGGCATGACTTAGGACTCCTCCGTTGCACGGGTAACAAATTTCGTTTTAATCGGCAGTTTGAACGAGGCAAGCCGCATAGCTTCTCTAGCCGTTGCTTCAGGTACACCTGTGATTTCAAACATAATTCGACCTGGCTTCACAACAGCCACCCAAAATTCGGGAGCACCTTTACCCGAACCCATACGGGTTTCAGCAGGTCGCATTGTGATCGGCTTATCAGGGAAGATCCGAATCCAGATCTTGCCGCCACGACGAATGTAGCGGGTCATTGCACGACGACTGGCCTCGATCTGACGAGACGTAATCCAGGATGGCTCTTGTGCTTGCAACCCAAACTCACCGAAGTTAAGTTCGTTGCCACGAGTTGCCAACCCGCTCATCCGTCCGCGCTGCTGCTTCCGAAATTTTGTTCTTCTTGGACTTAACATGACTCAGTACCTTTGTTGAGTTTTGAGTTTTGAGTTGAAAAGCTTTAACTCAAAACTCATCACTTATTCTCTATCCTTCATTCGATCGATCTTCAAACTGCTGACGGCGACGCTGCTGACGGCGACGTGGTTGGTTATTGGTGGGCGCAGGCTCTGGCTCTTGCCCAGGAATGATTTCGCCTTTGAAGATCCAGACTTTAATACCCAGCGTGCCGTAAATGGTCTGAGCTGTGCAGTAGGCGTAATCGATATCAGCCCGCAACGTGTGCAGGGGAACCCGCCCTTCCCGTGTCCATTCGGGTCTGGCAATTTCAGCTCCGTTCAAGCGTCCGCTCACCTGTACCTTGATACCTTCAATCCCCGCTCGTTGTGCGCGTTGAATGGCCTGCCGTACAACCCGTCGGAAGGAAACCCGCCGCTCTAGCTGCTGAGCAATGTATTCCCCGATGAGTGCCGCATCTGCATCGACTCGTGCGACTTCAACAACGTTGATCCGAATTTGACGATCGCCCCCGCCCAGCACGTCCTGCAAGCTAGCGCGCAAAGACTCAATCCCTGTACCGCCTCGACCAACCACAACACCCGGACGAGCTGTTTGCACTTCGAGATCGATTTGATCTGCCTTACGCTCAATGCGGACTGACGAAATGCCTGCGCTGCTAAGGTTTTTCTCAACAAAGCGGCGGATCTTGTAGTCTTCTTGCAGCAGTTCAGGATATCGCTTATGGTCACCAAACCACCGAGAACGGTGCTCTTGGGTGATGCCCAGGCGGAACCCAGTTGGATGAATTTTCTGTCCCACGAATGCGTCCTCTAGTAAAAGCAGTAGGGTATCAAGAGTGGCTCTAAGCAGCGGTCAAGCGCCATACAGTCTGATTGACTTATTCAGCAGCACCAGGAGCCACCGTAATGGTGATGTGGCAGGTAGGCTTCCGAATTTGATAAGCCCGACCTTGCGCTCTTGGGCGAAACCGCTTTAAGGAAGGACCCTGGTCGGCAAAGGCTTGGCTGACCAGCAATTCGGCTCGGCTCAGCCCTGCGTTGTGTTCGGCGTTGGCGGCGGCTGAGCGCAGCACTTTGAGCACAGGCTCACACGCGCGATAGGGCATGAACTCTAGGATAATGAGGGCTTCTCGATAGGAACGCCCTCGAATTTGATCCAGCACGCGCCGAACTTTGTGAGGAGACATGCGAACGTATCGAGCGATCGCCTTAACTTCATTGGTGGTGTCAATAGCCATACGGTTTTCCTTTAACAAAAGCGATTTGTCAATCGCCCAATTTATCGACGCGCTTTTTTGTCGCCACCCGCATGACTGCGGAACGTTCGGGTGGGTGCAAACTCACCCAGCTTATGTCCAACCATCTGCTCGGTGACGTAGACCGGCACGTGCTGTCGTCCGTTGTGCACCGCGATCGTGTGACCAATCATCTGCGGCAAAATGGTCGATGCGCGAGACCACGTTTTGACCACTTGCTTATCGCCTTTGACGTTGAGTGCTTCGATCTTGCTGAGCAAATGATCGGCAACAAACGGACCTTTCTTCAGTGAGCGAGCCATCCTTTTACCTCCCGTCAATCATTTATGAATCTCGTCCGCCTCTGCCTCGCTTAGAAGACTTCCGGCGACGACGCACAATCAGGGCGTTGCTCAGCTTCTTCTTCTTGCGAGTTTTGTAGCCCAATGCGGGTTTACCCCAGGGGGTGACAGGGCCTGACCGACCGATCGGTGCCCGACCTTCACCTCCACCGTGAGGATGATCCACCGGGTTCATCACGCTGCCTCTCACCTCTGGGCGACGGCCCTTCCAGCGCTTACGACCCGCCTTGCCAAAGCTTGTGTTGCGAATATCGGCATTGCCTACCGACCCGATCGTGGCGTAGCATTCTCGCCGAATGAGACGCACCTCACCGGACGGGAGCTTGAGCGTGACAAAGTTTCCTTCTTTAGCTGCGACCTGAGCGCTAGCACCCGCTGCTCGCACAATCTGTCCACCTTTTCCAGGCACCAGTTCAACATTGTGAACCAGCGTACCCAACGGCACGTTGCCCAGCGGCATTGCGTTACCCACTTCAAAAGGCGAGTCGGGGCCAGATTGGATAATGGTGCCAACAGGTAAATTGGCTGGATGAAGGATGTACCGCTTTTCGCCGTCCTGATAGAAAACTAGGGCAATCCGCGCATTCCGGTTGGGGTCATATTCGATCGCAACCACTTTGGCAGGAACATTATGCTTGTCGCGCTTAAAGTCGATGACGCGATAGAGGCGTTTGTGCCCACCGCCCCGATGGCGGCACGTGACAACCCCCCGGTTGTTGCGCCCTTTGGGACGATGCCGTGAGTGCGTTAGAGACTTCTCTGGCTCACTCTTAGTGACTTCAGAAAAGGCAGAGACTGTGCGGGTACGAGTCCCAGGGGTCATTGGTCGATAAATACGGATGCCCATACGTTAAGCTCTTGGGGGTTTGCGATTTTGAAGGTCAGGCTTGAGGGTCTAAGCGCTATGTACTGGCAATACGTCAAACTTCTGGGAACAGCGTGATCGAGTCTCCGACTGCTAGCGTGACGACAGCTCGCTTGTATTGGGGACGATGACCCGCAAACTTACCCACCCGTCGCGCCTTACGAGGAGGGTTTTGAGTGCTGACATTCACTACTTTGACCTCAAACAGCGTTTCGATCGCGGCCTTGATTTCTGGCTTTTTGGCGCGAGGATCGACTTCAAAGGTGTACTGGTTGTTCTCCAGTAAGAGCGTTGCTTTTTCGGTCACAATTGGGCGACGCACGAGATCGGCGAGAGCACCAGCATTATAGTCAGTCATTGTAGACCTCCTGAATTTTGGTCAACGCGGATGCCGTTGCCACGATGCGATCGGCGGCCAGCAGATCAAACACATTCAAGTTGCTGGCAGAAATCACCCGCAAATTCTCAATGTTGCGAGCCGACAAATAAACGTTTTCGTTTCGTTCGGCGACAATCAGCAACACTTTAGCTCTCGGCTCAACTCCCCAGCCTGCCAAAGCCTTCGCCACTTCCTTAGTTTTGGGACGGGGCAACTGCTCTGCAAAATCTTGTACCACTACCAAGTCTTCAACCCGGCTTTGAATTGCAGTACGAAGTGCTAGTCGGCGCTCTTTACGGTTCATCTTGATCGTGTAGTCTCTTGGCTTAGGCCCAAAGATGACACCACCACCACGCCAGAGGGGCGATCGGTTAGATCCCGCACGAGCACGTCCAGTACCTTTTTGACGCCAAGGCTTCCGACCACCACCGCTCACTTCTGCTCGCGTTTTGGTAGATGCTGTCCCCTGACGTATATTTGCCAGTTGGCGAGTCAACGCACGATGAACAATGTGAGTCGCATTTGCTTCACTTGCCACTTTTAAATCCAGAGAAGCCGTGCCTACTTCCTGCCCTTGCCAATCTTTAACGACGCAATCAACCATAGTCTTACCCTTGTCTCTCATTCAATGTCGCGATGCATCTGTGATACACGGCACGACTAGCGGCCAACCAGCGTTGCAGGGACGATATTCACCAGTGCACCGGGCTTACCAGGAACTGCACCTTTGATAAGCAACAGATTTCGCTCAGCATCAACTCGCACGACCGTTAACTTCCGAATGGTCACTTGTCCGCCGCCCAAACGTCCTGCCATCCGCTTGCCAGGGTACACACGACCAGGTGTGGTTCCTGCACCAGTAGAACCAGGCGCGCGATGGTTTTTGGAACCGTGTGCCATCGGTCCACGCCTAAAGTTGTGACGCTTCTGATAACCGGCAAAACCACGACCAATACTTGTGCCGATGACATCAACAACCTGACCAACTTCAAAGGTATCCGCTGTAAGCTGTTGGCCTAGTTCAAATTCACTGGAGCGATCGAGGCGATATTCATGCAGGTGTCGCACAGGAGACGCACCAGACTTAGCAAGGTGGCCCAACTCTGGTTTCGTCAGCGCCTTTTGAGACACGTCACCGTATCCAACCTGGATAGCGGAGTACCCGTCTGTCTGGGCTGTTTTCACTTGCGTGACAGTGCATGGCCCCGCTTGAATCACGGTAACAGGGATAGCTTTCCCCGTTTCGTCAAACACCTGGGTCATGCCGAGCTTTGTGCCGAGGATACCAACAGACACGGTGACTAGACTCCATTTCTACACAGTACAAAGGCGCACTGAACAGATCTCAAGGCTGGAAGCAACCTCAAGGCTGTCCTTCTCTCAACGGCAAGCTCAAAGCAAGAAACCCTTCTGAGACGCTCTAAAGACGTTAGAAGGAGTAGTCTTAACCTGACTCAGGCAACCAGTAGCCACCCTGAAGCCGATGGAATTCGATAAACGCTACATCTATCACTCTTTTTCGCCAGGACTTGAGCAGCAAGCCACTCAGTATCCACTTAAGCGAGGGCAAAGTTCCGACAGGCTAACTTGCTACAACTGGGCAAATTTGAGCCTGAACATGAAACGCCGTTGGAATAAATAATTCAGCAGCAGTTATAAACTATAAAACAGTTTCTTCCAAATTGTCCAGTGGTTTAGAAGGATTTCTGTGGCACTGGTAACGACCTGACGCCTTGACAGCAAATTCTTCTAGTCGATCCGGTCGGCGGGAGCAGAGAGGTCATATAGTATTACTGAGATCGTTGGTCACAGCTAATCACAAGGGTTGCATTAGCTGACGGCGTGAATGGCGGTTCTACTGGGTAAAATGCGACGGGCTTTAAGTAATCAGGTAGCGTTCAGAGCCAACCTAACAGGTAGATGGAGTGAAGATTGATGGCACTACTTACGACTGGCAAGCAGCTTATTCGTGATCTAGAAACCTTGGGTGCTTTGGGTGTATTCGTTCCGTTGGAAGGTGGCTTTGAAGGACGCTATCGACGACGGATTCGGACAGCAGGATATGTCTCGCTGAGCATCACTGCACGAGGGCTGGGTGATTTGGCGGCTTATTTAACTACTGTGCATGGGGTACGTCCGCCTCATCTAGGTAAGAAGAGCACAGGTGCAGGTGCTGCTGTTGGCTATACCTACTACATTCCACCCATTGTGAGCTACCAAATCGAGCAACTGCCTGCACAGTCTAAAGGGTTGCTGTTGTGGATCATTGAAGGTTCTATTTTATCCAATCAAGAGCTTGAGTATTTGGCTGCCTTACCCAAGCTTGTGCCTCGTTTGAAAATAGTGGTTGAGTTAGGGGGCGATCGCACGTTTCGCTGGATGCCTCTGACGCAAGCGCTGCTTTCAGCTTGAAGCCACGATCTTTGGGAAAGAGTTCTTGTGAATGCCTCGTAATTTTGTGAATGGGGCACTAGGATGGAGGGGTGACTGATCTGTACTACCCTTTGCGATCCCTGAGGGAAGGTCACTGGTTTAAACTCATTTGCGGAGCCAGTTTCCAACACCTCCCAGCTATCCGAACCCTGGTAATGGCCTACACGCTAGCCGGGGTGGATTGTATTGATATAGCCGCTGATCCGGCTGTCATTTCAACAGCCAAAATAGCACTCGACCTTGCGACTTCTCTCGCGAAGGCAGATGGTGGGAAGCGCTCGTATACCCATGCAGTGCCTTGGCTGATGGTCAGCCTGAACGATGGCGAAGATCCTCATTTTCGGAAAGCTGAGTTTAATGCAGCAACTTGCCCGTCTGGTTGTGCACGCCCCTGTGAGCAAATTTGTCCGGCTCAGGCGATCGTCTTCGAGGCACCAGCAGAGGTTGCCCGTGGATCAGGCTTAGCAACGATGTTACGAACCGATGCTCGTGAAAGCTTGGCGGTGATCGACGATCGCGCCTCTGGTGTGTTGAGCGATCGCTGCTATGGTTGCGGTCGCTGTTTGCCGATTTGTCCCGTGCAGCAGATTGTGACGCATTCCTACCAATCAACGCCAGCGGCAATGGTGCCATTCATCATGCAGGCAGGCATTGATGCGATTGAAATCCATACGCAGATTGGTCATATAGATGAATTTTGTCGCCTTTGGGCTGCGATCGAGCCGTGGCTTGACAAGCTAAAGCTGATTGCGATTAGCTGTCCCGATGGTGACGGTTTATTGGATTATTTACGCGCCCTGTACGAGAGCATTTCTCCGTTGCCCTGCGCTCTCATGTGGCAACTGGATGGTCGTCCCATGAGCGGTGACATCGGGATTGGTACAACAAGAGCTGCGGTCAAACTGGGTCAAAAAGTGCTAACGTCCGGGCTTCCGGGTTACATTCAGCTAGCAGGAGGCACCAATCATCACACGGTTCCCAAGCTCAAAGCCCTGAACCTGCTGCACCCGCGTTTACAGAATGCTGCCACAACCGCTCCGTCTGTTGCTGAGCCGTTGTTAAAGTCGGATCAGGCGTTAGACGCGTCCCAGGCAGTTCAGGGGTATGCTCACGATCAGGCGACCGCTTACGTTGCAGGAGTCGCTTATGGCAGCTACGCCCGCACGTTGCTGATGCCGATTCTCAACCAGCTAGATGCGATCAGATTGGAGATGGCCGAACCCGAAGCACGGGCGGTTGCCTCTGGATCAGCGCGATCGCCCTTAGCGATCGTCAATCCTGCTTTTTCAACGGCCTTTTCAACGACTGAGCGCTCGCAGCCTCTGGGCTTAGAAGACGCTCCCGATCTTCTCTGGCAAGCGGTTGGGCTGGCACGATCGCTGGTGTCGCAACTCAAAGCCTTTAACACCGAGCACCCAATGCGCTTGGATCTCTAGCAACATGCTCTTGAACAATTTCCGGCCTAGACTGCTACCGACCTTATAAATCCGCTGCGCTTGTTCTTCCCTTATCGAGCAAATGGTAAACCCTAACGGTATGAATCCTTCCGACCAGCAAACTGCCTCCGCTTTGGAGCAGCCTTCGCTTGCATTGGAATCTCGCCACGATTTGAGCGCTACCGCTGCGAACTCTCACCCTGTAGGCATGCAAATTACAGACGATTTGACGAAACTGCTAGAAATTCTGCCTGATGCGATTCGGCAGCGGCTTGAACAGCATCCCCACAAGGATATGTTGGTTGAAGTGGTGTTAGACATTGGTCGCCGCCCTGAAGCACGGTTTCCTGGTCAGGCAGAATACTTGTCTGAAGATCTGGTGTCGCAAGCCGATCTCGATGAGTGCATTAGCAAAGTTGGTGATTTTGGGGGTGATAACCGAGCAGGCATTGAACGGACGCTGCATCGCATTAGCGCTATTCGTAATCGCCGTGGAGATGTGATCGGGCTGACCTGCCGTGTTGGTCGAGCCATCTTTGGCACGATCGGCATGATTCGTGATTTGGTGGAAAGCGGACGATCGATTCTGATGCTGGGTCGCCCTGGCGTGGGTAAAACGACTGCACTCCGAGAAATTGCCCGCGTGCTGGCCGATGAGCTAGAAAAGCGCGTGGTCATTATCGACACATCGAATGAGATTGCTGGGGATGGTGATGTGCCTCATCCGGCGATCGGGCGTGCCCGTCGCATGCAGGTCGCCCGTCCCGAACTTCAGCACCAGGTCATGATTGAGGCTGTGGAAAACCACATGCCGGAAGTGATTGTGATTGACGAAATTGGGACGGAGCTAGAAGCTCTTGCAGCCCGCACCATTGCCGAACGGGGTGTGCAACTGGTCGGCACGGCCCACGGCAATCGTCTGGAGAACTTGATTAAGAACCCCACCTTGTCTGACCTCATTGGCGGCATTCAGTCGGTCACATTAGGGGATGATGAAGCTCGCCGACGCGGTAGTCAAAAAAGCGTTTTGGAGCGCAAGGCCCCACCCACGTTTGATATTGCAGTAGAAATGCTAGAACGCCAGCGTTGGGTGATTCACGAGCATGTAGCTGAAACGGTGGATAGTTTGTTGCGGGGTCGCCAACCAAATCCTCAAGTGCGCGCGCTCAGCGAAACAGGCAAAGTGGTGATTACCCACGAGTTATCGAGTGCAGAACCGGATGCTCAAGTAGGTCAGCGACGACGGGGTGGCTTAACGCCAGCACGCGGCACGTTGAACCCTTTAAGTGGTCAAGGTGATTTTAGCGATCGCTCTAGCCTGGTGAGTTCTGGACGGCTAGGCGGAGTACAAAGTCGCGGTTGGCGATCGTCTGGGCAGATGCGTCCGCTGTCCCCCCTCAGCCCATCCGACCTCTCACCGGATGAACAGCAGTTTGAGCAAATGCTGGATGCATCCTTGCAAGCCCGCTTTGACGGTGGGGATGCCGCTTTCTTACACGATGTGTTGGAGGGCGACCCCGATGCGGCCTTTAGTGGTGTTGAGCAGCGTGTTGGTCCCAACGGTGAAGATATGCTTCATGTCTACCCCTATGCGGTCAGCCGTCATCAGTTAGATCAGGTCATTCGGACGCTCAGCCTTCCCGTCATCTTGACGAAGGATATTGACCATGCCGATGCAGTTCTAGCATTGCGATCGCACGTCAAAAATCATTCTAAGTTGCGCCATATTGCCAAAGCCCGTCAGGTACCGATCCACACCATTAAAGCCAGTACGATTCCCCAAATCGCGCATGGCTTGCGACGCATGTTAGACATGGATGATACTGGTACGCCAGAGATTGCTGACCTCAGCTTGTTTTCGAGTAGTGGTAGTGATGATGAAATCGAGGCCCTTGAAGAAGCCAGACTTGCGGTTGAGCAAATTGTAATTCCTAAAGGACAGCCTGTTGAATTGCTGCCGCGCTCTCCGATCGTGCGTAAAATGCAGCATGAACTGGTGGAGCACTACCATCTCAAGTCGCGTAGCTTTGGGGATGAACCGAATCGGCGCTTGCGCATATACCCAGCGTGAGGGTGATCAGGTTTGAAAGCTTACATTCGCTAATTTGAGCCTTGTAGAGCAGGAGGGGAAGCTATCAATACAGCATTCATTGTGCAACAGGCGTTCAACGCTTGGTCGGATCCAGTGCCTTGATTTACCTTATAGCTTGACTCTCAACTCAAGATTGTCAGGATTACGTCGCATCATTCTAATCGTTTGAGGCAATACACCAACCAAAAGCGCAAAGGCTTCATCCGGCAGTTGGGCTACTATTTCGGCACCGAAATAGTTCTCAAATTGGTTCAAAATCATCTGCGCTCGCTGCAATGGCACAGGGTTGTCCGTCAACTGCTGGGTTAATCTAATCCACTGCCGTCGGATCAGGTATGCTTTCTGGCGCTCTTCCTGGTTTTCGGGATGCACAAGCGACAAATCTCCTACGGGGACAGCCCGCTGACAATCCACATCGAAGAAACTGCCTACAGCTGCACCAGGGCCAGCGAACTCAGCGTGAAACCGCTTGTAGATGATCAAGCCATTACGTCTGCGGCTATTGACCACTAAAAGTTGTCCACTGTTTAACTGTGTCAAAATATCGCGGACATTTGCATACTCAATGAGATCTTGCTGTCGATCTAGGGTTTCATCTCTCATATTGGCGAAACCCTGAAAGCACTAGCATTAGCCCTGCCAAAGGCATTATCACAAGGGAACGTAGGCATTACCATCATTGACTTTTCTCTTATTCAAACCTGTGCCACGACGTGAAATATAGCTGCTGACCGATCGCTTAAATGACTAGGCTTGAAAGGACATTAGCGGCATCGTACCCGATTGGAGCCTTATCCCTCGTCCTAATCAAAATGACTGTCGCTATACCGTGTGGTGAGTATGTATGCTGGAACCAATGATAGATGCTCAGACGCAATCCGAGTCGCAAAGAAGCCTGCCGCTTTTAACACAACACGCCTCAGCAAACGGTTTCATCCAGTGACGTTTCAGGGGTAAAGTGAACCCCATTTATATAGTTTTATTCTATGGCATTCTCGAAGGGTGACGATATGGGAAAAGTGAGGAATCCTTGAAGTAATCTTGTTGCTTTACGATACTTATTTGAAGAAGAGATGAAGATACATCATCTAAGCTTGAAGCATTATCAGGCTTCAGCTAAGTCGATCGCAGACGGTTGCCAGTAACCAACGTAGATATGAATTGTAATCTTGAGAAAGACTGCAAAAAGCGCTGGTACAGTATCAGTCGTGACCCTGTTTACCGATGCTGGTAGATCAAACGATGGCAATGGATGCTTTGCTGTTGTGAATCCTTACAGTGCGATCGCAACGCCTTCCATTAACATTGCAGAGGGCCACTTTTCTTCAGACTGGCTACGCCGTTCTAACGCAGTTAATGAAACGACTTTTTTCCCTACTTTCCACTCCGTACTCTCTACTTCCCTTCTACGGCACGGTTGCCTGTGTCATCGCTACAGCACCCGTTTATGCGGCTCAACCGCTTTATGTTTCCTACCCACCTCCCAATCATCAGACGGTTGCCGATCGCATCTTTCTGATTGGCACTGCACCACCTGGAGGCACCGTTCTGGTGAATGGTCAGGCGATCGTGCGGAACACGGCTGGACATTTTGCGCCCAGTTTTCCATTGCAGGTCGGGGCCAATCGGTTTGACTTGCGCTACGGCAAGCAAGCTGTCACGTTAACTGTGACACGCTTAGCCGCAATCTCTGAACCACCAACAGGTTTGGCATTTGGCAAAGATTCGCTCAGCCCATCGGTTGACATTGCTCGTTTGCCGAATGAACTGCTTTGTTTTGCGGCGATCGCGTCCCCTAAAGCACCGGTTTCGGTGAAGCTTGCGGATCAAATCATTCCCCTTGTACTCCGCCCACAGCCGATCGAACTGCCTGTAAACGCTGCTGTGCTGACCCAGCAGAACCAACCCGTTGCGACTGGATCTGGACGCTTTGAAGGCTGTGCACGCACCGTTTTGCTCGGCGATTTGGGCAAACCGGAGTTTCAACTAACCCAGGATGGTCAAACCATCAAGCAAGCTGGGTTTGGCAGCATCAAAGTCCTGTCACCCACTCGGTTAGAAACGGCTGTCGTCACGGTCGAGTCTGGTACGGCTCGCACAGGCCCTGGTACAGACTATTCGCGCTTAACCCCGTTGCCGAAAGGGACGCAGGCCCTGGTGAATGGCTACGAAGGAGAGTGGGTGCGGTTAGACTATGGTGCGTGGCTCAAGCGCAGTGAGGTGCAAATTCTGCCCACAGGGGCACCGCCAACATCGCTGATTCGTAGCATCAAAGCACGTCAAGTTAGTGACTGGACCGAGGTAGTGTTTCCGCTGCAAGTGCCTGTGCCTGTGAGCATTCAGCAGGGCGATCGCACTTTCACGCTCACCCTCCATAACACCACGGCACAAACTGATATCATTCGGCTAGACGACGATCCGCTGATTGAGCGTTTGGACTGGCAGCAGATCGCGCCAGGGCAGATCCAGTACACCTTTAACTTGAAGTCGAATCAGCAGTGGGGTTATAAGCTGCGGTATGAAGGGACGACGCTGGTGCTGTCATTGAAGCATCCGCCGGGGGTGAGAGGGGAGAAGGGAGAGGGGAGAAGGCAAAAGGCAAAAGGCAAAAGAGAGAAGGCAGAAGACAGAAGGCAGAGGGCAGAAGGTGAGATGGCATTAACAACCAGGCAAGCGCTGACTACCGTCAACCCGGCATTGGACACTCAAAACTCAAAACTCTCTAGCTTGTCGGAGCAAGTGCTACTCAAAACTCAAAATTCAAAACTCAAAACTCAAAACCCAACACCCTTATCCGGTATCAAGATCCTCCTCGATCCTGGACATGGAGGGGCTGAAGATCTTGGTTCTAGGGGGCCGACTGGCTATCCTGAAAAGTCTGTGGCGCTGTTGATGGCAAAGCTGGTGCGCGATCGGCTCCAGCAGCGAGGTGCAACAGTGTTCCTTACCCGTGAAACCGATGCCGATGTGCCTTTGCAAGACCGCGTCGCCATGATTGAGAAGGTACAGCCAACCCTTGCGCTGAGCTTGCATTACAACGCGCTACCGGATGATGGGGATGCCACCAAAACAAAAGGCGTTGCGGCCTTCTGGTATAACACGCAGGCACATAGCCTGGCGCTGTTTCTGCACAATTACCTGACCAAAACGCTAAAGCGATCGTCCTACGGCGTGTTTTGGGATAATTTGGCACTAACTCGTCCCACAACCACTCCATCTGTGCTGCTAGAACTCGGCTTTATGATCAATCCTGACGAGTTTGAGTGGATTACCAATCCCAAAGAGCAACAACGGCTGGCAACCGCGATCGCGGATGGCATCACCGCATGGCTACAGAAGAGTGTTCCATAATCACCCCTCTCCTTTCTCCCCTTACTCTCTTTAACGCCAGCGTTCGCTTTGCTTTGGTTTTGTATCTTGCAAGGCATTGCCGATTCCTTTCACGACGCCGCGACCGATTAAGCCAATGCCGCGACCAACGACCTCTGTGAGAACGTAGACCACGCCACGACCCAAAAACGAAACGGCTGCCCGTATGCGAGGCGCGATCGCGTCCCGTGTTTCGAGGACTAAGGTGACGAGAAAGGGAAGACCAGAGAGTTTAGCTAGCTCATCATTGCGGGGAGCATAAATGGTGGTTTTGCTAATACCGTTTCCCGTTAAGGTGAGTAATTGATACTGGCTTTCAAAAATGGCGGTGGGTTCTGCAAAGATGCGATCGGTGCGATATTTCCAGGACAAATCATTGCGAAAGCGCTCAATCTCCCGGCTGGAAAGCAACCGCTGATCGTAAAACATCTGTTTAATGGCAACCACGTCGCCAAAGCGATTGATCAACGGTTGCATGACTGCATTGGCGACCTGAATGGTCACATGCTGTAGCACTAATTCCATGCGCAGCGTGGCTTCTACTGTGCCAGCCGCATAATCGATGCCGTCGATCGTTAGCGGGATTTGAAACAGCAAATGCGACAAAAATTCGGAAAGGAAGGGGATGCGATCGAGCATTTCTGCCTGCACAATGTCTCCATCTTGCAGCAAAATATTCACGACCTCGATCGGCTGTGTTTCGGTTTGTAAGGTGTAGTATTTGCCAAAGAAATCCGTTATGGTTATCTGCCATAAATCTTGCAAAATTACTGACCGCTTCGATGCAACCTGCTGCAGAGGTAGGCGCGACAGGCGCAAATCATCCAGAATTGCTTGTAGTTTTTGCAACACGGTAGTGAGCAGCTCTCGCTTTTTGGTCTCTTTGAGAATGTCGATTTCTAGTGCCGTCTCGGTGCGATTTTCCAGGTTCCCATGTAGTTTGGTCAACGTTGCCTGAAAAAGTGCTGCCTGCGGCGATTGGAGGCTGCTGGTGCTTGTCGATGTTAACGTGATTGGAGTCTCCTTGAAGGGCTGCTCCGCAATGCGTTTGGGGTTAGGTTGAGAAAGACGATCGGAGTCTAGCGCACGTCCTGCATCGGGCAATCGTTCCTGTAACGGTTGCACAGGCTCATCTGTGTTTGTGAGTAGCCGATTGACCAGCCAGCGAGCGGTGCGAAGTTCACGACGTTGCCCAGCTAACAGCCATTGGTCGAGAAGGGGTCGGTCGGTTTGCAGTTGAGTGTTCAGTTCCGCGATCGCTCGCTCGATTTGTCGCACGCCCGATACCCGTAGATTCTGCCGCCGCTGGGCCAGCCAAGAGCGAGTGGATGGCCTGTGGGAAATTGACGTGTGAGTAGTCGATCGACGTGCTAGTTGCCTTTGCTCGTCAAACTGAGCGTCAGCATGATTCGTCGCGATCGCCTGAATGCCTTCTGTCCAGTAGGGCTGACCCGCAGCAACCTGCCGGATGGCTGCCACTAGCTCTGTTACGCCTGTTCCTTTCAAGCAGTAGCCGCCTGCTCCAGCCTGAAACGCAGTCGCTAGACGGGTTAACTCTAGCGTCGAGCCTATGAGCAGTAGAGGATATTGAGGATAACGGGTTCTAAGCTGCCTGCAGAGCCTTAATCCCGCCCCATGACTAGAGGTTGTCTGACCCAGATCCAGATTGAGAATAATTAATGCCAGCGATCGCGCTGATAGCCCACTCGCTGTTTGATCCGCGATCGTCTCTCCAGTCTTCACCGTAGTGGCAGCAGTCCATTCTCGCAGGTGTTGTAGCGCCCTCACAGTAGAATCTGCCTCCAGAACGACCTGCAAGTCGTCAAACGGCTCTAAACACGCCAGCAGACCCAGACGAAACACCGGGTCATCCTCAATTACCATCAGATTGAGGACTTGATTTTGCTGACGCTTGATACGTGAATGGCTCATGCAATCCTCCGATTGACCCAGATGCCTAGAGCAGACGAATGAACCAAACCCTTCCCCCTTCCCCTACGGTGGCGGCAGTTCTGGTGGAATGTCTGGTGCGCTGACGGGCGGTTCGTATGGCATTCCAGGGCTAGGACGATAGGGTTCTGGCGTAGACGGTGATTCGTAGCGACGGGAGGGGCGACGGGCACGCTGGATGGCGTCGCGTTGAGCTAACCACCGTGCGATCGCGGCTTGAGCATCCCCATATAAGGCTCGTCCGTAACCAATTCTATCGGCAAGACCAATGGCACTGGTCAGGCGACCGCGATCGGCTAAGGCTCTCGCTTCAGCTAGAATTGACTGGTCTTCGGCAGACTGAATCTCGGCTTGCCACGTCCCGATCGCGGCCTGAGCGTCCTTGTATAGCGCGCGATCGGCACGGATCTTAGTTGCGGTTTGAATGGCCTCTTGCAGCTTTTTCTGTTTGGCAAGGGCTTTTGCCTGGTTTAATAGTGGCTGATCTTCAATGGTTTGAATTTGACGCGTCCATTTGGCGATCGCGGTTTGAGCTTCTAGCCGGAGTGCACGCTTGGGAGCAATCTGCTGTGCCTGTGCGATCGCGGCCTTCAGTTTGGGAAGGGTGCCCGTTGTGGCTAGCTGCTGTGCTTGCGTGAGATAAGGACGATCTCCAAGCTGCTGTATTTCTTTTCGCCATTGGGCAATCAATGTTTGGGCATAGAGGCGCTGCGGACGATCGGGCGTGATGGTCTGCATCAGGGCGATCGCGGCTTGTAGCGTGGAAATCTGCTTCAGGTTGGCGACTGAGTTTGCCATCTGGATTTGAAGGACATCCTGCGACTGCTGCTCTAGGCGAGGCAAGAGGCGTTTTGCTTGGGGATATAGGGGACTGTCTGCCGGGATCTGCTGCACTTGTGCCAGTGCTACCCAAAGCTGCCTACTTTGCTCATAAGGGGAGTTAGTCAGAAACGGCGTGTTTGCTAAGGGTTGGGCGCGACTCAGCCAGACTAAATCACGGGCAACAGGCGGTAGTGGCAGACTCAGTGGCAACCGTTGAGCTGTGGCGATCGCACCAGCCATATCGGCCTGCCCTAGTTGCTCGGTCAGCCGATTGAGCAGCCATTGTCCCCAGGCTTGGATGTCGCTCTGGGCTTGGCTATGCGCATAGCTGCTGGTATCTACTCGTTCTGCCTGAGCAATCGCTTGTCCAATCACAATTACATTCTCAGGGTTCTGCTCTGCAACCTGACGGGCTTGCTGCAATTGTTGAAAGGCGATCCGTTCCGTCGCTAACTGCTGCCGCAGACGGGTAAGATTTTGCTGCGCGTACTTGTCATCCAGACTTGCCAGTGCTTGCAGCTTTACCGCCGCTGTCTGCCAGTCTTGCTGTTTTAGCGCGGTTTGCATAGCCGTTTCGATTGCCTGCCCACGATTTTGCCTTTGCTGCCAATCTAGCAGCGCGGTTTGCACATCGGCATGAATGGGACTGTTGGCAGGAATCTTCTTTGCCAGCGCGATCGCACCCGCCACATCGCCCTGATCTGCTTTCGTCCGTGCAATCGTCAGGAGCGTTTTAGACCACTCTTTGACGGCACGAGTGGCTCGAATGTGGAGAGGATGATCAGCCGACCAATTTTTGACCAGCTTTAGCCCAGCCAATTGCGTCTCTACCTTGCCCGATCGAGCAGCTTGCTCTGCACAGTAAAGCTGATCGGTATCGGCAGCCGTAGGTTGTAGCTTTTGGCAGTTAGCAACGGGCGGCAGCGTTGTCAGCCAGAGAAACGCGGCAACACCCGTTCCGCCACAAAAAGCCAGAAGGCAAAACCAAACCAGCGGCGCGGCCAAAAACTTGAGTCCTTGCGTTACCTGAGCTGTTAAGTGTCTACGGTGCAGCGATCGCGCCCCTTGGGATTGCTTGCTCTGGGTTTGATCGCGATCCTTCCCACTGCTGCTGGCTGTGGGCACAGACTGAACGGCAATAGTTGAAGCAGGCCCATCGGCAATCTGCTTCTCTGCCACATAAGCGGCTCTGCCTGTTCGCTGAAAGCGAAACTTAAAGGCTTGCACCCGCGATCGATTGACTGATTTTCCTGCCATAACACCCGCTTCCGCACTCTAAACCTCTAGCGGTTAGCTCAGCACCCCTGCTAGAACCAACGTCATCCTACAGAGTTGACCTCAACTAGTACGACTGACACGATCGTAAAGGCATTCATGTTTAAACACACTCGATCGTAAAGTCTGCACCAGCAATCTATATCACTTGCCCGTTACCAACGCCAATACAGCGGAACTGCAAGCCATTTTGGCTCGATCGCGCTGTGCCGATATTGTATTAGCTACGACCTGTTTTGCAGCGATCAGGCAAAAATCTAGTGCAAATTTGCCACAATTGAAGCGACTCAATCGCTTTCGGCGCTGGGGTGAGGAGTCAGAAGCCAATGGTCAGAAGCCAGTAGGCAGAAGCCAGCCTTGCGTTTCGCTTCTGCCCATCCCAGCACCTAACACCCCGCTCCGCCGACTCCCAATTCCCCTTGCTTTTTCCTTTCTCAAATAGCACCAAGTGACGCGATATGGATAATCCTGCTGCTTTGCCAGTCTCTAGTAGCCAACTGCAAGCGATCGTCAACCGCATGTCATTGGCGCTTGACGCTGTGGCTGAGGCGATCGCGTGGACAAATGACCGGGGGTGCATCCAATGGTGTAATGCCGCCTTTGAACGGTTGACAAACCAAACCGTGAGGGCGTTAACGACTCAGCCACTACCAGCAGTGCTCCCCCTGACGGTGGATGGAGACGTGCTGCCGCGATCGTTGCATCCGGTGCAGTTAGCATTGGTCACACAGCAGCCACAAGCGGGAGAATATGCGTGTGAGCAACACGATCGCACTTTAAGGCTTGCCCTGACCGTAACGCCGTTGCCTCACTGTGAGCACGATCGCACCCCAGACGGCGTGATGCTGGTGCTGCGGGATGTCACACCGCAGAGACAAGCGCTAGAGGCAGAAGCAGACAGGAGAGAAAAAGAAGCCGCTGCCCCCACAGTCGCGCTTGGCGAGACTAACACATGGGCAATACCGCTTTTAGAAAGCATTCCTGATGTTTTCTATGTTTTGGATCAAAACTGGTGCTTCACGTACCTCAATTGCCAGACAGAGCAGCTTTTACAACGATCGCAAACGGAATTGCTGGGTAAGCATATTTTTACCTGTTTCCCTGAAGCCTCTGACCCAAGCGTTCACAAATACCCTTGGGCGGTTAAAGCAAGCAGCATCACGGCTTTTGAAGCATTCTATGCGCCCTTCAATACATGGTTTGAAGTGCGTGCCTACCCCGTGGGCTCTGCGTTGGCAGTCTATGCTCAAAATATTAATCAGCGTAAAAAAGCTGAACTGGAGCACCAAGAAACCGAAACAGCACTGCGTGAAAGCGAGCAATGGTTCCGTAGTGTGTTTAATGCTACTGCTGTTGGCATGGTCGTTGCGACTTCTGATGGCTCAGTGTTGCAGGTAAACGCTGCTTATAGTCAGATGTTGGGCTACACCCAACTCGAACTTGCAGCCAAGACCTGTCAGCAACTTGTTCACCCTGACGATTTTGCGAGCGGAGTGGAGCCTCTCAAAAAACTCCTGGCAGGAGAACTTTCGGCCTATCATACAGAACGCCGCTACTTTCACAAACAGGGGCACGTTGTCTGGGGTTTAGTCAGTATTTCTATTGTGCGCGATGGACAACGGCCAGCGCGTTACGTGGTGTATCAGGTGCAGGATATTAGCGATCGACAAGCCGCACTCGACGATCGCAAGCAGGCAGAAGCGGCACTGCGCGAAAGTGAAACCAGACTCAAATTAGCGCTGGAAGCGGCTCGGATGATTACCTGGGATTGGAATCCCGCCACAAATGAGGCGATCTACTCAGGAGGGTATCTTAATCCTGGCTTTAACCTCCCATCCGGTGTGCAGAGCTATGCTTACGAAGCCTTTATGGAAGGGGTTTATCCAGATGATCGAGCGTATGTACAGGAGGCATTAGCGTGCGCGCTCAAAGGTGCGGATTATAACGTTGAATTTCGAGTGCTGTGGTCAGACGATACACAGCAGTGGGTTGCTAGCCAGGGTAAAACCTATTTCAATGAGTTGGGTGCACCTGTACGAATGCTTGGCGTGTTGAGGGATATCACCGCTTATAAGCAATCAGAACTGGCACTACAGCAGTTGAACCAGGAGCTAGAGCAGAGGGTGCAACGGCGGACAGCACAAATTGAGCAGGTGAATCAACAGCTTCAGACCGCGATCGCAGCTCACCAACAGACCGAAACGGCTTTGCGTAAGAGCGAGGAACGGTTTCGCATTATCTTTGACTACGCGCCGATCGCCATTAGCCTCTCAGACACCCACACCTATCAGATTGCTAAAGTCAACCGGGCGCATCACGAGCTACTCGGCTACAGCAAAGCCGATTTAGAGACAATGACCCACGTTGACATGGCTCACCCAAAGGATGCAGACAAAAACGTAACCCTCATTCAGCAGTTGCTAGAGGGTAAAATCTCCCGCTTTCAAATGGAGAAACGCTTTGTCAAGAAAACTGGGGAGTGGATTTGGACAAACCTGACCGTTGCCCTCATCCGCGATCCGGATGGTCGTGCTTACAGCATGGGCATGCTAGAGGACATTACCGATCGCAAACGCGCTGAAGAAACCTTGCGTGACAATCAACAATTCCTGCAACTGGTCATTGATAGCGTTCCCAATCGCATTTTTTGGAAAGACAAAAACCTGCGCTATCTCGGTTGCAACCGTCCATTTGCGATCGATGCAGGCTTAGCGTCCCCTCAAGACATTCTTGGTAAAACTGACTTTGATTTACCCTGGGCTGTTTATGCAGAACGCTGCCAGGTAGAAGACTTGCAGGTGCTTACATCAAAGCAACCGACGCTCGACAAAGAAGTCGTTTTATTGAGGGCAGGAGGAGAACATCGCTGGATCAAAACAAGCAAAGTGCCACTATGCGATAAGAGTGAGTCTGTCGTTGGCGTTTTAGGCGCGTATGAAGATATTACTCTGCGCAGAAAAACAGATCAGGCTCTGAGGCTCACTCAATTCTCCATCGATCGAGCGGTTGATCCGATCTGGTGGGTTAAGTCTAATGGCTCGATCTACTACGTTAACGATGCCGCTTGTCGTGATCTGGGCTACCCGCGCGACGCTATTTTAAGAAAGAACGTTTGCGACTTGAATCCAGATCTTCCATACGAAGCCTGGTTTGATCATTGGCAAATGATTAAAGCTCAAGGTTCACTCACGTTTGAGGCACGCGTACAGGCTCAGGACGGCACCTTCTTCCCTGTTGAAGTAACCGCCAACTACGTCGAACTGAATGGCAAAGAGTATCACTGTAGCTTCGTGCGGAATATTACCAGACGCAAGCAAGCCGAAGCCCAATTAAGGGCGTCGCTTACGGAAAAAGAAGTCCTCCTCAAAGAAGTTCACCACCGCGTTAAAAACAACTTGCAAATGGTTTCCAGCTTGCTCAATCTGCAACTGGATGCCATTCAGGACCCTAAGGTGCTGGCACCCCTGCAAGATAGCCAGCGTCGCATCAAAGCGATGGTACTGGTACACGAGCGGCTTTACCAATCAGAAGGCTTGGAGACGGTTAACTTTTCTGACTACGTGCACCATTTAGTGACGGATCTGATCCATTCTTATAGTATCGACCCAGATAAAATTCGTCTGTCGCTTGAGCTGACTCAGCTTGAACTTCCGATTAACGCTGCAATTCCCTGTGGCTTGGTCATCAATGAATTAGTTACAAATGCGCTGAAGTACGCGTTTCCGTGCGATCGCACAGGTGAAATTCACATCTCCTTTTCGGTGCCTGCTGATGGTCAGTGCTTGTTAGTAGTTGCGGATAATGGTGTTGGGTTTCTTGCGTCTATGGCTTCCCTCAATCACACGTCTGATCTAGGCTCACTGGGCCTTCAGCTTGTCCATGCGTTTGTACATCAATTACGAGGCACAATCGACCTGTGTTGCAGTCACGGTACTCGTTTTGAGCTTTCATTCCCTTACCCAATCTAGGTAACGATGAGCGCTAAGATTCTCGTGGTGGAAGATGAGCCGGTCATCGCGCTGGATATTCAGCGGCAGTTAACGCAGCTTGGGTATACCGTTGTGGCGATCGCTGACTGTGCCACGTTAGCGCTAGAAGCCGTCGAGCGTTGGCACCCCGATTTGGCGTTGATGGATATTCGTCTTCGCGGCGACCAAAACGGCATTGAAACGGCGGCACTAATTCGCCAGCACCATGAAGTGCCGATCGTGTTCCTGACGGCTCATGCTGATGCCGCCACCATGCAGCAGGTCAAGGCCGTGTATCCTTATGGCTATATCGTCAAACCGTTTGAAAAGCATGACCTCATGACAGCTATTGAAGTTGCACTCAATCGCTACCAGGCAGAATTGGTCACGCAAGCCGCACTCGCCAAAGAAAAAGAACTGAACAAGCTGAAATCTGACTTTATTGCGATCGTGTCCCATGAGTTTCGCAACCCACTCAGCGCGATTCTGCTGTCCCTTGATTTGCTTCAGCGCCACCACAGTCAACTTACGTTCGCCAAAGCGCAGTCTCTCTTGCAGCGAGCCAGACTGGCCGCCGATCGTATCAAGCACTTACTCCAGGAAGTGCTAACCACAGCAACCGCAGAAGCGGGTAAGCTGCAATGCGAACCTAGCCCGATCGATTTAGTTGCCTTTTGCCATCAGCTTATCGCAGAGTTTCAGCTTGATCACGACCTAAAAAACACTCCCCAAACTACGATCGTGCTGACCCACACCAAGGAACCCGACGAGCGCAACAGCCTCATTGACCTCGACGAAAACTTGTTGCACCATATTTTGACAAACCTACTTTCAAACGCAATTAAATATTCTCCGCATGGCGGCAAAGTGCAGTTCCGGGTACACCATACTCTGGATGCGGCCATCTTTCAGGTACAAGACTGCGGTATCGGCATTCCTGAACGCGACCTTCCTCACCTGTTTGAACGCTTTCATCGCGCCAGCAACGCTAAGGCCATTCCCGGTACAGGGTTGGGGTTGGCGATCGTCAAGCAATGTGTGGATCTGCACGGTGGCACCATTGACGTGCAGAGCATTCTTGGTGTTGGAACTACCTTTACCGTCACCATTCCTATAACCCAGAATGAAGATTGCTTGCCGTCAGCATGAATCGACAGGGGTTAACTGCCAAAAGCCGTACTAACGATGCCGAATACGCTCGTAGATCTCCAGATAATCTTTGCCTGGATAATTCCAAGAGTGATCGTACTGCATGCCCTGACGTTGCAGTTGACGAAACTCGGCTGGGTTGTCGTACCACAAATCGAGTGCTCGATCCATTGCAGATTCTAATGCTGAGTAATCGGTGTCATAGAAGACGTAGCCATTGCGCTCTTCGGGCAGGTGCTTTTCATCGTAGTCACGATCGAAGACCGTATTCACCAACCCGCCTACACCCCGCACGATCGGCACGGTGCCGTAGCGCAGACCAATCATCTGAGTCAAGCCGCATGGCTCATAGTTGCTGGGTACCACGATCGCGTCTGCGCCTGCATAGATCAAGTGAGAAAGCTCTTCGTTGAAACCTAGTTCTAGATGAATATCGGGGTTATCGTTCAAAAAGCGCTTTTCGTGCCAGAAGTGATCGTTAATCCCGGCTTCGGTTGCAGACCCTAGCAGCACAAATTGAGCGCTCCGCTGCATCGTGTGATAGATCGCGTGATGCACTAGATGTACACCTTTTTGGTCATCCAAACGACCAATAAAACAAATTAGTGGCCGATCGATCTCACGCAGCAGCAATCGTTCACGCAATGCCTGCTTGTTTTTCGCTTTGCCTGCCAGAGCGTCTCTGGTGTAGCTGTGGGGAACGTAGCGATCGCTCTCTGGATTCCACACGTCATAATCAATGCCGTTTAGTACGCCCGTGAATTTGTCTTGATACAAGTGCAACGTGTGCCCCAGGCCATAGCCAATGTCGGCACAGCGGGCTTCCCAGGCGTGGTGCGGCGACACCGTGGTGACGTAGTTGGAGTAAACAATGCCACCCTTCATAAAGTTGAGCGCGAAGGGGTTAAAGTTATCGCGCAGGCGATCGTAATGGAAATAATACTCTTCTCGATTCAGCCCAGTTGCCCACAGCACATCGCTGCCACCCATGCCTTGATGCTTGAAGTTGTGGATGGTGTAGCAAACGCGCTGATGCTCCATCCCCTGATACTGGTAAATCTCAAACAGCATGACGGGCACCAAGCCCGTTTGCCAGTCGTGACAATGAATGATATCTGGACGCTTGTTGCTCCGCAGTAAAAACTCTAACGCCGCTTTGCTAAAGAAGGCAAAGCGAATGTTGTCATCCACACAGCCGTAGTAGCGCCCCTGGTTAAAAAACTTGTCCTGTGAGTGCGGTTGAATGAAGAAACACAACCGTCCAAACACCCATCCACAATAGACAGAGCAGTGAATGACACCTCCGTACCAGGGCACAAAAAGATCTTGATACGCAACATGCAAGCCCCAAATGTGGTCATAGCGCATGCAGTCATACATTGGCAGAATCAGCTCGACCGTATGTCCCCGCATTTCTAACTCGCGGCTGAGTCCATAAACCACATCCCCCAGCCCTCCAGCTTTAATCACTGGGGCACATTCAGAGGCAATCTGTACGATATACATGCTTACTCCTCGCAGAGGGGGAATTTAGAGCGTTACGTTCACAAACGTATAAAATTTCTGGTCAAGACGCAACGTAACGGAGAAGGATAAACACCTGCCCAGATACTCTCCAGATGGTAGCAAAATCGTTCCAATTATCTCTGCTGTAGGTTAGAAAGTAGACGATCGTAACCATCCCGCTCCTCCTCTGACTCTTTATCCCTTATTTCTCATACTCCTCTCACAAAAACGGTCAGCCAAGTAAGAATGGCTGACCGATGCGCTGTCAAAGATTGCATTACTTGCCCTTCACCGTTTCGACAAAACGAGTTAGGAGCCAAATAAACACACACAGCAGCGCCAAGTAGCCAATAGGGCCAACTTCCTGCCAAACTTTGATCCATGCTGGATCAAATGGATTCCACTGTGGTGCTGGAGCGGGAGGAATTTCGACGGTGATTGCGGCGATCGCAGGGGAATGTATCAATGCGGTGGCTTTTGTATTCATAGTCAAAACCGTTGAAACCCTGATTGTGGTTTGAAATGGGCCTTACTTTAGCCGTAGGGTTCAACAGGACAACTGTAGATCTAGAACTGCTGCGATCGGATTAAGGTGTAGTGATGCGATTTTCAGACAAACAATTTTTAGTCAGGTAGCATTCAGTCGAACAAGTTACGTGCAGCAGTATCCACAGGTTAATCGACCGCGATCGACGGGAATGGTTCCTGGTCAAAATTCGTTTCTGTAAGAATCAGCAGGCATGGGGTTCGGGTTCGGGGTGCAAGGTGCAGCTTTTCATCACTGATCGACAGCAGAAGCCCGCAATCCCCCAAAATTCTCCTTGCTCTTTATCGATGCTTTGCTTGAAAGAATGCAGCCGGAGAAAGACGGAAGAACGCAGCAAGCTTTTCGATGTGATTTGCCGTCAGCTTGCGTTGACCGTTTAACACTTCTGATACGATCGACTCTGTTTTGAAGATTGGCACCAAATCTTTTTAGCGTAAATCAGATTCAGCTAATAATGCTTTGAGCAGATCCACACCATGCAGGTCAGGGATGTGAACATGCTTCTCTTCGTATTCGTAAACTAAAGTACCTAAAACATCGAGATAGTCTTCTTCGTCAGACGTTAATTCACCGCGATCGATCAGCGAGTCAATAACTTTCTGAGTCGCAAAAAAGTCTGCTTCTGATTTGACGGGTCGAGAAGGAAAGCCATTCAGCAGTTCAATGTACGAATTATTTTCTGAACCACGAGTTGCCTTTCCAGTGCTCTTGGTCGTATTTTGCATAGGTCAATTGTGCCGATTATCAATCTTTTGGTGAGTGTAACTAACATAAATAATTAGGGCTATTTCATGCCATCTGGCAGCAGATAGGAGCCGTAGGTCACAAATGAGTTTTCGCGGCTAGCAAACCACTGATCCGCTTCATACCAATTTGAATTGAAAATGCGACACATCCTCTAGGGGCAAGGCAATGCCTTGCCCCTACCCACCGATTGATCTGTAGCCGTCATTCTTTAAATCGGTATCATTTGTTGCCAAGCCCGTTGCTAAATGGACTCGTTCCTAGAACAAATAATCCTATAAGTAATCGGTTGCATGCATGACCGTTAAGACTATTGCCGCTGGTAGCGCATTCCAGGTTGCTGAGAAACCAGGCCCATGAGTTCAAGTTGCAAGAGCGCACTGGAAACGCTACCAGCCTGAAGTTGAGATTGCTGAACGATGAAGTCAAACGGCAGGGATTCTGCACCGTTTGCTTGAGAGAACTGGGTGAGAATTTGCAGCACTTTATCCAAGGCAGGCTCCAGGTTGAGGGGGATCTGGGTTTGGTGAGCAGGAGTGGGTGGTGCCAGTTGGGGCAGGCTACCTAACATTTCGAGCAGATGCGCCTCGCTGAGAATGACCTGCGCCCCTTTGTTAAGCAAATGCAGACAACCAAGCGCTTTGGGATTATCTAAACTACCAGGCAGAATGTATACATCGCGCCCGTACTCATTTGCCAAATGGGCTGTGATCAGACCACCCGATCGCAGTGGGGCTTCCATGACGATCGTGGCGCGACTCAAGCCTGCAATGATGCGGTTACGACGCGGGAAATGGGTGCGATCGGGCTGGGTGCCCGCAGGGTATTCACTCAGCAACAGCCCCTGTTCGACGACTTGCTGCTGTAGTTGTCGGTTTGACCAGGGATATACCACATCCACCCCAGTACCCAACACAGCTAATGTCCGGCCTCGAACGCTCAGGCAGCTTCGATGGACTTCTGTATCAATGCCTTCTGCTAGACCAGAAACAACGGTAAAACCGCCTTGTGCCAGTGTGGTTGTGAGGCGACGAGTCCACCGTCTGCCGTAGTCAGAGGGGTCACGGGTGCCGACGATCGCCACTATTGGCGTAGTGCCCTGGTTTTCGAGCGCATCCACCGTACCGCGATAGTACAGTAGCGGTGGTGGATCAGGTGTTTCTAGCAGAAGACGGGGATAGTCAGCATCAGCAGGTGTCCAAAAATGAGCATTCTCGCGTTCATGCTGTTCTAGTAAGACAGTAGGGTTGTGGGCTTTGCGCTCTACCACGATCGCGTCGGCAGTTTGAGCGCCCACGCCTTCCACTTCTACCAGCACTGAAGCACTGGCTTCCCAGGCGGTCATTAAAGAACCAAAGTGCTTCTGTAACCGCCTTAGCAGAATTGGGCCAACGCCATTAATCTGTGACCAGGCAAGCCAAAATGCACGTTCTTCAGCCAAAGCGTTGTCCTCATGTAAAGGTCGTTCTTCACTAGACCAGGGTGCGATCGCCCGCTATAGCTAGCCCCCCCAAAATGGTTGATTAGAGCGTTGAGCTAAGGGTTGCCATCAATGACTCATACACAGGGCTTGCAGCAAGGATTCCAGCCCCTAGTCGTGTTTGTTAGGACGGGCACGCTGATGCCGATACCTCAAGCTTTCTGAGCTTAATTGATGACGCGCCCTAGAGACACGCTAGCGACCATCCGCTATACTCGCTGCCATACCGTCTCAATTTGTCTCCACGCTTGTGGGCAATGATGAAATCGTGGGTGCGATCGCTGGTAGCAGTCATTATGGACAATTTGGTCATCAAAGTTGCAAATTTTTCGCTCGATTTTTCAGCCATTCAGCAGATTCGCTACCTTGTTTTCCAACTTGAGCAAGGAGTCTCAGCCGATTTAGAGTTTGATGGTCAGGATGAAGCGTCTGATCACTTGCTGGCCTATTTAGACGGGCAACCTGTCGGTACCACGAGAATCCGCAGGCTTGACAGCCTCACAGCTAAGGTGGAGCGAGTTGCCGTGATCAGAGCGGCGCGAGGCTCTGGCATTGGGAAACGCCTGATGGTAGCCGCGATCGCCTTTCTGCAAGAAGCAAACGTGGCAGAAGTCCAAATCCACGCTCAGGAAGCTGTACGAGACTTTTACCAACGGCTAGGGTTTGAGCCAGAAGGCGAGATTTTTGTGGAAGCGGGGATTCCCCATGTCAAGATGAAAAAGCTGTTAATGAGCCAGACTGGACGGTGATTGGACGCAATCGACGACCGTGGGTGAGAGGTTTGCCTGCTTTGGGATTGTTGTGGTTGATGGGGGCGATCAGCGATCGTCTCTGGTTTGCCCTGGATCACAGCATTCCCAACTGGGATCAAGCAGATTACCTGACCGGGGCGCTGAACTACTGGCAAGCGCTCCAAACGCCTCAGTGGTTCTCAAATGACTGGTGGACTCATTTGTGGCAGTTGTCTTCCAAAATTCCGCCGCTTTTCTATATTTCTACAGCGCCTTTTCTAAGTCTCTTTGGGGCTGGAGTTGATCAAAGTACGCTGGTCAATCTTCTGTTTAGCGCCATTTTGCTCAGCTCGGTGTATCTCATTGGCGTATGTCTTTTAACGGTGCCAGCCGCGCTCTGGGCTGTAGGACTGTGCTTGCTTATGCCGGGACTCTATCGGGTTCGATTAGATTTTTTGCTTGATTTTCCGCTGACGGCCCTGGTGACGCTTTGTTATGCCTGTTTGACGGTTTGGAGGGAGAAAGGGAGAAGGATAGAGGATAAAGGCTTAAAGATAAAGAACGGATCGAATTCTAGCCTTCATTCATCCTTTATCCTTCTAGATTGGCTGCTAGTGGTTGCGATCGGCCTCACTTTAGGACTGGCGCTGATGGTAAAGCAGCCAGCACTCTTATTTCTGTTTGTGCCGCTCGTGTGGGTAGGCATTGAAACGCTTTGGCAACGCGCTTGGGTGCGACTGTTGCAGTTGGTGTTTGCCGTGTGCCTGTCCATGCTGATCTGGGTGCCCTGGTATCGTACAAACTGGCTGCTGATGCTCTCAGCGACAAAGCGAGCGACCATCGATTCTGCGATCGCAGAGCATGATCCCTCTCTCCTTTCGCTAGATGCCTGGACGTACTACTTAAAAGCGCTGCCAGTCATGATATCGCTACCGTTGTTGCTGATGCCGCTAGTAGGCTTTTTGTGCTTTTGGCGGCGATCGCGGGTGAGTAGCCATTGCGCTGGCGAAATGGACTTTTCACCGAAAACGAAACGCTATCGTCAGCAGATATATGGTGCATCAAAAGAAGCGGTGGGTTGGCTCTTTGTCTACTGCATTAGTGGTTATCTCTTATCATCGTTGAATGTCAACAAGGACGATCGCTATGTGGTGCCTTACTTACCGATTGTGGCGCTGCTATTGGGCTATGGCATCACGCTGTTACCCAAGCGCTGGCAACTCTTGCAGTGGGGTTTGACCGGGTTGGCGATCGTGTTGATGTGCAGCAATTTGGTGGTGTTGCCGCTTGGCCGTACACTCCAGCCAACCTCTTTTGCTCAGCACTTTGCGTATACAGGAGCCGCCTATCCCCACACTCAAGTGATCGACTCTGTTCTACAGGCGCAACCTTACCTGCGATCGACCATTGGCGTGTTGCCATCGACTGGGCAAATCAACCAGCACAACATTAATTACTACGGCAATCTGCAAAATTTTCGGGTCTACGGTCGGCAGGTCGGCACGCGCAAGTCTCAGGTCGAGCAAGACCAGCGATCGCTCTCCTGGTTCCTGACGAAAACAGACGATCAAGGAGCTATTCGTCAACAGGATTCGCAGACAGCTTTAGTCAAAACAGTGGAGCAAGGAACTGATTTCACGCTGCACAAAACCTGGACGCTGCCCGATCGCAGCACGCTGAAACTTTTTCGCCGCACCATTCCGCTTTTAGAGGTAATGCCTGTAATGGGGAAGTCAGAAGTCAACGGTCAGCCGTCAACGGTCAGCGGTCAGCAGAGTGTAGATAGCAGACAGCACATAGAACTCAAAACTCAAAACTCTCTAGCGTTCGCGAAGCGTGTCTTTCAGACTCAGCGGCGCAACGCGCTACTCAAAACTTCCCCTGCTTCCTCTGCTTCCCCTGCTTCCCCTGCCCCCATCACACTCGATCAAGTCATTGTGCCCGATCGTGCTCCGCCTGGAAAACCCATTCCCGTAACATATCGCTGGTCTGGCAACTGGGACGCGTTGCGATCGGGTCTGGTCATCCTAACGTGGCACAAACAGGGAAACCTCGCTACTTCAGAACGCTGGTTGCATGATCACGGCATTGGAATGGGCTTACTGCATCCTAAGGTTTTGCCGATGGGGAGTGCTACTCGGTTTCAAGTCGTTGAGCGTCTGTCCATGTTGCCGCCTCAAGCCGTGTCACCTGGAACCTATACGTTAGAAGCGACCTACCTCAATCGCCAAACAGGTCAAGCAGCGGCGATCGCCACGCCCCCAATTAGCTTACGTCTTGTTGCCAACACGGCCGCCAATCCTGCACCCGAACTGGATCTTGTCACGCAGTTACGAACGCTTGCAACAGCGCTGCCTAAAGGCGGCAAGGCACTAGATCCCGTCTTTGATCAGATTGGGCGGATCAACCAATACGACCCGACGCAAGATTATGCTGAGCAGGCAAGACAGGCGATGACCTACCGCTTGACGCAAGAGCCAAAAAATCGTGAGTTTGCCTATACTCTGGCGCTATCAACTGTTCTCAAGCGTCGAGTGGGTGATGCGATCGCCACACTTCAGCAGGTTGTGCAGCTTGATGCCCAAAACCCTTATGCCTACGGCTATTTAGCCTTTATCAACCTATACGATTTTCGGGCTGGTGCGGCCCAGGCCGCGCTCAACACGGCGCTCAAATTAAACCCAAAGCTGCCAGAACTTCATGCATTAAGCGGAGTAGCGGCTTTGATGCAAGTTAATCTTGTTAGGGCATGGCAAGAATTTCAGCGGTTTGAAGCTTTAGAAAAGCAATCGAGCTAGCGAAACGCCACTTGGCTTCTCCTACAACGCTTTCAGCATTTTCTCTGCTTTTCTCACCACATGTTGATGTCTTCTGTAGTGGTAAATCGGTGAGGCTTTCACCTTTGCGAGCATCGTCTCCAGGCAGTTGCGAGCGTCTTGAGTGTTGCCTGCTTTGCTTTGAATCGTGGCGAGCAACAGCGATGATTCAGGATGGCTCCAGTGTTTGATATCTTTTTCGAGATGTGATTGAGCGATCTCCCAGTCTCCTAGCTCAAACAGTACTTTGCCGTACAAAAGTGAGGCTTCACCACATTTGTAGTCTGAATCGAGCTTTAACAGTGCTTGTAGATGCTCTCTTGCCACTGCAAACTGCTTGTTTCTCATCTCAATAAATGCTGCACCCCACAGAGCATGAACGTTGGCAGGTTCTTTCTCCAGGGCCTGCTGGTAGGCTACGACGGCTTTGTCAAACGTGCCCATTTCGGTCAAGACATTACCCAGCGTGACATATTGGTGGGCTTTTCCAATGTTTCGGACACCCGCTTCTGCGTTCCAAAGGGGCTGGCGTAGGCTCCAGCGTTTGAAGTAACTGGGTGCGGCTACGTTGGAGCGGGGTAACCAACAGGCAAAGAAGTACACGATCGCGCCCGCTACGTTTAGAAAGATCAGAATGTAGATCCAGGTTTGTCGATCGGGTTCGTTGCGAACGCAGTCAAAAATCATGAGCATCCAAAACGCGCTAGGAAGCAGCACCCATAAGCCCAACGATGAAAGTAATGTTTGTACCATGTCCTGAAGTTCCTTGCAGCCAGTGTTGCACCACGAGAGTTTGCACGCGATCGCTAGCACCATCAGCAGCGCGGCACACCTATAGTGCCCTCAAAGGAGGCAGCTCTTACTGGTAAGCGTGTAGAAACTAGGATGACGGTTGTGTGCTTAAAGCCTCTGAGAGGTAATCGGCAGCGGCTTCCACCAGCGCGATCGCGTTCTCGTACACCATGCGCGTCGGCCCTAATACCCCTACACTCCCTACTGGCACAGAATCTTTGTGATAGGTTGAGGAAATGAGGGTGCAGGTTCGCATCGGTTTTAAGGGGTTTTCTGCCCCAATGCGAATCGTCACGCGCTTGCGGGGTTGTTCTAAATCCGATCGCTCAAGCAAATCCGATCGCTCAAAAATGAGGGGGACGAGTTGGTGCTGCTCTTCTTCCAAAAGATGGATGATGGTTTGCACCTGCTGAAGTTCTGAAAATTCTGGTTGACGGAGCACTTCTGCTAGCCCGCTAATCACAATCTGCGTGGGGGCGGGTGGCTGCGATCGCCGGGTTAATTCCACCAGGATGGTTCTGAGGAGGTCGGCATAGCGTTCAAATTCGCGATCAAGTTCGCTCCAGTCGAGGGTTGCCAGTTCGGCGATCGCCCGTCCGCGTAACTGGCTGTTTAGGAAGTTAGACAAGATCTGAAGCTCTCGCTCTAGCAGATCAGTATCGAGGTCTTCAACGTCTGTAAAGAGTGGCAATTCAATCAGGGCAGACTGTGTTTCGTAGGAGTCGGTGACAAAAATCAACATCACTCGGCGCGCATCGACTGGCACAAGCTGCACATGACGTAGATGACTGGTGCGAGTTTGAGGCGTTGTAATGAGCGTGATATACCCCCCAACGGTTGCCAGAATTTGTGCCGCACCTCGTAGCAGAGCTTCAAAGCTCCAATCTTCTGAGTTCAGGCGGTCGTTGAGCAAATGTGCGACTTGTTGGGTGAGGCCATTCGACGGCACAATCAACTGATCAACATAAGTGCGGTAGCCAGAGTCGGAAGGCACTCGCCCTGCTGATATGTGCGGCTGGAAGAGTAAACCACCCTTCTCTAGCGCTGCCATTGCATTGCGTATCGTCGCAGAACTAACGCTCAAGTTGTAATCTTTGACCAGTGCTTCCGAACCAACGGGTTCAGCCGTAGCGATGTAATGGCGGATGGTTGCCCAAAGAACTTGCTGCTGGCGATTTGTAAGATTGACCGATTGGGACATTCTAAATGCGCAGATATGAAGGGTGAAAAGGATGGCTGCTACTGACCGTTGATGCACCAGCCCTAAAGAATAGCCGCGATGATTAAAAGATTAGGAGCCTTAATTAAAGTTTAAGCGCTGTCACCTACAATAGCGGATGCTTTATCTTCACCTTACGTATCAGCCTGACTCGTAGCAGACGCAACGAAACTACTAAATCTTTACGAAGCTAACGTTTCTAGCCCTACAGCTTCTATTGCTAGGGTCGCCGCAAGCCTGACCTGCTTCTCGTGAGAAGGTGGCGATTAAAAAGGTGACGATCGCGTCAATACTGTGGCACTGAACGATCTACGACGTGGGCGTAGGCATCAATTCCACCGACCACGTTTTTGACGTGCACAAACCCCTGAGTCTGTAACCACTGACACATCTGGGCTGAGCGGACTCCGTGATGACAGAGCACGATCGTCTCCTTTTGTGGATCAAGCCGCGTTTGAATGGTTTGCGACCATTCACCAAAGGCGCTTAAGGGCAAATGCTCAAAGCCTTCTAACTTGGCGATCGCCAACTCATTCGCTTCTCGGACATCCACAAACTGCACATCGTCAGAGGCCGCCTCCAGAAGCTGTTTTAACTCTGTAACGCTAATTTGGGGAATGGGTTGGCTAAAGGAGGCGGGCATTGGAAGTGGGGAGTGGGGTGGAGAGTAGGATGCACGCGAGCTGCTTTTGATTGTATAGCAAAAGGCAGAGGGCAGAAGACAGAAGGCAAAGGGCGAAGGGCTGACCGCTGACGGCTGGTTGCTAATCGGTTAGGCTGCTTAGCTACCCTTCCTGATTCTGCTGTTACAGAACCTTTTCCATGAACACAGTGCACGCGCTATCGTTATACCGTTCAATTGAGTAAAAACCAAGATTTCTATAGAGCTTGAGCGCTTGTGGTTGCCGCTCATCGTTAGCCAAATCAAGTCTGACTTTCCGATATCCTGCCTGCCGTGCAAAATCGAAGAGCATTTGAGCCATCTTCCAGCCAAATCCCTGTCCTCGATACTCTTTTAGAAACCACATTCGCTTGAGTTCACAGATTTCATCATCGAGTCGCCGAATCGCCCCAGTACCCACAACTTGTTTATCATCGACCAGGACCAAAAACGTACCACAGTTGTTGAAATAATGCGATCGCACATTCTCGATATCGGACATTGAATCATAGCGACTCACATCCTCTTTGGTCAGTACACCCTGCCAGATTTCTAGGGAAACTGCCGTAACAATTTGCTTGGCTTGTTCGATCTGATGTTGCTGGATTGGTCTAATCTCAATCACTGGTCTGTATATCGCTAATACTTCACAGAACTCAACTTAGCATCAGCTTCACCTTCTCTGCCTCATCGATAACCTTAAGGTAACTCAACCCTAAAAATTGACAGATAATCTTCGAGCTATTGCCTCATCGATGATCTAAAGCAGCCCAACAGTTCTTCATCCTTTAAGGCCAAGACGCTGAGAAACGCGGTCGCTCGATCGCGGAGAAGATGCACGCACTACAGGATAATGATGCTGGACTGTTTTTACGCTCCTGCCTGTTAGCAACAGTGATCTCATGAAGCTCCGTTCGCTCTTTCTCTTTTTGTCTGTCGTTGTCTTGGTGTTGCTGTTGCTCAGTGCTGGCGGCTTCTACTGGTTAGTTGCCAGTAATCCTGCACGTCTGTTAAACGGCGAATTGCAAGCAATTCCTGGTGCAGCGCTGTTTCTACCCAGGCAGGCCCCTGCTATGGTGTCGCTGTTGATCAATCCTGATCAGCTAGAAACGGCTCAAATAGTATTAACTCCACTCGCAAAACGCCGTCAGATGCGAGAAGAGCTAAACCAGTTGAAGCAAAGTCTGCTAGCAACGACAGGGATGGAGTACGAGCGAGATATTCAACCCTGGCTAGGGCAAGAAATTACGCTGGCTGTAACGGCCCTGGATCTGGATTATGATGCAGCGAATGGTCAGCAGCCGGGATATCTGGCTGCGATCGCCACCCAAGATCCGCAAAAATCGCGAGAGTTCCTGGAATTGTTCTGGCAGAAGCGGGCGATTGCAGGAAGCGATCTGGTTTTTGAGCAATACAAAGGGGTGAAGATCATTGCGGCGAACGCTCCAGCGATTGAGCTTGATTCTAAAGCGACTCCACGTAAACCTAAGCCCTCGAACTATCGTTTACAGCTTGAACCGCCAAAACCACCTGCTACTGTAGCTCCCACGCCTACGTTAGCGAGTGCTGCTGTAGGCGATCGATTTATTCTGTTTGCCAACCACCCAAAAGTGCTACGCGAGGCAATCAATAACGTTCAGGCTCCTGACCTCAGTCTTGAGCCAGCAAAGCTCTTTATGCGCGCGATCAAGTCACTAACCCAACCCCGTATCGGACTCACGTTCGTCAACGTACCCAAATTCACTCAGTTTTTAGAGCGTGAGTTTCCGACGAAAAACCCAGGCCAATTGCTAAAAGTGGTGCAGACGACGATCGTGGATGATGAGTCATCTTTGCTGAAGCAAGCTTTAATCGCTGGCTTTACCCTTAGCCCGCAGGGACTCATAGCTGAAACAGCTTTACTTTCCCCTGATGGAGCCGCAACAGCTTTACCATCTCTGTCCCAACCAGTGGGTGCTTTGCAATACATCCCCATCAACAGTTCACTGGTTGCGTCTGGGCAAGACCTCGATCGGCAGTGGTCACAACTTACAAAGGGTCTGGCACCCTATGAAACGGCCTCTCAACTCATTCAGCAGCCGCTACAAGATCTGCAAACTCGCTGGCAGGTTAACCTAACCACAGATGTGTTTAGCTGGGTCAAAGGTGAATATGCTCTGGCTCTGCTGCCTCCAGATAGAATTGGCGCTGATGGTCTGCTGCGTCCCGAATGGATCTTCGCGACTCAACGTCCACAGACAGAAATAGGGCAACAGGCGATCGCGCAGCTTGATGTTCTCGCCCAACAGCATGGCTTAACCGTTGGCCCCTTGACCCTTGGCGATCGCACCGTTTCAGCCTGGACACGTTTAACAGCAGCGGTCAAACGCGCTTCCCAACCACTGAATCTTCAAGCCGAGGTGCAAGGAGTCCATGCATCGGTTGGCAACTATGACCTCTTTACAACGTCCGTTGCTGCAATGGACAGTGCGCTCAAAGCGGTCGATCGTTCACTGTTAAAGCGTGACGCCTTCAAGCAGGCAACCAACTCTCTATTACAGCCCAACAACGGCTACCTGTATCTGGATTGGGCTGCTAGCCAGTCGCTTCTTGAACAACAATTCCCAGTTGTGAAAGTCATTGAGTTAGCAGGCAAGCCGTTCTTTGACCGCTTGCGATCGCTCACCATCAGCAGCTACGGCAGCCAGTCTGGAGTGCAGCGTGGCGGTGCGTTCGTTCAGCTAGAGACAGACTGAAGCCACGGCATCAGTTGGATATCACGTCGGAGGTAAAGCGGGTGCTGCGGTTGTCCCCGCTTCGTGATGCCTAGGCAGTAAACGGGTGTGCGATCGCTCCACAACGCCATTACTGCGCGATCACGTGACTGTAAACAGCCGTCATTGCCCCAGGCCAGCACAATCCGGTCTACTCGCTGTGCCAATTGGGCCAAATAGCGATCGTTCTCATGCCCAACCGGATCGGCCACTTGGCGCAGTTCTTTGGGTTGAGCCGTGCAGTAGGCAAAAAGATTAACCACGTCTAGCGCCCCAAAGCCCCACGATCGCGCAAAGCCCAGACAACGACGAATCGTTGGATCATTCACAACCGCATCGGCCCGACTGGGATTAAGCATCACAAAGCCCACCCTGGCAGCCTGCTCATTCCACGATCGCCAAAGCAAGTAACGGTAGTGCCCAGTCGCATCAAACTCAGCCCCAGTCTGCATGGGTTGATTGAGTAGAAAGAGTTGTGATCTTGCCTGTCAATTGTTAAGCCTCACTCCAAATGCCCTCTTTTGCCTTTTACCTTTTGCCTTCTAACCTCTACCCTCTGCCTTCCCTACCTCTCACCTCGCCAATTCTGTCGTCACTTCATTCACCTGTCTGCGTTTCAGCTCAAGTGTTTCCGTTCGAGGTAGCAAGTCAAAGACCTCACGAAGTTTTGTATCTAGCGTCTCGAAAGGAACAACGCCCGCCTCATCCAGTACCACTTTGCCAGTGGCATCGAATAAAATCGTCTGCGGTACCAACCCTTTGTAGTAATGCCCAGGTTCTGTAGCTGCATAAGTAGTCTTGGTTGGGATGCTATCAACCCGTATAGGTAAGAGATCGGCTGCTTTCCCGTAATAGGCTTGCACTTGCGAAACAACGGCTGTATAAGCCTTGCAATCACTACTGTCATCCAGATACAGCACTAGCATTGCTGGCCGATCGCGCTTTAACGCCTCTCCTAAGGTGAATTTCGGTGGCACCAGCGAACCATTCCCAGCATAAAGGGTGAAAATTTCGCCATCATATCGATCATCCTTCAAGCCTGCCAACGCTGGCGATGCTCCCAGTAAAACCAGGCAGATTACCATCACCAGGATGCCCCCTGATCGTCGCAGCAATCGGTCTAAATCTTTCTGCCATCGAGCAACCGTTTGGCTCCCTGCGATCGTCAAACCTGACCAATGG
The DNA here is from genome assembly GCA_019358945.1 of Stenomitos rutilans HA7619-LM2. GTDB lineage: Bacteria > Cyanobacteriota > Cyanobacteriia > Leptolyngbyales > Leptolyngbyaceae > Stenomitos > Stenomitos rutilans. Next base: position 243,749 of record JAHHIE010000002.1, on the reverse strand, counting down.
AATTGCAAAACGCTCATAAACCCTGGCACTTCGATAACATCTCTTTCTCTATTGTCTAGTAAGCGAGGACAGAGGGAAAGGGGAGAGGGCAGAAGGCAGAAGGTGATACCAGTTTTGAGTTTTGAGTTTTGAGTTACAGAAGCCCTGTCCTATCACTCTTTGAGGTTCTTGATCTGTCGCCCAATTAAATGGAAATGGGATGAAAGCTGACCGCTGACCGCTGTAGCTTAGCTTCCCGAAGGGTTAGCTGACTGCTCTTCCACTCAAAACTCAAAACTTAAAACTCAAAACTTCTCCGCTGACCGCAGATAGCGGCCTCAACTCCAAACTAAAGCAAAGTTGTAGCGAGTTTGTGTTAGGGTATGATACAACTGTATGTAGCGACGCTTACAGGGGTCATTCTGGGTCAGGTTGCTGGAAGTTTAGGCTTTGTGGATCATTGCTATAAAGTCGGTAACTATGTGTGAACTCTAAAGTTCTGTCGCTCTTGAATGCGGGCACTTTAGCAAACTAGACCTTTGATACAGTTGGAAACTGACGGAATGTAGGCAATGGGGTCGTGTATGTGAGCTGAGAGCGTTCAATATGCAGAATGATGTGGCAACGATAAAACCAATTCGATCTCTAGAGGACGCGCTGGAACGTTGTCAATCTCTGGGGATGCGGTTGAGCCGTCAACGGCGTTTTATTCTTGAGTTGCTGTGGCAAGAAAAAGAGCACCTGGCAGCTAGAGAAATCTACAATCGGCTCAATCGGCAGGGTAAAGAGATTGGTCACACATCGGTTTATCAAAATCTTGAAGCGCTGTCTGAGCATGGCATTATTGAATGTGTAGAGCGCTCAGACGGACGGCTCTATGGCAACATTAGTGATTCGCATAGCCACGTTAACTGTTTAGACACCGACCAAATCTTAGACGTTCACATTGAGCTACCAGAAGCACTCTTACAGCAGATTGAGCAGCAAACTGGCGTGCGTATTACTGATTACCACATTGACTTTTACGGCTATCGCAACATGCCAGAAACGTAAAAGCTGGAACATGCCTCATAACCCTACTCTCGTCACGTTGGCTCGCTGGATGGCGGGTGAGTTTGATAACCGCGAACAGGCGATCGCAGACTCTGTCTGGTTTGTTCACCTACGCTTGTGGCAACGGCCTGTGCCACTGTTTCGTGAAGATAGTTTGACCCTCTTTGCTGAGCAGGCAAATGTTATCAATCCCGATCAGCCGTATCGTCAGCGTCTCATTCGCCTGATGCAAACCAATGCTTCTCAAGCACCCCTACAAGCGCAGTATTATGCCTTTAAAGATCCATCGGCTGTCAAAGGGGCAGGGTTAAAGCCGGACGTTCTCAACACAATCACTTTGGAGCAAATTGAGTTCTTGCCGGGGTGTCTGCTGCAAATTACCCCACAGTTTGGGGGCGATCGCTTCATCGCACAACCGATGCCAGATTGCCAATGCTTCTTCTCCTACCAGGGCAACAAAGCGCAGGTGCAGCTTGGGTTTGCAGCCAGTCCTGATACCTTTGAAAGCTACGATAAGGGCATTGACATCGTGACGCAGAAGGCAACCTGGGGAGCCGTACTTGGCCCATACCGTTACACTAAGCGGCAAGATTTTGCGGCTGAGTTGGCGATCGACGGTGAGAGTCAATAGATTTTGCAGCCCCTAAACAAACCAATGCGCTTTCAAAGCGGTCAGTCGCCAGCTTTTACTCCCATCAAACCTGTTTCGCTCAAGGATGTTATGACTTATCCCATCACTTCTAAAGAGTGCCAATGAACGCGATCACGGCTACCTGAAAGCGCGATCGCTAGCTGCTCTGCCAGTGTTTCAGCCTTGAGGCGATTGTCCTGATGATAATCACAAACGTGAATATCCACCGTCGCCTGACGGCATTCAAACCAGAGATGCAGCGCGACGTGAGACTCTTCTAACAGCAGCACAGCCGAAACACCCTGCGGCGAAAACGTTGCTGTGGCCTCTGCTACAGCCGTTAAGTCCGCTGCCAAAACACAGTCCTTGAGCAAAGCCAGCAGATCGTCCGTGGTGCTGTGGGCGATCGCCTCTGTGATCGGTAGGATGGCTGAGAAATGGTGCGATCGGATCACGGCTTTACAATGGCATCGAGTAATAGCTTCGCACCCAACCGGACTGGATCGGTGCAGGGCAATTGGGTGTCCTGCTGCACCTGCTCGACCGCTTGTTGCGCCTCATGCGTGGGCAGGTGAGCAGTGTTCAGAGCGATCGCGGCTACCCGTGCAGGGGCAAAGGCTCCTGCGGCCACAGCGACTGTTTCATAAAGTTGCACGACACCAGGAAGGGGCGGAATTGCTACATGTGGGGCATTGCGAATATGGGTTTGCCCCGCACGATGCACCAGTACAAGATGGGTCGGTTGACTACCGCGTATTAAGGGCAGCGTAGCCGTCGAAGCCGGATGGAGCAGAGAACCTTGCCCCTCGATGTGCAAGATGTCGCGATCGTCGCCTGCCTGCATGACCAATTGTTCCACCGCACCTGCCGCAAAATCGACGCGAATCGCATCCAGTGGGATACCGCTACCCGAAATCATCATACCTGTCTGGCCGGAGGCAAGAAATTGCGATCGCAATCCCTGCTTCAGAGAGGCGCGGTGAAGCTCTAGACTGGTAGACATTTTGCCAACGTTCATATCAGTACCGACTGTTAGCACTCGCAGGCAAGGCAGTAACCGAGCCTGTCCCGTACCCACGCTTAAACCAGGTGGTTCTTGCCGCACATCCCAAATCCATTGTCCTGGCTTCAGCAGTGACTGAAGGGTCGGATCACGGTTTAAAGGCGTATGTAAGCCGTTCACAATTGACAGTCCAGCCGCGATCGCCTGCTGCACATTCCGTTGCCAATCCGCAGGCAAAATACCACCCAGAAGCGCAATGCCAATCACCAGCACATCGGGTTTGTACGCCAGGGCTTCCTCCACTGATGCCACGATCGGAACATCTCGCGGAATGCCCGTTAGCTCTGAAATTGATGCACCAGCCGTGGCGCGATCGATGACCGCTACAATCTTGGCTTCGCTATACCGCAGCATCGTCAAACCCGTTTTGCCCTGCGTGCCTTTCACACCTTCATGCAAAAGAATTACGACTCGATCGTTCGGTCTGATCATGCACTCTACTCCGCTAGCTCTCTGATGGCGTTCCTAATCACTCAATTTAAACGACACAGGGGCGCGGTCAACCGCGCCCCTGCATTCCTGTAAGTGTTTAAGATACTCAAGCGTTATTCGTCATCGATATCCATGTCAACATCATCGACATCCACATCATCCACATCATCGCTGATGAGGTCGTCGTCTTCGAGAATGGGCGAGAATGGCTCTGCATCAGCGGCACCCACACCAAAGTTGTCAAAGGTGTAGCTGGGGCGTTCGTCAAAGCTGTCTAGCCCGTAGGAACGAGCGGTGCGATCGTCCAGTACAACATCCTTCAAATCAGCATCATCGTCAAAGACACCAATGCCGTCATAGGACAGGTCAATATCAGGACTGCTCTGCTCTTCATAAGCATTGAAGCCAGTTCCGGCGGGAATCAAGCGTCCAATGATTACGTTTTCCTTCAGACCGCGCAACCAGTCAGATTTACCTTCGATCGCCGCTTCCGTGAGTACCCGTGTGGTTTCCTGGAAGCTGGCTGCCGAAATAAAGCTATCAGTATTCAGCGATGCCTTCGTGATACCTAGCAGCACTGGCGTATACTCGGCAGGCGCACCACCCGTAATCGCCATTGCTTCGTTGACCTGCTCCACCTGATACAGCTCCACTAACTCACCGGGAAGCATGGTCGTGTCACCGCCATCATCCACCCGTGCCTTAGAGGTCATCTGGCGTACCACCACCTCGATATGCTTGTCCGAAATATCAACCCCTTGAGACTGATACACCGACTGCACTTCATTCACCAGGAAGGTTTGCACCATCTGCAAGCTCACCAGAGCCGCATCATGCACCCCATCGGTTTCCCGCCTGTATTTGAAGAAGACCTCCAAAATTTCGTGGGGGTTAGCGGGGCCATCGGTCAGGGGTTCCGCCGCCAGCACTTCCTGCCCGTCGGAAACAATCACGTTTTGTCCCGGCCCAATGAGGTACTCAGCAATCACGCCATCGGTTTCAATCACCTTGACTTTTACCGAATCATCATCGCCGTATACCACCTGAGCCGTTCCAGGTCGCGCTGCCAGTACACAGGCTTCTTTCGGTTTACGCGCTTCAAGTAGTTCTTCAATCCGAGGTAGACCCTGGATGATATCCCCTGTCTTTGTGCGCTCAAACACCAGAATCACCAGGTTGTCACCCCGTTGCACCAGATCGCCATCGTCAATGTGCAGCACCGCTCCAGGCGAGACTCGATACGGACGGGCATGCCGAAGCGTGACCTCAGCATTGCCAACGCTTACAACCTGACCAGACTCTTGTAAGGTGACCCCAGAAGCAATCTCAGATCCCGCCACTAGCAGATCGCCAACATTTACCGTTGGTGCTTTGCCTTTGGTTGTCACAGTCAACATATCCGCAGCGCGGACGACAAGAATCCGACGAATGGCTTCAGCCGCTTCTCGAATCCCCTGCACTTCACCCGCTTCTTTACAGAGAATTTCCGTCCGAGCCACCACAGCACCCGGTGCAATTTGATCACTATCTTTGACCAGAACACGAGTTCGCGTTGGCCCCTGGGTGGGATCAGCCGCAATGTCTCGACGGATTACCAGTGATTCGAGAATCACCAGTTGGAGCCGCATCGTTTCAGGGTCAGTTTCGTCTGGCACCAACTCAATATCAGCCGCCAGTTGAGGGGTATCTTGCCCAATCTCCAGCACAAGCTGGATCTTCAGCAGTTCCAACCCTTCCACGGATTTGACGCGCTCGCCATCTTTGTAAGGTAGGCGTTGCACGGCCCGCAGGCGGATCGATCGCCCCGATTCCTCGTTGGTCGAGTCCTGACTGGGCACTGAAGGCTCATCTGGCACCGCAAATTCAGTCACTGGACGCAGCAACATCGCTGGCCCTTCAGGGGTTTCAACGTATTCGGCGTAGCGCAGTTCGTCTACGGTTAGCCCTGCCATCACCGTCTGACCGGGATTTACCAAGATGCTTTCTTTCGTGATGAGGTCATCCAGGTTATCCACCATATGCAGATCGCCTGGTTTAATCACGATTTCACGCAAAATGTCGTTTTTCTGAGTAACTTCAACAACCCCATTGCTTTGGCAGAAGATGTCTTTAACAACTTCGGTACCCGCTTCGACGTACTGTCCGTCTTCCACCATCAGCAGTGAGATGTCCTTGTTGACTTCGTGAGCCTCTTCAGGAATCCACAGCAGTGTGCCGCCTTTCACTACTTCGTATCCTTGCTTTGCCTTGCCGCGCTTGGCAACTTCGACCCCAGAGTATTTGATAATGCCGCCTGTCTGCGTCCGATAATGGTCATCGATTAGCTCCGCAACCACCTGGTTGTTGGTCACTTTGGTGCCGGGAGTTGCTTTGAGCGAGAAAAGCTGATTGTGCTGGGTCTCAATCAGGTAGTGATCGCGTCCCTGGTAGCTTTCAGCCCGTACTTTAGCTTCATCCAGTAGGACGGATGCCGTGATAATTTCCACTTCCCGTCCGCCTTTACCATCGGCATCAGCAGGGAGACGCACCACTCCGCCGTGTTCCGTCACCAGCTTCGTTTCCGCAATGACTCCGTTGGCATCAATGCGATCGCCGTTCTTGACGACTGGCTCGGCCCCAGGGGGCAGGTTGTACACTTCACCTGATCGAATCCAGACCAGACCACCGCGTTGTGCGATGCGGGTCGTGTTCCCCTGACGGTCTTTTTTCTCTTCTGGTACCAGGTCGGCAAAGCGCACTTCCCCTGCCATATCAGAAGCTACGTCTTTAGCCGCTTTCTCAGTGGTCTTGCGCGCGCGTCCGGTCAGTGGCACTTCTGCCAGAATCTGGCCTTCTTTCACCTTTTGACCATCCTTCACCAGGAGCGTTGCGCCCTGTAGCACAGAGAAGGACTGCTGACGACCATCCTTCGAGTCGAGCGTCAGCTTTGAGTTTGCGTCAACTGACTCAACGGTGTAGGCATCTTCCCCGTGGCGGGTACGATAGGGGCGAGTCCGCAGTTTCTTCGGAAACTTCAGCGTGCCGTCAAACTGAGCTTTTTCTTGCCGCGCCATCTCACCTGTGAATACGCCACCCGTGTGGAACGTCCGCATGGTGAGCTGAGTGCCCGGTTCACCGATCGACTGAGCCGCGATAATCCCTACCGCTTCCCCGATATCGACCATATGGGCGTGGGCCAAACTCCAGCCATAGCAGTGCTGACAGACCGATCGCGTCGCTTCGCAGGTTAGCGGCGATCGCACCATTACTTCTTCAAGCTTTGCCTTGCCGATTCGCTCAGCCAGGTCATCCGTAATCGCCTCATTTCGCGCCACGATGACATCACCCGTGACTGGATCGACCATAGCTTCGGCTGCCACCCGACCCAACAGGCGATTTTTTAAGGGAATAAGGACGCGATCGCCGTCCATCATGCTTCGTACCGGAATGCCGCGTTGAGTGCCGCAATCCAGTTCGCGAATGATGACATCCTGAGAAACGTCTACCAGACGGCGAGTCAGATAGCCAGAGTCTGCCGTTCGGAGTGCTGTGTCTACCAGACCCTTACGTGCACCGTAAGACGAGATGATATACTCCGTCACCGTCAGCCCTTCACGGAAGTTGGTTTTAATGGGCAAGTCAATAATTTCACCCTGAGGATCGGCCATCAAGCCCCGCATCCCTACCAACTGACGCACCTGGGAGATATTCCCCCGTGCCCCTGAGAAGGCCATCATATAAACCGAGTTGAGAGGATTATTGGATCGAAAGTGGCGTACCACCTCGTCTTTCAACTCTTCACTGGCACCATTCCAGGTATCAATAACTTTTTGAAACCGCTCAACTTCAGTAATTTCGCCGCGAGTGTAGCGTTCTTCCGTTGCTCGAATCGTTTCTTCAGCAGCATCCAGCAGTTTGCGCTTGGTCGGAGGTATTTGCAAGTCATCCACACTAATGGAAACCCCTGCTCTGGTGGCATAGCGGAACCCCAGATCCTTCAGCAAATCTGCCATCTGAGCTGTACGAGCCGATCCGTGTGTGGTAAATGCCCAGGAGATCAACTTTCTGAGCTGCCCTTTATCCACCACACGATTACGAAACACTGGTTGGTTATTTTGCTCTACCATGAGTTACCCCGCTCCCATGAATGAAGTTCAGACGCTAGAGCATTGTCGGCATCACCGCTCAACTCCAACGTCGCTAATCTATAACTGCCCTAAACTGCCAAAGCATCCTGGATCGCTTTGTTGTAGATGATCCGTCCTGGCGTGGTTTGAATGTACTGAGAAATCAAATTGCCATCTGCGTCGTAGCGCGATCGGCGGAATTTGTAGATCTTGGTTACCGCACCATCCTCAGCTTTCAGCTCTTCAACGATGTCTGTATCGGCTTCATCTGTCTCAACATCACCATCAAAGCGCACCCAGACGTGATCATGAATCTCGACTTGTTTCTGTTCGTAAGCCGTAATCGCGTCATCTAAGCTGGAGAAGTAGCGATACGTCCCTTTGCTTGCACCTGGGTTTTCTGCCGTCAGATAGTAGCAGCCCAACACCATATCCTGGCTAGGCGTAATAATCGGACGACCTGTGGCAGGCGACAGAATGTTATTAGAGGCAAGCATGAGTAAGCGAGCTTCTGCCTGCGATTCGATCGACAGCGGCACGTGTACAGCCATCTGGTCGCCGTCAAAGTCTGCGTTAAAGGCTGGGCAAACCAGAGGATGAAGCTGAATTGCACGACCCTCAACGAGGATCGGCTCGAAGGCTTGAATCCCCAAACGGTGCAGCGTGGGTGCCCGGTTGAGCAGAACGGGATGCCCGTCAATCACTTCTTCCAGCACATCCCAAACGGTTGGATCATTCCGTTGAATCAACTTCTTCGCCGCCTTGATGTTGTTCACCAGACCCTGACGAATGAGCCGATGGATCACAAAGGGTTGGAAGAGTTCGATCGCCATTTCTCTGGGCAACCCGCACTGATGGATTTTCAGCTTGGGACCGACCACAATGACCGATCGGCCAGAGTAATCTACCCGCTTACCCAACAAGTTCTGGCGAAACCGCCCCTGCTTTCCTTCAATAATGTCAGACAGAGATTTCAACGGACGATTGTTCGCACCCACAACGGTACGCCCCCGACGACCGTTATCAATCAGCGCATCTACCGCCTCTTGCAGCATCCGCTTCTCATTCCGAACAATAATTTCAGGAGCCAGAATTTCCTGCAAGCGGGCCAAACGGTTGTTGCGGTTAATCACTCGACGATACAAATCATTCAAGTCAGAGGTCGCAAACCGTCCACCGTCCAACTGCACCATTGGGCGAAGATCCGGCGGAATGACTGGAATAACCGACAGCACCATCCAATCGGGCTGGGAACCCGTGGCAATGAAGTTATCGATCACCCGCAGGCGCTTAATGAGCTTGGCCCGCTTCTGCCCCTTGGATGTCGCAATTTCTTCCCGAAGTTGTTCAGCGACTTTTTCGAGATCAAGGTCTTGAAGCAATCGTTGCAAGGCTTCAGCACCAATACCGACTTCAATACCTGATAACTTTGAGTCTTCGCTATATAGCTCGTCCTCAATCTCAATCCACTGGTCTTCCGTCAGCAGTTGCTTGTAGGTCAAGTTCTCGGCGTTACCGGGATCTAGCACCACGTAGGCATTGAAGTAAACAATTTGCTCCACGTCTCGCAACGGCATATCCAGCAAAATTGCCATGTAGCTGGGGATGCCTTTGAGGTACCAAACGTGGGCCACTGGAGCCGCCAGCTTGATATAGCCCATGCGATGCCGTCGCACGCGCGATTCAGTGACTTCGACACCACAACGTTCGCAGACAATGCCCCGATGACGTACCCGCTTATACTTCCCGCAGTGGCATTCCCAGTCCTTTGCAGGGCCAAAAATGCGTTCGCAGAACAAGCCATCCATTTCAGGCTTTAGCGTGCGGTAGTTAATCGTTTCCGGCTTGGTCACTTCACCGACCACTTGTCCATTCGGCAAGGTGCGTTCGCCCCACTGACGAATTCGCTCTGGAGATGCCAGACCAATCTTCACGTAGTCAAACCGCTGCTCTAGTTTTGGCATCGTGTCTTTCCCTCTTTAACTGTGGCGGCAAAAATTTTACGCATACGGGAGAACGAGTATAGGGGTTGGGGGGTAACGGGAAACCTGTGTACATGTACCCGATACCCTGTCCCCAATACCCTAGTTACTATTCGTCACTCTCATCCATCTCATCTCTGGAGATCGATTCATAGGTAGGTCGAGAAGGCGCACGTCGGCTGCTGACATCTGCCATTAGATCTACTTCGCTGTCACGGCTGGTACCGTCTTCGCGAGTATCGAGCTTATGCACCGCCACGTCGAGACAGAGCGATTGCAGTTCCCGCATCAGCACCTTAAAGGACTCAGGCGTACCGGGTCGGGGAATCGCTTTGCCTTTGACGATCGCATTCAGCGCTTCGTTGCGACCCTGCATGTCATCCGATTTAACGGTCAACAGTTCTTGCAAGGTATAGGCCGCACCAAAGGCTTCCAGTGCCCATACTTCCATCTCACCAAAGCGCTGACCACCCTGCTGTGCTTTACCACCGAGAGGTTGCTGCGTCACCAATGAGTAAGGGCCTGTCGAACGGGCATGGATCTTGTCATCCACCAAGTGCACCAGCTTCAGCATGTAGGCTTTGCCCACTGTAATTGGGCGATCGAAGGCTTCGCCTGTACGTCCGTCATAAACCAGCGTCTTACCAGCATTGTCTGGTTCAAACAGCCAGTCTTTCGCCAGAATCTCACTGGCCTCATTCAGCTTGCCGTGAACGGTTTCGCGCGATTTTTCCTCACCGTGCATTTCGTCGAACGGAACGACCTTAAACCGGACATCCAGATTTTCACCAGCCCATCCCAGTAAGCACTCGTAGACCTGGCCCACATTCATCCGAGACGGCACACCGAGAGGATTCAGCACAATATCGACGGGTGTACCATCGGGGAGATACGGCATGTCTTCAGTGGGTAGAATGCGGGAAATAATGCCCTTATTGCCGTGACGACCTGCCATTTTGTCGCCAACCTGAATCTTGCGCTTCTGTGCCACGTAAACGCGCACAACCATATTGGCTCCGGGTGGCAGTTCATCCCCTTGCTCACGCGTAAAGACACGCACATCCACGACGCGACCTTTCTCACCGTTCGGCACGCGCAAAGAGTTATCGCGCACGTCTCTGGCTTTCTCGCCGAAGATGGCACGCAGCAGTTTTTCTTCCGGTGGCTGGTCTGATTCCCCTTTAGGAGTAACCTTGCCCACCAGGATGTCACCCGCTTCCACCCAAGCCCCGATGCGAATAATCCCCGTTTCATCCAACTGACGGAGAGAATCTTCACCAACGTTGGGTATTTCACGGGTGATTTCTTCGGGGCCAAGCTTGGTTTGGCGTGCCTCAATCTCAAATTTTTCGATGTGGATTGAGGTGTACGTATCGTTAGAAACCAGTCGTTCGCAAATCAGGATGGCATCTTCATAGTTGTAGCCTTCCCAGGGCATATAAGCGACCAGAATATTTTGTCCCAGTGCCAATTCGCCCTTCTCGGTCGCCGAGCCATCCGCCAAGACCTGACCTGTCACCACTTTGTCGCCCACAAAGACGATCGGGCGTTGGTTCAAGCAGGTGTCCTGGTTAGAACGCTGATACTTTTGCAGTTGATACTCAATTTCTCGACCTTCAGGACTCTTAACCCGCAGGCGATCGGCAGACACATAGGTCACTTCGCCATCGGTACGGCTCACAATCACCATCCCAGAGTCACGCGCGGCCTGTGCTTCTAAGCCGGTACCCACTAGAGGACGCTCAGGACGCAAGAGGGGTACTGCTTGACGCTGCATGTTTGAACCCATGAGCGCCCGGTTTGCATCATCGTGCTCCAAGAACGGAATCAACGAGGTTGCCACCGAAATGATCTGCACAGGTGAAACCGCGACATAATCCACTTCATCCCGTGTGGTGGTCGTGAACTCTTGACGATACCGCACAGGCACCGTTTCACCCAGAATGTTGCCATCCTCATCCATCGTGACATCGCCTGCCGCCACGCGCAGATCGTCCTCTTCGTCAGCCGTCATATATAGAGGAGGGCGATCTTTAATGACCCGCCCATTTTCTACCGGGTAGAAGGGCGTTTCAATGAAGCCGTAGGCATTCACCCGTGCATGAGTTGCAAGAGAACCAATCAACCCTGCGTTCGGGCCTTCTGGCGTTTCGATCGGGCAAATGCGACCGTAGTGAGACGGATGAATATCTCGGACGGCAAAGCCTGCACGTTCCCGTGTGAGACCGCCGGGGCCAAGGGCGCTGAGGCGACGCTTATGCGTCAACTCTGCCAGTGGATTCGTTTGATCCATGAACTGAGACAACTGCGAGGATCCGAAGAATTCCTTAATCGCGGCTACCAATGGCTTGGGGTTCACCAACGATGCAGGGGTGAGCGATTCAGCATCCGAAACCGTCATCCGCTCTCGAATGATGCGCTCTAAACGGTTAAGGCCCACACGCACCTGGTTCTGGAGCAATTCACCCACCGATCGCACGCGACGATTGCCCAGATGGTCGATATCGTCAATGCTGCCAATGTCAAATTCCAGGTTGATGAGATAGTCGATCGCCGCCAAAATATCCTGCGGGGTTAACACGCGGGTCGGCTCTGGCACATTCAGGCGCAGCTTTTTATTGAGCTTGTAGCGACCCACCTTTCCCAGGTCATACCGCTTGGGATCGAAAAAGCGAGAATCGAGCAACTGCTGACCACCCGACACCGTTGGCGGCTCACCGGGACGCAGCTTACGATACAGCTCCATCAGCGCTTCTTCTTCGCCGAACTGCCCTTCTTTCTCGATCGTTTTCTGGAAGTATTCAGGGTGGCGCAGGGCATCAAAAATTTCGCCATCGCTTAGGCCAAGCGCTTTCAACAACACTTGCGCTGACAGCTTGCGCGTTTTGTCAATCCGCACCCACACCAAGTCGTTTTTATCCGTTTCAAACTTCAACCAAGCGCCCCGGTTAGGAATCAGGCTGGCGTTGTAGGTACGACGACCATTCTTGTCGGTTTCTGACTTGTAGTACACGCCAGGGCTGCGGACGATCTGGTTGACGATCACGCGCTCAGCACCATTGATAATAAAGGTGCCGCGATCGGTCATCAGCGGCAAATCGCCAATGAATACTTCCTGTTCCTTAATTTCACCCGTCTCTTTATTGATCAGGCGAGTGGGGACATACATCTGCACCGCGTAAGTGCTGTCCCGCCGTTTCGCCTCATCCACGTCATACTTGGGACGTTTCAGCTTATAGTCTTTGCCCAGGAAGTGAAGTTCCAGCTTACCCGTGTAGTCTGTAATGGGAGAAAAGCTATCGAGTTCTTCGATCAATCCTTCTTCTAGAAACCAACGGAAGCTAGCCCGCTGAATTTCAACCAGGTCTGGTAACGTAAAGGCGGGGGGGGTATAGGTCTGCTCAGTCATGCGTCTCCTCGAAGGGGTCACGCCCAGCGCGAATCCCAGATTTTACGTGGTTTGTACAAAAACGTCAATACAAAATGCCTGGATTCCAACAAGAACCCAAGAGACAGCGTATTCAATTAAATAGACAGTTGGCAGTTCAGAGGAATCTCCAATGATGGGTAAGCAATAGACGCGGTTTGTGCATCATTCATTAAAGGTTTCAAGCACTAGACTTTTCAGACGATCAACCGAGGAGTACCCGTTCACACGTGGTTGCTCCGACAGAAGAACCGATGCATTGGAGAGCGGAAAGATTTTAAGCGGGTAAGGCAAGTCACGAATTCAATATACAAACCCTCATTCATTATGGCGCAGAGAACCTTGTTTTGTGTGGTAAGCAATAGCAAAATTTTTAAACCCAGTCAACAGTGCCATGACGAATTCTGCAAAGCTCCGCTCCAGCAGGCGGAACTGATATCGTGAGCTAGCCACCCGCAGCGACCGGATCGGGCAATGGCAGGCCAAACAGCCGACAAGCATTTTGAGTCGTTTGCGCCGCCAACGCCTCTAAAGGCACTCCCCGTAGCTGGGCCACGTGCGCTGCCACGTGCTGAACGTAAGCAGGCTCATTGCGCTTACCCCGTTGAGGCACAGGAGCTAAGAAGGGGCAATCTGTCTCAATGAGCAAGCGATCGCTGGGCACCATTTGGGCCGCTTGATGAATTTGCGTCGCTTTCGGAAACGTGACCGTACCGCTGAAGCTAATCAAAAAGCCCAGATCAAGAAACCATTGCGTTTCTTCAGGCGTCCCTCCCCAGCAGTGCATCACCCCGCTGACAGCACCGTGCTGGTTCCAAAAGCTTTTCAGAAGCACCGCCATCGGCTCAGCGGCCTCTCGACAGTGGATGATGACCGGAAGATGCAACTGCTGAGCAATCTTCAATTGGGCCTCAAAAGCGGCCCGTTGCTGCTCAACATTGCTCGCCTTGAAAAAATCTAAGCCCGTCTCACCAATTGCCACCACCCGTCGATCGGACTGGGCCAACGCTAAAATTTCAGCGGTAGAGGCACCCGTCCACTTCTCCTCAACGTCCAATGGATGAAGCCCAACCGCAAAGAAAAGCTCTGGAAAGCGATCGGCTAGCGACTGAATCACCGGAAATTCTGACGGCTCGACGCACGAATGTACCAGACGAGCAACTCCCACCGAACGCCAGCGAGATGCAACCGCATCTAGATCCGGCTGAAAAGAGTCGAAGTTAATGTGTACATGAGTATCAATCAACTGCATGAAACGTAAATCAGGAGGTGACTAAAGAAAGGACAACAGCCGAGAATCGGCAGATGCCATTGACACCGAGAACCTAATCTTCAAGAAGCTGACCGAGCTGGCTCATGCTTTCTCAGTGCACGCGCAATGAGCGACTTTTTGCGAGCACCTGTATTTGAATGCAACGCACCGCGCTTAACGGCCTTATCGATCTTGCTGTAAGCCGCTGCCTGTGTCTTTTGCACCTCTTGCTCTAATTCAGAGGTAGGACTGGCTGCATACTTACTCACTGCGGCAAGATATTTCTTCGTCAGCGTCTTCACGGCTGACTTATAGCTTTTATTACGCAGGCGATTGCGCTCAGCGATTTCAACGCGCTTAATGGCAGACTTAATATTAGCCACAGTTAAATCCCGAAAACCCTTCTATTGAATATAAATGACGCAAGCGTATCAAACGCTAGACAAATAACTATAGCATCTCCTTTTCAGGATAGCGTGATCCCCAAAAAATACAGGTTAAGCTAGAGTAGCGAATACAGATGCATCGATCATCCATCCTTTTCCGAGATGCCGATTGGCCTCTGTTTTCACAAGGCAATCTCTTAAGTCTGGCACCCCTACTCCATGCTGCGAATCATCACTCAGCGGGCTGAGGCACGAACTGAATTGCGACGGATCTGCGATCGCATCCACGATGATCAGGTCGTTCACAAAGAAGCGACGGTACGAGAAGTGCTTCAGGCTGTGAAGCGCCAGGGTGACCGGGCCGTACTGCATTATACTGCCGAATTCGATCGGCTTACCCTTAAGCCTGACGAACTGCGCGTTAGCGGGTCTGAACTTGATGCCGCCTATCAGCAGGTGTCTAAAGACCTATTGGATGCGATTCGGCTCGCTTGTCGCAGAGTTGAAGCCTTTCATCGTCAACGCATACCTAAAAGTTGGGTGCAGTTTGAAGAGGATGAGGTGGTGCTGGGCAAGCGTTACACCCCGGTTGACTGTGCAGGGCTTTATGTACCTGGTGGGCAGGCTGCTTACCCTAGCACCGTTTTGATGAACGCGATACCAGCAAAGGTGGCAAACGTCCCTCGAATTGTGATGGTGACGCCGCCGAGTGCTGAGAAAACGATTCACCCAGCCGTGCTGGTCGCGGCACAAGAAGCTGGGGTTGAAGAAATCTATCGCGTGGGTGGCGCACAGGCGATCGCGTCGCTTGCTTACGGAACGGAAACTATTCCGAAAGTGGATGTAATCACAGGCCCCGGCAATATTTACGTCACGCTTGCCAAAAAGCTAGTTTATGGCACTGTGGGGATCGATTCCCTAGCTGGGCCATCGGAAGTGCTGATTATTGCAGACAAGGCGGCAAATCCATCACACGTCGCGGCTGATATGCTGGCGCAGGCAGAACATGACCAAATGGCGGCAGCTATCTTGTTGACTGATGATTCCGTGCTAGCGCGCAAAGTGGTTGACGAAGTGGAACGCCAGTTGATTGACCACCCGCGACGGCTGCTGACTGAGAAGGCGATCGCGCACTACGGGCTTGTCGTGGTCGTGGAATCGCTGGCTGATGCGGCGGAACTGTCTAACGAGTTTGCGCCCGAACACTTAGAGCTTGAAATTGCCGATCCCTGGGGCTTGCTGGAAAAGATTCGTCATGCAGGTGCAATCTTCCTAGGCTGCTCTACACCTGAAGCGGTGGGAGACTATTTGGCAGGACCAAACCATACTTTGCCAACGTCCGGCTCGGCACGCTATGCATCGGCCCTGAGTGTTGAAACCTTTATGAAGCACTCAAGCCTTGTGCAATATTCCCAGACAGCGTTACAAAAAGTGGCAGGCGCGATCGATGTTCTTGCTAGTGCAGAAGGGTTGCATTCTCATGCGGCCTCTGTCCGCTACCGGATGCGGGGTAATCTTAACCCAGACGTTTAGCGCTAGTTGACTGACCAATCAATCTTTGGGCAATTACCTGTCCCGCCTTGCACTAGACGTGTGGGCTAGAAATTACGTGCTCCCTTATAACCAGACACATTGGCAAGATCTAATAAATCCTGTGTTCCCTCGTAGGTCTTACCCTTGATTTTCCAGGTTGGATAGCCTTCGATCTTTGCGGCTTTGCAGAGAGCAGGTCGAGCATTTTTGCCGCCTTCAGCACATTCGACATAGGGCAGTTGAGCCACTGCCTTTTTGCCAAAAAGCTGGAGTTGCTCGTGGCAGTGAGGACACCAATAAGCCCCATACATTTTGGCTCCTATGCTCTTGAGGTGTTTTGCCAGCGCGATCGCGGCAGCACTGGAGGACGTCGTTACGGGAGGAGCCGTTGCGTTGGCTTGAGCGCTAACTTGCGCGATCGGGGTCTCTTGAGCTTGCATGCCCATACGAGCATCATCGTTTATTCTTGATGGCGCGATACCGATTGCAAGTCCTACCCCTGCGCCAGCTAAGGCGACCGCAATTCCAATCGCATAAACTAATTTCATAAAAGAAGCCTCGACTCTTAACACTCACTTCAACGGACGTAATCTAACTCTATCGTGACTGTAAAAGAAACTGTCGCAGCCGCAGTAGACTAGCCGTCTGACCCAGATTGAGCGGCAAAAGCGAGATACCTTCTAAGCGAGATTGCACCCAGCCATCGCCCCAATACCATTCATGAAAGCCATCAATACCTTTACTCAAAAGTAGCCGCAGACAATTTGTCTCTACCTGTTCGACCACTTGATGAATCGAGATCGGCCCGACCCAAGTGGTAAACGTTACCCCTGGTTGAAGTTGTTCAGTCAACCCCCGGTCTAAGCGCAAAGGCGACAACCACTGCTGCAATTTAACTGAGTCCGTCAAGCTCTGCCGTAACGCCTGCTCCGACGCGTCTACTTCAATTCGGAGGCTACTTTGCTGAAAGGTACCAAGCATAGGGAAGGGGCGATCGCAGAAAGAACTCCTTTAGTATGCCAAACATCGTGAAAGCGAACCTTTGCATATACATTTCAGAGGGACAAAACCGTTGAAATCGGCTATATCGCCCTGCCCTCGATCGCAGCTTAATCAGTCGCGATCGACCGATCCTGACTTTCCACCTATTGACCTCTAATTGTTTAGCCTCCAGCATCTTAGAATAGGTGAAGAGGACTATTAAGAAACGTAAGGAATTTTCATGGCTGATCAGCTCATTCGCGCAACCGCAGCCGGGGGAGGAATTCGAGCCGTAGGAGCCATTACCACCCGCCTCACCGAAGAGGCAAGACGTCGGCACAATCTTTCCTATGTTGCCACTGCCGCCTTAGGGCGCACTATGACTGCTGGGCTACTCCTTGCCTCAAGCATGAAGCGGGCCGAGTCGAGAGTCAACATTCGTATTCGGGGCAACGGCCCTCTAGGTGGCATTTTGGTCGATGCTGGCTTGGATGGTACAGTACGCGGCTACGTAGATAAGCCTGGGGTTGAACTGCCTCCCAACGCGAAAGGGAAGCTGGATGTTGGTGGCGCGGTCGGACAGGAGGGATATGTTTACGTTGTGCGGGATGTCGGCTATGGCTACCCCTACTCCAGCACCGTTGAACTGGTTTCAGGTGAAATTGGCGATGATTTAACGCACTATCTAGTCACATCTGAACAAACACCCTCAGCGCTCGTCGTGGGAGTATTTGTTGAAGGAAATGGCGTCACGGCATCCGGCGGGTTGCTGATTCAAGTCCTGCCCAAAGCAGCCAGCGACGAAGCTCTGGTCGAACTGTTGGAAACCCGGATTTCGTCGCTCTCAGGGTTTACCCCATTATTGCAAGAGGGCAAAACGCTGACCGACATTTTCGAGCAACTTCTGGGTGATCTAGGGCTAGAGATTTTGCCAGAAGTGCAGCTTGTACGGTTTCACTGCCGCTGCTCATTCGATCGCGCTCTTGGTGCACTCAAACTGTTCAGCACGACTGAGCTACAGGACATGATCGACAAAGATAACGGTGCAGAAGCCATTTGTGACTTCTGCGGCAACGTTTATCGGGCCAGCAGCGACGAACTCGCTCAAATCATTGACGATCGTCAAGCAGAATCGTCACAGGGCTAATCTACCTTCGGCAAACGAGGGGCTGTCATCAATGACTCATACATATGGCTTGCAGCAAGGTTCCAGCCCCTAGTCTCGTTTGTTAGGACGGTCGTGATGATGCCGATATCTCAGGTTTCTGAGCGTAATTGATGACGTGCCCTAGCCGCAGGCAAAATTTAGCTCGAATGTTAGCTACCGTGAAGGAAGATGTCAGTTGAGAATGGCACTATTCAAACTAAAGGTCTGATTTCTCACTGCGTTCCAGGCAATCTTGTGCGCTTTTGCTTCCTCGCCGTACCATTGAATAGCGCAGTTGAACGCAACCCGGTAGAGGTTTTGCGATGCTTCTGAGAGACGATCGCGAACACCACTAGGCAACTCTTGATTCGATACGTAAGACATGACGATTACCCCGTACTTAGCAAATGGGATAATGGCATGATAATTCGTCGCAAAAAATTGCACACTATCTTTAGACTGAATCCTGTCCTTAAAGTGGAGAACTCAGTCCAGCGAACGTTAAGGAGATCACTTTGATTACTAGCAGCTTGAATACAACTAAGTCAGAAGAAATTTTTGCCGCCGCTCAAAAGCTCATGCCAGGAGGCGTCAGTTCTCCTGTGCGTGCCTTTAAGTCGGTTGGGGGGCAACCGATCGTGTTTGACCATGTTAAGGGGGCCTACGCTTGGGATGTAGATGGCAACCGCTACATCGACTACATCGGCACTTGGGGGCCTGCGATTTGCGGTCATGCTCATCCTGCTGTGCTGAAAGCCCTACACGATGCTCTTGAGAAAGGTACTAGCTTTGGTGCTCCCTCCAGCCTGGAAAATGTTCTGGCAGAAATGGTCATCGATGCGGTGCCTAGCATTGAAATGGTGCGCTTTGTCAATTCTGGCACTGAAGCCTGCATGTCGGTACTACGCCTGATGCGTGCCTTCACTGGGCGGGAGAAGATTATCAAATTTGAAGGGTGCTATCACGGGCATGCCGATATGTTTCTGGTCAAAGCCGGATCGGGCGTTGCAACGCTGGGATTGCCGGACTCCCCTGGCGTGCCGAAATCGACTACCGACAATACGCTTACGGCTCCTTTTAATAACCTTGAAGCGGTTAAAGCCCTGTTTGAAGCCAACCCCGGCGCGATCGCAGGAGTCATTTTAGAACCGATCGTGGGCAATGCTGGCTTTATTCCACCCGATGCGGGCTTTCTACCAGGGCTACAGGAAATTGCCCGTGAACATGATGCCCTCCTGGTGTTTGATGAAGTCATGACGGGCTTCCGCATTGCCTATGGTGGCGCTCAGGAAAAATTTGGCATTACGCCAGACCTGACGACCCTCGGTAAGATCATTGGCGGTGGCCTACCCGTCGGTGCCTACGGCGGACGACGAGACATTATGGCAATGGTTGCCCCTGCTGGCCCAATGTATCAGGCAGGTACCTTATCGGGAAATCCGCTGGCAATGACGGCAGGCATCAAAACACTAGAGCTACTGCGCCAGCCAGGTACCTACGATCAACTCGATCGCCTGACAAAGCGTCTAGCAACAGGACTGTTAGATATCGCTAACGAAACAGGACATGCGGCCTGCGGTGGACAAATCAGCGGAATGTTCGGCTTTTTCTTCACAGAAGGCCCGGTGCACAATTACGAAGATGCGAAGCAGTCCGACCTGAATAAGTTCAGCCGCTTCCACCGTGGCATGCTAGAGCGCGGTATTTATTTAGCGCCGTCTCAGTTTGAAGCAGGCTTTACATCGCTAGCGCATACCGATGAAGACGTTGATTACACGTTAGAGGCTGCTAGAGCGGTACTGTCAAGTCTCTAGAAATTATTGGAGTAGGGGCGCGTTACACCTGGTGTCCCTACTCTAATTGGGTAATGAGACCATCACCCTCGACTCTCAGTTGCCGTCCACGCCAATAGACACCCTGACCAAACGCACCCATCAACCAGACGAAAAGATTTAACGCATCCCGCAGTGGCAATGCCCAGAGCCATATAGTTAGGCGCGGACACTTCATGCTCGAAATGGCTATCCACACTTGAGCATAGCGGACTACAAAAGTGGCTAAGCTGAGCGCGATCGCCCAATTCGCAAAGCCTGCTAGCACAAGCAGCGGCAAACAGTAGACCGTGCCGTAGCAAAACACCATGCTGTAATACTGGGCACCACGATTGAACCGGATCGTTCTTGCCCAACGGAGTTCTCGCCGAAAGACCTGGGCGATGCCTTCATGCCCGGTGTCAGATTCCAGCACGTAGCGGGACAGTTCAATGCGGTAGCCTGCTTGAGCGGCTCGTTTACCCAGATTATAGTCAGAACCAATGCGGTTAAAGTGCAGCCCGCCAAAACTAGCCAGCGTTGCTTTGCGGGTCGCGATCGTTGCTCCAACCGCACATCGCAAGCCTCGATCGAGCGTACGGGCAATCAGCAGACTAGGAATAAAGTCAAAGCAACGACCAAACGATGCGATCGCAGCCCCTAATGATTGAGGGTGATAGCCAATAAAGGCACAGGTCACTAATCCCACTTTTTCATCTGCTAAGGGAGTCGTGACAGTTTGAATATAGTTTGCATGAACGCGAATATCGCTATCAGCAAAGATAATCAATTCGTGACGGGATTCTTCTAACAAATAACTGAGATTACTGTCTTTGTAGTTAATGCCGCGTGGCTTAAGTCCGTAGAACAAACGTGCGCGATCGGCGTAGGTTTCAACCACCTGCTTTAATATCGGGATCGCTGGATCTTGTGGATCTGTTACCCCAAACAAGACTTCATACGTGGGATAGGCTTGCAGGCAAAACGATGACCAGTTATCCCATGCCCCCGCATCCAGTCCGCAGACAGGAACAAGGATTGAAACAGGCGGCTTGACTGTCTGTGGAGTGCTAGCAGCGCTGGCAGTGGGCACAAAGAACTGGTGAGTAAAGACAGCACACGTGAGATAGAAGGCGATCGAGCTGCCGATTAAAAAGACAAGCAAAAATTCCAGAAGCGTAATCATCGTTCCTTGGCGTTTAACGCAATCAGCAGGGATCTGGGTCAGCTTAAGAGGATGTAAAGCAAGTGAGTGAGAGCGCTATTTAGCTCAGGTTACACCCGTTCAAATAGGTCATCCATTCAAAGGTCACGGCCCATTTAAGAAACAGCATCGAAAGAACAGCGGCTTATGCTTGGTTGAAAGAATAAACGTCTAGACACTTTAAAAGGTAGACGGTACAAAGCAGCGTGTCATCAAAAACCCTTTTGACACAAACAATACCGCTTGTACACACGTTTGACTACATCAGCTATGCCATCTTTTCTGAAGGTTTACGGCTGCAAAAGTTCACCACAAGAAGGGCAGACAAAACGTTGCCTCATCGTGCTGGTTTAGTCTAGTGCATTTAATCGTGACTCATGGTCTTGAAAGGATTCAATCTGCCCATAGTTCAGTTTTAGAACTCGATCGCCCAAGTGAAAGTAGTGGTCATCGTGGCTGATCACCAGCACTGTTTTTCCTTGTTGTCGCAATTGGGGCAAAAACTCTCGATAAAACAGGTCTTTAAACGTTGGGTCTTGATCTGCCGCCCATTCGTCAAATACATAAAGCGGACGGTTCTCCAAATAGGCGGTGAGTAACGTCAGTCGCTTGCGCTGACCTTGAGACAGGGCCGTTGTCGAAAGCTTACCCTCAACAACCTTGACTTTGTGATCGAGGCGTAAACGTTTGAGATAGCGCTGTGCCTGTGCATCCAGATCGGTCTGATCTAAACCCAATAAGCGATCGAACAAATAGAAATCGGCAAAGACGACTGAAAAATGCTGACGATACCACTCCTGATGCTCGGCATCAATGACCTGTTCCTCCAGGTAAACCTCACCACCTTCGGGTCGGTACAGCCCTGTAATGAGCTTTGCTAGCGTCGATTTGCCACTGCCGTTGCCGCCCACAATAAAGACGATTTCACCTTGATGTAGGGTCAGGTTGATCGGCCCCAGCACAAAGTAAGCATCCTCTTGATCGGTCTGATAGGTATACGTAACCCTTTTCAGCGTTAACGTTTTCCAGTGTTGGCGAACAGGCTGTGGCACGGTAAGCGCCTCTGCCCGGCTGGCAAGGGATAAGCCCAGCGAATCAATTTTATCGAGAGCGATGCCAGCGCGACTCAAGGTTGGCAACTGGTTCACCAACCGATCCATCGGCAGCATGAGATAGGTGAACGTCAGCACGTACCCTGAAACAGTTTGAGGGTTCAGCGTCATGAATTTGGGCAGCGCAAACAGCACAAACCCGACCGCAAAGAAAAAGATGAGCTTGCCCCAGCTAGCGGTCATGGCAAACATCGTCAATCCGCGCACGCTAAAGCGGCGAAAGGCGGCTGCCGTTGGCTGCAAGTCTTCTTGTAGAAAAGCCTGTCGCCGCCAGTAATGCAATTTCAGTTCCTTGGTGCCTTCTGTAACGGTACGAAAATGCCGAAACAGATGATCCTGCTCTTCGCGGGCACGCGCCAGCAGTCTCTTGCCTCGTCTTAACAACCAGGTGCAACTGCTGAGCGCCGCGATCGTCAACCCTACAACCAGGAAAAAAACTTGCCAAGAAAGCCACGCAATGTAAACCAAACACCCTGCAACCGTGGCGAGATCAATGCAAAGAAAAGGCACCAGCCGCACGGCATCGGTTACGGCTTGCACATCATCGGTTAACGTCGCAAGAATGCGCGGTGCGCCCAATTTTTCTAAATGGGCCAGTTCAGATGCAAGCAGTTGACGGCTGAGGCTTAGCCGCAGTTGAAACACAGCATCTTGCGCTAACTGAATCAACATCAGTTGCGAAATTACGCTGGTCACTAGGGCAATCAGCGCTAAGCCTACAAACACCCAGGCGATCGCGGTCAGTGACTGAAACGACCCTTGACCGAGCGATCGGCTGATCAGCGCAATCAAACTCGCTGTGCTACCACCGCTTAAAAAGCCCGTTAAGATGGCGATCGTCACCATCCACCAGGAAGAACGTAATAGAAAAACAACTAAACTCATGCACCAGGTAGAGACAGCGAAATTAATCAGAGAGGGTTAACGGTTAGTCGCTTTTTTAGGGTGAGGGCTTACGCAAACCTCGGAGGTTTTTACGAGAATCTAGTATCGTAACCAAATGTAGTCACTTAAATCTCCGAGGTTTTGATTCAAAATGCAATCTGCTTTTGGCTTTCAGTCGCTTTAGTAGCTAAACCCATCTCTCTACACCTACTTAGCAGCAAACTCTGCCTCAGCAGCGCAGAGAGACAAAAAGCACTTTACACTTAGAAGCACTTAGTCATATTATCGTGTCACCTTAGGGTCAAGAATGGAAGACAGAGAGATTTTGAGCCTCGGCGATCGCAGTGTAAAGATTTCATTGGCTGCATTTTCGTCCTCAAGAAACCGTTCTCCCTCACCCTCAACAGGAGTCGCCAATGTCTTCGGTCGTGCCCTCAACCGAAAAGCCACCGAGTTTTTCTTTAGTGCTAGAGACCGAAAATTTAGCCAATGCTGATTTAGATGGTTTGGCGCAGTCTTTGGCATCGCTGGCACAGCAAGATCTTTCATTAACAGCGGCAAACGAAGTCTTGATTGTGGATAGTGGCAACACACCGACCCCATTGTTAACCGCCTTGTGCGATCGCTACCCCTGGCTGAAAGTACACCAGGCTCCCCCTGAAACTGGCTATTACAAAGCAAAAATGCTCGGAGCCGCGCTGGTGACTGGAGAAATTGTCGTCTACTGCGATTCAGATTGCACCTACGAATCACACTGGTTACGCTTGCTCCTACAGCCGTTTGCAGCAGCGCGTACAATCCAGATCGTGGCAGGCGAGACGACGACTCGTGGAGTTGGGTTCTACGGCACTGCGATGGCGCTAACGTATATTTTTCCGCAGTATTCGGGAGAGTCAGCCCTAGCTCCTGTGGCTCAGTATTTTTTGAATAATGTTGCGTTTCGGCGCGAGATTCTGCTGAAGCAGCCCATTCCAACGGCGCTACCGCTCTATCGTGGCAACTGCGTCATCCATGCCAAGGGGCTACAGCAACAAGGCTATACCATCTGGCGGCAACCGCAAGCAAGAGCGACCCATGCCCCGCCCAGCGACCTATCTCACTTTTTCTGGCGCTTTCTGCTGATTGGGCACGATTACTACTGGCAACAGCAGCTATCAATCCCATATCAGAAAAGCATCCCAACAGTGTCTACTGCAAGGGATCGCGATCCCACCACCAGCTTTAAGGGCAAGGTGGAGATCTTTTTCGATCGCATCCGCAAAATGGTGAAGTACGATCGCCGCCACTTGCTTTACTTTCCGTTTGCTGTACCAGTAGCAACCATCTCCGTCTTGCTAATTTTTGTTGGCTACCTCATCACAACCCGCCGTCCAGATTATTTGCTCAACACCTATAACCGCATTCTTGAAGGGCAGGAATAGAAGACGGGCAGGGGGAGCACAGGGGGCAAGGGAAGGTTTTGAGTTTTGAGTTTTGAATTTACAGTCAGAAGTTAAAAGAGGGTTGAGGTTAATTCTGACTCCTCTCACCTCCCTCATCCCTTGTCCCCTACCTTCTACTGCTGAATCGGTATCTTAACGCCGCCATCTAAGGCTGGAGGCTTGAAGAAATCGATCGGGTCAATGGTCGTCGTTCGCTTTGGCGTAGAGACTGAGAAGCGCTGGATAAGCGATTCGATCGAATTTTTAGGTGCAGGCGTAGTCGGTTGGGGGTTTGCTTGCATGGTGCCCAAAATGCTGTTGAGTTGGTCAGTCGTGTAGGGCTTTGCAGAACGACCAGCATCAACAGAAATTGGTTTAAGAGTGGCAGGCTGAGTCACCAATGGTGCGCTTTGCTTACTCGCAGGCTTTGCAGCATTAGGCGTTAAGGTTTGAGCATGAACGATCGTTCCCTGGGTGACGATCGTGGTGATTGTCAACAGCGCACCAACCAGCAAGTCTTTCATCAGCGTGGCTCCTTTATGTGCCTGAATTCTCTATGTGCCTGAATTTTATGTGCCTGAATGTCGTAACCCAAATCAAGTGTGCCCAAGCAATTTACGTAAACAACTCATCATTTTCTCAAAGATAATCCATTTAAGTGAGAGTGCGATGAGTCTGCTATGACACTCTGTCAGAACTTAGAGATGCTAGGTTGAGTGAACCATTTCTTTGCGATCGCTCTATGACTCTACCGCGCTTAAACGAGCTTTCCACGCCCGTAAACAGCACCAATCTAGCCGCAATTCTCTACGATTTGGATGGCACCTTAGTCAATACAGATCCGGTGCATTTTCAAGTCTGGCAAGCCATGTTACAAGCAGTTGGACTAGAGATTGATGAACCCTTCTATCAAACGAAAATCAGTGGACGGTTAAACCCGGCGATTGTGCAAGACCTGCTACCGCATCTGTCATCTACTGAACAGGAGCAATTTATTGCCCAAAAAGAAGCAAGTTTTCGGGAACAGGCTCCTCACCTTACACCGCTAGCAGGGCTGGGAGAGATACTTCAATGGGCAATCACACAGGGCATAAAGCAGGGCGTTGTAACCAATGCGCCAACTGAAAATGTTTATCACGTTCTGAAGGCACTGCATCTAGAAACGACTTTTGACCAGGTTGTCATTGCCGATGAGCTTGGTATTGGGAAGCCCGATCCGGCTCCCTATACTCATGCGCTCAAAATATTTAACCTGACACCAGAGCAGGCGATCGCCTTTGAGGATTCACCATCAGGGATTCGATCGGCTGTCAGCGCAGGTATTCCCACTGTCGGCATTGCCTCAACCCACAACCCTCAAACGCTTTACTCGTTGGGAGCTACACTAGTCGTCCCCAACTTTGCCGCCCCCAAACTGCGGCATTGGTTAGGCGTGACTGTGAACAGCCTCTAGACCGTTTCTACTGCCAAAGTAAAGGTCGTTTCTAAACTAGCACCTGGCGCTAGATGTATGAGCCGATCGCCCGTATTCATCGCATTGCGCCCGGCTGTCCAGGGTTCCAGGCAATAGAACGGTTTGCCCTTGACCGTCCAGAAGACCATGATAGAAAACTCATCATTTTGAGTCAGGGTTAGCCGCAAGTCTTGAGCACGATCAGTCACTCTGGCAGTTTGGCTGGATAGCTCGGTAAACGCTACGTCGATTTCGTCTTGCTCAAAGTCAAAAATTCCATTGAAGGGGCGTATGACTTTTGTGGGTTGGTCTAACAGGTGAGTGGCTGGAATATCCACCTCTAACTGTGTTTTGTCTAAAACTGAAAAATAAGGGTGAAAGCCAGCGCTGAACGGCATAGCCACATCCGAATGATTTTCATACTGTTGATGAACGATAAGTTTGTTGCCATCCAGCGTATAGGTAAAGAGAAGCCGAAAGTCAAAGGGATAAACGGCGCGAGTCTGGTCATTGCTGGTGAGCGAGAGAGTTAAGCTCCCGCGATCGTCCGTCGCCTGATCCACCACCTCCCAGGGCAACTCGCGGGCAAAGCCGTGCTGCTTCAGCGTATAGGACTGCCCGTTGTAAGTGTAGGTATTCTCTGGCAGATTGCCACAGATGGGAAACAGAATCGGTATGCCACCCCGCACCGTGAGCGTTGGATCAGTCAAACGCGCTTCGTCCAGGTAGAAAATCTCCTGTCCCTGCACACGCCAGCGAGTGACGATGCCGCCCCGCTCTGGAATAATTTGTAGCGATGTGTTGGTTGCCTGGTTTAAGAGCGTATACGTTTTGTACTGACCTTGTTCAACCGCGATCGCAAACATTCAGTTACCTCACCATGCCATCGCTGCCAATAATGACACATCGGGAATCAGGTCTGCACCCACCCGCTCTGAAGCGGCCCAGTCCGTTTTGCGCTTAGAATGCCCGTTCGGCGATGGCTGCACGTTTGCCTTCGAGTGAGAGACATTGATCGCTGCTGACGGTTGGCTACTAGTTGATGCAGAACTCAACATAGTGCCGCTTGGGCGAGCGGAATGCTCGGTTGGAGCACTATCGACAGGGGCCGCTTCCGGCTGAGTCGGTTCTGTGGCAGGAACCATTGAGTCGGACGAGGGACTCACGCCTTGGAGAGGTGTGTTGGGCTGAACGGCATCAAGGGGTGTCCGGCTAGGCGACGTGATGAATGAATCAGTCGGGTTGGCGAAGCCGGATTTCTTCTGTTTTTGAGAAGGCGTCGATCGCGTTCCCTCCTGGGCTTCAGGCACTGGGCTGGCAGACTCAGATGGCTGTGGCGCTATAGGCATCTCCGTTGGGCTGGTAGTGATGCTAGAAGGCTGAGTCGAGGGCTGCTCGGTAGGTGTAATGGCGGTCGTCGCTGACGCGGTGGGACGTGCATCCAAAGCGACGGGCGATCGCATCGGCTCCTGAAACCCACTGGAAAGATCAGCAATCTGGTTCAGAATTTGGGCGCTACGCTCGCTAGCGACTCTTGGCTGATAGCCTCGCACTTCCACTGGCACAAATTCCACTTTCATCTGCCTATCTTTAAGGGCAACCTTCAAAATCGCAGTGTCATAGTCACTGCGTGGGTTGCCACCAAAGATGAAATTGCCCATCGAGTAGGCGATCGGGCGACCTTTATAGATTTCAGCACCCTGCAAGACATGCGGGTGGTGCCCTACCACCACATCTGCGCCCTGGTCGATCGTATAGTGAGCTAGATTCACCTGCCAGTCTGCGGGGTGGGTCGCCAGTTCTTCGCCCCAGTGATAGTTCACAATCACCCAATCAACCTGACTACGAACCGCTTTAATATCTTCGGCAATCCGCTGTTCATCTGCATAATTCGTGCCTGCTCTATTTTCGCCAGCACTCTCAAAATCAGCTCCGTAATACCCAAAATAAGCAACTCGCTGACCTTTTACATCAATAATTTCGGGACGACGCGCTTCTTTCACGTCTCGCCCTGCGCCAACGCGCTCAATACCCGCTTTGTCCAGCGTTTCTAGTGTTTCCAATAGTCCTGGCTCCTGATAATCCATCGCATGGTTATTCGCCAGGTTCACTAAACTGATACCGCCGCTGGTCAACACTTTCACCGCATCTGGATTAGCTTTGAAGTTAAATTTTTTATCGGGAAGCGGGGTTGTTGCGCGTGTCATTGAATTTTCCAGGTTCACCATGCCCAGATCTGCTTTGCGATAGGCATCCATATTGGCGAAGGTGCGCTCATAGTCCTGCCCGATCGCGTCTGCAAAATGGTCGGATAGCGTGACATCACCCGCAAATGCCAGTGTCACCGTGGGGTCGTTGGGGTCAGGCACCTGATCGTGCTTGACTACTGGCACCGTTTCCAATGCGGCTTGAACTGTATCAGGGCGAAGCGAGGGACTGGGGCTAGGAGGCGCTTTGGGGAGTGAAGACGAGGCGATCGCATTTGTTTGCTCAGACGGTGCTTTCGAGAAGCCCAGCACACAGCCAAACACAAATGCAAAAATCGGTGGGCCGCTAATCAGCAATGAGCGCATGGTTTTAAGCTGCGATCGCTGCTGTGCGGCTTGACGCAACTGAGTGCGGAGTTGGTGCGATCGCTGCTTTCTGGCACGGCGCGCTGGCGAAATCACTCGCACACTTTGCTCCCAAAGCACGGCTTGCTCCTGCATGAGCTTGCCAGCAATACGAATGCCTTCAATTTGAGCAGAATTCAGCTTCCAGATGCGATGGCAGATAAAGCGGATCAACTGGCTACGGTCTGCTTCCGTCAGATTTTGCTGCGCTGATGATAGCGGCAGTTCAATCAGCACCTTTAAGCAACCCGGACGGATACCACCGACGTGTGCGCGGATACCGTGCGGCATCAACACATCGTTTAGCCAATGTGCGATCGCTTGAAAGTTTCCTGCCCGCGCCAGTTCCACCAGCGATGGATGGCGCAAATTATCTGTATAGACCATGAATCTCCAACCTCACTCTCAGCCGCATCACACCTCGGCTAACGGCAGTTTGTCCCTATCTTGCCCAAACAACCGTAACCATTAGTTCATTAATACTCTATAATCTTCAGTTTTCAGCACATCATTACCGTCAAATCGCCTAAATCTTAAGGATTTCCTAGTCTGCAAGCGGTACAGACCACTCAAAATTCTTGTTTCAGCAGAAAGTAGGCTTCGATTGATCAACCAGAGCCGCGCTGCACTTGCTAGATGAGATGGCTGGTTTTGCCCAAGAGGACGATCGCTCAATGCCAGCACTGGGTAACGCGATCTTCCGCAAAAGCGGTTAGTTGTAGAAGGACGAAGCGATCAGCAGTAGGGTTTAACCGTCCAGCGCAAGCCAACATCTCACACAAGACTAAGTTGCCTTCTTCGTCGTACCATGCCACACTACCTAAAGAACTGTAATTCGATTGATTTACAGTAGTATTAAAGAATACGAGTTCTCAAGGCCGCTGCGTAGTGGTCAACCGCTAACAGGAGTAGAGACAATGGTGCAGGCAAGACCCCGTAATGGCACGCCTCTTGAGCTAAGGTTAAACCACGCAAAACGGATTCAACCTCACGGCTTAACAGGCATTGGGCAGACGTGTGTATTCAGCCTCAAATGGGCCTGGTGGCATACACGATCCTACTTGCCGATCGTCATTGTGCTTCTGCTGTCGTTAGGAAGTTTGCTCGTGCTACAAATCCACTGGTTGCATCGGCGGCTCGTCTACCTGCCTGCAAGAGAAAAAGCCGTCCTGAAAGATGTGGGTTGAGGGCGCATTACTAGGTCATGGCGCAACCAGTCGATTGCTATGGTGAGTCTATTTGCTGTGTAGAAGCTGCGCTGGCCTAGCTTTAAGCGGTTGGCTTTTACAGCCGTTTTCGCACAGGTAAACCGCAGATTGTAGAGTGGGCATCACCTACCGACATTGCAGTGCGGCGTTTTGAAAAATTGTGAGCACTGCCCACTCTACTGAGAATTGCTGTCAGTCCAGGCTGGTCACTTTAGCCTGCTTTCGTCTAGCGATCGACTGACCGCTCAAACCGTCACATAAGTTCTACACAGGATTGAGGATTGCTACTAGAAGCGCCTGCGCTCGACTACTTTAAAGATGCTTTTGCTGGACAAACCTGTACAAGCGGGGTTTGCGCATAGTCTTCTAGCTTTACAGATTGTAAGAGCCGTGTCCAACTTGCCATAACGCTCTGATCTTGAGGCTTGGTACACCGCGCCTGCGCTAGCGTGGCGATCGCATCCTGCCAGATGCCGTTACTGGCGTAGATTGTGGCTCGCTCAGACAAAGGGGCCTTTTTCAGTTGGCTTGCTACAGCAGCAGCAGGCTTTGTCCGTTGCACCACACCTTCTACAAATGGGTTGATCGACGGCTGGCTCGGATCGCACAAAATGGACAACTGCCAGTAGAAGTCCTTGCCAACCGTTAACACAGAGGCGGTGACACTGGCGGGGACCGTGACGCTGATGATGCCGGGTGTTTCTGATAAACCCACGGTGGTTTTGTACAGAGTGCGATCGTTCTCATCTAGCAGCGCAAACTCGGCAGACTGCGCGGCTGTTTTAGGCACGTACCAAAAGAACGATGGACTGCTCGATACCGTAGTGCTGAAGCTATCGGTCGGGGTCAGCGGCATCAACAATTTGGGGCCACGCAGACAGGTACCGCGTGTGCCAGCCCCTTCTCGCCGTCCAGGAATGCCACGTTTAGGTGGCTGGTACTCCTGGGCGATCGCAAACAGTGGTGCGCTACAAATAGCGAAACCAAGGAACCCAGACAGGCAGGCAGTTAGCAGTTTGCAATATTGACTTTTTTTAGACATAGGGTAATTAAATCTAACTCATACGAATCAAGTTGCTGATGGAAAGGCACCACTAGCGAGACATGTTTCTAAAGCCTGCTCACTTAACTACTCGTCAGAAACCCTACCTTACGGATAGGATCTTGTGAAAGTGCTGCCGACAGATAGACATCTATTACTCTGTGGAATGCCGTTACCGTTTCAATGTTCCCTTCGACAAACAATTTTCAAACGGCTATGGCATGCGATCAACCATGCTAGTGGTGAAGTTCTTGCCTCTAGCTTATTTGAGTAGCGAGACAGTGCCTTGCTAGAACTCAAAGCACGGCTAGAATCGTTTGACCTTATGCCGTTCTACACCGTTGAGGACCTCAAGCCGAAAGCAGAGGTTTGATGCTGATGATGACTGCATTGCTCGGCTTCGCGTGACACGTGAAGAAGTTCAAGCATCAGAAAGTCGAGGAGTAGCAGATTAGATCTGCACAAAAATCGTCCTTCAATCTGCTGCATTTCCATGATTCAATCGAGCTTGTCCAAAGGTGCAGAGATCTAGGATGGAACAACGATCGCAGGCTGGGTTTTGGTAGTAGCAGCAGCGCTGTCCATGTAGCATCATCACTTCATGATAGTATAATTGAAGGCTAGACTTTGCCCTACGATTGGCGGGCCCACGGAGTTAATTTGTCAATGACAAACCAAGACGATCGAGACAGAGCCGATAGAGCGATTGCGCTTATGCGGGAAGCTGGCCTAGATCCTGCGCTAGGTGTAAGTGTGTCGATCGTTGTTCAGACATTACGGTACTGGGCGGAAGGTCAGCTTAACGATGTGGAATTTATGAGAGCGATGCGGAATTTAGCGATTATTAACCCAGCGCTTGCCCTCAGCTAAACTCGATCGCTGGAAACCCGCAATTTTGTAGCGTCGTGAGGAACCGATCGCGCTGTTTCTGGGTGTACTGAGACTGAATTGCCTGAACTGCAAACGTGAAATCGGCAAAGCGGTTTTCATCCGTCTGAGCGGTGTTTGCAAACGAGTGCGTAATCAGCGTGAGGGCGGCGTTGTTAGCAAAAGCGACTCCGAACAAATCCGTACCTCTGAGCGCATTCTCCAAATCAACCCAACGATAGTCGAGCACTGTTTCAGACGTGGGTGCAATAAACGCACCGTCTGTATGTGTCCAACCAATTTCGCAAGGCTGATCAAGCAAGATCGGCACAGCTTTGCCTGGATACGCTTGTTCCAGAAAAGTAGCATCAGCCACAATCTTGTTCACTACCAAGCCAGTGTCGTCTAAAATTGCCCAATCAGATGCCATAATCACCCCCAGTCAGAAGAAAACTATACGGGCAAAACCTGCGCCACCAGCACCACCTCCACCAGAGGCATTGCCGTTGAGCGAAGCGCCGCCACCGCCGCCGCCACCGCCACGTGCACCAGACCCCCCGGCACCTCCTGTCCCTGACGAACCGCCGCCGCCCCCCGCGCCTCCTCCTCCTCCCCACGTATTGTTAATCACGCTGCCAGCACCACCATTACCCCCGGAGGTGCCACTGGTGCCAGCCGTGCCGCCTGTTGTAGTACCATGTGCCGCCCGCGACCCAACCGTCCCGGCTCCGCCTGCTTGAGCAACATTACTGGCGTTGACACCGCCGCCGCCGCCGCCGCTACCAGGTGCATAGGCGTGTGAAGACCCATTTTGCCCTGCCGATGTCGCATTACCTGTGCCGCCTCCACCACCAATCCATTGAGCCGAGGTTGAGTTTAAGGCTGCTCCCGGTGTACCTGTGCTGGTGGTGCCGCCTGTGCCTCCGTTGCCCCCAGGCGCTTGCCCGATCGTAGTGCCACTAATACTGAGGCTAGTCGTGCCGCCTGTGCCTCCGTTACCTCCGTTAGCGGTATCAGAAGCAGCCGCGTTACCAGCCGTACCAGCAGCCCCGATCGTCACTGTCATAGTAAGACCTAGCGCTAGTAGGTCTACGGCATTAACGATCGTGTCTATGACGCTGCCTGCCGCCCCCCCGCCGCCTCCTGCCTTTGCCGTACTGGTGGCGTCACGTCTACCACCACCACCACCACCACCACCGCCTGTGAGTAGTTCTCTTATTAGTTTGAAGTTGTTATTCGGGAAATTGAAAGACCCCGAACTAGTAAATTCAAAAATGCAAGGAGAGCTTTTAACGACCGTCCAATTCGATGTTCCGTCGCTTTCCAAAATAACTGAACTGCTAGCGTTGTTGATTAAAGCTGGCAGCGAAGTGAGTTCATTAATTGTGTCGCTACCAGCCGCACTGATTGACAGACTGTTTGTGGTGGTGACGCTACCCGCTTCGTCAATCACCAATAACTGAAAACCTGCAATAACAGCATTGGCAGCAGGCAAGGTGACTGTCCGTGCAGCGCTCATTGTGCCCGTCTGAGCCGCGATCGTCGTACCAGCAGTAACTGTGTAGTTCGCGTCAGAAAAAGTTGATCGCACCGTACCCGCATTCAAGACAACCGTCTGCGCTGCTGTGGGATTGCCTCCACGCGGGTGAATGTACCCAAAGGTCGTGATGATTGTATTGCTGGCAGTAGCGCTAGCCCGTCCACGAATTTGGGCCGAAGTGTTGCAGTAGATGTACTCGATCGGGGCAGCCGTAGTATACAAGTAAGCCCCAACCATAAAAGCCCCAGTGTTGCCGGATTGCGTGCTGGAATCAGGTGCAATATCCACGCAGTCGGGATCAGAGAAATAGTAGAAAGTGTAGCCAGACGATGCTTGCGTGCCTAGATGCGCTTTGCAGAGTGGCCTGACTTTGATACCAGTGACTACCGACAGCGTATAGAGAGAGGCTGTCGTACCAATAACGGCTGTAATATCTGTGACTGGCGTGAGGTATTGCACTAAGCCGCCGTTCTGTTTGATTGGGCGAATACTGCTGCTCTGTGTCGTGATCGACATGTGCAGCCGCAGATCCCAAACGTTGCTAGAACCGTCTGTAAACGTCGATTGGGTTGCAGACGTATGAAACCCGTGATCAACTGTCCCGTCACTACGCCGCCGCATAATATAGCAATGCAGCGTTGTGGATGCTGGGAACGATGAACCTGTCAGCAAGCCGCCTGCGTTAGTGCCGATCGCCCAGGCTGCGTTGAGGCGCTTGGTAAACGCGGCTGGTGTGACCACGTAGCGCACACCTTGCACGTCAACAATCGCCTTGCCGCTGGTAAGGTCGAGATACTGTGTGTTGCTGCCGTTGACCGAGCATTCACAGCCCTCGACCAACAGGAATTGAGCATCTGTTGTCAGTACGCTCTTACCTCCTGGCCCCCCGATCTTAAGATCGGCTTCGGTTGTGCTTGCTAAGTCAATGTGTCGAGCCAAAGTCGCGGCCTCTAGCTAGGAATAGCGTAATCAACCTCAATGCGTGCCGCTCCAGCAGAAGCACTGTTTGCCGCATAGGTGGCAATCAAGTTCTCAGAAGAACCATTGGCTGTGCGTCCGGGGTAAACTTCAAAAATTGTCTGAGCTGTTGCGGTCAAATCAACTTGAGTGCTGCTCATATATTTTGAGGTCGTACCCGTAATGCCAACTGACAAGGATGGCGTACCGCCAGTGAAAGGAGTGTCAATAATCACCCGCACAGCTTCAACCACCGCGTTGGCAGGCAGTGTAAACAGTGTCAAGGGCGAAGTTGTACCGAAGGCGAGAGAGGTCGTGTCTGTAGTTAGCTGATTGCTTGCGCCACTGGTTGATGCAAGCTCTAGCTCTAGCACCCCTGCTGCGGTGCCTGCTTTTTGTCGTAAGAAAAAGCCGTCTGTCCCTTTAGCGGGTGGAGCGTAGAGAGTCACAGCAGCCGTTGCCGCTGGATTACGCCCGATCGTCAAAGCCCAGTCCGTCCCTGTGCTAGCAGCATCAGAGTTGATAACGATCGCATCGCCTGAATTATTCAACTGAGAGGCCGTGACCGCAGCGTCAGCCGAATCAGCAGGGTTGCGAACAAGCAAATTACCGGATGAGTTTTTGAGCGTCACTCCTCCGATCGCAATTTGAAATTTTGACAGACTAGTAGCAATAACATCAAGGACTTTAGACATTTAGACCTCTAGAAGAACATAGCCAGCGCCTTGAGTTGCCCCTGCGCCAGGAGTGATTGTGAACAAAAGCTGCGTAGCACTGGTATACCCGTAACCTGGATTCGTTTCGTACTCAGCCGCAAACGCTGGGTTGTTTTGAGCGGCATTCATGAGACGATCTGATTGAACAGCGTCACCTAATCGCAAAGCAGCACCAATACCGTTAAATGGAGTTGTAATCACGATCGCTGCTGTGAATACAAAACCTGTGATCGAAGTGACGACGATCGGTGAAGCATCTCCGTAAGCAAACGGCATTTTTAACAGTCCACTACTACCCGGATCGCCTTTTGGCCCCTGAATGCCGATCGGGTCAATTTCTAAAACCAGGACTCCATCAATCGTTACCTCCAGTTGCGGGCTATCGACTTCCACGTCTAAGATCGTCAAAACTACCTCCCAATCACTTGCATGAGAGACGGGGCAATGATCTCGATCGCATCCACCGCATCATTAGGCGGCATTGCCAGAATGCTGTACGTCCAGAAATGTTTGCCAAGCTTGTAAAGGCCTTTTGCTACCTGATTGTCGATCGTAGTGCTATCGAGCGGTACAGGCAGTTTGTGGCTATTGGGTGGGACAGGTAGGTAGCGATCGTCTCCTGTTGCTGTTGGCTTCACCACTGCTGGCAATCTGACGGTGAAGTAGCTACCCATCACAGGAGAGCCATTAGCCACAACAGGCACTCCGTCTTTTACCTTTTGTTGATAGAACGGTGCTGAGCATGTGAAAGTGGCTAGAACGATGCCATTCACATCTGCTTTAATCGGGCCAATGACGGTGTAACCTGTCAGATCGCCGCTGCCTGCTACCGCTGGGTTCTCTGGGTAGAAGAAACGCATG
Source organism: Stenomitos rutilans HA7619-LM2 (assembly GCA_019358945.1). Classification (GTDB taxonomy): domain Bacteria; phylum Cyanobacteriota; class Cyanobacteriia; order Leptolyngbyales; family Leptolyngbyaceae; genus Stenomitos; species Stenomitos rutilans. The sequence goes on along the minus strand of JAHHIE010000002.1, from coordinate 208,088 downwards.
CCGTCGCTCAGTGGCATTAAGCCGAAATTGGCTCCTTGCTTTAGGGCGAGGCAGCCAAGCTCAGAATTAATCAGGTGTAGCGTTTGGCAAGACACAAACTTTAGGCCTCAAACGACAAAGCCAACAGTAGGAAGCGATCGACGTAACCTCAAAAACTCCTGACCGTAGATGGTCAACATCAGCAGTTCATCACCTGTGCTGCCAATGCCCGTAACAGGGCTAAAACTGGCAGAATTGGAACCTTGAGACGTGCTAAGTGAAGTCATCTGACCAGAAGCAAAACCAGGCAGAACGGCATCTTCACCCGCTTGGCTAGCTAGAGTCAGCCGATGTGCGACCAGCAATTTAACCGCTCTGATTCTAGTAGTGGGATTGCGCCACACAGAAGGGGCGCAGTCAGCGATCGCGTCGTACAGGTAAACCTGAACCAAACCCTCGTCAAGCGTTCCAAAGGATTCATACCGAGGGTCGTTGCTAAAGTCATCGTAGGTGACAATCAAGGTTGCGTCTGTCCTTTTGCCCGATTGGTTGGTTTGGGTGGTTCGGTTGGCTGTAGTCGTTCAATTTGTGCCGCGATCGCAGTTTGCACACCCTGACGTAAATCAGTGTCACGCCAGCGCTCCAAATCGTAAAGGCTAGAAGTTGCTTGCACTTGCTTGACCGCCGGAATTAATTGACTAGGCAGATCAGGCTCGATCGTGCCAGTTGTCAAATTCAGCACTTTGACAATATTGCTGTCTTGAAGTTCTTGCCAAGTTTGAGCAAAGAACGGGTTTTCTAACATCGAAGCGATCGCTTCTTCACTGATCAGATTATGACCAGGATCAACATCCATGCCGGGTTGCAAACCAACTGGGCCTAATGTTAGAGGCGATACCCATCCCCATTTAGGATGGCGCGCATAGAATTCAACTGCTGGCATAGGTTTTGTCGCTATTGAAGAATGGTGAGCAAACAGGAGGCAGGGTAAGGTAAGCGCACCCCAGCAAAACGTTCATGGCACTTCACCGAGAAAGTGGCACCATCGGAAAATACGGGCAGTTGTTCAAAGTCGCTAGGCACTAACAAGTTGCAGTGCATGTCATCACGCACGTAAGAAAACATAATGTCTTGCCCGTTAGGGCCAGCCCCAGAGCATTCGTTACACCAGTCAAAAACAACACCTGGAAAGACTTTTTCCAGATACTCCATTAACGTCCTGTCGTTGTAACTACCAAGTCGCGTGACTGACAGAAACGTCCAGACTTTTAATGGAACAAGAATCATGTTGACCCTTTCCACACCACGCGACGTGACTAGGACACCATTGATGGCAGTATTAAAAACACTGACCACTTGATCAACCGTGACAGCAAGCGTTCCACCTAGTGCTAGCGGATAGGCAGCGTAAGTGATTGGTACTGATGGATTGTTGAAAGCGCCATAAACATTTGCATTGGCATCGCCAAAATAAGCCAGCGAGTTTTCAAGCTCAGTGATTGCCATTTGAGCCGCGTTCGCTTCTAGCTGTTCAAGCGGTGTATTGGCTTGTGCGGCGGAACGAATCTCCTGAAAGTCGTAACCGTAGGAGTCACCTAAAGAGACTACTTTGTTAGAGACTTCTCTTGCCAGCACGTTTACACGCGGAAAGTCGGTACTCCAGTTGGTGACAATTTTGGCTTTGCCACGCCGATCTATAGCGCGGTAGGTAATGGTTTTGATGCCGTTTCCACCCTCAAACGAAACCGGAAAATGTACCCGTGCGCGTTGTTCGGCGTATTTCACCTGATACAGTTGGGGGACGATATACTCCAACTGACGGGCAAAGAACAAACCTTCGCCAGCGTCTAAGTGAGAAACACTTGCAGCCGCGATAGCGGTGCGTTGAATATTTTCTTTAGTGTCCAGTCGCAGCCCAAAACTAGCAACTGGCGGTCTATCAAGAATCGCTGCGGTCATTAAGGTTAACCTCCTAAATTAAAGTTGGACGAGGGCGGTTAACCCTGCGACTGCTTGATCACTGATGTAAGTGGCACCTGTTAGCGCGGTGCCGCTCCCGGTGGTTGTTAACTGCCCGGTGGAGTTAGAAACACCCGGCACCGTACCGGATGTGACTGCTGCTAAAACAGGCACCCAGATGCGAATGCCAGATCCCACAGGTGCATAAGGCACAGCTTCGTTTGGTAGCCAACCACCTTGAGCGGTATTGCTATAGGGATAAACAAATTCAGCCGCTTTTGCCTCGATCGCAATCCCTACAATCGTCAAATTGGAGGCTGTAGTGATGGGGGAGCAAGTGCCACCGGTTAACTGTGACTGGTTGACTTGTGCCTGCCCGTATTGCCCCAAAGCATAGCCGTAGTAAATGATGCCGTTGGCCGCATAGTTTGTTACAGCGGGAGAGGCTGTAATGGAGTTACCACTGCCTGAAGCTGTGCCCGCGATCGACGTAACCGGGTTGCTGTTGCTGGGAATGACAGTGGTGGTGATCACTCCGCCCGTTTGCGTCAGCGACAGAAAATCATTCAGCACATCGTCGTTGTTGACCAGACTCACTAAGTTATTGGCAACAATATTGAGGTCGTCGCCAGCCAGTGCGTTGTAAGTTTTGATGATATTCACCGCATTACCATTAGGTGCCGTACCGATCACTTGATAGGTATAAGCGCCAGCATTGGCACCTTTCACGACTGTCATCGTGCCAACGGTTTGTTTGGCAGCAACAGGAGCATTAATGAGCGTAAAACGGTTGCCTTTTTCAACTGCCCAAGAATCGTACAAACTACCTGGATAGCCTGCTTGTGGCAGTTGCGTATAGATAGACTGAACCATTAGTTATGCGCTCCTTGGGTAGTAATTTTTTCACGACCAACGCGATAGCTACGCACTTGGCCTTGAGTGCGGAAATCAAGCGCTGCTAGTCGAGGATCAGCGCTGTCCAGCCGTGCCAGTTCAGGAATACTGAGCGGTGTTGCATCTATCCTTGCTGCTGGTGTAGGCAAGGTTTGATACAAAAGGCCATTTAATTGGCTGCTACTGTCCTGGCGCTTAGGTGAAAACCGTTTCATGGCAGCATAGGCACCCGCGATCGCCTCTGCTGAGTCCAACTTGAACTCGGTGTCAAGGGTGCTAAGTGCAGCGCTCTGAATGGTCGCAGGAGTGCTCGTGGCATCTAATTTGAAGCCAGCAGGTAAGTATGGCTCAGCATCAGCATATGCCTCAAACATGCTGTCAAGACGAGCCTGCACTTCAGCCTCGATCGCCTCAGCGTCGGCGTGTTCAGTAGCCTCTTCAGCATCAGTGCGCCCAACGATCGCTTGCAAGACTGCGATTTCGCCATCTTTGGTTTCTATTTCAGCGGCGAGTGAGTCGAGACGATCGGCTAACTCTGCTATTGCAGAGTCCTTTTTTGCCATTTTCTTTTTTAGCCAGAGCGGCATTTTCTTGCCACTGGGCATATCATCATCGTCATCATTCATATCTTCGTCTTCGTCTTCGTCTTCGTCATACTCGTCATCGCTGTCATAGTATTGGCTTGACATAGTGCTATCCTCGTCATTGTTATCATCTAAAAAATTTTTAGAAGCTTCATTGCTTTGTTTTACTTGCAGTGAATATTCAATTGCGTCAGCCAATTCAGGCATTACGTCATAGGTTTTGATGCTGCCTGGAAGTGTAATGGTTGTCATGCTGGCATCCTGTAAGTTGAAGCTCGTTTACCTTTTCCAGACGCTGCTTTTGCTCTAAAAGCGCCGCCTTCATTTGGTAAACCTTGTGATTGAAGTCTTCTTTTTTCGGCTATACGCTTTTTCTGAGCTAGCTTTTTGCGTGATTTGTCAGAAGCCAAACTTTGTTCCATGCCTTCGTTTTTGAAATGCGATCTTATTTGCTCTCTGCTCTTCGCCTCTTCGGCAATTTCGCCCGTTGTATTTTGTGATTTGCCTCGCCGCATTCGCCTTGCCAGAGTCTTTGCTGCGAGATGATCAGCTTCTTCTTTTCTTAAACCTTCTGTATAGGGCGAAGAAACGCGAGAGTAGGCACTAGAAAGAACGTTTTCAGAAACCCTAGCAGCAAGGCTACCTTTTGCTGCCATCATGCTTTTATCAATTGCTTTGCCTGCTACTTTTTCGTAGTCTGGGTCAAAAGTTGATTTTTTCTGAGCTAATTTATTTAACTTTTGCCCTTCCCGTTTCGCATGAGTTTTGGGGTTGCAGTTTCGATTTTGTGGAATGTAATATCCGCCTGGACATTGCTTTCCTTTGCCTGTCGCCTTATCAAAGCGCCACAGTGTATCGTCACTATCAACGCGATATTCAGCATCGTCAGCATCAAAGACTAATTCCATTTCTGCTGCGTCAACATGGCAGCCACAATCATCTAAACCGAGTCGCTTAATTTCCATGTACAGTTCACGAGGCACCATAAACGGCGCTTTACCGTCGGGTGTTGCCAGTTCGATCTGGAACATTTGAGGCATGGGCGCATCCTTGCGAGTAGCTGTTAAAGGTTGTTCTGGTTCCACGCTGTCTACTTGCCACGCAATATCAGTCGTGTCAGCGGAGTCAAATTTGAAAGCTTTAATCTTTGCGCCAATCGCTCTGTTATTCACGCAGACTGCCATGTGGTCTTTGTCAATCGGCTCGTCTTGCATAGCATCAAAATGCTGTCCATGCCATTCGCCAGCATCATGTTTTACGGCTGTTTCGTAACCGACACTCACGCCGTCTTTACGCCCAAGGCGAATATCGTCTTGTGTCTCTGGATCGAAAACGTCAAAAGTAACTTGGACACGTCCGTCGTCAAAGACATGCACCTTGTTCTGAGTTCTACCTACTTGATACTTTTTCAATAGGTCAGCATCATTTCGCAGCAAGCAAGGTGGATGTTCATTTGTTACGGGTAAGTTTGCTAGTTGAGCAACTAAAGGTACACCATTGCTATCTGTTCGTCGCAGAAACTCACGCGATACCAACTCACGACGAGTAGATCCATCGGCATTACGATAGGTCAATATCCCCGGCGTGCGCGCGATCGCCGTGACCGTCATCACCCCGTCTTTCGAGTCGAAGTGATCGATTGTCGCTAATTGGTTGAACCGAATGGCGGTAGCCGAAGGCATAATAAGGGCATTAGGTCAATATCTTGTTTTACCCTTGCTAAGATTGAGCGACGCGGAAGTGTCCGAAAATACTACACCTGTTACGCCTCAGCAGCTTTTTGCTAGTAAATTTAGGCAGCAAGTTGAGCGATCGCCTTACAACATTAGTCAGCTTGCTGACATGATTGGGCTACCGCGATCGTCCGTTTACGCAATCATGAATGCGGGGCGCAAAGTCGATCCGCCAGAGTTGAGAGAGTGGTTAAAGGTGTTTGGTTGTGACTTTAAGGATTTAGTTGGCTAATGGCTGAAAGTAAATACACGCCAGAAGTTGAAGCAATTTTATTGGACACTATTAGACGAACTGGTAGTCTTAAGACCGCCTGGAAAGCTGCCAAGATTACAAAGTCAACTTATTATTTTTGGCTGCATACCGTTACCCCCCTAGTCCAGAAAGTACAGTTAGCATTGAACGATTATCGTTGCCATGTTGATCCTGAAATCATTGAACAGGCACTCAAGCAGCGAGATAGCTACCTTTATGGCAGAGCCAAACAGACCAACATCTACGAAATTGAAAAAACTGAGGCACTTACAGATAAGGATGGCGTAGAAACAGGCGATGCCAAAGTGACGATCGAGAAAAAAAAGGTCGTTAGCTCAGTGCCTACACCGCAATGGGTGATTGAAAGTGTCATTGGCAAACGACTACCTCTGTCAGACGCGTTGGCAACATTTGCAGCTTATGGGTACAAAGTGAAACCACTGCCCAACGGATTTTTGATTACTGACAGTTATGAAGGTGACGGTGATGAGCCTAGCGCTACTACCGAAGCATAGCGATCGCAGGCTTAAGTCAACCACGCAAAAGCTGATTGATGATAGCGTTACAGCATCGACGAAAGAATCGACTGTTGCAAGGCATTTAAGGGAAACGGCACAAAAGCTGATTGCGGTAGGGGCGTTCGTGTCTCTGTGGGCAATCTTTGCGCCCATGACCCAGATTCAGACCTCTGGTACGGTCAAACCGTTTGCACCATACGACTACCAGATTGACCTGATCCAATCAATCGAGCAAAGTCAGAACACAGTCATTTGCAAGTCACGGCAGATGGGTGTTTCAGAAACCATCTGCTGCTATTTGTTGATGCGAGCGCTCACAGAACCAGGGTTTAGTGCCGTAGTGTTCAGCAAGACTCAAGGTGATTCGTCTGAATTGGGCAGACGGATTCGAGACATGGCAATCTCTCTTGGTTCGCTTTGCCCAGTACTAACTAGCGAAAGTGCAACCAAACTTGCCTTTAAGGGTCTGGGACGCATTCATTTCCTACCTGTTACCGCCCGCGCTGCTCGTGGTATCCCATCTGTTTCGGTCATTCTCTTTGACGAAGCTGCGTTTATCGACGGTATTGACGGGGTATACCAGGCAGCCATGCCGACACTATCAATGTTGGGCGATCGCGGCAAGGTGATTTTTAACAGTACGCCGAACGGACGTACAGGGCTATTCTACCGTTTGATTATGGCTGGTGTCGGCGAAGCCAAACGCGTCAATGAAACCTTGACAGCTATTCGTCAGCCTGCCAACAACATTGTGCCGTTTCAGCGGGGGCAAAATCCTAATACCCGCTCGTGGGAGCACAAGAAATGGGCCAAAGTTTTCTTGCATTGGCGATCGCATCCGCTGTATGGTGCTGATCCTGAGTGGGCAGAAAAAACGCGCCTTGAACGCCAGTTAACTACACAAGCTTGGGATCAAGAATACGAGCTTCAGTTCAGCGAAGGGCAGAAGAATGTTTTCAACCTTGAGTTGATTGAGAAAGCTACGATTGGGCGCTTGCAAGCACCGCAGAAAGGACGACGTTATCTGGCAGGGATTGATCCCAACTTTGGCGGTGCCGACTTTTTCCGTTGTCAAGTATGGGATGTGACACGCACGCCATACTCATTGGCAGCAGAATATGGTGCCAGTCGCAAGACTAAAGATTACAGTATTTCTCAATCGCTTTTGCTGCTAGAACAATATAAACCGGGCGTGGTCAGTGTTGAAACCAACTCAGGCGGTACACTCATCCTAGAAGATCTGAGTCAGCTCAAAGCGGCCTGGAACTGGCAAGGTGTCTGCACCACTAATACATCCAAGTTGATCAACACCGATCGCCTCATTTTGCTTTTAGAGCGCGAACAGTTACAGTTCCCGGCAGACAGCGCGATTGCTCAAGAGATGCCGCATTTTATTGAAACTATCAAAGGGGCTTCGCGGTTGCGTCAAGCTGAATCAGGGATGCATGATGATGCGGTAATGGCGGCGGCGATCGCCTTTGCTAGTCTTGATCAAATGCCATCTAACGTTAATTGGATGAAGTCGCTCGTCTAGACTTGCAGGTTGCACCGTTTTGTGCCTTGCAAGGCATGATGTAAGCAGCGGCACTCCAGCAAAGCGCAATGTCTTCTGAAACTCCAACGTTCGATATCCGTTTAGATTCCCTGTTGCAAGTCTTCAGCGGTTTGCAGAATCCCTACACAGGCATGGGGAACCCGTATGTCGATCCAACGCAGCATACCTACATTCAACCTGGTCTGAGTCGTCTTTCAAGGCAAGAGCAATCAGCGCTAGTCCGTCAGTCAGGGCTGCTCAAAAAGCTGACTACAAACTTGCCCAAAGCTGCCACTTGGCGGTGGGGTAGACCGACACTGGCAAACGGTGACGCTAAGCTGCTCCAGTCGATCGCCGATGCTGTCAACAATATTCCAGTTGTCACACCCTTGCAACGGCTTGGCAGAACCAAAAAGGGGTATCAGATCGCGGGTGAGCTTGCTCTACAAACTGGCAATAGTGGTTTAGTGCTCGATGTTGATGATGGCCGCAAACTGGATGAGCCGCTAGATCGCGAACACATCAAGCGCATCAATAAAATGGCGCTGCTCTCACGTCATGCGCTTAGACCAGACATTTCCACACTGAGTAGTGGGTTGCCGGAGCACTACATTGTGTTGAATACTTACAACATGAAAGGTTATGCCAACGGGCAACGCATTCACAGGAGTCGTGTGCATTGGTTTCGGGGTGTGCCGATTCTTGACGACTACGACCTCATTGCCAATAATGGCTGCGATGATTCGATTCTTGAATTGGTGCGTGATGCGTGGTTCATGTATCAACCTGCTGTACAAGCGGCGGGGCGTATGCTCACCGATTTTGATGTGCCTGTCCGTAAGGTGAAAGACCTGGCGCAGAACTTAGCAGATCGCGGTGACGAGTACAAAGCCGAACTGCTGACTCGCTTGCAGGTTGATCAGATCAGTCGTAGCAATTACCGGACTCAGGTGATTGATATGGATAACGAGGCGTTGGACAACTGGACGCGGCAAGTGACAGGTATGAGTGACTTGCATGATCGCGTCAAGGAAAATCTTTTGGCGAGCATTGACCTGCCACCCGCGATCGCCTTTGGGGAGTTTGCCAGTGGCTTAAACTCGACCGGGCAATCGACCACTGAGAACCAACTGTGGAACGAGACAACAACGCAGTTCCAGGTTGATAAATATGACGACAGCATTCAAGACTTGCAGCAGTTAGTCTGCCTTTGCAAGTCAGGACCCACAAATGGAGACTTGCCTGATGGTTTGGGGTGGGAATGGTTACCTCCTTATCCACCGTCGCCAGCGGAACAGGCTGACTTAGAACTAAAGCGGGCACAGTTGATTCAGGATTTAAATGGTGTTGACCCACGCTTTGGCAAGGTGGCGATCGCGGCTACCTATGGACAGAAAGAGTACAGCAGTGCCATCACCCTGCCCAAGCCATACGCTGAGGCATTGCAACGTGACATCAAGGAAGAAGCCAAACCACAACCAACTGAGCCAGACGTAAGTGCTTTACAAGGTGGCGATCAGCCTGCGGACGGAGCGACTGCGGATGAAGATCAGGCACTGGGGCAAGATGAACAGGCGCAGCAAGACCAGTCGATCGCGGACGATATTTTGAGCGATCGCGCTCTTCTCGACTCTGCTGACTCATTTCATTTGGATGATGCCACTCCTGTCAAACGCATTATCGATTGGCAGGGCTTGAAACTAGGGCTGCAATATCAGCCCTTCGATATCCGGCATGGGAAGGTGTTGCCTGTGGCATACGGGCATATTCAAAAGACTCGCGGTGCGGATGGCATGGCGTGTGATTGCTATGTCGGCACCGACCTGGAAAGCAATCGGGTCTTTGAAGTCACTCAACTCATTGATGGGCAATTTGATGAGCACAAATACATGCTGGGCTTTGACAGCCTGGATACTGCTCGCGAGACGTTCCTCAAGGTGATGCCTGCCGATATGTTCGGTGGCATTAAGGCGATAAGTTTAGCTGACTTAGAGCGGTACAGGCTTGATGCTGTTGACTCACCAATCGACACCGCCTATGCCAAATACCACGGCGCTGTGAACATGAGTGCCAGTGAGTTTCTGGCATGGTCTAAAACACGTTGGAGCAAACTGGCAAGTGTCGATCGCGCACCTATCCAACGCAACCTGAGACTGTTGCAGAAGCCTAAAGCACAGTGGACGCAGGCAGATGCCACACAAGCGCTCAGAACGGTGTCGTTTATTGCTCGCATGCGTGGTGCAGGTAAGGGTGAGCCTGTTAGTGCCGACGCGCCCGTGTGGATGACTAAACGCCTAATTAGCCTCAGAAATTGGGCTTACGACCCCCGCAAATTTGCTAAACAAGATTCTGATGTGCGTCTGGATGCCACTCGTCAGGAGCTTTTAGCCAAAGCCAAAGCCAAGAATGAAGGGCTGGAGAAAGGCAAGAAGTTTAACACCTTTGGCAAGTCTAATGTTGCGATCGCAGAGTTCGTTGGTGAAGGCGCTGCCACTCCTGCTACCCCAAAGACTGCTACTAAAGCTAAGGGTGGGACTAAAGGCGGCAAATATCAGACCAGCAAGACATCCTCTGCTATTGCTACCGCGATCGCCAAAAAGACCGGGGCTGACCCTGAGTCTATTGAGAAAGACCTGCGCGGCAAGATTCAGAAGGCGATCGACAAGACGCGCCGTGAAGCCAAAAAAGCAGGCAAGGAACCGACTGCCAAAGAGCTACGAGCAGCAGCACGGGCTGTGGTGAAGGTGGAGGCGAGGAGCGCGATCGCTGCTGCTAGAGGTGAGGATAAGCCCGCTGTAACTTCAGCCAAGGCTGAGAAAGCATCTGCCAAGGCTAAGACCGAAAAAGCTGAGAAGAAGACGCGATCTGTTAAGCCTAAAACACCCGCGACTGTGGCTGAAAAACCAACGGCAGAGAAGAAACCGAAGCGGCAGGCAAAAGCAAAAACGAAAGCAAAAGCCACAGAAGAACCAAAAAACAGAACTGCTGACTTAGCTCTAACTAAAAAAGATTTGGTTAATTTTGAAGAGCTTAAACAATTAGGCACAATCGGCGAAAATAAACACAGTATTTTTGAGGACGATCGAGGTCAGAAGTATGTTGCAAAAGTTGCCAGCGCTATGACTGGTTATATTCCTTATGACAACACATCAGAGATGATTGCACAAAAGGTAATGCAAGCAGCCGGAATTAATACAGCAAAGATCAAAATAGAAGATCCAGAAATAGCAGACAAGGACGATCGCTACCCTAGAATATTGAGCCAATTTGTGTCGGGAGTGTCGCTGGGGGAGGTTCAGAAATTTACACAACCCGATAGTCTTATGCTTTCTAGCAAGGATGCGCTTAAAAATGCTATCAGCCATCCAGATTTAGCCAGGATACACGCTTTTGATGTTTTTTCGTTTAATGGCGATCGTCATGATGGAAATATTTTTTACGATCAGAAAACAGATTCCTATCACGCTATTGATAATGAAGGTGCTTTCTACAAGTCTCCTTACTCGCCCTATCGAGATTACGAACGTGAGGCTATTGAAAAAAGTTTTGATTCTGTTTTGTCAAACAAAAAGTTGACACATAGTGAGAAAGAAAATTTACACCTTTTTGTAGAAACACTGCGCGGGCTTGCTGATATGAATAAAGCCGAATTTGCCAAGAGTGCTATAGCATCACAAGACAAACTTATACCTTCTTCGGATGAAAAACAGAGACAAGAGTTTACTCCAGAAAGGCAGAATTCTATTAGAGACAGCTTCGGGTACGCTAAAGAATTGCTAGAAAAGCTAGTAAAGGCAGGCTTTTAATGACTAAATTTATTTACTTGCTTGACGACAAAAAAATTGGCAGTATTGAAGTTGTTAAGAATACAATCATAAACAAGACAGGCAATATTCGACACCCACAACCAAAGCTATCAAATTCAGACTGTTATGAAGAATTTTTGAAAAGGGTTGTTAACAGTACAGGTAATATTCAGTCTTTGTTTCAATCCAAAACGGGACTTGTAGAGAAAAAATCTAATCTATAGAAAACGAAACCCCTGCTATTCGGCAGGGGTTTCGCCTTTCAGAAAGCAATACAACTATTGAGCGGGCGTAGCAGGTACAACTGGTGGCGCTACGGGGTCAGGCTCGACCACAGGTGCTACAGGTGCGGGCGTAGCAGTTGCAGGAGCATCACCACCAATCTGCTGACTCAATTGAGCGATTTCAGCCGTCAACTGAGCATCTTCTTGGGCTTTGGCATCAGCCGCCGCTTGCAACTCAGCCGCCTTAGCATTGGCAGCATCGATCGCCTCTTCATCAGCCTTATCATCTGCCAGTGCTTCAGCCAACTGCTTCTGCACGTCAGCTAGTTGCTGTGATTGGTCAGTAGACTGGTTGAGCTTGTCGATTAGCTCTAGCACTTTGGGCTTGAATGCCTCGAAATCAGAGAGAGTGGACATAATTCTATCTTCCATTTTTGAGAGAGCAGTGACGATTAATGGCAGCAAACGCACCTTGGACAAGATTTCTGCCAGGTCTTCAGGGATTTGCGCGATCGTCTTTAAGAGAGTATCGAGGTTCATCAGTCTGTCCAGGATGGACAGTTCCATTTTGCCCTAGAACAAGCGATCGCGTTGATCTTTTTACCGCTTTGTGCATCTTGCTTGGTGTTGAGTGGCGAAATGCTAGAATAAGTAAAAGCCCCGCGCTCTTTCTGGGGAGTCAGAGCCGGGGGATGACAACCTAGTTGGAGGCTGCAATGCCAAGTATACATGATTTGCGTCCTGGTCAAAAATATGGACGATTAAAGGCTGTAAGGCTTGTTGAGAAGTGCAAACATCCTGTAAGCGGATGGATTTACAAGCATTTATGGCTGTTCAAATGCGATTGCGGCAAAGAAAAGATTACTAACGCGCAGATAGTAATCACTGGCAAGGGCATATCTTGCGGATGTTACAAATCAGAGCTTTGTCGGACAATTAATAAGCCTCCTGTAACAAGGCATAACTTAAGTCATGGCGCAACAGTTGGCGGAAAAACTCCAGAATATAGAATATGGGGTCAGATGATCCGTCGATGCGATAGCCCTAAAGACACAAGGTTTGAGGACTACGGCGGTAGAGGAATAAAAGTTTGCGATCGCTGGCGTAAGTTTGAGAACTTCATTGCTGACATGGGTTTAAAACCATCTTCAGAGCATTCTATCGATCGTAGAGATAATGATGGCGACTACTGCCCTGAGAATTGCTACTGGGCAACAAAAAAGCAGCAAGCCAGAAATACTAGAAGAAATCGGTTTATAGAATTTAACGGCGAACGACTGACTTTGGCAGAGTGGGCCGAAAGACTGGGTATAGCAGGTTCTGTAATTGCTAACCGCATTGACAAATTTGGATGGACTGTAGAGAAAGCGCTGACAACCCGTAACGGAGCAAAGCGGATACTTTCTTATAACGGAAAAATGCTCTCAATTGCTGCTTGGGCAAGAGATACAGGGCTAACAAGTGGCACCATTGGGGCGAGATTAAAAATGGGGTGGAGTATAGAAGCTACGCTAACAAGACCATGCCGTTTTGCCGAGAAAACAGAATCTTTACTTTGAGACACGGTTATGATATGGGCAGTTATCGGTTTAAGCTATGTCTACAACCTTTGCCCGTGTCAATAGCCTCGTCGAAGCCAGGCTGGATGATGACTGCGGTAAGGGATGGGAAGGGCTAAAGGGGCATTGCGTTCGGTCTAAAGTCGCTCATGCAGCAGAACACGTCTCGGAATCAGCATTATCCTGGGGCGTTGGCAAGACAGTAGGAGGCGCGATCGCGCAAGTGGCAGCTTCGCACGGTTTCCCCCCTGGCGCGGCTCATCTGATTAGTGAAACCGCAGTTCAAGCGATCGCTGCTACTCTCATCCATGCCCGCAAGCCAGAGAATCGTAACCCTACAGAACTTGCTGCCAAATTTATTACTGAAGCGGCAGCAGGGGCGATCGGCAAAAGTTCGCATTCAGGGGCGCATTCGGCGTTGGAACATATAGAAGGATCAGCACATGCCAAAGCCCTTGGAGCCATCATTGCCGGAAAAGCAGGCGGCATCAGTACAGCCGTTGCAGTCTCAGACCTTGCCCACAGATACGCCGAACGACTCACCAAACAAGGCAAAGCCCTTCATGCACTGGTTACTGCTAGGGTGCCTGTCAGCCGCGCTGATGCTGATGCTGGAACTACTGACCGACTAACTCAGCAGGAACGATCGACGCTCTTTGACCTAACGATGGCAGGCTGGGCGATCGCGCGTCACCTCAAAACTCAACCCAAACAAGATGCTCAGATGCCAACTATTGAAGCCCACCAAAAAGCGATCGCTAAGTATGCTGACCTTGACTATGACATGAGTGGGGCAATCGAGCGGTTACGGGAGGACGCTGAAAAGTGCGGACGGGGTTGGGAGGGTAATAGACCTGGGTGCGTGAGAGCAAAGAAAGGAGGTGCTAAAACCGCGTCTTCCTCAACCAGTCAGCCAGTGAATCAAGCTACGCCAAAAGCGAAAGTTGAAGCCGCAATCGAGCAAAAGCGGACAGAGTTAAAAAAACAGGGCAAGAAGGCAACTGTAGAGGAACTAAAAAAAGCTGGAGAATCGGCACTGAAACCTGAAGTAAAAAAGAAACAAAGCAAAGCAACGGCAACAAAACCAACTGAGCAAAATCCGCAACAAACAAACGACTTAGCGATTTTAAGAAAGAACTACAAAGAAGAAGATGCCCGTACTTTAGGCAATATTGGCAAAGGGTTTAGCGATGTTGGTAACCTCATCAGTCTTTACGCAGACGAAGTAAAGACCAAAGGTAAAAACGATCCTGTTATCACAGCAGCATTTGATAGAGGTGAACGTAATTTTAACCCTGCTTTGGTCATCGAAACTGGGAAAGATCAGTACCAAGCGATCGGTGGCATCAGCGAAAAAATTACCGCTTCTGCTAATGCTTCCAAAGGAGGCAGAGCTTACAGCGTGATTGTATCGAATAACCCTGAGCAGATTGCACTTGCCAAAATGATGCAAGTGCCTGACAAGGTGGATGCTGCCCATGTTAAGCCAATGCAAAACCAGCTATCTAGAAAAGAGGGTGGGTCTGGCTTTAGCGACAATGGCAACTATCAGCACCTCTATACCGATGAAATTGCTACGGATCCTACTGCCAACAAAAAGCATAAAGGCACTCAAGGGCAGGTGGATGCTGCCGCCAGGAAGTTACTGGAAACAAACGGGCGGAACTGGGTACCGATTCTTGTGCATGAAAACGCAGATGGTTCTTACAAGGTTGTTGGAAATCACTTTGCTCATGAAGTAGTCAGACGGGCTGGCATTGATCGCGCTTGGGCTGTACAGGTAAGCAGCGACAAGGATGAACGCGCTGATGCACTTGATCAATTGCATGCAGATGCTAAATGGGAACCCTGCGGCAAAGGCTATGCTCCTCCTGGAAGTTGCAAGGCAGGCAGACCCACTGGCGCTGTTTCCAGTCGTCATATTCTTGAGCCGCACGCAGACCCTTTCTCTACATCGGGGCAAAAAGAGCAACAGGGCAGAACAAGCCGTATTGATCAATTAGTGAGCAAATTAGAGTCAGGGCGTTTCAAGCCTCAAGCCAATGATCCGAATGGACACGGCAAGCAAGGAACCTTGACAGCGCTAAAAGATGCCAAGAACCCACGCATCGGTTTGTTTACCAGCCATAACAAAGACGGGTACATTACAGGGGCGATGTCTTACAAAGAAGGTAAGTCACTGATCTCAGTGCAGAATTTTGGGGCTGATGGCTCAACTAAAGGATCTGGCAGCGAGATGTTTAATCAACTATTACACCATGCTGCAAAGCTTGGTAAGGGTATTGAAGCGTCATCAGTTGATAGTGCTAAAGGCTTCTATGCCAAAATGGGCATGACTGACCAAGGTTATGGTCAATTCTCGATGTCTAAACAGGAAGTGGCAACAGCGATTGCTAAATTAAGCAGAAAAGACGCTTTAGACGATCGCCTTACTTTGGCTCAACTCATTGGTGAAGAACTGCAAGCACCAGGGCTGTACGGGGCACCCATCCGCATTCGCAAGTTTAATGTCCAGGGCAAGACGGTGACGGGTGAATTTGTCGGCACCCAAGATGGCAGGTCTTACGCGTTTACTTATGCCAACGGAAATGTCACTTATCAGCCTGCTGTAGCTAAGCTCGACAGTGAGAGTGCGAATCAGTTTACTGTGCGGTGGGATAGCCACACAGAGGCGCTAGAGGCTAAGGTGTCAAACCCGGTACGCCTGGACGCTACTGGCAAGCGTTTGAAATGTGGTAGTGCCACCTACCAATGCGGGGGCATTTGTCAGGGTGTGCATCGAAATTGCCACAAAAATGAGAAGGCAGCAGTTGATCACGGTAGGATCAACAAAATCAACGCATTGATTGAGCATCTAAGCCAAGGGGGCGAGCACCCCTCGAAAGGATTGGATAAGCCTGATGCTGCTAAGTTGCAGGGTGTGGCAGCGCAGATTCAGCAGACGCGAGACTTGAAAGCGGCGAATACGATCGCAAAACGGACGGGCGATCGAATGGTGAAGAACACGCCAACAGAGGTTGCTCCTAAGAAGCCAGCCAGCATGACTGTAGGCGCGATCGTGCCTGGTACTACCAAAGCGCCAATCGTCATTCCACAAGCAGAAGCAGCACGTTTAGCGGTGATGGGGCATATGAAGATACCTGTGCCGACAAAAGCAATTATGCCTGAAGTTTTGCCACCTGAAACCTCACAATCAGGACGCGGTAAACGTCTTGCTGGTCTAGTGAATCAGTTGCAGCAAAACCATGAGGCTGACATCAAAAATGCGGCTCAAATTCATGCTGTAGCACACGCTGCACTGCACCAACTTGACCCTACGCATACAGTGCAATTGTCTGAGCCAGCAGCCAGTACTTTCCAGAGACCAACGGGTACACCCAGACAACGAATTGAGAAATTATTGAACAACCTGCAAGAGAACGAGACCGCCAGTAACCGCAATGCGGCAATGACTTATGCGGTGGCGCAAACAACAGTGAACCAACTAGCGGCTAGAGGAAAGCAGGGGCAGCCATCGAAAGAGATTGAGGGGAGGGAGAGACAGGCGATCGGGTTGCCGTCAACGGTGCCTAAAGAATTTACTGAGACAGCAGAACAACTGAAACGACAGGCAAGCAAATCATACTATGGCTCTGTAAGAAATGTGAATGGTGAACATAGAGATCCTTACGGTGTGCCGTTGTTTGTGCCAGCCAGTTCAAGCGGTACAGTTGGCGGATTTGCTCCAAACGGACACACACCTACATTTCTTTCTGAAGTGACAAAAGAGGCTGCTGCCGACTATCGACGCAAAAAGCAAAAAGGGCTTAACCAAGAAGCTTTGAGAGATCTTTCTTGGAAGGTGCAAAAAATGGAAAATGCTGATTGGCAAAACGCTAAGCAGCATGGAGTGCATACGGTACTTCTCGATCCCGACAAGAATCCATCGATAGCCAAAAAAAGGACTGCAAAAGGCATTCATTCCGCACCCCTTGCACCTAAAGCCCGATCGCGCACTGCTGCTGACTTTGGTGACAAGGGCAAGTACAAACATGTGAGCCTGGACTCGCTGTCACACGAGGTTGTACAAGCAGCCCGATCTCGTCTCGTAGCGCAATACCCCTATCTAGCCACAAAAATGGATAGCGACTGTGGCTGCCAGGAGTGTAGTGCCAAGAAGAGGCGCAAGAAGAAAGAGTTGCCAGACGCGCCTGATCAATTGAAAGTGGCGTTAAAAGTATGAACATCAACCTGTTCAAAGCTTCAGCCGATCGCCTTTTCACCAATCTCGGACTCAACAACACCCAGATTCGGTTTGGCGATAGCAAGATACTCACCCCTAATCCATTGGTTACGCCGATGGGTATCCAACCAGATGCCCCCGTTAGCAGTGAACTGACCATTCAGGGGCAGGGCTACGAAACTTATCAAGTCAGTATTCCTGACGACACGCTAATCGCTGTTTTTGGCAATATGACTAACGCGATCGCGGCAATGGCATCTAACAACATTTGGTATGTCGATCGGGGTGACACAATGGGTTGGCGACGGTGCCGCACCTGGGGGACACCTGCGTTTAATACGATCGGGAAATACCAGGTGACGTTGAAAGAAATGGGAGCCAATGATTATGGTGTTTGACATCACCACTGAAGTCATAGGTCTAGAGCAGACGCTAAGCGCGATCGCACTCCTCGTATCCCCAGAGTGGCTGACCAACACGTTAAAGGCGAACAAGCAGGTATTCAGCGACCTTGAACGTCAGCATTACAATAAGGTCAGCGCCACCACCCGTTACGCCAATCCTAAACGTGCAGGCGAAGGTAATTGGGGCATTGATACAGAGGCGCTGTTCAGAGAGTTAACTGAGAATATCATTGTTGAGGATGCTTCATTGAGTATCGGGTCTGATCTGCCCTATGCCGCGATCGTGGATGAGCTATTGGGACACAAACAGGCGATCGGGCAAGCTCAAGAATCCAGCTTGCTGCCATCTGATGATGAGTTTTACGCTTTGTTGGAGCCGTTACTGCTAGGCGAAGCTGAAGCAATTTGGAGTGGGAAATGATTAAAGAAATCAAAAGACCAATCGATGCAAAATACGGGCAATCCTGTCTTGTAGACTTAATTAAACATCAGAACTATTTAACGTATTGCTACGCCTCAAAAACGATTCAAGACTATTGGTGTAGATCAGAATATGTTGTCTATCCAATCAATAAGGCAATGCAGCAGCCTGTGCCGATCGTCACCAGCAACATTAACCCAGGTGACTTTTTTAATTTAGGCAAAACGCCAACCCCTCAAATTGGAATTGTCTACCGTAAATTAACCATTATTCAGTCTGGGCTGAATCAAGAGCAATGGAAGCCGTCACCAAATAAACCAGGGGGAGACTACTTAAAATATGAAATCGGTGGCGACATTGGCGGTTTTTTCTATACTCAGCCGCACAATGAGTTAGCTTCTGGTTTTTTCGTTTGGCTACCTTTGCCCTGTCAATTGATCGCAGCAGACTTGTTAGATGAAGCGCAGGCATTACAGACTATATTACTAGAGATCGCTCACGAGCAATGATCATACCCATCACTGCCCACACTAGCCCTTTTACACCAGCACTCACCAGCGTCAGCCCTGAAGGATTGCTAACTTACCTTGATGCGCGGATTGGGCTAACCTTTGAGGGACTTGAGGTGAAAAACTACGGCTTCACTGGGAAGGCATTAGACCTGAACCGTTTGGCGGCGGGGCACCGTATCACCAGCCGCAAGTCGTCAGGCTATGCACCAAGAGTAGAAACAGCCACGATCGATGTCGGTCGTATTTTCCCTTGCCAGCCGCCGCAGCAAGGCATCGCCGATACCACCGCTGATGATTTTTATGACCTGCTCAAGGGCGCGATCGTCGAGTGGGTGAATTGCAAGGGCGGCCCATTCGGCATTGCTAATCAGTTAGATTTTGAAGTCAACGGGGTACAAGGTATCGGAGCAGTGCCAAATTTGGCGGCAGGGGACATGCGATCGCGCTGGCATATCGTAATGCTGACGTTTGAGCTTAGTTTGTACGCGCGTTGATGGGCGGTATTATCCTCGTGTTCCAGCGATCGGAATTCTGAGAATTGTTAATTCAGCGGGCAAGCGCCTGATGCTCAAAACATGCGAAAAATATTCTATAGATGGTGAGTAAGCAGGGTTTGACGTAACTTCGTAATGCCCGTCAAATATAGACAGGTCTAAGAAAGTGTAATGCCCGTCAAATGTAGACAAGCCTAAGAAAGGGTCACTGAATTCAATATTTGCAGAAATAAACGTTTTTGTGGCAATAGCCGCAGGTACATACCTGCTCATATCCATCGTCTCTACAAATTCTCGTTCTACTTCATAATGAGTAACTTTGTGGCACGACCAAGCGCTATCCGTAATGCCAAAAGTTTGATAACGACAACGTCTGTAATTGGAGTCAAAAGTAATACCAATCGTGAACGGCAATAACCTATTCGGTTTATCAAAATAAACACGTTCATAGCGATGAATGTCGAGCCATCCATCCTCAGGCTGTGTGCACACCCATCGATCGCGTGATGATACCGCTAAAAGCTTTGATTCATCTTTTTTATAATCACGGCAACTTTCCGCATGCTCAATTGAAGCAAGTGAATGAAACGCATTGCAGACGGAACCTGATCGATCATTGTAGTAGTAAACGCATGAATTACAAGTTCTCATTTTCTTTTATCTGTGTTGCTGTCCTGCTTATTTGCCGTACTACCCATCCTAGAAATGCAACGATCAGAATGCAGCCTGCAAATGACTCGAAATCACGATGCGCGATCGACCTGATGCCGTAACAGGCAAATAGTAACTCCGCTAATACTAACGGCATTTGAAGCAGAGACGATGCCGTTTCTGTACTGTCACTCATCCCTTTACCCTCACTTCACCGCCTAGCTTTTCCAAGAACAATAAAAACCGATCGGCGCTCATCTTGCGTTTGCCGTTCACGTAAAGGCTGATGTGATGCTGTTTCACCCCAAGAAAGACCGCTGCCTGCCCTTGGGTCATTTGGTGTGCGCGAATGAGCCGATCGAGTATTTCAGACGAACTTGTCATACCGTAAGCGGTATATATCATCATCATTGTACTCTGTCAAGGGCTTAATGGAGGCGTAGCGCTACAACTACTTTTCACCCTATGGCTGATTTTACACAAACGATGGGTGCGCGTCCTTCTGTCACGCAGATAGTGAGTGCCAGTGATGCCATCACTACTAACTTTGCGATCGACGCCCCGAATAAGCAATGGATTCTCTCGCAAACAGTCAACAATGGCACCGTTGAAAAGCTCACTCGACGCTTACTGATCAAAGAAGGCTTTAACGGCAGTTTGAAGACAACTACGATTACAGAGTATCTGTTTGCCGGTGGTGCCACTTATGTAAGCAGTGCCAGCCCTGCCAATAGTACCGCTATTAACGCTACCAGCCCAAATATTTATACGCTCAGTCCGTTCAACTATGATGCCGTACTGACAGCAGCGGGCGTTGCCTCAACTTAACTTTGGTACAAAAAGAAACCGCCCAACAGACACGCCGGAACGGTTTCTTTTTGGGGTTCCAAACCCTCTGTTTTAGTTTACTCGAAAGCACACAGAGGTATACCTGTCAATGGCTAAGGAAATTTTTCAGGCATTTAAGGGTGTTGTTGATTGTGTTGTAGCTGATGCAACGACAGGTGAGTTGTTGGTCATCCCGCCACCGTCCACCGCTGCTTATGATACAGGCATCGAGCTTGCCAACATTGAGACAGTGGATTGCGCGGGCACTCGTAACGTGGCTTTGCGTTATCCCACCAAAGAAGAGCCAAAACTAAACCTCAACTTTGGTTCTAAAACGATGGATATTTTGGGTATGAAGTTTGCCCGTAAGTTTGAGCTTGGCAGCCGCTCGACCTTTGTAGCAAAATCTGCTTACCTTGTTCCACCCAACGGGTTAGTCGCAGCCTCTACCAGTGGTACGTTTGGCACGGGTGTCTTAGCAAATGCGATTACTGAGGCATCGTGGTTTGACCCCACCGTTGATAAATCGTTGTTCAACCTGGTGCAAGACACTGATTACAACGCCTTCGATCCGTCTGGCGCGGGGAATGAGCTTAAGTTTGCGATCGGTCAGAATAACGCTCAGAAGTGGGGCAGTGGACTATGGGGCAAGTACGTCTCCTATAAGGTGCCGATTGCGCTCAGCAATATCTATGTGAAGTCATCCACACCATTCATTTCGCTGTCAGTGCTGCTCAACATCATTTTGACCAATGGCAAGCTGACGCAATGGATTTTTGATGCTTCACCCGATTCAACTGGTTCTATCCCCATTACTGAGCCAGGTCAAGAGTTAGCCTTCTTCCTTTCGTCTGCTCCTGATGTGTTGTTTCTGAACCAACTCAACCCCTGCTGATGCCGTTTGGTCAACCCTGTGTGCTGCGCTATCAAACAGGCGCAATTGCGGTTATTTACCCGGTACCGCGATCGCGCCTTACTTTGATGCAATTGCTCCTCAATGAATTGGTGCAAGCGTGGGTGGAGTTAGGGCAGATGACTGAGTTGCTCGCAGAAGACCCAAAGGGGTGGGGCTTGGTAGAGGCGATCGCAGCCATCATTCCCGCTGAAAACGCTTTGCCATTACAAGTGGAAGCGTTGAAAACCGACATCAACCTGCTTGAACGCTTGTTTTTTGGGCAAGTGGTTGCAGAGGTGCTAGAGCCTTCGTTGTTAGTTGCGTTGCACACCTTCACACCACAACCCAAGGCAGAACGGGTCAAAAGCCCAGACGACCCGATCACAGTTGATGATCTGCCGTTTCCATCGTCAGGCGACTACGACTATGACACGATTGCCAACTTAGCCAATGGGTTCGGGTGGGAGATGGGTTTATGGCTGTATGAACACTTCCCGATCGAAGGGCTTGACAAGTTCCTTTACACTCATAGCGAACTTCAGAAAGACCCTGAACAACGGGTAATGGAAAGCCTAAAACGCAGTTATGACGGTTGGAAGCAAGAGAACGCTGAAGAGTACGAACGCCGTACCTATCAGGTGAAGTGGTGGGACAAAACCGAACGTCAAAAGTTAATCCAACAACATGCAATCGCACAGGAGTTAGAACCAGATGCCGTCGATTGAACTGAAGTTGCGCGATCGCACCTACACCATCAACACGCCCGTTAACCTCTCTGAGATCAAGATGGTGCCTTTAGCAACGGTGTTAGGTACGGACAAACATGGTAGACCAATTCAACCGGGTACACCCTTAGGCAATGACTACGCCGAACTGGTCTTACAGCGTCTTAGCGACCCGTCTAACCACTATCGTCTTGCCTACAGCCTTAAAGCGTTGATACCAGAACTCGACCCACTGCTGTGCGACTATCGGTTGATCCTCTTGCCCAATGGATCGAAGCAGGAGGACGTGACGTTCAACTTGACCGTTGAGGAAATCTTGCAGGTTTTTAGCCAGTTGCAGCAAGTGACGACCACACCCAAGGCTGGCAAACCCAAACCTGTGCAAAGCGGACAGCGACGGTAGTTCTTTAGGCGATTGACTAGCTTAAGTTATTGTTTTCAATTTCTCTAATTAATAATTCGCCAGGCTGGCAATCTAAAGCCGCACAGACTTTCTCCCATACGTCACCGCCAGGTACATACAACGGGTCGTCTACCAGACGATACGCTGTAACACGCGCTAATCCGGTTTTTTGCCAAAACCTATAACGCGTCATTTCTCTTTCCTGAAGAGCCTTTGCAACAAGATTTTTCACGACCATCTCAAAATAGTACCACTATCATGCTACAGCACTAAATTAAACACGTCTACGATACTGCTATGGCATAATAATGCTATACTGTTAATAGTTAATTGCGAGGTTTTCAATGGTCAAAAACGGTATTGTTGCGACAGCGGTTGGCCCTGAAGTTACGAATGGGGCGCTTGAAGTATTGGAGCTTTGTCAGCCATATATTGCTACTGTCAAGCTTGAAGGCGTGGCTGATATTCTATTTCATCGCTGGAATTGTGAAGAGGTAGAGGCAAAAGCGAATGCAGCGAAAGGGTCTAAAACCAAAAAATCAGACAATATCGAAAGTTATGTTTATCGAGATGATGAAGGTATATTGTGCATCCCTGGCGAATATTTCAGGATGGCTGTAATTAATGCCGCTAAATTCAGGCAAGACCCACGATCTCCGCGAAAATCGGCTATGGATTTATACAAGGCTGGGATTGTTGCGTTGACTCCACTTGCGCCTTTGGGTGTAAGTGCATGGGACTACGAACACAAGTGCCGTGTAACTGTGCAAAGGGCTGGTATAACAAGAACAAGACCAGCGCTTAAAGCCGGCTGGAAGTGCGAGATTAGTTTTTTGGTAAATGTCCCTGAGTACATTCGACCTGTAGACTTCATGGATGTTCTGACAATGGCTGGGAAGCTTATTGGCGTTGCTGATTTTCGCCCTACTTACGGTCGGTTTGTTGTAACCAGTTTTCAAGTTGGATTAGACTGATAACTTGAGGTTTGGCAAGGTTCGGTACGGTTTGCCAGGGTCAAATCCGGTTTGACGAGATCTGGTTGGGTCGGGTTTGCTGAGTTAAGACTTGGCATGATAACTAATTCTCCATAACTTTGACTTTCTTTGCTATACTTTGAGGTATGGAGCAAAGGTACAAGCTTACTAAAGCGGCAAAGATGCTAGGCGTAAACCCATGGACACTCAGACGGTGGGTGTATGCAGGGAAAGCGCCTAGCCTTAAATCTGAATCAGGGCATGTTTTTATTCCTGGATATTGGCTGGCAGAGCAGCTAGGTGAAGCCCCTGCCAGTAGCGGGGTTAAATGCGCCCTATATGCCAGAGAGTCGTCATCTGAAAATAAAGCGGCAATGGACTCGCAGGTAGACGGCTTAACCCGGTACGCCATCGCCAAGGGATACCAAATCATTTCGACAACGAAAGAGTTTGCCTCTGGGATGAATGACGATCGCAAAAAGCTCCACAAACTATTGAAAGACCAAAACTTTGACGTACTCCTGATTGAAAATAAAGACCGCTTAACCCGCTTTGGATTCCGTTGGTTTGAGTCTCTTTGCCCATTCAAAATCGAAGTGGTGAACCTTTCAGATAATTGCACCCATGATTTGATGGAAGATTTGGTAGCTGTGATTACGAGCTTTGCAGCAAGGTTGTATGGGCAACGCAGAGGACGTAAAAAGACTGAGGCTGCAATCAAAGCGATTGAGGAGACGGAGTGATGGCAGCGCGGCGTGACAAAGGAATGATGTCTCGGTCGTATCGGGTTTATCTGAATGACCTGAATCAAGGAAAGCAAGAGGTTTTGAAAGCCTTCCTGCATCGCTGCCATGACATCATGCAGTACTTCGTTGACCTGTATTGGCGGCGGCAAGACTTTCGCGGCAAGCTGGCTGATTTGTCTACCGCTCACCGTGCTGTGAAGCGGTTCGGGGCGACGACTCGATTGAGTCAGGCTTTGGCAAAACAGGGCGGTGAAGTCGTTGCCAGTCAGCGTAAGAGGATTAAGAAGCGTAAGCCCAATTTGCAGCGCCAAGTCGTGACATTGTTCTATCACTTCGTTAGCGTTGAGCCATTTCGAGGGAATGGCTTTAATTGGGCAGTTCGCTTCACTGGCTCTGGCGCTCCCAAAGGGTTGACCGTTCCGATTCCATCGACTAAGCCGCTGAATGAGAAGCTGGCGGATGGTTGGAACTTGCGGCAAACAATTCGACTGGGGATGAGGAAAGGCAGACTTTTTATCGACCTTCTGCTGGAGAAAAAACGACCTACACCCAAGACTGAAGGACGGGTAGTGGGGATGGACTCTAACTATAAAAATGGATTGGTATTCTCGGATGGGCAGAACGTAGGCACCGAGTTGTACCATCTGATTCAAGGCTTTGCAAAGCGCCAAAAACACACCAGAGCAGAGATTAAATCCTGGCTGGGTCAGGCGATTAAGCAAATAGATTTCTCTCAGATCAAAGTGCTTGTCATTGAAGATTTGAAGAAAGTTAAATCTGGCAAACGAGGGACGTTCTCTCGCAGGTTTAACAGGCGGTTGTCTCATTGGCTGTATGCCTATGCTGCAAGTTTGTTGCAGCGCCATTGTGAAGTTAAGGGGATTGAGGTTCAACGCAAAGACCCCTGGAAGACTTCGCAGCGCTGCTACGCTTGTGGCAAGTGGGACAGGCGAAACCGTAGAGGCGATAGATTCTTGTGCGTGAATTGCAATCATGCTGACCATGCTGATTTTAATGCTTCCAAGAATCTTGAATATCTAGGGTTGGCGGGAATCTATGGTTTCCGTTTACTTCCAAGTTCAAGATGCCAAAGTTTTGAATAACCATGGACTATAAAAAGCCATACTGATATTTGTGGCATGGCGATATCAGGTAGGACGAGGTTTGTTGGGTTTGGTATGACCTGGCAAGTTGTGGTGCGTAGTGGTCAGGCGGGGTGCGCTGAGGTGCGGTTTATTATGGCAGTAAAAGTTATGCCCTCTAGAGCAATCTAGAGGGCATAATTGAGAAGATTCTAATTTCCCTCGTCTATTGTAGTCTTGACAGGGAATTCGAGCTTGGCAAGCTCAAGAACTTTAGATCTTATTTTGCAAATATCGACTCAAGGAATTGAATCCTTGAGTCAAATTCAAACGCAGATTAACGCGATCGCCACTACCCCGTTCACGTTTGGCGGCGCGATCGACTCCATTCGCCAGCTTGCTCAAGAGTTTCAGAAACTGAACCAGACGACAGAACAGAATCGAGCAGCGAAGGAAGGGGCGAAAGTTGCGGCTGAGACTGCCAAGGCTGCGCAGCAATTAGCTAAAGCCACTGCCGAACAAGAGAAAACTAGTCAACAGGCAGCAAGAACCGAAACTGAACGACTGAAAACACAGAAAGAAGCGATCCAGGTTGACCAGCAAGCGGTGAAGCTGGAAACGGAAAAGGCAAGGGCGATCCAGGCAACAGCCAATGCAGCAGCAGCGCAGTCACGAGCGCAAGCAGCAGCGTTAAGAACACAGTCACTTGAAGAAAAGACAAAACCTGTGGAGGGGTTGTTCAGTAGTCTTGGCGATCTGGCTAATTTAGCTAAAACACCGATCGCAGGGGTGGCTTTTGCTTTTAACGAGGCCACCAATGCCGCCCAACGACTAGCACAAACTGGCGGACAAGCGTTTAACTTGCTAATTGGTCAAAACGTCAGACTCAGAGAGCAGACATTGGGTTTGTCAGCTCTGCTAGCGAACGTACAGCAAGTGTCGATCGGTGGCGAGAATGTCACCGATCCGGTGAAAGCAATCCAAACCGTCCTACCAGAAGTACAACGCCAAATTGATCAAATCCGCCTTGATTCACTACAGCTTAGCGGCATCACGTCTTCCGAACTGGTGGAGTCGTTTAAGCTAGTTGCGCAGCAGGCAAACGCCTTGGGTATCAACCTGGAGCAAGCCGAAAAAGTCACCATCAAACTCAATGCCTCTGCTACCACGCTAGGTTTACCACTGGGGCAGGCACAGACATACATCGCGCAGATTGCGAACCTACAAATCGATCCGACCTTTAACACACTGGCGAAAACGCTGGAATTGAATAACGAAAAGGCGCGATCGCTCATTGCTCAAGGCAGGTTGTACGAGTACATTGACCAACGCACAAAGGCGCTAGTAGCAGGGCAGGAATTAGCGGCTAGAGGCTTCGCCGGACTAACTTCAAACGTGCAAGAGGTCTTTGAGGTCGTCACGCAGAAAGCGGGGGCACCGATCCTAGATGCTATCCTTGAACCACTGAATCGAATTCTCATCAGCCTCCAGAAAGCTCAGCCAGAACTTGAAAAGCTGCTGACCAGTGTCGCTGATTTCGCAGTTGGCATCTCTGAAAAAGTGCAAACCGCAGGCAGTATCCTGGTTAAAGCTTTACAACCACTAGGAGAAGCACTGGGCAGTGTTTTGAAGGCTGGCGGCGAATCGCTAGGCGGTATCCTCAATAGCCTCGCTGATGCTTTTGTTGCCACAGCTACCGCGATCGCGCCTTTGCTGTCGATCGTGGGCGAACTCGCCAAAGTCTTTGCCAGTTTTGCTAGTACGGATATTGGGCGATTATTACTACAAATCGGGCTGTTAGCCGCGATCGTTGCGCCTTTGGTACCAACAATTTTAGCGGTCGTTGCGGTTGTGAGTAGCGCTGTCGGCGCGATTACAGCCGTTTCTACAGCGCTACCACTCCTGATCGGGCTATTGACACCCACAGCCGCAGGTCTAGGGGCCGTGGCGCTCAGTGCAGCTTTAGCAGCAGCACCTTTGGTCGCCCTAGCCGCTGCGTTAGCGTTGATTGTGACAGGGTTTGAAGCAGTCAAGTTGGCAGCGGTGAATGACGCGATCGAAACACTGAGCGAATCTACCAATAGGCTAGCTGATGAATCACTGAACTACGCTCAGCGCCTGAAGTCACTCAATGACATTGAGAAGAATGGCGGCAAGCTTACCGAAGAACAAATTGCACTAAAAAAACAATTATTAAGCTTGACCGCTGGTACTAAACAGTCGATCGAACAACAAATTGCTGATTTGAAAGCGCTGCAACCAGCAAACCAGGAACAAGCAAATGCCCTCAAAGTACAAATTGCCTTACTAGAGCAACGCGCTAAACTGCTCAGCGGTCAGGCTAATGTTGGACTGGGTAATCGTGCGCTACAGGATTTAGGTAAAACCAAAGATCTGATCGACCAAAGTTTGAAGGGTGCCCAGACTGATCTTTTGAATCCTGCGAAAGCTGAAGATGCGGCAAAACGGGTACAAGAATTTACACAAACAGCGTTAGACGCAGGCCGAATTACCAGAAGTGAAGCCGCCAAAAATCTGGAAGCGTTGCAAAACAACCAGGGACTAGAACTGAAGACTAGGTTGTCGGCACAGAAAGCGTTGACAGACCTTTTGCAGAAAGGCGCTGACGAAGAAGTAGCCACACTTAAAACTAAAGAGAAGACGATTGAGTCCGACCTTAAAGCGGGGCGCTTGAGCCAAATCGAAGGCGAACGCCAACTAACTGTCGCTAAAGCTGAGGAGCTTGATAAACAACTGGCCTTGAATGCTGAAGGTATTAAGCGTGAACTTGAGCTAACTGGCGGACGCAGTTCACCACGTTTGGTAGCACTGCGACGCGAAGAAGCTGAATTACAAGGGCAGAGAAGCGCGATCTCTGAGGATGGTAACCGCAAACGCGCCCAGGCCGAACAGACCGCTGCTGATAATGAACTCAAAATTTTAGAAGGTAAGCGCGTCAGCGGCAAGCTGAGTGAGGAAGCATTTGCCAATGAATCACTGGCAATCACCAAACGCCGTCTTGCGTTGGAGCAGCAAGAACTTGAACGACAACGCGGTCTGCTTAAGCCAGGTGATAAAGCGGGACAGCAAGCGATCGACGCGCAAGAGGCGGCACTTAATAGCAAGCGTGAAGCAGCGGAAGAGCAGTTTCAGTCCCGAAAGCTAGCGATCGTCGAACGCGCCCAGAAAAAAGCTGAAGATGCTGCCAAACTGTCTGAAATCAGTCGCAATACTGAGATTGATCAGCTTATTGCTGCTCGTCAAATTCGTGAGTCAGAAGCAGGGTTATTGCGGGTACAAACCAGTCGGCAGACGATCGCCAAAGAGCTGGAACTGGAGAAAGAAAAGACAGCAGCTTTGGAGAAGCTCCCCAAAGTTTCTGACCCGGTTAAAGAAGAAGAGAGGCAGCAGAAGATCAGGGCAAGCCGGATTAGAACGGCTGAATTGGCTGATAGCTTAGTCAAAAATGAAATTGAACAGCAGGAAGCCCTTTTCAGAGTCGTTAGTGAAAGGCTCGATCGACAAGCACAAGCTGCTAAGAATGCAGCAGAAGGGCAGGTACAACCACTTCAAGCACAGCTACAGCTACAGGATGCGCTCAGTAAGTCGTTAGAGAATCAGAACAAGCTACTAGAGGCTCGTAAGGGATTACAAAATGCGCTGACTGGGTTCGCTGAAAGCTCCTTAGCGCTGCTACAAAAGTCAGGTGCTAGTGAGAAAGATCAACAAACAGCCACTCTCTTAATTGCTGCTCAGAAATTCGCGGCACTGCAACGCCAGCAACAGCTAGAGCAACAAACGTTAAACATTCAGCTAAGGCAAAATGCCGCTGCGTTGGAACGCGAAAAAATTCAGAACAGAATTAGTCAGATTCAAAACCAGGCTGATCAAGCACAGGCTGCTGCTGACCTTGCTAAAGCGAAAGCTGATCCTAATGCTAGGCTCAATCCTGAAGCGATTCGAGCCGCTGAATTAAACCTGCAGGCCAAGCAAGCCGCTGGACTAGGGCTGCAATTACAAGGTGCTGAACTAAACGATCGCGGACGCGTGGAAGCTCAAACCGCTGCCGCCCAACAGCAGGCTCTACAGATCACCCAACGCACTCAAACCCAGCAAGCACGCTCGGCATTAATTGAGGCACTACCTGATGACGGGGCCAAGCAGGAAGCTCGGTTTCGTTTACAGCAAGAAGTCTTAAGTGGCTCAGGGTTTGGCGTGACATCGCTGGGAGATATTAACACCGATCGTATCCGCCAAGCTGCCATCACAGGGCAAGGCAATTTAGGTTTACCGGGTATTCTCAACCCACTAGCCGCGCCATCAGCTTTTGTATCGTCGCCACAGGTGCTGGCGTTGCAACAGCAGTTGTCAGGGTTGATCAAAGGGCAGACCGCGATCGCGCCCATCACTAGCAACAACAACAGCCCACAGTTACAGTCAACCTTGGATAAGTTGAATGCAACGATCGAGGCTGGGCAAGCACGCCCGATTCAAGCAACGGTCAATAACACGATCGCGGGGCCTGATGCTTCTCAAGTGGTTGACCTTGCTACTAAACGCATGACTGACAATCTGATCGGCGTACTAGGGAGAGTTAATTAATGGTGCAAATTAACCAAATTGTCATTCCTTGTCCGCCCTCAATCGTCACTGCTTACGGCTCCTTCGGCTCACTCCCCGGTGCCTGCGACCTGTTTGACAGTGTTAACAATTGGTTGCAGTTATCCGTGCAGCCAAACTCTTACAAAAAGTTGAGCGAGGGTAAAATCGAGGTAAAAGATGGTTTTACCTCGCCCTTTGCCCTCTCACCAACGCGACGGATAGGCTTTGAAGTGACGATCGCGGATGGTCGCGTTGAAATTGAGGACATTCTCAATACGCTGATGAACACAGCGATCGCTGACCCGACAACAATCCAAGCAATTACCGTATTAGATTACGTGCGACCGGAGACGAGCGATCGGTATGCAACGGGGTACACAGTCAGACAAGGCATCTTTACTGAGATTGCAGTTGAGGCAGGGACGCTGATGTTTGCCAATAGTGGTTTCACTGGGCGGCGATTGAGTACGGGCGGGTTGCGGGTCACATTCCAGGAGTTTACGCGACGGATCCAGTACTGATGGTGCAGACGATCGCCGCTTCCTCTCTACCCTCCACACCCTACCCCGATCGCGGTGGGGCTTCTTTGGGGCGCATCAATACAGGCACAGCGTTCAGTGGTGCGAAGTTAGCGACGATCGATTACACCGCTGGTAATGCCATTCTTGCTACCTCTGGAAGTTTGCCTGTGACGCCCACCGCTGGAGTGGTGACGGTGACACTACCAGCGGGCACGACACCCACTACGATCGTTGCTCCTGGTGCAGCACCTTACACCCCTGCTGTCGATGCGACCAACCCACAGTCAGGCGAGTATGTGCAAGCGGGGAATAGCGTCACCATTACGCTTAGGAGCGGCGAGAACCCGGGACATATCACCTACTTTGGGTTGGCAGGTAGTTATCCTCTCACACGCATCCCTACGGCTTATGTACCCCCGCCTTACCCTGATCTGTATGGGCAACTAAATGCGATCGGTGAAGCGGTTGTCACTTACAAGCGCAGTTTTGAAGGACATCCATCAGCTACAATCGCCTACTATGCGCTGATCCGCGACAAAGAAGCAATTATCAACACCTTCAGGAATCGCACACCCGCGCTGTTCTACCAAATGGGGTTAGAGGTCAATGCCCCTAAATTCAAAGAGTTAAGCCTGAGCCTGTACCCGGAAGGGCGGATGGTTGTAACCATTCCGTTTACAGGCAAATACCAGTATTTGATGGCGCAGCCGATCAAGCAGCGACCTCCCAATGTGACAAGTAGGCTGGCTCAATATGTACCGCTCACTGATATTGTCAGTCGTGCTGGGCTAACACTGACCGGAACAAGTGCCCAATTTTTCATCCCTGCCAATGCACCGCATAACGCTACAACAACGCTGGCAGGAGCCTTGCAGGAGTACATCAGAATCGATAATGGCTTTCAATTCCTCAGCAGCCCCAACACAGTTGAGGTGCGTACCTTTGGGCAGACGACGCAACATTACCTGAGCGAAGCCGATATTTTGAATGAACCAGAAACATCGCTGCCAGGAAAAGAACTCATCTACCAGGGACGGCAACTGGTCAAGGTTTACAAGAATACCGTACTGAACTTTGACTTTAGCCAGATTCAGCAAGGGCAGGGCAGACACACTTACTACGATCCGGTGCAAAACCCCAGCATCCCGCCACCGGAAATCAAAGAATTACGCGAGAGTGGCTTAGCGTTTGACAACGGTGGCATCACGAAAGAGCAATCATTTATCACCGCTATCAGTAATACGGAGCTTGCCCGCACCAAAGTGAAATGGGGTTTTGCCTTTGCGTTGAGCGATGTGTACGCGATCGCTAGTGTATCTGGTCAGGGCACACAAGCAATTTATAACAGCGCCATTAACCCCGCTGCTTTCTGGATACCGATCGAGTCCACGACGACGACCTTTACCTACAACCAATACGGGTATCTGACAGGTATTACCGAAACAGGCACGCGCACCTGTCGCTTAAAGCAGGAGCAGAACGGAGAGACGCTTGAACTGGCTAAGTCTCGGCTTACGGCCTCTGGTGCCGTCGCCGATGCGCTGACGGCTCAGATTGCGGCTTACAAATTTAATATCATCGCTCCTACGGAGAAGAACACCACCTATGAGTTGGCCCGCATGGACACCCTTTTTTCGGACACCCCGATCGATGTCGAAGTCCCCAGCTACTTTTGCTTGACTGAAACAACGACAGAGCGCAGTGAAACCACAGCACCCGATCCAGCTTCGACAACCTCTAAGCCATTGCCGCCTATTACCACTGGTAAAATTTTCTTTCAGCAGAAGACGGTCAATATCACCAGTACAATCCAGGGTAAAGAAGCCTTTGATTTGACCACCACAACGCAAAACAGTGAGGGTACTGGTTATAAGCAGGGGGCGAAGCAATCCATCACTGAGAAAAAGCTGGGCAAGCCTTCACCACATACCTGGGCGGACACGGCAACTGAATTATTCACCTTTAACCTTGGCAACACGAGTGATACTTTAGCCAGTCAAAAGATCAAGTACCTGCTCAACGTTCAAGGTTCAGATTATGGCGACTTGGGCGATACCTTCTCGCAGTATGGCAGCTACGCTAACCTAAAACCACAGCAGGGCAGTGAATCGTACCCTACGCCTGTGTTGCAAAGAGGTGTGAGGGCAGCAGAATGTGATCTGGCGATCGTCAACTCTCAGGGGAGTGAAGTGGTGAATCTAACCGTGCGCCGCAACCTTGCCTACCAGGAAGGCGATATGCTGTGGCGTAAAGGGCAGTTGTTTGTGATCTTTGACATCAGTTGGAGCGAAAAGCTTAGTCCTGGGCGCGTGGATTGTGAGGGGATGCAACTCACTCTGGGTCGCTATCTACGGATACCTGTTTCCGTACTAAAAGTACCGTTGCAGGTTTAGGTAACATCAAAAAAGGCGAAAACGTTATCGTCTAAACCGTTCTTCACAAGTATTTCGGAAGCGGTCAAACCGACGAATTTGCAGTTACCACTACCAAGAAAAGAAAGACTTGGCAATCTACCCACCGTCCTAAAGTCTGAATCCTCGATCGGTGGTACTTCGATTGTGACCTCATCTCTTATACCCATGCCGCGTAGGATGCGATTGTTGTAAGCAAGCCAAGAAAAGCGCTCACCAGAAACTAATAATCCATTTGTTTGAGCGATCTGACGCAAGGAATTAAAGTCATCACTGCTGAAGATGGTAAACGTAGCCATTAAGTCGAGAAGGAACAGACCTTTACCGACCGCTTCTGCAATGCTTGCTACTGTTTTTATTTGAATATTTTTAGCCGCAAGGGCGCTGGACACAGCAGGCACACCCAAAAGGTTTTGTACTCGATTAAAACCAGTAGCACTGGCACTTAAACCGTAAATTGTGTTTGTGTTAAACAGCCTGATGATCTCGTACAAAACATCTGTACTTAGCTGCGGATCTAGCCATTGAGTGTCTGTCCAGAAAACAAAGCCAGGGTTCTTTACGGGTGCCCCGATCGGTCGATACCGACTGTACTCTAACGTGCGTGAAAGTAATGTCCTGGGCACTGACGCACAAAAAACCCTGTCTCCAATCACGGTCACGCGCTCAGAGTTGACTACGGTGGCACAGGTCAGTCGTTGCGAAATCGGCGATCCTTCCACTTCAACCCAAACTTGCTCACCAGGCATCCCGCCGCGCGCTGTGAGCAACCTTCCCTGCTTGATCGGCGAGAGCGGAGTCAGGGCTTTGGGGAGGTCGTCTTCTAGTGGCATGGTTCCTTTATGGCATATCGCCGCTCAAACACCAGCGAGAAAAGGTAACAGCAAGCGAGGACAGGGATGGTTTCAAAAGCGATCGCTTGCCAACCTCTTACCTCCACCAGTGACAACAGAAAGTTAACTTGTTTCAACAAAGGATAGTGAATGAGATAGAGGCTGTAGCTCCATGCCGCTAACCATTTAAATAATTTAAAATCAAGCCATCTATTTGAATTTTTAGAAATCAGCCATCCCATCAATGCCCCAACGCTTAATCCGAATGCAAGATCAATGGGCAGAAGGTGTGGTTTGAATAGTTCTAAAGCCCCGGTTTGGGTGTAGGGGAAGCAGTAGAGCAGTGACGCTAGACAGGTAAAACCAAGCAGTGAAACAAGATGCCAGCACTTGCTATTAGACTGAGAAATTGCGATGCCAACAGCAAAAATTATCACGTACCAAGGGCAAGCATAATCAAGCGGTATCTGTAAAAGGTTTTGAGAGATCGCGGCAACACTGGCACAAAAAGTGGAGCATACTAAAAGTCCCAATATGTTCCACCGCCGCCACGCAGCTACCAGCAGTGGAAAGAACATGTATATTTTAAATTCAACACAGACACTCCAGAAAGTAATGCTGAACTGCTTTGCCAAGTTGGGGTAGACATCCCCAAGCAGTAACAGATTGGCTAACATACCATTTATTGTAATCGGTATAAAAAAGCCCAGCAGTGAGGCTTTGGTTGCAGTGATTAGACCAATCACCGCGATCGCCCCATAGTAAGGCGGCATGATGCGCTGACAGCGATGTTTGAACCATTGCCGATAAAAAATCGGTTTGTTCTGTCTCAGCGGTAGCCCCAAGCAAAGCCCGCTTAGCACAATAAACGTGGTAACACCCAGATGTCCGTAGAGCAACGCATCAGTCAGTTGACCCGTCGCACCTTCACCAAACTGCAAAATGTAGGCATGATGGGCAAGAATATAAAGTGCTGACAAAGCTCGAACTGCGTCCAGGAAAGAATACCGCAAATCAAATGCCCCAATATGCGCGTAGTGCTGTTGTGTTATTACTCACAACAGTTGAGGTATGCTCCGCACGATCAATCACTAACTCTGCGATCGCGCCTGCTAACCCTTCGTCATCACTATTGTTTAGTCCGATACGAGCACCCGTTGTTGATGTGGCTCCATAGTCCAGCCCATAAGAGTCGGAAACTGTAGATTTCAGGCTTCCATTGACATAGAAATCCACCTGTCCAGCGCTTTGTCTCACAACAACACAGTAAACATAGAAAGTATTGTCAGCACCTTGATAATGAGTCGACTCAACTACGTCTCTGAAGTTTGAATCAACATAGGTAAACTTCAATGCGTTGCTGAGTGCGCTGTTGCCTTTACCAAAGACGTAGTTCGCCCCTACACCATGCGGCCCTTTCTCAATGATGGTGTTGTGCTGACTGTCTGCAAAATTGTCATAGCGTGCAACCCCGTAATAGGTCATGCCCGCACTAATTTGCATTGAGCTTGAGTTGGCAATGTCTAGATAAGTGGAGCGATCAAACACGATCGCGGGTTTGCTGTCCGCCACAGCCGTAGCGTTCCATACAGGACGAACACCACTACTACTTTGTGTTGCGGTATTGCTATTGCCTGAAATGTCCAGAATTTGAGTTACTACACCACTCGCTAAAGTGACGTAATCAGTTTTGGCAACAAGACGCAGAGCAAGGTTTGTTGTTGCTAGAGCAGCAATCATGCCTGTAACTGCGCTTTCTACAGCGATCGGCGATCGCATCCTGTTGGGCACGCCGTCCATTGGCAAGCGATAAAACGGCATCAGGTTTCCACCTGGTAACAAATTGTAAGCTCAGCACTGGAGGCAGTTGTGTAACCGCCTCTCAATTCGTCGTTCGACTCAAGAAACAGGTCGAATATTTCCAGATTTGCATTAGCGTTAATGGCCTTGGCGTTCCAGAGACGTGCCAGTACGCTACCAGAGTTGTCGTTGAGTGAAAGCGTAAGCGAACCCGCAGTTGTACCGCAACTCGCAATAATATGAGTCACCCGGATTGTTTCAGCACTTCCAGCCGTCAAGAGAGCGGTCGTGAGGGTTGTTGTAAGTACAACTGTCTTGACTTTATTGGTGACTGGCATAGCTTATCCGTAAAAAAGATTCCACTTGTATAAATCTGCTTTTGTCAGCGTAAATGTCAGTGCAGGCGTAGTTGTCGGAGTCGCTTCTGTGGTTGTAAAAAAGGGATAGAGATCACCTGCGCTAAAATTCGTGACAGTCCCAGCCCCCGTGCCATCTTGCCCTTTAACGCCCCCCGGTGAGATCGCAGAGCCAGAGGCGATCGTGCTACTGGTTGAAGCATTGCCTGTGTAGCCAAGATTGGTCAGCACAACATGGGTCGCGTCTGTGATAGACGCGACAGAGTAATAGCCCCCCGTGGCAACGACCAGAACCTCTCCATTTACCATCCAGGCAGTTGAGCCAACCGCCACTGGAACAGTACTGCCGCTTGCAGGCTGAGTGAAACTGGCAGTAGTAGCGGTATAGGCATTCACCCCATTGGTACCGTTTGTCCCATTTGTTCCATTAGCGCCATTCGTACCTGCTGCACCCGTTGCCCCTGCCAGCACCAGTCCCACCGTCACATTAGACGCATTCACCAGCGACCCGTTACCAAACAAGTAAGTAACGGTCAGAGATCTGTCTGTGCCGTTGTCCACTTGGCTAACATACGTGTACCAGTGGTAAACACTCTTATCGGCATCACTAGCAAGTTGCAACAAGCTGTTAGCAGTGAGAGCATTGAGAAAATTGACAGTACTCGCTGCGAGACGATCGCTCTCTGACACTCTGATCGTTGTGGCACTACCAGGTGTTGCGTTGTTGAGCAATAACCCACCACTGGCAGGGGCACCCGTTATCGCATTGCTGAAGCTGTAACCAATCCCATTAATTGACCCCGTTGCACCCGTCAACCCTGGCTGACCACCGGGCACAACTAACCCACCGCTGGCTACTGTGCCGCCCGTCGCTGCATAGGCACTGCCATTGTCGATCGCTCTGAGCAATGTGAGCGCGCTTGCAGTCTTGCTTTGCAGCGTGTAACCACCCCCACCCGCGACAAAGACAGGTTGCCCCACACCAAAGAAATCCGTCACGCCAGGATAAGCAATAACCGTGCCACCGACTGCTGGTTGCACAAAACTTGCCGCGAGCGTGGTGTAACCTTTTGCCCCACCGATCGCCGTTGCTAAATCAGTCAGAATCTCAGGGACACAGCCATCACTGACTTTGTGGCTAAGCGCTGTCGCCTGCATATTCCCGGTAGGGAAGTGTGGCACTACCGCATATTGATAGCTGCCCGCTGCCAGACTGCCGCCCGTCCCGGCACTGCCCGATGCTGAAGGTGCGTTGAACAAGCAGAAAGCAGGATCAGCGTTTGTTGGCAGAGTGCCTACTGTAGAGCCAGAGTTAGCGCTAACAACAATGTTCTGCGTACCGCCGCCCGGTGTTACTGTGATCAACACTGATTGCTCAGTGATCACCCCGCCCACCTTCAGGTAGACCTTGAGCCGGGGCACATTGTAAGGGGCTGTGGTGCCTGCGATCTCATCCGGGTAATTTGCCCGAATGCTTGTCGGATATGTCAACGCAATATTAAGCGTGCCGGACGTACCGACACTGATTGCGCTGCTGAACGCTGCCCCCGTCGCCGTAGCGTCTGCTGTTCCTGGGGAGGTGCTGACTTTGGTTCGTAGCGCTTCAGTGGGTAGTAGCGTGTCTGACGGTTGACGAACAATAATTTGACCGTTGCTGGTACCCGCGATCGCTACCTTTTGCCCTGCGGTGTCTGCCACAGAAAGTGAAGCCGATCGTGTCCCTGCCCGTCTGGCAATATACCCCTGGAAAACGCCCAGACCAGGTTGAGAGACGATCGAGTTGGCCGCAGGTAGCACCCGCAGGTAACCATCATTCGGCAAGTCAGAGTATCGCAGAACGGTATCCCCGATCGCTTCTGCTAGGGCTGAATACTCACCCACGTCACCCACAGCATCCAGATAAAGCGTGATATCTTCACCATTGATAAACTGGCTAACTTTGTTTGCTTGAGCATTGAAGCGCACCGTGAACAGCGCAAAATAGCCGCGCGGCACTGCTTGCGGAAAGGTCAGGTTAGTTGAGGCATAGCTACTCAGTGTTGAGTTGCCCTGGGCGTTCTGCTGAGCATTGGCAGCGCCCGCAAAGAGCGTTACGGTTTTGTTGACTCCCACATTTGGATCGGAAGTGTCCAGCGTCCCGGTGGACTTACGCGCCAAACCCAGATAAGTGACATCGATCGCGCCACTAAATGCTGCTGATAAATTGACCCCGTTAGCAAGCACGATCATGCCAATTGGCGAAAGCGCCTCAACACTGTTTCCACCATCCTCAGTCAGCCCGTTTTCAATGGCTATTCTCAGTGGTGTGCTGGCACCTGCTACTGGGTTGTAAGCAGGTAACAACAGAGCATCGCTGCCTACCGCCTGCAAAGGATAGTCGCATCCTCCAGGGTTGTCCGTGCTGATACCAATGTATGTCGTAAAACCGTTGGGCGCATCGATCCAGGGGTAAGAGCTAACCCAGTACCCGTTAGGAGAAGCCGCGATCGCGCCACTCGTCGCATTTGGCTCGTATTTGTAATAGCCTGCTGCTACTCCCCCGGTCGGTGCCGTAATTTGTCGCACCATTCCCTGAAGCAAATCACTACCCGTTGGCAGAGAAGCTTGAGTGGCGATCGCTTGAGCCAGGGCAATCTGAGCAGGGGTGGACAAGTAGAACGTCTGTGGCAGCGTCACTTGTGTTATCTGATCAGACTGAAGCAAACTGAATGACCCCAACTTGACCATTTGGGTGACATCATTCGTTGTCGCTGCACTAATCACAACGGCATGGGCTGACCCCGCTTCGACTGCTGAAATAGCAGAAGACGCGATCGTCACGGCAATGCGTTGCCCTGCGGTATAGCTGACACTAACGGGTGTAGTAGGTAAGTTTAAGCCAGCGCGCGATCGCAGTTGGGCACAGAAATACAAAGTGCCGCTACCAGTGAGGGAACCACCGGAAACGGCACTGAAGGTGATGTTAGAGGCTTGCGATCGAAGGGTGGCGTAAACAGCAGTCATAGAAGCGTTGACAAACTACTCTCATTATGCCTTGGCTAACCGATTGTGCCTGAACTTCTACTCACCGATGAGTCCAACACAGGCACCGTGAACTGTTGCCGTCCCTGCAAAGACGCGGCAAGAAATGTCCCGTTTTGTCGCGCATCGGAGGCAATTGTCTCTACCTGTACAGTGACGCGATCGCGGTAGTCTTGCAGCGCCTTCAGTAATGCGTCATCTGCTGTATTAGCCATTACTAAACGCCTCTTTGCTAAAATCGATTTCCATATACAAATATTGACCTATATAACTCAGCGATGCCGCCAGCGCGTCCGCATCGCTCAGCGAAAAGATCGCACTAGGCTCTGGGTCGTCAGCCAGCGGGTCATCAAAAAGTATTGGTCATGGTGCAAAAAGGTTAAAGCGGCTCACTGCTCAGGGGAGCATCAATGAGCGCTGATTCGTACTGGGTAATGGTCGCTGCGTCCGCGCCTTCGTAACAGGCTTTATGTGCCCGGTAGAAATAGGAGCGAGAATCACCATCCCGCATGAGGCTGATGGTCTTGACCGGGCGCGCTAGCGGATTACCACAAAGCAGACACTTCCCGCCCGCCATGCCCGGATCATAAGTCGGAGCGTCCTGGTTGGGGCGGTCAAAGTAGCCAAAATAGAGCGAAGCCGCGTCAACAAGCATGGCGATCAATTGGTGCTTACAGCCCGATTGTGTCTTCGTGGCTCAAAATTGTCAAGCTTGCAGCCA
Organism: Stenomitos rutilans HA7619-LM2; assembly: GCA_019358945.1. Classification (GTDB taxonomy): domain Bacteria; phylum Cyanobacteriota; class Cyanobacteriia; order Leptolyngbyales; family Leptolyngbyaceae; genus Stenomitos; species Stenomitos rutilans. The sequence continues at coordinate 168,423 of JAHHIE010000002.1, read as the reverse complement.
TACCTGGCGGACGGCGCTCCGCAGTTGTGCTGCCAGTGCCGGGGCTAGACCGTAGCTCCCCATGCCGCTGCCGATGCGGGCGCGAGGGTCAGCAGAGCGGTTGGCGACCAGGGCTTGCGCTTCCGTTAGCTCACCCAGCGACACGGCATACCAGCTAACGGATCGCTCAGCGCTAAATTAATCAGCACAGGTGGTGGTATTGCCAGCGGCGGCGTGGTGCCCAGCGTGACCGTCAGCAAAGGTGGCAATTACGGCGATGCGAAACCAAGTTGAGCAACTATATTGAGCTAATACAGAAGTTCTATATTGAGTTCTATTGTCTGGGACGATCGAAGTCACTCTTTCCCCTCGTGTAAATGCCGCGACGGGTTTTTCATGGCTTAATAGAGTCGTCCTGTACTAATGGAATCAGTACAATGCTTGCAAGACTTAAAGAATTGATTGATGGGATCGTGAGTCGCTTGAAAGCCGCGATCGCATCCCTAGCAGAGTACCAGGAGGAAAACGTAGCGCTGAAGGCAGAGAACGCTGATCTCAAACAAAAGCCAGCCGATACAGCAGCGCTACCTGCTGAGACTGAAGAACGCATTCAAGCCCTGTTGCAAGAGGCGGCAACAGCCAAGGCAGAAGCCGAGACCGCCAAGGCTGATTTAGCAGTGGTGAAGCAGCAAGATGTGGAAGAGGAGGGGCAAATTCAGGAGTTGATCACCTACCTGGAAGCAGCGACTCCGTCCGCATGACGTATTTTGGAAACAGATTGAAGCATGAATGATGCTGGGGAGATCGGGTACTCGATCGCCCCCTTTTGTTGACAGTAGGGCAAAATATGGGTGTACTACTCCCTTCTTGAAAGTCATGCGTCAACCGACTCTCGATGTGATTACAACTATTTCTGGCGTGGGTGCTTCCGTTTCTGGTACGCTAGCCGGCTTTGGTGTAGCGCCACACATGACGATCCCGATCGCGGGTGTTTTGGGCAGCGTCTTTTCCTGGTTTACTCAGAAGCCTCCAACGGCTCCAACTTACCGACCACCTCAAGGTAATTACGCGCCTTACGAGCCGCCACAGGGAGGGCAATAGCATGCCTTTGAACGAACCGAATGCGGCTTTAGCGCACGATCGCCTTACCCTTCTAGAACAGCAACTAGCAGCACTGGCAGGGATGCACGACCACTTAGAAGGGCGAGTAGAAGCACTTGAGACGGTTGTGGCTCACCTTCAGGCGTATCTGCCCCAAGCTGAACAACTCAGGCTGTCTGCTGAAGCCGTGGATCAAGCTGACATCAGTGACGCAGATGCGATCGCGGCCATGATGGGTGCTGCCACAATTGCCGCTCAGGGTGACAAGGCTTTGCCTGACAACATGATCAGTAAGGATGTTTAATTGGAGGAACAACATTGGTAGCCATTGTTGACAAATATTTCGTCTATGACCACCTGCCACAGCACTTGCAAGATGTAAGCAGACCGATCGCTGATTTAGCCAGATTAATGGATACAACATTGCCTGATGGCGCTGAAAAATCAGCAGGGATGCGGAAGTTGCTTGAAGCAAAAGATTGTTTTATCCAGGCAAAACTCGATTGAGTAAATTACCGCTATGAGATGAGCCGCCGTTTGTTTTAATTTACAGGAGTTTAACAATGCAAGCTATTAATGAGCAGCAGTCTCAAGAAATTTGTAAGCATGTTTTTTGTTACAACCCATACCAGTATTGGCGTAAGCCTCTTCTGCGTTTGACGTATCCTATATGGAAACCGCTCTTTAACCACATCTTGTGGGAGCTTTATCATCGTGAAGTCATAGATAGTTCTCGACTGCACATCGCAACATCGCTAACTGACAGAACCCAAAAACACAAGATGTGGTGAGATATGAGTTGGACTGTTGCGATCGCCTTTGCCGTTGCTGCCATTGCCATCCCGGTGATGATCCACCAGTCGGAGTTGAAAATGGTTCTATTTAAGCGATTCATCATTCACTCTAAATGGTCTGACGACGGGCTATGGTTTGTCTATTGCAAAGATGGGTCAAAGCAGCACCAAATATTTAATGTAGCCATTGTAGATCGCGATTTTGAAGAAGGCACTTACTACGGTTTTCAGATTATCGTCTGGAGATGGGCACTAACTGTTGGCGATCTTCAAACCTTTGAAGCCCAAGGAAGTGAACAGCTATGACTGAACACCTGAAGCCCGATCTCGCCACTTCTCAAATGAGGAGCCAGAGCAATCAAGAAGAGACGATCGCCGACTTGCAGAACCGAGTACAAGGGCTAGAACAACAGCTAGACATCCGCCTGAAATTGCTAAGCGCTTCGCTGGCTTTAGGTGGAGCACTGGCGATCGGGGCGTTGGCTGGGTTCACTTGGGAATACAAAAGCGACAACAGTTCGCTCAAGTTCGGGTTAAGCCCTGACACGATCGGGCAATTGCTGTCGATCGTCGTGCCTGCTGTGGGTACTGGAGGGGCGATCGCGGTAACGGTGCAGAAGAAGGCAAAGCCGTAACAAAATGAAAAAAATAATGACTGAAGCAGAGCCTTGGATTGAGCTGAAGTACGATCGCAATCCATTAACTAACGGTATGTATCTTTCAAGATGCGAATGGCATGGTGATCCACGAGGAGTAGTAAGGCTTGATCACAGAGAATGGGACTGCGTTCAGCATCTTAACCCTTGGCGCTTAGAAGTTGTTAGCCGTGATTGGTTTGATAATACTGTCACTGTTTGTCGCACAGATTTGCCTTTGCCAAGTTATGTCTATCGACGTTTTGAAGCAGACGTTAGAAGTATTTTCAAGACGTTAAGGTATCAATTTGGAGCAAGGCTGGTTTTAACTGCTCAAGTTTGGGGTTTAGCATATGTCCCAATGGGTGCAATACCTTCAACGTGTCATTTATTCAAGAGGCGAAAATGACAAAAAGATCGCCCGGTGTTTACCTCCGAGCTTGGCTCACTTTCCCTTTAGCACTTGTAATTGGTCAAACATGGAAGTTTTGGAAGTGGTGGCATTACCGTGTCTCTCAGAAAATTTTAGATGGACTGGGGCAAGCACTTGATCAAATTATTGCCTTCGTTTTCCAAGATGAGAATGTAGACGCTGAAGAGGACGATAGCGAAGCCTGGTTTATTGCCATTGCAATAGCCACACACAAGTTAAAACTACCATCTATTCATCCAGACGTGGTTGCTGAAACAAAGAGACTGATGGCTGAATATCAGCAAGGAATGACTGTACAGAAGACCAGTCGAACAGATAAAACAGTAGCCAATGATCGACCTTGAGCCACTGACACCACGAGAGCATGAGGTATGGTCTTTGCTCAGCCTGGGACTGAGTAATCCTGAGATTGCGATCCGGCTTGGACTGGCAGTACGCACGATCGACTCATATGCCCACACTATCTACGACAAACTGGACGTGCGAAACAGGACAGAAGCTGCTTTGCTTTGGGTGCGAACACAAGAAACAGTGGGGTAGGAAGGATGGGCGATCGATGTGGTTCAGATTCAAAAAACAGCAACCGAAGCCACCTTCAATCCCAAAGTTTGATGCGATCGCGCATCCTGCACTACCAGTGGTTTACGAGGCGTATGGCAGCATTGAAGCTCTCACTCCTCAATTGGTGCATCGGCTTACCATTGGCAGGCTTTCAAGCGCGACTGGCTACACGCGATCGCTATCGCCTGGGAAGCTACTATCACAAAAGATTTTGTCAACAGATGGGACTAGAGAAGAGGACAAAGTGATTTGGCGATCGCTCCTCCAAGGATATCCCACTCACTATTTAAGGTTTTCCTATCAACTTGTCAGTACGCCAACAGCACCCGCTAAAGAGCTCTTGCATGTGTGGCTTAATCTCAATATCAGAGGGTTTGATAAAGATTCAGTAGCACGGTCGGTGGGCGAATTTCTAACGTTTGTAGTGCTTGATCAAAAACTGCCAGGGTTGCTGGTCAGCACCAAGATTTACACAGCCGAAAGTTGGTTAGTGTTTGCGTTCAGCCGCGTCCGTAGTTTCTACGTTGAGGCTGGCATAGTGCAGGAGCGTGCGCCGCTTGATAGTGTGCGCGGGTATGGCTTGCGAGGCGGCAAAAATGGCTAAGTCTCTACAGCGCGTGACGTACAAATTCAATCCGATCTACGGGCAGTGGCGATCGACCTCCAAGCTTACGCCGCTCACTATGGGTATCCACCGGATGCACAGCCGGGTGTGGAACCTGCACCTGAAATCAGTTTTCCTGTAGAGCCTGGTCGCGAGATTGACTACGATCGCGCTTCCGCCTTAGACCCCATTCCCTGCTATAACGGCCAACGCTGGGTGAAAATTGTGAGCTATCCCACAACCGGGCGGACAGATGATTATCGCAGGCCGGGAGCATTAGGTGAGTGGGTGCATACTGGCAAAGATTGGGCGCTTACTTTGTGGATTGGGAAGTGTTGAGCTACTCAGCCACACATACCCGATCGCGCCCCGCCGCTTTTCCTTCAAGCAATGCTTCTGATGCGGATTGGTGCAACGCCTCAAAAGTATTGCAAGTATTTGAGTAGAGGGCAATGCCAACACTAACTGTCACCCGAATCTCACCTTTTGGGCTAGGGATGCAGAGCTTGGCAATTGCATCCTTCAACCGTTCTGCCACTTTAGTAGCAGCAGACGCATCAATCTCTCTTAACAAGACAGCCAGTTCGTCACCACCAAGACGAGCAACATGAGCCTCACCGCGAACATTTTCTTGTAGCGATCGTGCTACTGCCTGCAAAGCCAAATCGCCGCCACTATGCGTATAAGTGGTATTAATTGCTTTGAAGTAATCAAGGTCAAACAAACACAACGCAAACGATTGCGTTGATTGTCGAGGACGCGATCGCAAAGCAATTTCACTCTGCACCAATTTGACGAAGGTGTTGTGGTTGTAGAGGTTGGTCAAGCCGTCCTGAGTTGCCAATCTGATTAACTGCCGAGTCATCCTGTGTTCTTGTGTAGCATCGGCAGCCATAATCAACACTCGATCGCCCGGTAGTGGATTGATGGATGTGTCAAACCAAACTAAGCGTCCGCTCGACAGTCTGAACTCGTACCCTGCTTCTACCGTCTGTTGGGTATCTAGCGCTCGCTCAATCCCATTCATCAACTGTGTCGCCACCTTGATTGGTGCCACATCAAACGGTGTTGTACCCACCATGCGCTGCGGATCAAACAGCAGACTGTTACCCTCACTCAGGATCTCCAAGCAAACACCAGCCCGATTGCGGATCAGCACAGCAGCAGGTATGCGACTAAGCACTGTTTCTAGTTGGGTAGTGCGGTCTGCCAAGGTTCGCAAGGCTTTCGTCTTGAGACTGGATATGCGCCATGATTGAGCAGTGGCAACAAAAATGCCCAAGGAACATAGCAATGTCATGCCAGACAGAAAACGAGACTGCACCTCTGCCGCTTCCTGTCGTTGCCCTAGCAAGGCAGTTTCCTCATCTGAGATTGCTAGCAGTGACCGTCGCTCTGAATCTGTGAACAAGAGTTGCTTGGGCGATCGCGGGTCAAACCTCATCATCTCTGCTAAGCTGTTCAACCGTTTTTGCTGTGTGGCATTATCAGCAGTAATCTGTTTAAGTTCCTTAATCTCAGCTCCTACCGCTTCTAGACTGTGACGGTAAGCAGGCAGCAAAGATGAGTTTAGTAAATAATCATCGTAGTCTTTTCTGGCTCTGACAACTGTGCTACGAAGCTGCTGCATAGCTTCTATGACAGCGATCGAATGTTGCACGGACGATCGCGCCCGTTCCTGCTGATAAAAGCTGGTGCCTAAGAGTGCGAAAGCAAGGATGTTAGCACCGAAGCTAGCAATCAGACTTAGTTTAGGCACGGTTCTGGTCTCCCATACAGCCACCCTTGGAAATAAAGTTTCAAGCCAGGGAAGTCTTCAGCTAGCTCTAGCGCTCTCGACTCAATTAGTCCTGACTCTATACACTCCAAAATTAGCTTAAGCCCCCGGTGATGGGCACCAGCCATAATGCCGTATACAATGCACTCACGCCAGTGGTCGGTAGCGAGCAAACGCACAATTGACCCATCGGCTTTAATGAAGTCGGGCGCAACAGCCAAGATAGCCGGAATTGCTGCATACCCAGAGCCAATATCGTCCAGGCCGACAGCTAAACGCAACTCGCGCAGAGCAGCAATAACTTGTACAGAAAGTGGTAGCAACGCCGTTTGCTCAGTAATCTCGACATCCAATTTTCGTGGATCGACACCGCTCTTCTGTAATTGCTCTGATAGGAAGACAGGGAACTGTAAATCGTTGAGCGTGTGCCCTGATAAATTAATGGCGTGAGGGGTATCGGTCTGCTGTAGGTGCTTCAAAGTGCCAATGACCGCAAGGCGATCGATAGCCTTTAACTGCTCTGCTGAGGCTTCATTAATAAACTGACAGGCCGGAATAACCTCTTTGTCTGCCCCGCGAAGGCGAACAAGCACCTCATACAGAGATGGGGTTGTATGACCGCATTTGTAAATCGGTTGGCAGTAAAAAACTAAGGCACTAGACGCGATCGCAGTCTCAATGCGTTCATTCCAGGTGAGAGGATGGGACACGGTGACAAACATTCAGGGTGCTTCTATTTTGCCCTGCCAACCCTAAAACATAGCGATAATGGTGGTATAGGGATTAGCCTTACGGCAATTAAGGTTAACCATGTTGGGCAGTGCCCAAAACATCAACAATTCAATGCACAATTCATGCCGTCTAAACCCGATAGAGTCTGGCCGTTGCCGCCTGTTCAGCAGTCAGCCCCAACGCTTGGAGAATGAACTCTCCCACATGAGCCGGAAAGCTGCTAAGCGTGCGACCCACAGCAGTATCGCCATACCCCGCACAGAGAAACCGGGCGATGCCATAGCGGGACAATGCTGCCTCTGTCAGTGCCTCGACATCCAGCACTTGCATTAACGCCTGTTCTTCAGCGATGGTGTAGCAACCCCCTTGCAGATGGCGCATGAGTGCCAGCGCTTGTGGTGGCAGACAGGAATAGGCTAAGAGCATTTCTGCGTCAATCAGACCAGAGGAGATGGCGCACTCCCTGATGCAGGCTGCTGCCGCTGTAGTGGCTTGTGCCAGGGTGCCAACAATGTATTCTTCACCGTCAAGCTTGAAGGAGGGTAAGCCGTAGTAGGTGCCCTCGGTTTGGGTAACTGGACTTAGTGTGGTCGTGTTCATGACTGCTCCTCCTCCAGTGCTGTGAGGTTGTTCTCGTAGCAGATATCCACCTGACCGTCTTCGTGCTCGACATAGTAGTACCAGCCGATGAAATCATCCTCTTCCGTAAACCGAGCTTTGAGGGACTGATAGCGCAGTCCCGTCACCATCGCGGTGTGTTTGCCGTGCTTGACCTTCTGCCACAACTGGAACTGGGGTTCAGGGCGCTGGAGGATGTGACCGAGAATCTCAAGCTCAAAGGTGCTTAAGCGTTGATAAATGTCAGCGGGAAGGAGGGACGCAACTGCGTCAGTACCGTGCTTAACCATGATGTTGCTCAGAATGAAGGGCATGAGAATGGGCACCCCTTGAAGTGGAGGAGTGCCCAGAGAGATTGATTAGAACGGATCGCCGCTGATAAGTTCGATGTCAGCCTCTAAACAGAGGGTGTAGCCGCCAAGCTTATAGAGGTCGCGGAGGTAAGAAATCTCCCGGCAGATGTCAGTGAATGACTCGGATAGCGTAATCACATCGAGCTTCATGGAGCGATCGATCTTGTGGTTCACCAGTGTCACGCGGTGGATGAATTGACGCGGTGGGGTGACATCAAAACGGGTGGCTAACTCGTTGCTGGTGAGCAAGAAGGGGTCAGCGTTGAGAACGGCTTGAGTCATAATTGAGGGGTTCCAGTGATGGGACTTTGTGGGAGGGGCGCTTTCTTCTTCGCGGGATAGAGCGCCTTTCCTTATCTCTATGATGCGTTAACTTGTTCACACTGTCAACTAGTTCACATGAAGAAACTCGTGCTAACATAATGCTATGAACTAACGCATGGGAGAAATACACGTGTCCAGAATTGCCAAGCTCAGAGAAGAGAAGGGCTTGACTCAACGCCAAATTGCAGAAACGTTGGGGATTGACGTTTCAACAGTTCGGAATTGGGAGAAAAGTCGAGATGGCGTAAAAATGTTTGTTCGAGTCGATGGGCTTTGTAAGCTTTTCGGCTGCCAACCTTCAGACCTTTATGAATCTATAGAGGTTGAGAAAGATGCTGAACCTTGAGACGATCGACTTCTCTGCTTTGCCATCTTTACCGCTTGAACAGCGATCGCAACTACCCACCACGCCATGCATTTACTTTGCGATCGACGCGCAAGGAGTGGTTCAGTACATAGGCAAAGCAAAGAATGCTAGGCAGCGGTGGATAGGGTCTAGTCATCATTGCTATAAAAACCTGCTGACAATGGGCGGAGTGAGGCTTGCCCATCTAGTTGTTGACGATGCCATTTTCTTGTCTGAGATTGAAAGCGCTTTGATTGCTTGGTTCAACCCTGTACTGAACAGAACTGTTACCAGCGCTCGTCCTAAGCGAGTTGGAGCAGTGAAGATTAGGCGTTTTACCGACTACGACATTCCCAACCTTGAGATTCAGATTAAGAAAGCTCGTCTAGATTCCCCAAAATCTGTAACCGAGCTTGCGGCTGAGGCTGGAATGAGTGTCGCTAACTGGTATCGAATTGAAGGTGGGAAAGTCGATGTCCTCCCTGAGACGACACTCAGCGCAATTGAGTCTGCATTAGGAGTAATTTTTTTAACCGATCCTGTTAATAGCGCTATTACCACCGATCGACCAAAGGGGAGTGATACCGATCGCGTTCAAGCGTCACTGCTGCAAGCAGACGAGGAGGATGCGTGATGACTAGCCTTTCTCGTGCGTCTTCTAATCTCTTTGACTCAATCTGCCGGACTGACGAAGCGGGTAACGAGTACTGGACAGGGCGTGAGTTAATGCCTTTGCTTGGCTATTCCGAGTGGAAGCACTTTAGTCCTGTCATCAGTCGAGCCAAACTAGCTTGTGAAAACACTGGGAACTTAGTCGTAGAGCACTTTAGCCGCGCTACCGGAAAAAACCCTTCTGGTGGTAGACCGATGGAAGATTGGAAAATTTCGCGACTGGGTGCCTACTTGGTGGCAATGAATGGTGATCCTCGCAAACCGGAGATCTCTGCTGCACAGTCTTACTTCGCAGTGAAAACACGCGAAGCTGAAGTGGTCATCCCTGCTCAAGCAGCAGAATTAGAGCGGTTACGGCTGCAAAACGAGAACCTGCGGTTACTGGCAGACCTGGAAAAGGTGAAGCGCGATCGTGAAACCGCCTTCTTTGCCGTAACAGCCACGATGGGCGAAGAGGCTGGTCGGCGCATCATGGCTGAGGCGCGAGGCGAAGCACCGATCCAGCTAGCTCCAGCTAAAACCGAATTTGTCTTCATTGAACAGGGCACCGATCAAGTCGTTGGTAAGTCAGCTAACGGTCGCACAATGACAGCGCTTCTGAAGGATGCCGGACTAAACCCCAGTTCAAAGAAGGATGTGAGCAAGGCTAAAGAGCGGTTGAAGGCGATCGGGATTGATTACGACACAGGTGACGGCTTAGAGGAAGCTGCCTACTTGCGACAGCACTACGTCATCTCAGAAACCAAATACGAAGAAGCGCGGCGTATCCTGACGCAGGACAACGCAGCAGCAAACCTCTTTGTCTGGGGGATGCAGCAGAAGGCGCTGAGTGGGAGGGCTGCGCCTGGTCAGTTAGAGGAGTCCGATTGTGGATGAAGGTGTTTGCTAGGGAAGGTAGTCATGATTCAGAGTTTTGAGTGCGAAAAACTGACCGTGTTGAATTTTGAGTATGCTGTGACGCTTGCGGCTCCTATTGTTGCCCTTTTTCACTTGACTGATAGCGGCTGGGAGTATGTCACGACGGCAAGACGATGGTCAGTAAGATGAGCTGTGTTAAACAAGACGCGACAAAAGAATCTAATGAAAGATATCATTAATGCACTTAAAGATACGCCAATTCCTACCTTGCTTGTTTTAGCAGGTTTGTTCTTTCTCATTTTAAGCTTTGTAAGTAAGCTTGGAGGAGTGATTGAAGTACAACCAAATCAAAAGCGATTAACTATTCCACTTGGACTAATACTTCTAATTCTTGGTTTAGTGCTCAATTCTACTCCTACTCGAAGTCCAAGTGGAATACCAGTTACTCAACTACCTCAGTCGTCTTCATCCTTGCCTCCCAATGCAGTAGTCTCACCTTCTTCGTCTACTTCAACACCAAATCCTTCTTCTAGTCCTACAATCTCCCCTTCTATATCACCTAGACTTAACCCACCTCCTACTAATTCTCCATTAGTTACTCAGTCAAATGAGGATGTCCTTTTTCACCTGCAAGAATGTAGGAGTGACAATGAAGCTTTGAAGTGCGAATTCCTGGTAACTGACCAAACACAAAATAGGGATCTCTGTATCTACGGTAAATATACTAATAGCAGTGCAATAACTAACCAAGGAAAGCAGTATGTTGCCAAAAGTGTTACTTTTGGCAACAAAAAAAACAAGGCTTATGTATGCCAAAAACTTGCTCGAGGTATTGGCTTAACTGCACTCATTACTTTTGAGGATGTGCCAACTCAAATAAATCATCTTGATTTGGTTGAGGTCGCGGCTAGTTTGCAAGACCAAGGAAGCTTTACGATTCATTTTCGTGATATCCCAGCATCAAATTGAAGAAGCGTAATAGTGTTCTAATCAAGTCGATAAAGGATTTTAATCTCCCCTCCCACAGCACCTCTAAGCGTATCCGCAATCAATGGTTCGTAATCACGCGCAAACAACTCAAGCACACCTCTGAACCAGCCGCATGAGAATCGCTTACCAATACCGCTTACGCCTAACCGCTCAACAGCAAGCCACGATTGACAACTGGCTGGAACTGCTGCGACGGCAATACAACTATCGCTTGGCAGAGCGTTTCAATTGGTGGGAGCAAAACCGCTGTGACATTGACCGTTGCTCGATTGAAGTCTGTCATCTGCCAGAACTCAAAGATCAACCCGATTTCTACTCTCAGAAGCGCGACCTGGTGAACAGTAAAGCTTTGTTCCCCGACTATGCAGACATCCATTCACAAGTGCTACAGAACTGCGTCGAGCGGGTCAAGAAGACCTTTGAGCGGTGGTTGAAGGGCAATAGCAGTGGGAAACGCTCAGGCAAGCCACGCTTTAAGGGTAAAGGCAGATATCGCAGCTTCACCTTTCCTCAGATCAAGCAAGACTGCGTTGATGGCAAATTCATCACTCTGCCTAAAATCGGTAAGGTCAAGCTGATTCTGCATCGTCCCCTACCCGATGGGTTCAAGCTTAAGACTGCTACGATTACCCATAAAGCCGATGGTTGGTATGTGAGCCTCAGCCTTGAAGATTTATCAGTGCCAGAACTGACTGCCGATGCGCCCAATTGGGAGAATACCGTTGGGATTGATATGGGGTTGAAGTCTTTTCTGGTCACGAGTGACGGGGAACCAGTAGGCATCCCCCAACATTACCGCAAAGCAGAGAAGCGACTGAAGCGGTTACAGCGTCAACTGTCCAGGAAAAAGAAAGGCTCAAATCGCCGCAGAAAAGCAGTAAAACGAGTTGCCAAAGCTCATTTGAAAGTGGCTAATCAGCGCAGAGATTTTCACCACAAGACGGTTAACAAGCTTCTCTTGCAATACCAATACATTGCCCATGAAGACTTAAATATCAAAGGACTGGCAAGGACAAGATTTGCCAAATCGATCAATGATGCTGGCTGGAGTCAATTCTTGAAGATTGCCGCTTACAAGGCTGAAAGAGCCGGGGGCGGGACATTACCAAAGAATCCAGCCAGGTCAACGATTGACTGTTCAGACTGCGGTGCAGCAGTGCCTAAGACACTGGCTGATAGGGTGCATAGCTGCTCATGTGGGGCAGTCTATGACCGTGACCACAATGCAGCCAGGAATATGAAGATAAGGGCGGTGGGTCATCCCGTTCTTAATCGCTCTGGAAATGTCCTGGCAATAGCTGGGAGTCACAGAGAAGCCCACGCCGTCTCGTAGAGCGGCGATGGGAGTACGTCACGCGAGTTGCAAGGCGAGACAGGCAAAGCTAAGCGGCAATTGGAAGGAGCGATCGCGCTGCTGACCAGGATCAGGGCTGCGATCGAGGAGACGTTGCATCCGAGAGTGTAAACCTGTTCTTTTAGACCCACAAGACAAGGATAAAAATCAAGACACCAAGTCCCCCACCGAAAATGTGGTTGCTGGACAGGGCTGCGCCCAACGCCACAAAGATAGCAGCGACAAGCAACATCTTCAGGAAGTAGGGCAAACGCCCCCAATTGTGGGCAAGACGCTGGGGCAGGTTGGGATAGTGCTTCTGCTGGTGAGGACGCTTCCAGCCTGAAAGCAACCCATGAATCAGCCAGTCGTGCGCGGCAGGCGATAGAACCAGAACATCCCACCAATAGGTCTCGTGTCCCAAGTTGCGGTAATCGAGATGGTGCATGGCGTAATGATGCTTGCGCCCTACTTTAACCCAAGGGAAAAGCGAACATCTATAACCAGCTTCCTTAAGCCAGTCTGGATGTCTTTCACGCCATTCGTCAGAGGTGATGTAACTGCGGTAGTCGGTCATGGCTGGATTCCAGGTGAAGGGTAAAGCTGATCGCGCATTTCTTGGCGGGTAGGTTGATGTGTAAAAGGGAAGCGCCAGATATTACCGTCATCTCTCACCTTGTAGCCTAGCCAAAAGACAACGATCGACCAGATCACTAGAAAAATTGCCATCCAAAAACCTGTCACAATGCTGCCATTGTCTCTAGGGTCAGCCATTGCCATTTCTCCTGTATGGTCTGGGTGGTGGCAACGGATCGCAGTTCTCTGCCTCAGGCTCAACATCGATCGTCTGACCAGGGTGCATCAGGTTGTTGCGCGTCAGCCAGCCTTTCAGGTGCCCAACCTTGCGCTCGTTAATCAGCCCCCGCCGATGCAAGAGGGTGCCGATGCGTTCCAGGACATCGCTATAGGTTTCGCATTCAGGCAAAATCTCAGCGTATTTAGCCACCATCACTTCATTGTCGTCACGCGCACCGACCGCATCTTGGATTTTTGTTCGCACCGATTGAGCAGCAGCAACAAATCTAGAGCCGATCGACGCTTGCAGTTCTCCCTGTGGATAGGCAACACAGCTCAGTTCTGGTTGTTGGAAATCGTCGAAATGCACTCTGAACGAAGTACCGCCCGGAATGCGTAGCACACCCAAACCAGACGAACAGAGCAACCCTGTATCAGGATGGTGATTGGGTGGCATTAGCTCTAATTCAATCAGCCCAGAATCTCGTAAGTTGGCACCACGTTTCAACCCTAGAAAATCAAGGGCGCGATCGTGTGAAATAAAAACAGGGCACATTGCCACTTTGCGAGATTCTGAAAGACAGGCTAAAGAAAACGAGCCGAGCAAATCCTTATCAAGATTGTGTGCCCACCCTGACATCTCTTCGCAGACGGGAGACATGACACGACTAGTTGCCACCAGATGCTCTAGAAATTTTTGCTCCGTTAAACCTGAATCTGCAAATTCTTTATAGCGATTGTCAAGATCACCAAGATACTGAGCAAGGAATTCGTTAATGCGATCATAGTTACGCCCTTGTCCAATCACTTGAGAATCACCCCATTCCACTGGTGAACCATGTGGATTAATAATCGGGGTCTCTTGGTGATGCTCCCGCTTCATCTGCACAATGGCACGAGCGATCGTTGATTTACCACTACCTTGTGGCCCCCAAATTAACAGAGGGCGGTAACGAAACAATTCAAAATACTGGCTGAGTGGTTTTGCTTCAGAATCTTTAGAAGTAGTGGCAGGCAATGCAGTAATCGCCTGCGAGGATCTAACACGATTCTGTACATCCAAAGCTTGTAACGGTGTCGCCAATAGTCGCTCTTTACGCTTCAATTCTGCCAACGGCACATCGGCATACTTCATCCACGCGCCGGGGTTTGCCTTGATGTCTCGCTCCTTGCGTACCGATGCTTTGGTGTGGTTCCAGGCATCATAAGCAGCTACAGCTATACCTAATGGAGCCAGCCACCACAGCCCAGAAACAAACGCTAAACCAAAACTGCCAGCGGTCAGACCGTAAAAGCTCCAGGGGTTAATACAATCAGCAGCAACCTGGTTGAGAGTGGCACGTTCACACAAGTCGGCTACGGTTGGTTGTCGTTCCTGCATGATCTACCTCAATTGTTTACGGGTTCAGGATGTTTGCCATTTGATTCAGCTTTAGGCGCTTGTGGTTGGGCGTAGGGCACTACCACGAACCCAGGTTGAGACTGTGGTGCTTGCCGCCGCACAGTTCTCGCTTGCAATTGCGCTTCTCTCTTTTCGCCCTGCACTGGCTTCATCTTGGCTTTGAGTGCGGCAAAAGCCCCGGATAGATTAGGCAACCCCGTTTCATTCGACTCACTGATCAACATCTTGGTAAGCGCTGGCAGTAGCCAAACCGTACCCAAGGTCTTGAACACATTCGGCCACACAATGAGGCTCATGTTCATTGTGAGTAGCACTGTCATCAGACTGACACCAGGCTTGATGATGGGCGTAAACAGAAGAAAGACGCACAAAGCTAGATCAATAAACGTAAACAAGTAGGCCATCCACACGGCGCGCCGAATGCGCTTGGTACGTATCGCTGCTTCCTCTTTCAGTTGCACGATTAACGGCTTGGCATCACAGCCCTGCTTCTCAGCAAACGCAATCATCTCACTACAACGATTGTGTTTGTGCTTCAGCAGGATGGGTCGGATCTCCATTGCTTGCACCAAGCAAAAAACAGCCATACCAACCCATACCGCAAACCCGCCTAAGCCCAGACCCAGAAAGACGCGCTGGTACTCCACCACATTGAAATAGGCGATAAACCAGATCAACAACAGAGCAGCAGCGACGATCGCCCACTGCAACCCTTTCAAACAACCATCCAGTATTCTCATAGCGAACCTCGTGAAATTTTGGCAGCCGGGACAGCTTTGAAATAGGTCTCAAACGTTTCCTTGGGCAAGACGCGCTTGGGTGAATCGGTCAAACGGGCAAACTGAATCACCACACCGTTGAGCATGATGCCCGTGTTGCCTGACGAATCGCAAACGGGCGTATTGTCTGGGATGAAGAACCCGGTCAATGGATCGTTAAGGGACATCCCAGGCGCGATCGCAATACCCTGACCATCAGCAGCACGCGGCGATCGGCAGTTGGACAGATAACGCCCAGTCGCAATCTTGTTGCCCTCCTGTGCGTTTGCTGCCTCCAACGGCTGAGCCGTTTGCTTGTCCGTCAGCGCCTGCTCCAAGCTCATGCGTCGGAGGTCAGCAGCAGCAGCAGCAATTTCTGCTTGCTGACCCTGCTGTCGTAGTTGACTGGAGGCTTTGGCTTGTTTGGTCAAGTTGTCTTTCTGAGTGACGATGACTAGGGCGACGATCGTGCCAAAAACTAAAAGTGCGGGAAGTGAATCTTTCATGGCTGAGTGAGAGAGTGAGTGAAACTTCTGTCGGTCTACCAAAAATGAAAAGCATTGGCGACGGTGCTAGGGAAGCTGTGCAGGCGGGTAGGCAGACGGGTAGGCCAACTGGTCGATTCTTGTAGATTCAACCTTGCTATCGTCTGCATCGCCGTCTCCAAGCGGGTTGCAGATGGGTAAATAAACTCTTAGATTTAACGCTGGACTCCAGGCAACGTAATAGACGTCTAGTTGATCTGCATGGGTGTGCAGGTAGATGCGTAGGCTAAGCGGAAGCAAAATAAGAGGAATAGCTTCAAAACAACAAGTGGTGACAGGTGGTGACTCGTGGCTACCTGTGGATACAAACAACCATCAGTTACAACCCTGGAATAGAATCAATCGACGACTCATGTGAGACAGACTCAAACTCTGGAGGCAGAAGCTTGGGCGATCGCGGTTGAAACTGATTGCTGTCTGCTGCCCAACGGCTTTCCCAATCCGCGCCGTAGAGATGCATCATTTGGCAAAACAAGCGGTGTACGTCATCGTCTAACCCCGCAACCTTGGCTAGGTGCCGAGCGTACTCAGCTTTATCCCCTGAGAACTGAACACGCAACGGCAAAGTCATAACAGAGGCATCGAACGAATAGAAATCACTTGAGGCATATCAGACACAAAAAACCGACCCTTGGTAAGCTCTTCCAACGGTTTTGCCAAAGGTGCCGAGCCACCAATGATCATGACTTCTCCAATCTGACCAGACTGATTAAGCGCTTTCCATTTGCTACCGATCTTTTGCCGGATGTTGGTCAACCATTCTGCGTGGGCAAAATCAAAAGCAGGCTTAAAGCTCTGCCCACCTTCCCCGATCGCGTAATCGCCGCGCTCAATGCCATCCATGATTGCCCACGCTGGCACTGTGTGCCCCAGCATGTGAGTGATGCGTGCCGAAATCGCCTCAGCCAAGGCATCAGTGCCTTGCAGGATGACATCCATATCGCGCTTGATTGAGCCATCGGTCTTGTAGAGACGGGCGATCGCGGTTCCACCACCCAGATCTAAGACACCGTTCAACTTGCTCTCTGACCGAAACAAGCGGTCTCTCGCTGCCGCCGCATAAGCAGCTTTTGTCTCATCAACTGGCACGACCTGAACCACCGTCGCGACAATAGACTGTCCGTTGCGGCTAAACTCATGCGTCCCTTCGATCGACTTCAAGATCTCTAAATCTTCAGCGACACGAGAACTGGGCAGCGCCAACAATAACCGCTCGATGCGGACAGCAGTCTCGCCTCGATTTGGCTCTAAGGCTGCCAGTACAAGCTTCGGGGCAAGACTGATCTTGCCCGCCTCAAAAATGGGCTTACCGTTCTCTTCTTTAGCAGCTTGCCCCAGCACAAAAGTTTGCCCTTCGTGCTCAATCACCACGCTATTCAGCGATGGCTCGATTTCTTGCCAAGTTGGGTCGATGAACTTGATAAACGAAGGGATAGTATGCACCATCCCCAGAGCATCAATCCACTGAATCGTGCGATTACCGCCGTCAAAGACAACGGTTTCTCGTGTCAAATTTTCAGTTCTCGGCTTGCTTGCCGTAGTAGCTCCCATAGCCCTCCAAAACATGTAGTTGTAGCTCGTGGTGTCAGGTGGTGACTCGTGGCTACCTGTGGATACAAGTAGAACTGTAGCACATGGTTTCCATTTAGTAACCAAATTGGTAACCAATTAGCAACCAGAACTAAGATGTGAGTGAAAGCCTTTAAGATGTTGCTAGGTAGTCACCAATGGTTGAGTCTGTGAGTCCAAAGTCGATAGACCCGCGCGATCGCCCGATCCCAATGCGCCTCCCGATCGAGGTTGAGATTTTTTACGCGGCTCAAGGCGTGTTCGTGCGTGACACCTCAAAGACTCGCACGATGGAGCAATTTTTGATGGATTGGGCAACGGTGCCTGAGAATATTCAGGCGATCGCTACAGCGGTCAAGGTCAGAGCCAAGCTGCTTGGAATCACGCCTAAAGAAGTGGTGACACAATTTCTGGAAGAGCAGAAGTACGGCGAGTATCTGAATCTGGATGATGCTTCCGAGGCGTTCTGCCTTGCATGGGGGCTTGACTCATATGAAAAACGCAAGAGCAGCTAGTTTATAAGCATGCTGAGAAGAGCAACAAAGTCTTAGTGAATCGCAAGCTTAGGCGACAAACCGCAGAGCCTGACGAATCTAGATAGTCAAACTAAAACCCCTGCCAGTGAAGACAGGAGTTTTTGTCTGCGGTAACAGGCAAAGCGATCGCCGTAAAATCATTCATGCGCTAACATGGCAAAAATTTGAGGCCTACCCGATGCAACAAATGCAATGGCGATCGCCAACTCCAGACCAACCCAAGCTTTTGTACCTCAACATTGGTGACGGCTGGAAGCCGTACACGCAGTTTCCCCAGTACCAGGTACCCGATTACCGCATTCCTGGTGCGTCCAAAGGCTTTGCGACGATGCAGGCCCTACTTAAGCGAGGCTTTGCACTCCTGCCATCGGGCGAGGTGATGCCAAAGAGTGAGGAAGAACAACGGTGGGAGCAACGGCGATCGGCGTAATGTTTGAGATTGCGAAGCTCTGCCATGCAAACCCGTCATAAGGTGGCTTTACCGTGACGGGTTTGTGGAGTACCTTGGGTATACCGATACCCTTTTGCGTAGACCCCTCTGCAAGCTTCAACGCTATGAGCAACCAAGCAGATTTAGTGACCAGAGATGAATTTGAAACGGTCAAGCAGTTGCTTGGTAGTGCGGCACGGTACGCTGAGTCTGCCAACCGAGGGCTCGATCTCGCGATCAAGAATATTTTATGAGCGATCGCTTTCTGTTAGTTTCTTGCGGAAAAAGCCAACATCACCAGGCAATTGCCCTCTGCCTACAGACTCATGAAGTTTTTTAAGGCGTTCAAACACCCATTCGTAAGAAGTGTTGACGGTGACATACTCAGTTGCTGTAACATCACCGTCAACCAAACTTGCCCCAGGTTCTAACTCTTCGGCAACTTCATTGCCAACCGAGACACCCGTTGTAATGGCAAGATCCCAACCCTCCTGATCAAGTTTTTCTTCCAAGAGTCGTTTTGCTTGCCAAATGGCTTTCGATATGCCGCCACTGGTGAACGGAGGCTCGACCACAACTAAGGTTTTGCAGCGATTACCGTTGCGATATAGCAAGCATTGAACCTTGTGTTTCATAAAAAGTACCTAATAGGAACTGTAGCGGGATATGCCCTATAAACCTGAAACCAAACTCCCTTCACCCCTCGATCGCACGATCGAAGGGTTTTTATGGGCGATCGCCAACCCAAACCTTCTTTGCCTCGTCAAACCAACCAGGAGCAGAAGCTTGAATCATGGCAGCACCAATAAGCAAATCGCCGCTCAAGTTGAGCAAAAGATCTTTAGCCCATTCCAATGCTTCCTGTTCAGTTTGCGGCAACTTGGTTTTACCTTTAGCAAACCACTGGTAGATAGTCTCAGCCCCAGCTTTGACCACTTGGGTATTTGAGTAAGCAAGCTGTGTCTGAGCCAATTTGAGAGCGATGGACTGGTGACGATCGAACGTTTCAAACGAACATCCAACAGTCAAACATTTGTGCTTCCAAAAATCGTTGTACTTTAAATCTTCAATACTCATTCGTCCTTATCTCCATACTTCCACACCAGCCACGCGCATACTGCTACAAAAAACACGGCAAAGACGACTAAGCCCCAATCGGGCGAGAGGCGATCGGCAATGTCAAGGGCGCTAGTGACATTCGATAAGTTTGATCAGGTAGCTTAAACCCACCGGCAATAAAAGAGCCAATCAGCACATCAGCACGAGTCGCTTTGGTTGAGTCAATCATGGCTTAACACTCCCGTAAACACCTGCTCCAAAATCGACTGTGGGTAGATGTTGACTTTGCCAAACCGAGGATCATAGATTTGCTCGATCTCAAGCTGTTGCTGGCGACACAGAGCAGTCGCTCGTTTACCTTGTACTGCTGCCCCATTGCGGGATAGTTCCAGCTTGTTGAGACTGGCATACGCCAGCACCGTGTACTTGTGACCACAAGGAGCTTGGTAGCGATCCTGCTCAGCTTCGATCGCGCTCAGGCGCTGGTCAGCCTGCTCTTTTGCGGCTTCTAATTGCCTCACACGACGCTCTTGCTCCACCAGCTTGCCAACAGCAATTTGCAACGCTTCCAGTTCAGAGAGAGGTTGCGTTGGTGCCAACGTTCTGCTCTTCAAGTCACGTTCGCAATTAAGAAAATACTGCCGGACTTCTTTGCCTCGATCTGTGCCTGCCATCATTGCCAGTGATTTGAAGCAGTCAACGGTTAAGTAAATCTGCTCAGAATGCGTAGAACCTCCACCAGGAGCCGACTCAATTAGCATCTAGCACCCCTCAATGAAACTAATCAGTTCTGAGGTAGCTCTAAACCACTCGCCCCTAATATGTAAATGAGCGAACTTTTTATGTAATTGATGCTCTTTTTCTCGACCTCCTTTTATTGTTTTCAAACATTGAAGGTTTGCTGAAGTGCCCATTTGCAGGTCTTTAATCCTTTGCTTTACACAAAGAGAAGTGCCTATTTTTATAGACTGACGAAGGTCGTCAAATAAAAAGTAAACCGCTCTTGCGCCACCTGTCCCAGGAGTAGTCTTTGATTCTTTGTGTCTCACTTCAGATAATGCTTGGTGCCAAAACAAAAGATAATTTTTAGCAAATTCATTAAACAGCGTCACTCGTTTCCCTGTCACAAGAATTGCGTCCATGCAATCAATTCCATAACTGGCAGGAGATAAAAACAGAACCATCTTTAAATCTATTTCCGACTCGAAATCTAGCTCTTTCCATTGTGTTGAGTTGTACGGGTATCTCGCTAAAGCTTCTGAAATGTTCATAGCTGTTCTTCGCAATCGCTTTAATTTTTGTGGCTAACGGTAGATCTTTTTGCGATGCCCCACTTCAGTCACCGTGTTGGTGACGCAGTAGATACCGCAGGTCATGGCTGATCCTCTTCAAGTTGAAGCAATTCAGACAGAGGGCAGATCCCAAACCTATCTTTACTCAGCTCGGTAATTGCTACGCGAATCTCTTCAATCGCAGCGTTGCCGATCTCTGGCAGAGTATCTTGAGCCTTCAGCCGAGCGATCGTGGTGGGATGTTTTCCCAGACGCTCAGCTAAGGCTTTGTTAGTGATTTTTCGGTGCGCCATCACTTGACGCAGTAACCAAGACACTCTACTCACTTCGGGTTGCATTAACACTGCATCCATAAGTATCTCCTGTTAGTGGGTAGTTGCTACTAATATAGCGTTGAAAGCAATACATAACGCATTAAACGCTATCAGAACATCTTATTCTTAGCCACCTGCGCTGTAAGCGATAAGTATATCTTTGATAGTGACATGTGTGGCGTTGAACGCTATATTAGATTCATGGGTGAGGGACGGGGAACAGAGAACTTCACTGACACTACGCCCCCGACACGCCGCCTGAGAACACTCGCTAACCAGGCACTCACGGCTCGGCACCTCACCCACACTCAAGACAACTCAATCACACGGTCACGCCAAGCGCCCGCCGTCACCAAAGGGGCACCACGACGTCGGGTTCGTCACAGGGTTGCTGGGTAGCCGAATGGAAATCGGATAACAGAAACGGCTTAACCGTCCTCAGTCCTGAAATTACGCTAACGCGCCAACGCTGCATTCCAAGTTGCAGGAGAGAAAGACGGAGGAGCGTACACCACACGCGGAACCAATGGCGCAAGATTACCGCATTGAAATCTACGACAACGGCAAATACGAACAGATTTTCGATTCTCGCTACGATCGCCACCCCAAGCGCTTTGAATCTCAGCTAGAGGCTGATGCTTTTGCTGCGGCGATCGCCGCCCTTTACAAAAACGGCACTTTTCTTGCGATCGCTGTCTGACAACTAGGGCGATCGGTTCAGCGGGTTCGATTCCCGCGCGCCCTTTTGACCACTTATTGCATACCATTCATCCACCGCACGGAGACCCGCCATGCAAGCCACACTCAATCACTACAACGTCCGCCATCAGCTCATCGTCACCCTCGCTTCCGGCTACGTCGCCCTCAAATTGGTCTACGCGAGCGTCAAGCCCTACGCCGTCCGTTTCTGGCAGTTGGTTTCCAGCGAAGAGGCCCAACGCTGCTACGAATTCCTCATCCTCTCAGTCATCGCCCTAGCCTGGATGAGCGCCTTCGCTGCCGTCTGGTTAGGCAACCGTACCCGCGAACAGTTTGATCAGTGCATTGACTGGCGCGATCGTTTCATCGCCTCCCATCTAGAGCATCCCTCCGAATTTCTGGTTGGTAACGAAATCGCTGAAGAGGGATGCGCACTGCTTGTCGAACTCTTCGCTCAGGCTGATGCCATCATGGCTAAGCCAATCTACGCCGATGCACCCGTCAAGCGTCGCCATCGCAAGGCTAAAGGGTTTCAGCCCGTCAGCGTGCACTAACGAGAGTTGCGTTCCGATTCACCCGGCCCAAGAGGTTCAAAAATGGCTTTGTTTACGGCTGAATGCTGCGGCTATCAAACCGCACTTGATCTCATCGAGCTTCTTACCCAAGTTGGTATTGAAGCAAATATCACTGCTGGCGGTGTGGCTGTTCACGCTGCGCCAGATCAAGTACAGCAGGCAAAAACTATCTGCCAAACACTGAAGTGTAGTTTTGACCCCGGTTACTCTAGCCATCAAGAGCGAATTTTGCTTAGGACTACTGACGGGTGGCGAAAGGTCGGGCAAGTGACGGGCAATGCAATCTCAGTCATTCAGGAATGGGAAAACCCGCAAAGCTAGACCGTCTCAGTCATTTTGCTGCTGCCTGCGAACAGCGTGAGCGATCGCGCTTCAAGCACTATTCACTACGAGGAGAAAACAATGTTAGGCCTTTTTATTGCGGCATCAAAGTTGGAAGAAGGCGAGAACACAGACTACGAAAGCCCTCAAGGGGGTCGCTACACAATTGCCAAGCACGATAAAACCCTGTGGGTGGAAACCAGAAATGAGGAAGCGAAAAAGGAGGTAGAAGAAGCGACTAAAGATTAACGCCCAAAGCAAAAGAGCGCCCCGACTGCAATCGGAAGCGCTCTCAACAAAGCCCATCCAACTATTACAGAAGGCAGACAACCTCGTCGATAAGTATAAAGGAGACAACAAAGTATGACAACGGATTATGTTGTGAGCCTTTCAAATAGGGCAAATCAAGCTCAATCTAAAGCGAGGGAAGCAACTTGCTTTGAAGAGTTGATGACCCGGATTGCTCAGGCTTATAGATTTGAGATTGCTTCATCAAGGGTTGTTTACAGTGACGAGCCAGAGAAGTTAAAAGATGAACTTGATTTTTGGCAGGGCTTAATTGATGTCACCAACAAGGCGATTGCGGCAAATAAACAGGCTTTTGCAACGGCTCAAGTGTGCCCTGATTACGAAACTGGCAACTCCGTAATGAAATCTGAGCTAGAAGCCTTTATTGAGGTCAATAATCCAGGGTTTGAAATGTATATGCAAGATGGCGATTGGTGGGCTGATGTCGAATACTAAATTTGGATGCCAACCAGTTCTGTTGCATCCAGACGCAGGTACTCAGGCAATTCTTGAGTATCTTTGCTCTGAATCCAACAAGGTCTACAACTGCTCTCTCTACTACGCTCGTCAGATCTACTTCAAAACAAAGAAGTACGTGGGGCGAGCGGCAATTTGTGAGGAGATGGCACGATCTAAGAACCGCCATTTCACAGCGATGTACGTTTCATCGGCACAGCAGACCTGCAACTCTGTGGCTGAAGCTTTCCGGTCGTTCCGTGAACTGCTGAAGTTATGGAGACGGGGTGAACTGGCTGAAAAGCCATCACTGCCTAACTATCGCAAGGCTGGACTCTTCACGGTCAGCTATCCTAAGCGATGGCTCAAACTGTTTGAGGAAGGCATTAGAATCCCGCTTGGTGCTCAGGTTAAGGCGTGGTTTGGTATTGAGGAAATCTTTCTCCCAATGCCGTCCAACCTGGATTGGCAGCAGATCAAAGAGGTTCGCATTCTACCTAGAAATGGGGCTTTCTACGCTGAGTTTGTCTATCCAGTGCAGAAAGTCGTCACTCAGCTAGACCCTGCTAAAGTGCTTGGCATTGACCACGGCATTAACAACTGGCTGACTTGTGTAAGCAATGTTGGCACAAGTTTTATTGTGGATGGCAAGCACCTGAAAGCCTTAAACCAGTGGTACAACAAGCGGATTGCCACGCTCAAAAAGAATCAGCCTCAAGGTTTCTGGTCTAAGCAGCTTGCGAACATCACTGAAAAGCGCAATCGACAGATGCGGGATGCTGTGAACAAAGCAGCAAGGCTAGTGATTGATCACTGCCTGAAGCATGGTATCGGTCGGATTGTGTTCGGTTGGAACCAGGGACAAAAGCAGAATGCCAACATGGGACGCAAGACAAATCAAAAGTTTGTCCAAATCCCCACAGCACGGCTTAAGACTCGGGTTGCTCAACTGTGCGAACAGTACGGCATGGAGTTGATTGAGCATGAGGAAGCCAACACCTCAGCCGCTAGTTTCCTGGATGGCGATAGCCTACCTGCTCACGGTGAAAAACCCGAAGGGTGGCAGTCGTCAGGGAAACGAGTCAAGCGGGGTTTGTTCAGAACCGCAATGAACTGGTATCTCAACGCTGATTGCAATGGGGCGGCTAATTGTATCGCTAAAGTAGCGGCAACATTGGGGCTTGACCTTAGTGGAGTCAGTAGGGGCGCATTGACTTCGCCTTTAAGAATCCGTTTCTGGAACTCTTAAAAATCCCCGTCGCTTAAGCGCGGGGAGTGTCAAAGAGTGCTCCAACATCACTCGAACTTGACAGGCAGCCGCCCGCAATTCAACCTGGCATCGTTTATTTGACCGATCGTGCTGTTACTGCTCAAACACCGAGCTTTCGCTTTGTAGGCCGCATCATGTCGCCCAGTGGCGTGAGACATCCGCTGGATATGGTCTGTTCCTTGACCAGCCTTACCTGCCGTCAACGGGTAATCCGCGAAGAGTTGGGCGACGGTTGGCAAGTGCTAGAAGTGCAACTGACCCGCGACAAGTTCTAATTCTTTTCCCTGTTGATGCTCGTCAAAGGCGATCGCGCTTAAATTACAGCGGTAGTTGAAGCAAAGCCCACCTCATTTATGGGTGGGATGTAGCGTTAGCGCTTTTAAGCGCCGTCACCCTTTCCCTTGAGCTTCAATGTATTTCTGAATGGTACTGCTAGAGACGTTGCCAGCCGTAGAGACGAAATAAGCTCTCGTCCACATACTCGGCAATTTCATCAACTCAGGGAACGCTTGCCTAAGATAACGCGCCGTCCGTCCTTTAATGCGGTGCATCAAATCAGATGGCGCGAAAGTTGGCGGGCAATTTAGAAAAAGATGAACGTGTTCAGGTTCCACCGCAAGGCTCAAAACCTCGCAGTCTAATTCCCTGCAAGCGTCATGGATCAATATCTCTAACCGTTGCTTGATACTGCCCGTCAGAACTCTTCTGCGTCTACGGACAATCCAAACAAAGTGATAGTTGACCAGCGAAACCGATGTGATCTTATGTCTATAGTTGCTACTCATAGACACATTGTAGTACAATTGTTTGCATGAAGACTCTGAAGTTCAAGCTGTACAACCACAAGCGGAATCGGTATCTCAAGCGCGTCATCAACGTCGCTGGGATCATCTACAACCGCTGCATCGCGATTCATAAGCGGTACTACCGGATGTATGGCAAGCACTTGAACTGTGCGAGGCTTCAGGCTCATATTGCCAAGAAACGCAAGCGAATTGCCTTCTGGCAGCAGGTCGGTTCCCAAGCGGTGCAAGACATCTGCCAGCGGATCGAGAAAGCCTATCAACTGTTTTTCAAGCACCACACCAAAGGAGTCAGACCGCCCAACTTCAAGAAAGTCAGAAAGTATAAATCGTTCACCCTCAAGCAAGCTGGCTATAAGTTTCTGGGTGGCAATCGCATCCAGATCGGCAAGCGGGTGTATCAGTACTGGAACTCCAGACCCATCGAAGGCACCGTCAAAACCGTCACCATCAAACGCACTCCGTTGGGGGAGTTGTTTATGGCTGTGGTCGTTGACACTGAACCTGTCCCACAAGTTAAGGTCGAGTCGAGTCGTGTCGCTGGCTTTGATTTTGGGTTGAAGCGGTTTTTAACGTGTTCTGAGGGTTTCAGCCTTGACGCACCAGAGTTCTTCAAGCAATCTTTGAATGCCGTGAAGAAGGCTAACCGTGAGCTTTCCCGTAAGGTGAAAGGTTCGCACAACCGCGAACAAGCACGGCTTAACCTGGCACGAAAGCATGAGGACATTGCTAACAGACGGTCTGATTGGTTCTGGAAGTTGGCTCATCGACTGACAGACCAGTTTGATGTCTTGTGCTTTGAAACGTTGAACCTGAAAGGGATGCAACGTCTGTGGGGGCGCAAGATTAGTGATTTGGCGCTGGGAGAGTTTTTGCAAATTCTAGAGTGGGTTGCCAAAAAGAAAGGCAAGCAGGTTATCTATGTAGACCGCTGGTATCCATCCTCTAAGACCTGCTCTCATTGCGGTCATGTGCTGAAGTCTCTAGACCTTTCTACCCGTTGGTGGCGTTGTCCTGAGTGCCATGCGGGACATGCCCGGGACGAAAATGCTTCAGTAAATATCAAAAAGGTTGGGAGTTCAACCATAGGCTTAGGCGATGTCAGACCGGCTTTGCCTGCTATCGCTGTCTGAAGCCTGAATCCCACTCTCTTTAGAAGTGGGAGTGGCTCAATTAGAAAAAGGAAGAACAATCATGGGCTACAGAGTTAAGTACGAAGGTCAAACCGTCACTGATGGCATGTCATTCAAAGGCGCAACACGTCTTGCTACCGAGATGAACGGCGAAGCTGGGAGCCAAGGTCAGCAGCCAAAGTACGAAGTCTCGCTCAACAGTGAGGACGGACGAGAAGAAAGAGACGAGGACGGTGGCGTTGATGTGCGGGGACATGCACGCCGTCGCTGGTTCTAGCTCCCTTCCCTGTTGATAATCGGTTTTGGCGATCGCTCCTCCTGCAAGACTTGCGATCGCCTGAATCACCCACTACTAATAGGAGACTCGCTTTGATCGTATCAACTTTGTTTACGCTCTCGTTGTCTGTTGTTTTGAACGTCAAACCCTGCACGATCGCGGGGTGCGGTGGCTGCTACCGTAACGGTCGTATTGGCCGCGTTGTTAGCAGTGGGGATTACCAGGATTGCATCCCCTGCCACAATCCTTCTGAGCAAGAAATTGCAGCCGTTGATGTGCCGCCAGAAAAAGGAGGACACCGCAAGCTGATGGCGGACTTCGATCCGGGTCGCGTTGGTGGGCCCGGTCGATCGAGTGGCTCTGGTACGCGCAACGCTTAAACTCGGTTCGTCGTGTGTTCTTTCTGTTGAACGATAGCCTTGGAGCAAAATTATGGGTTGGAGTATCGGTTACGATTCAACTTTTACGCGGTTCATTGGCTATGCCGTGCCCGCAGTTTGTGATCATCCGGGATGTGAAGAAGAAATCGATCGCGGCATCAGTTACGTCTGTGGCGGGGAACCATACGGCGGCAATAAAGGATGCGGTTTACATTTCTGCATGAAACATGGTGGTGGATGGCTTTGCGAACGCTGCGAAGAGAACCAAAACAAAGAGTTTTATGAGCTGAAGCCATCCTTCGAGCCAAAGCCAGATACAGAAGAATGGGTTAAATGGATCGCCACTGACGACTCATGGAAGCAATGGAGAGAGGAAAACGAAGTCAAAACAATTGCTGAAATCAGAGAACTTGAACGGCGACAAAAAGTAGAGCATGGTTTTTGGCTCAAACTACCGTAAGAGAAACGGCATCGATCTAGGGCGTGTTAAGGCCAATGAAGCAGCAGAAGCTGCCAAACCAATGCCGTCACGCTGTCGGTTTTCCTGTGTTCCTTCGTCACCTAGAGATCATGAATTATTCAGAACCGGACGCTCTGACCCAGTTAGAGCAAAAACTGGACAACTTTCACCACACCAGCCGATCGCAGTATGCCAATTACCTGGCGTTGCTCAACTCAGCCGAGAACTACACCCGCAAAGGGCAACCTGTACCCGATCGCATCAGAGTAGCGATCGCCGCTCGTTTGGCTTACCTGAAACGGTTGCAAGATGTGAGCGATCGGTTGCTGGCACAGAGCCTGATTTTGGCAGAAGAACTAACTACAACAGCGAAGGAGGTTTGAGGATCAATGCATGGATCGAGACGAGGTGCAGGCGTGTGGTGAGCAAATGCGAGACTATCACAAAATCATCGACTATTGGATGGAGGTACAGATCGATACCATCCCCTCTACCGCAGCAGTGAAAGGGACGCTTACCAATGTTGCAGCTCAACTCAAAACCTGCACTTCTTGCAGTGGCAGCGCGATCAAGGCTTGCGATCAGGTTAAAGCCGATATCCAGGAGGCTGAGAAAGCATTGCAACCCTAATCAAGCTGCTGCTGCCTCTAGCAAACGCCGATCAAGCTGCTGCTGCCTCTAGCAAACGCTAAAAGCTGACGAATCGTTTCAAAATCGTCGGGTGTTTGGTTGGTCATAGTCGTCGGTAAACCTCGCGGCGATGTCCCACTCTAACGACAGAAATAACGAGCCTGTCATCATAAATTTCATAGACTAGGCGATAGTCTCGCACACGCAGACGATACGCGTTGTCCTCACCCTCTAATTTGATCACCCCAGGAGGTCGCGGGTTTTCAGCTAGTGCGTCGATTTTAGGCTTGAGCTGCAACTGGATGTCTAAGGGCAACGCTTTAAGCTCTTTTGCTGCCCTTTTGATGAACTCAATGCGGTAAACCACTACAAGCCGATCTCCGTTTTAAGTTCTTCCCAAGACACGGTGCCTTCAGTCTCCCTTTCTTGTCGGGCAGCACGAATAGCCTCTAAGTCTTCGCGTAGTTCGATCGCGTCAAGGTGTCGATCGGTTAAATACTGCACATAGTGTAGCGCCTCTTCGAGCACCGAATCCGGCGCTCGATCGAGCGCTTGCAAAAGCTGCTCTTTAACAGTGGTCATGGTCGGGTGTCTTGGTTGGGTGTCGTAACCGTGCGAGCGGCTGCATGAAAATACAATTCAGTGCTCACTGCCATCTTATAACCGTTATAAGATGGCAGTCAGTTGTGAACATACTCCCATCGCCGCTCTTTGTTTTTTGAAATGAGACTACCATCGATAGCAAAGCAATTCTAAGATAGCGAAGGCAACTGTCAGGAAAGCTAGGACGTGACACATACAATCAAACCGCCGTGTGATGAAGGAGTTATTCGTTCAAAAAAACCTTCTACCCCTTGTCGGCAAAATGCTAGAGCATGGGTGCTGGCGGCTACAATTCTTGGCTCTAGCATGGCTTTCATTGACAGTACGGTGGTGAATGTGGCTCTACCCGTATTGCAAACAGGCTTAAAGGCAACGGTTGCAGATGTGCAATGGGTGGTAGAAGCGTATGCTCTATTCGTAGCGGCGCTGATCCTGGTCGGTGGTTCGTTGGGTGACCATTTTGGACGACGACGAATTTTTATCTTAGGCGTGGCACTTTTTGCGATCGCCTCTGCTTGGTGTGGCTTAGCTCCCACGATCCAGCAACTGATCATTGCTCGTGGCATTCAGGGCATCGGTGGAGCGTTGCTGATCCCTGGCAGTCTAGCAATTATTGGTGCTTCCTTTACCGATGCACAACGCGGAGCCGCCATCGGGCTATGGTCGGGGTTCACAGCCATGACTTCAGCCGCTGGCCCCATACTTGGTGGGTGGTTAATTGAAGCTTTATCGTGGCGTTGGATCTTTCTGATTAATCTGCCGCTAGCAGCCATTGTCATTCTAATTAGCCTTTGGCGTGTTCCCGAAAGCCGTGATGCTGAAGCCTTGCAGTTGGACTGGCTGGGAGCACTATTAGCGATCATAGGGTTGAGTGGCATGATTTATGGCTTGCTAGAGTCTGCCAGTATGGGGTTTAATCTCTTTGTTATAAGCGCGCTCACGGTAGGGGTAGTAATTTCAGGTCTCTTTTTTTGGGTAGAAGCTCGCCTCGCTTCGCCCATGCTGCCGTTAGCCCTGTTTCGTTCTCGTACCTTTAGTGGTGCCAATCTGCTCACCTTTTTGCTGTACTCTGCCTTAGGCGGTGCATTGTTCTTTCTTCCCTTCAATCTCATTCAAGTGCAGGGCTACTCAACCACAGGTGCTGGAGCCGCTCTCGTGCCCTTTCCGATCATTATGTTTCTCCTCTCACGGTGGTCAGGAGGACTGGTTGATCGCTACGGTGCCCGACAACCGTTGATTATTGGTACAGCGATTGCAGCAGTTGGTCTCGGCTTCATGACACGCCCTGGTATTGGTGGTAGCTATTGGACTACCTTCTTTCCCGCCGTCGTCATTTTGGGTTTGGGCATGGCAATCTGTGTGGCTCCTCTAACGACTGCGGTGATGAACGCTGTCGATGGGCGTTATGTGGGAGTCGCCTCAGGGGTTAATAACGCTGTTTCTCGGATTGCTAGCCTGATGGCAATCGCTGTCTTTGGTCTGGTGATGCTAAATCGGTTCAACCACAGCCTGAACCAACGTCTTGTACCACTACAACTACCTTCAGAGGCACAGCAGTTTTTAGACACCCAACGTATCAACTTGGCGGCAGCAAGCATCCCTCCCGGCTTGCGGGCTGAAGTGGCAGCCGCCTTGAAAGCGGCGATCGCCGCAGCGTTTTTAGATGGCTTTCGTTGGGTGATGTGGCTGTCGGCGGGCTTGGCGATCGCAAGTGCAGTCACCGCAGCGTTGATGATTGAGCAGCGTGAGAAAATAAGCTCATGAGTTGACATACTCCCAACGCTGTCTTACAGATGGCACTGGGAATAGATAATGTTGCAACTATGCCGTACCCTGTGTAAAGTTACGGCTACAGAAGGAGATAGAAGTGAAAACCAATTCGTTGAGAATCAATCAGATCTCTGAGTCAGCTTACGAACGTTATCTTCAGTATTTACAGGCACTCGATAGCTTGGATATAGAAGCTTACGCTAACTTTCTAGCAGATGATTGTGAAGTCCAATCTAACAATAGTCCTCCGATGAAGGGCAAGGAAGCGATTACGCAAGGACTTGGCGCTTATTGGCGAAGCTTCAAGGCGTTAGAACACGAACTTCTAAACATCTACGGAACCGACCAAAACTACGTTTTAGAAGCCATCAATCATTACACTCGTTTAGATGAAAAGAAAGTTTCTATCCGGGCAGTCGCTTTCACGGATCTCAATGAAGCT
The DNA here is from genome assembly GCA_019358945.1 of Stenomitos rutilans HA7619-LM2. Taxonomy (GTDB): domain Bacteria; phylum Cyanobacteriota; class Cyanobacteriia; order Leptolyngbyales; family Leptolyngbyaceae; genus Stenomitos; species Stenomitos rutilans. Next base: position 137,506 of record JAHHIE010000002.1, on the reverse strand, counting down.
GGTTTAGTAAAATCAGTGCGTTTCTATACAGATACAACGCCTGTTTTTGCGTAGTCGCTGCATGATTAAGTCACGATGACATATTGTCAGCACCGCTCTGTTGGTGTGACTTCCTTAGCTCGGAATGCTGACCGCTCCTGCAAACACCTGCTCCAGGATTGATCGCGGGTAGATGTTGACCTTACCGAAGCGAGGATCGGTAATCTGCTCAGTGACAACTCCCGCCGCTAACCGCAGAGCGGTGTAACGAGGGCTTCCAATCTCACAATTGAAAAATGCTGCTTCACAGGCAGGGCAACCCCTAAGCCTCCACAGCCAGCAAACGCTAGTCCAAGCGTCCGTTGTACTCGATTCAAGATGTTAATGCCGCTATTCCAATCTCGGTCAATCACCAGCCCACAGCAACAGCTATGCACTCGATCTTTCAGCATTTTTTCAACCCGTTCACCGCAACTCGAACATTCAATACTGGTGCCCCTAGCGTCGCCTTCTATTGCCCACTTGCCGCGTTTGACCGCTACTGCTTGCAGGATGTTCAGGAATGCGCCCCAGGCGGCATCCAGTATCGATTTTGCCAGTCGGGTTCTGGCAAGTCCTTTGATGTTCAAGTGCTCAAACGCTATCAAGTCATACAAATCACAAAGCCAGTGTGCAACCTGGTAGTGAAAGTCTTTGCGTTGACGGGCAATGTGCAGATGCAGCTTTGCCACTCGATTTGCTTGTTTCTGGTAGTTGTTAGACCCCTTTTGCTTGCGGGAAAGTTGGCGCTGTTGACGGGCTAATTGCTTTTGCGCTTTCCGGTAAAACTGCGGAATCTGTACTGCTTGACCATCTGAGGTTGCCAAAAACTTTTCTAACCCAACATCAATGCCAACTACTGATTTGATTGCATCGACAGGTAACGGTTCTGGAACCGTCCCGTCCTCCAAACTGAGGCTGACATACCAGCCATCCGCTTTATGCAAGATAGTAGCTTGCTTGAGGTTAAAACCGTTCGGGATTGAGCGGTGCAAAACCACTGCCATCTCACCGATTCTGGAAAGCTTCAAAGTATTTCCGGTTAGTGTTGCTCCCGCTTTAGGGCAGTTCACACGCGGAAAGGTAAACGAGCAAATATCACCTCGTTTCTTGAAGCGCGGCATGCCGCCACGTTTTCCGTTTTTGTCGGGAAGCAGCCAGCGCTTCCAGGCTTTGTCCAGTCTCATTAAATTCTGCTGCTGGCAATCGGAATAGATGTCTTTGTATTCCGGGAACAGTTCTTTAGTCGTGCGTAAATCCGATGCTTGAGTATAGTAATCAACCTTTTCAGAAACCTCACCAATCGGCTCAGAGACAAGACTGCATCGGTCAATCTGGCAACGGGTACGTCGCAGCCAGTCAAGCCTTTGACCGAGCGCATAGTTCCAATGCCGCCGCAGTAACTCGCCCCAGAGCGCCATAATTGCCGCCTGTCCCGGAGTGGGGTTGAGTTTGTACTGGTATGTGAGTAGCATTGTACTAGTCTAACATTAGTGCAATGAAGTACAACAAAGGCTATCGCTGTGTTTACAAGCTCAACATACATTTAGTGCTTGTAACCAAGTACCGAAAAAAGGTCATCAGTCAAGCCATCCTAAATCGACTGGGAGAGATCCTCAAGGCAACCTGTCAAAAGTGGCGTAGCAAAGTAATTGAGTTCAACGGTGAAGCTGACCATGTTCACCTGTTGATTGATTATCCACCTGATGTTGAAGTGAGCAAGTTGGTCAACAACCTAAAAACTGTGTCCAGTCGTTTAATTCGTAAAGAGTTTGCAGAAGAACTTGATCAGGTCTACCGCAAGCCTGTGTTCTGGACTGGAGCTTATTTCGTAGCATCAGCCGGAGGTGTAACCCTTGAACAACTTAAAGCGTATGTGGAGCATCAACTTTCGCCCGCCGACTAGCTTGGCACTTTCGGGGGTATCGAACCCCGAAAGTGCCGCTCCTATCCCCCATCACCGCCAAGCTTCGCTGTGGCGGGAGTACCTCGGAGGCTTTGATGGCTTCGTCCTTACCAAACATTAATAAACCCGCAATCGTTAGCCCTTCATCTTGAGTTTGACGATCCTTACGCCATCCTCCAAGTTTTGTAAGCAACCCTTTCAAGTCCTCTGCCAACCAAGGATGTGCCGGAGATCTCGCAGAAAATCGCTGCCGATATTGCTGCAAACTAAGCGGATCTAAATCGTCAAAGTTGAAATTCTCAATAATAAGACTGTCTGCGGGTTCTTCTGCCTGATCAGCCAGCATTCTTCCGACTTCATCAGGAGAGCAGCGGTAATCTCCTTCATAATTTCGACGATACGTGCCAAATAGTGGGTTTTGTCCGGTATAAATAGGACGCTGCCTTCGAGTAGCTCTAGGAACTCTAATCACTAAGACATTTCTCTCTTCAGCACCCAATAAAGTTACGTCTTCATCGTGCAATAAGTTATAACTGACTTTCCCTCTGTTATTGATAGTGTCCCAAAAGGCTTTTTTGATTTTAGACGGATTCTCCAAGCCCTCAATAGAGAACTCTTCTCCTTCTTGCTTGACACCCAAAACAATGACACCACCACCAGTGTTAGCCATAGCGCTGTAAGTGTCCCACAAAGCTCCTGGCAAACCTCCTTTAGCAGACTTAAACTCCCAGTCTTTCTCCTCACCAAGGCTTAGAGCTAGTAGGAGCGCTTGCACATTCATATCTGTCTACCCTTTCTCAAAAACTGCTTTGAGCGCCGTAAGCGTGCGGCTAGCGATATGTCAACGAGCGTTTAAGACGTTCGTTGGTTAGTCTTTTTTCTTGCCCTGTGGTCGATCGCCTTCGCCCTCAAGTTCGCCGCTCTTCTCAGCCTGCTTCGCAATTTCTTCCATGCAAGTTTCGATTAGATTGCTTAGCGAACGCTTACGCGCTTTGGCTAAACGCTCAAGCTTTTCCTTCAGATCCTCCTCCAAGCAGAGTGACACCCTCCGAATCTCTCCTACAACCGCCGAACCATTCAGCGGTGGATTAAACCAAGCAATGAGAGCATCTTCAATCTCTCGTAACAGCGCTGGCTTGTCAACGGACAAGTAAGCTACGGATATGCTACCGAGGTTCTTCAGTTGTTTGTACCGATGATGCTGTAGCCATCGCTTCTGTAGATTACCAGTGCCGCCTATGCACTGAACAACACCTCGGCTATCGATCGCGAAGTAGATGCAAGGGGATGTGGGTAGTTGCGATCGCTGTTCAAGCGGTAAAGATGGCAAGGACAGAGGATCAAGAGTGGATGGGTTAAGCATTACTCTCCTCCTCACCCGCGTCTCGTATTTTCGGTTCCGAAAACTCGGAACGCGGCTTACTAAAATTTCCGGGATTGCCGTGTCCGACATCAGTAACCACGATATCGGTGTCAGCGTCTTCTAAGCTCTTCACATGAGTGGATTGAGCAAACGATCCGGGCACAGGCGCATCTGTATCATCAACCACCTCCTCCATTAGCAAAGCTATTTGAGATGAAACAGAGCGGCGCTGTTTATCGCAATACTTTCTAAATCGCTCTAGCAGACTTTCTGGAACTGTTATAGAAGTTCTAGCCATCTTCTCTTTACCTTCCGGCATACAACAACCCCAAGCGACAACATCAGTATCGCTTGATTAATACTATCGTAGCACAAGTATTACTCAATATGTTGACAAGCATACTCAGTATTACTAAGATAGTGACATAGAGAAACCGCTGCTCTCTCCGACCAAGAAGTTCACAGCGGCTCTCTAAATCCCCTTCTACAAAAGGATCTGCACTCATTATGACTCAAGCCGTTCTCAACGCTGACCCATTCCTCCTCACCAGCAACGAGTTAGCCACCCGTTTCGATGTCACCCTGCCGCGTCAGTACATCCATCGGGTGACGTTGATTAACCACAAGCTCGATCGCTCCATGAAGCTAGATGTGGTGACGCTCTCAGAGGGCTTTTGCGACGTACTACGTGAAGTCGCTTATCTGCGTAACCTCTACAAGCTGACAGGCTACACGCTCGATCCTGAGTCTGAAATCGAGCAGCTTACTACCCCGTTCTAATCCTTCTACCTGCTGCAACTGGGGAGCCTTCTCCCCTTCTTTTCCCACTGCACATTTAGAGGACTAGAACGATGGCTAACACCTACCATTTTCCGCAGCCGCATTATGAAACAGGGCAACACGTCCAGTCAGCAGCGGGTGAGTGTGGCGTGATCACGGCTTTTACTTACACGACTGATGCCGATGGTTGTCGCTTTGACCCTGGCTTTAACTACCACATCGATTTCTATCAACCTGTCCAGCTTAGCGATGTGTTGCACGAAAGCAAGGTTTTCCCGCTAGACGAAAGAGGCGCAATAGAGCGCCTGATTATAGCCATCCCCGCCGCCGTACCAGCCCCTAAGTTCAAGCTCTTTGAGTCGGTCTACTACGGCAAACATAAGGGCACGATCGTGGGTATGGCATACGAGAACCCCTACGAGTCGTTACGGCATAACTCACGACCTGGATGGCGTTATGACTTGAGTTATTCGCTCGGCAAAACACCGCTAGAGGCAGTTTATGTGGACGAGGACGACACGCTCATTTACGAAGACTCGCTGAACCGCTGCCGCTGCGAGGCGAAAAAATGATACAGAAGCGATCGAAGCATCCGCTCTACGACACATGGTCTGGAATGATTCAGCGCTGCACTAATCCTGCTCACCCAAGCTACAAGCACTACGGCGGCAGGGGCATTAAAGTTTGCCCTCAATGGCGCAAAAGTTTTGCGGTTTTTCTGCAAGACATGGGTGGCAAGCCATCGCCACAGCACACGCTTGAGCGCAAGAATAACGATGGCAACTATGAGCCAGGTAACGTTATTTGGGGAACATGGGCAGAGCAAGCAAGAAACAGGCGAAACAACAGACTCTTAACATTGCGCGGCGAAAGCAAGACAATTGCTGAATGGGTCGAGCTTCGCGGCATTCCTAGAGATGTTATTAAAACACGCCTGAAGGCTGGCTGGGCTGAAGAAAAAGTTCTGACAGTGCCAGTGTGTGTGCAAGTACGCAAAAGCCGTCCACCCAGCCTCGTTAAACACCCGTTTGGGCTAGTTTTTTGACTGTTCAATCGAAGCTGCAACAGACATCGCCAATTTTTGAGCGGCTTTATAGTCGTACAGATGTACCACTCAAAACCTTTGTTGATGTATAATTTTTGACTCAGGTGAAGAGTTAATGGCGGTGCATCAAGCCCTTAAACCCTTCTAGTCAAAGCATAAACATGTCTCAGATACAACCGAACATGCAAATGCCCCGGTGCACAGTAACATTATCAGGCACGATCACCCAACAATGGGAACCAGATGAGGCAGTACCACTCTGTCTGCACAAACCGATCACCAACTGGATACCACTAGAGCAATGGTTGAAGATCGTCGCTGCTGCCAAAACGCAGGGCACCGTCAAGCTGCGGTACGTGGCTAAGCCGATCGGACGTGACCAAGTGTTAACTATCAATGCCCGGTGGCAATTTCAAGATGATTGTTTGCACGGAACGCTGCTAGTTGCTGACCCTGTGACCGCAATCACGGCGATTGCTGACAATAGAACTGATAGCTGCTCAAAGTTAGGGCAAAATGACAATATCAATCTAAGTGTTCCTGACCTAATGACCCCTGAATTATTGCGCCTAGCCGCTCAGAACGCTTTCAAGCGCTTACCGCTATTGACGCATAAGGAAATCCTGGAGCGCAGTGTCCTGGAGCCGTCCGATAAAATTCGGATTTATTGTACGTCCAAAGAAGACGCAATCGCACTACATGAAGGTCGTTGGGATATAGCAGAATGCGCTTTTTTGCTGTATCCACAGACTAACTTTGAGTTTTATTATCAGGTTAAGGATCAAGTCCCTTGCCTGTACAAAGCGTTCTCTGCAAAAGAAGCATTACTGGCAGGGCGACTACAGCGCAGGGAAGTGCAGAACATGATTGAACAAGTAAATGGAAACGGTCATAAGAAAGAGTTGTTATTACCAGGTGATCTAACTTTCACCGAAATATACAACAGCATCTTACACTCGCCGGATGTAATGACATTGGTGACAGAGGCAGAAAGTAAACCGATTATTGTTTCGCGCCAATATGCCAAGTTGACCGAAAAAACAATCAGTTACTGGGTTGGAGCAGGCTCAATCAATAAGGCAGGTTGGGCACCAGGTGAGCTTGAAAAAATGCAGACCTATCTTGAGCGAGATGGTTTTTTACAGAACTACGAATACAAAGCTTACTTACATGATTACGATGAAGTAACGAATTGGTACACATCATTCCAGCGTATTTTCTGCGACGGTGAATGGATGCGAATTGCCAAAGTCCTGGACATTGCTAAAGCCAACATGACAGTTGTCTAATCTGATTAACTTTGACTTGCTTTACGCCGCTTCTGCTGAGGCGGCGTTTTCACGTTTTTAACAATCTGTGGCTCTACTTGCTCTAAGATTTCGAGCAGATCTTCTCCTTCGTAAACCCGCCCTTGAAAATCTTTTAGCAAGCCTTGAAGCGCGATCGCTACTCGGTGGCTTGGCACCTTCTGACCTGCTGCCACTGCTCTAAGACAAGGTAATTCAATCTCGCATTTGACCGATATCTCTTCAAGGGTCATCTTTTGCTCGACTAGCACCGTGCAGAGCGAACGACTAAATTCTGCCGCCACCTTGTTAATAGGAGTAATGTGCTGCAAGTTATCCCTAGCGATGAGAGCCAAACGATCAGTAATTGCTTGAAGGTATTTAGAAAGGCTTTCCACTGGCGCTGCTGCGATGCACAGCAACGCCTTAGACTCCCCCAAGCTTCTATCCTCTAAATTGTCTGAAACCTCTTTGCCGTAGAAATAAGCTTTTGTTTCTTCTAAGGTCATACCGTCCAGGCGGCCAAGCGCCTCAATCATGAGGAAATCTCTCGTGGCATTAGTTCCCCGCAACCAATTCCTAAAACCAGATTCTGAAAGGTTGAAGTGCTCACGTGCAAACGCTTCAATGTCTTCACTGTTCTTCCTTGCGTCCCAGATACGAAGCACAAGCTTCCTAAACCGATCGTTAAAAACAGCATCATCTAACATTTTCGGACTCAAAGACTAACTTCACTCTAATTGTAGGTCAGATCACTGAACTGAGCTTAGTCGATTTGTTTGCCAATCTTAAATAGATCAGTGATCTAATTGACAAGATCACTGATCTAAAACTATGCTGAGGCTAATCAAAGCAATCCCTGCTTGAACCGCGTTACTCCTTAATAAATCCAACCCGCCATCTGAGCGGGTTCTTTAAGTTCTTGAGTGTTGAGGACACAACAATTTATGGCAGCTGAAACAACGAAATACCGCAAACAAGCTCTTGCTCTTTACGGGGAGGGGCTGAGTTACAGGCAGGTGGAAGACGCTTTGAAGCGCGAATACGGGCGACTGGTCGTTGACTACACAACTGTCTGGCGCTGGGTCAAAGCCTCGAAAACAAAAACTAAGGAGGTGGTCGCGTGACAAACGCAGAACACCTGATCGCGCCTACTACCGAAGCCGATCGCATCCTCGCACAACTCCGCACCTGGAGCCAGCACGACCCTGAGTTTTGCCGCCTCGAGCGCACCAATTTTAGTGGTGGGCATGACATTGACGTGCGGGTAGGTGATACCTGGTTCACCATTTGGGCCACGACCCTTGGTGCCATCTCCAGCAGTGGGTTAGCGATGCTGCTGTCAGCATTGATGAGTGCGATCGCGGTCAAAGGATTGCGGCTGGCACTCGACTACTATCCAGACGATAAGTCGTATACGGCTGTTTTGTTCCTAGCAGCCGACGACATTCGCACCCTTGATCGGGGATGGGATGGGGATCGAACTGAAGCGGCGATCGTACTCCTCACTGCGTACCTAGCTGCCATTGAGACAGAGACGACAACGGTAGCAGGAGGTGTGCAGTGAACGCAGCCTTTGAGGTTTTAACCTCGTCTAAATCAAACGAGTGGTATACACCACCTGAAATCATTGCACTTGCCCGTACTGTGATGGGCAGCATCGAGCTAGACCCGGCCTCTAACATTGTTGCTCAAGAATGGATTCAGGCCGATCGGTATTTCACTGAACAGACAAACGGTTTAGCGCAATCCTGGACGGCAAAAACAATCTGGCTCAATCCGCCATATGGCAATATTGGTAGTCGGTTCTGCACCAAATTGTTAGCCGATTGGAAACGAGGCGATTTTGAACAGGCGATCGCGCTTGTGCGTGGTGACAGTGCAGCAATGGAAGCACTGTTTGATCATGCCTACCACTGCCGTAGCAAACGCATTCGGTTTGTACCATCAGCTGCATTACTAGCCCAGAAGCAGAGTGAGGCTAAAGCTAAAGGCACGACTTGGAACAACTCACCTGTTCCAGGATCAACAATTTTCTATTTAGGTTCAAATTATCAACGCTTTGCCGAAGTCTTTGCTCAGCAGGGAAAGATTTTTGCGCCTGCGTTACTGCTTTAACAGCAAAAAGCGATCGCTGCCCCCGCAAACGATCGCTCCAGCGTTCCCCTACCAGAGAGAACTTATGACTAGAACCACTGTACCACGCAAATCTCGGCGCAAATGTCGGGAACCAGTTTTAGACCGTCCGTTTGAGGCCATCAAAGCCCAAGTCGCCGCTATTGTCGCACAACGCCCTGGTATTGATGTCATGCGATTGGCTGTGGCTTGTCGGCTACCGATCGTGGGTCGCCGTCGCCTGGGTGTGCACACCCTCAAAGCGTTTGAGCAGTTAAAGGTAGAGGGTGTGATCAACCTGGTAGAGCCATGCGTGCTTTACCCACAGATGCGGGTGTTTCCGGCTGGTTATCAGCCCAAACCACGGCCTGTCGATCGGGTCTATGCGCCTTACCGATCGTGGGTTGACCCCAGTTTTAAGGGTGCTCCACGGTCTGACCGCCTACCGAACGGTCGCGAACGTGTGAGTAGACGCGCTCATTGGGATGAAGTAAACCGTCAACGTTTTGGAGAAGCGGGGCATGGATGAAAGTACTGGTTGGAGAACAGCGGCGCGATCGACACAGCAACTCAGCACACAACAGCAGGAATGGAAGCGTCTAGCGAAGGAATGCCGTCGCCATGTGCCCAGTAGTCGCAGTGAGGACGAGCTGTGGTACTGGTTTAAGCGGGCCGAAGCGTATGAAGCAAAGTTGGTTGAGGAGGAAGCAGCGTGACTAAGTTCTCTGGCGCTGAATGGCTTACCTATTACCGTGACGATTTAAGCGAGTTTGGCAAGCTCGTTGCAGACATTTTAGGGCAGGCGTTTCGAGGTCTTTACCATCAGCAAAGTGCCGTTGCCAACAAAAAAGTTGATTGGAGTAGCGATCGCTGGATTGAAATTGTCTTCTATGGCACCCTATCCACCTATGACGACGATGGTCTCACTTTGCTTGTACTGCTCTGCCATCGCTATGGTGTGCGACTTGAAATCAGTGGTGCAAGTAGTCGTTATCTGCGCCTGTGTTTCAGCCCTCGGAAAGTTGGGGATACAGGGCCTTTTTATGCAAGACACCTCACGATCGAGCAGCAAATCGAAAGACTAGAGCCAATTGTTGGATCTCTAGCAAAGGCGGAGGCAGCAGCATGACAACTACTCAAGCACTCATCAAACTGACCAAGCTCAACGTCTGCATCGGTCTTAAAGTCCGCACCATACCTCGCGCTTGCAGCCCAAGGCAGAGGCAGCGAGAAGGGGTAATCAGGTCGCTGCCCTACCTGAAGCCTGCTGATGTCCTCAAGCTAGGCGGCAAAGCGCAGTACTACATCGACATCGAGTTTGGCGCACGACTGGAGACGGTGCATTTTCAATACTTGGAGATTGTAGGCGAGGAGGTAGAAGCGTGACTTTTGAAGAGGCTATCAATCTTTTAGCGCTGGAATCACCCTTTACCTTGATTCAGCTTAAGGATGCTTACAGGCGAATGATCCGGCAGTGGCACCCAGACTTAAACCCTCAACGCTTACAAAAAGCAACCGAGGTCGCGCAAGATCTTAATGCCGCTTACGACTTGCTAGAAGCCGTTGCCAGCGTAGAGGCGGACAACGGGCAAAAGTGGAGTGATTACCTTGCTCAGAAACTACCAAGGTGGGAGCGCGAATTTAAACAAGGGTGGCAAGGTGCATACCATCGCACCTGCTTGAGTGACGCTTTCCCTGGGTTGCATTTGCACACGTTTATCCACACTTTCAGGCGATCACGGATCGAACCGCGTCCTGAATGGTTTCGAGGGGTGTTGTTTGCCGATCGAGGCAACGATCGCACGCACTACCGCGAACACCTGCTCAAGATTGCACCTAACCGCACCATGCGCGAAGAGTGGGCACGAAAGTATTTCACGCTGGAGTTTGGCGAATCAAGTTGGGTCTTTTACTTGCCCAGCAGCCGTTTTGAGCTAACGGCAGGAGTAACGCGATGACAGTCTCCCTACTGATTGAAGTGCCAGAGCATCTTCACGACTCGCTGAGGGCGTTTCTGGCGTTACGACCTGGCTACGACACCGATCGGGTCTTTGCCGCTGCCTTGGCATTGTTTCTGTTGCAGAACCGCACTGGCGATGTGGGGGAGTCGAGGGCGGCAGCGCGGGTGTATTTAGATGCGTTGTTTAAGCGATCGGCGGGAGGGGAGGCATGACCCACACTCCTCTCTCTTCCGTTCCCGCTCTAGTCTGGCATTACTGTCAGCAACACAACTACAGCGAACCTTTCTTCAATCACCTTTCACGTGAATGGTATGCCTTCTCAGGTAAGGATGTGCTGCCGATCGCGCTACCATTGCCCACTGCCAAAGCAAAGGGCGTGCAAACAGCGCTGCGCGGTTGTTGGCTCAAAATCACGTTGCAGCACGGCGGTGTACTGACCTATCGCTTGGAAGAAGCCTACATCGTCAGCGCTGTCTGGGAGCCGTGCCCGCTTTTCTGCCAACAGAATCCAGGTGTTGTGCTGCAAATCGGCACTGACCTGCTGGAGCTGGGTGATGGCGTTGAGCCTGGCTCTGTCTGGTTTCGCTTTCACGCCAACCACGCTTTTATGATCCCGCCACACTGGCATGTTTTTCAGGACAACGAACCTGGGTCGATCGTGAAAGCGGTGGTGGTGGCGGTTGAGTATCAGGAGGTAGAGGCATGAAACTCACCTACTACCCCACCTACCCCCCGTTCCATCTCAAGCTGCTGCGACTGGCAGTGCTCTGGCAAAGAGAGCAAGCGGCTCAATCTCCCGTTCAGCGGAGGCAATGATGAGCTTGGCCCTGTTAACAGCAATTTCTCTGAGCTTCACTGTCAAGTCAATGTTTGACCTCGTTGCTGCTACCAAAAGCGCGATCACTACTTACAAGAAATGCCGCCAACTTGAACGCGAACTAGACCTGGAAACGCAGAAAGAAACCCTTGAAACGCTCTATCGCAAGTCCTGATGATGCCTAAACGTTACTCAAAACCCATGCTCAAGCTCTTGCACAGATTAGCTGACTTCTTGGCAAGGCACGATCGCCTGCGTGTCATCCTCGACGACCAAAGCGGGTCGGTCTACCTGGAACGCTACTTCTTGCTGTTTCAGGGTCGTAAAGATGGGCAAAACAGCAGCAACATTCAAGAACCACCTTTTAATCTACTGCTGCATCACATCTGTCGATCAGACCACGATCGCGCCCTCCATGACCATCCCTGGCACTGGGCCTCGCTGCTTCTGACGGGTGGCTATTGGGAGTACACACCTGAAGGTAAATTTTGGCGTGGTGCTGGTTCGTTCCGAATGCGATCAGCTGAAGCGTTGCATCGGTTGGAGCTAGACCCAGAGAGAGCGGGTGGTGAAACCTGGACCCTGTTTTTCACGGGCAAGCGGCGACGTGATTGGGGTTTTGTGCAGAACGGGGTTTGGACGCAGTGGCAGGAGTATCTCGATCGAGCTTCTAGGTCCAGCCCTTAAAAAGAATCCTCCCATCTGGTGACACAGAGGGAGGACTAGGCGATCGCTGGGTCACAAACAGGCTAGTCCAGCGTTTCAACATCAGGATTGACCGCCAAAAACGCCAGCCATAAGCCTCGAAAGCCCAGACGATCAATGCCCAGCAAGTCCATGCCGCATCCCTCAGTGATCCGTCCGTGAGCATAGGCAAACAAAACGCACTCGCGCAATGCATCCGCTTTAATCCCCTGCTTCTGTTCTTCAGTGAGTCTAAACATGTTTATATTCTCTCCCTATTCAAATTGCGATCGCACTCTTGAAACGACGGGCGATCGCACACTCTCTGAAACGTCTGTGCGTCGCCTTCCTAATCAAGCCGCTGATTTATCTGAACTTGAGAAAGCTTCCGCAAGATCTTCCAACGAACAATTAAGTAACTGGCAAAGCTTAAGCATTTGCGGAGGATTCAACTTGGGTTTAGAAACCCCTGTCTCCCAGTTGCTCACTGTCTGGTCACTCACACCGATCTCGGCACCAAATTCGCGCTGGTTTTTACCAGTTCTTTCCCGAAACACCTTCACAAATTCACCCCCTGAAAGCTTCATTACATCCCTATTCTACAACAGATTTCCCAGTTTTCTTGTAATTCCCCAGTTTTCTTGTAATAATAGAGGAGGGCAAGCGAAAGCAAGCCTATTGACAAGAGCCAGCGCTGACAGTTTCCGAGGCTTCCAGCGCTGGTCTTCTACCACAAGCCGTTACAAGCAACTTACGGATATTACAAATGATAACAGCAGCAACGACGACTCAAGAGCCGATCGCGCCATCCCCACAAACCGAGGCACTCCAATCTTTAGCCGTAGCCCAACGTGCGGACGAGGCGCTACGAGTTTACCGACAGGTGGCAGCGCAGCAAGTGATCGAGACGCAGCGCGTACCAGAGAAGACAACCCCGCAGACGTTTTACATCACAGCGATTCATCTCGATCGACCTGTCGATCAAATCGAGCGCTTAATGATCCTCATGGAAAACGAATGGGAAGACGAGGATGCTCTTGTGAATCTCGTCACCAATGCACCAGGTTTTTTGGAAGTGATGCAGGCTGTACGTCAGCATCCAGAGTTCCAGAGCAAGCGCTGGTGCTTTCGGGAAAGTTGGGGGGAAGACGAGTCCCCGTTTTAGTTAATCAAGTTTTGCAGTGTTCGTTTTGCGACGAATGGGCGACTTAGCCATCGCCCTTTTCTCTTCTCATCCAGGTTGAAGCGGCTGAAACCTTAAACCTGCCGTACAACGACATCGCCTACGGGCAACGTTCTACTCACAACACTCACAACAGGAACCTCATATGGGCTTTTTACCCGCTGTTGAATCTCGCCCCGTCCGCACCTCTGGTGGTGGCAACTACTTCCGTCCTCAGGACGGCAAGAACAAAGTACGCATTCTTTCGGATGCCACAGTTGGCTATGTGTACTGGAATAACCAGAACAAACCCGTCCGCTCCATGGAGCATCCTGGCAACCCAACCGATATTCGCCTGAGCGACAAGACTGGCAAGCCAGAGAGCATCAAATACTTCTGGGCGATGGTCGTCTGGGACTATGCCAAAGAGCAACTTGCGATCTGGGAGATTACACAAGTCTCTGTCCAGGATCAGCTAGAAGCTTTTTACGACAATGACGAGTGGGGGCATCCCAACGGTTACGACATCACAATTAGCCGTTCTGGTAATGGTATGGACACAAAGTACACCGTACAGCCATCACCCGCTAAACCTGCTGCCAAAGACACCATCACAGCTTACAAGGAAGCTGCTATCAACCTTGAGGCTCTACTGACTGGCGACAACCCGTTTGATGATGGTACCCCTGCACCTGCGTCAGCACCAGGCCATCCGGACTGGGACACCTTCCAAACCATGTTGAACAAGGCTGCTCACGTAGACGAGTTTGATGAGGCACGAGAGTGGATTCTGAAGCCGCGCCGTCTGGAGAAGATTGCCACACTTTTTGGCTCTGTAGAAGCTGCAAAAGAGCAGGTAGAAAAGATTACAGAAGCAGCAAAAGATGCCATACCTTTCTGAATCACTTCCCTAGACCCTCTTAATTCTATTTAACGGAGCGGTCGAGAGTCTCACCTCTCGATCCGCTCCTAACCATTCCCCACGCATAGATACCTGAAAATGGCTAACCAAAGCGTCGCAACAAACTGTCCCATTGACAAGGGGCAAGCAATCGCCCATCTGAGATCACTGGGGTACCAAGACGGAGATTTTGTGTTTCTGCGCTTGTTTTCTAAGAACAAACTGGAGAAAGGGATTAACCGTAGTGAAATCATGCCTGACTTGGATTGGTCTGCCTTAGAGGCTTACCAGGCTGAAGGTAAGAGTATCTATTTTGTGGTGAATGGCGGCGGTCATAAAGACGACGAGATTAAGAGTGGTCGTGCTGTCTTCTACGAACACGATGATCTGGAGCGGGAGGCTAGTAAGGTACTGTGGCAATCTTTACAGTTACCTGAGCCAACCATCCAAGTTGATACTAGCAATCGGTCAGTTTACTCTTTCTGGCTATTGGAAGAACCCTGTTACCCAGAGGCCTGGAAGGTTTTACAAACAGACCTATTGGAGTATGCGAACGCCGATCGCAAACTTAAGAACCCCAGTCGGGTGATGCGTCTAGCTGGCTGCTGGCACCCAGAAGCAGGACAAGTGCAGATTGTCAGTCAGAGCAACAGTGATTACAGCTATGACATGCTCAGGCAAGCTGTACCACAGATACAGCTTGACAGCACGGATACGCAAATTTCAATGCGCTGGCACACGTTTGAAGAACGTTGTACAGTACCGCTGGCTGAGAGCATACCGTTAGAGTTGTGCCTTAGTCATGAGAACCGCAGCCTGATTGCGCGGGGTGTAGGTGAGGGTGTACGGAATGACCGAGGGTTTGCGTTAGCAGCAAACCTCATTGGTACCGCCAATTATCTGCAAGCACTTGGACAACGGTTTGACGACGACCCTCGGTCAATGTTTGAGGCATACTGCGATTGCTGTCATCCAACGATTGAGGCAGCAGAAAGAGAAACAATCTGGCGTTCCGCGAGTCAAAAAAGTCGCTCCACCTCTCTCCCTCCCGACGCGATCGAGGGTTGCATCAAAGGGTATGCTTGGCGACTCTATAAAGAGGCTGTCACTCGTAGTCAGCAACGGTCTGTCCTGGAATTGCCGGATGACGATGCTGCTGAATCACTGAACAACCAAAAAGAGTTGTTACAGGAACTGGCTTATTACTCAAAGGATCGGCTGGATCTTCACAAGGTCTACCCAAATTACCTGGCTGATGCTCTCACACAACAGGCTTTAGCCTTACCCATTGCCCCCGAATGTTTGCACCAAGTGTTTATGGCGGTGTGTGCTGGCATTGTCGGTACCCGTGCTGATATTCGAGTGCATCAAGGGTGGACAGAACCTTGCGTTTTGTGGACAGGCTTTGTGGGTGAACCAGGGTTTAAGAAATCGCCTGCCATGAAGGTGATTCGTAAACCCTTGGTGAAGTTGCAGGTGCAAGCCCGTGAAGAGTTTGAAGCTCGTAAAGAAGAGTATGAGATCAACAAACGGCAGTGGGACGGTAAGAAGAGGGAGGAACGCGCAGAAGCTGACGCTTCTGAGGTACCCAAACAACCGAATCAGCGGCACTACTACCTGGAAGACACTACTCTTGATGCTGCTATTGCTTTGCACGCTCAAGAGGAATCAGCCACTGGGTTTAGCTTGCTCTACGACGAGTTAGCAGAATTGTTTGATGGACTAGACCAGTACAAGTCTGGTGGCAAAGGCAATGACCGTAAAAAGTTGTTGCGCTTGTGGAATGGCGGCGA
This sequence comes from Stenomitos rutilans HA7619-LM2, assembly GCA_019358945.1. Lineage (GTDB taxonomy): Bacteria > Cyanobacteriota > Cyanobacteriia > Leptolyngbyales > Leptolyngbyaceae > Stenomitos > Stenomitos rutilans. Next base: position 121,675 of record JAHHIE010000002.1, on the reverse strand, counting down.
CCTGAAGACAGACCGCAAGACTGAGAATGCCAGTGTCTTTGTACCCAAGTCGGCAGTCTCTTTGTCTGGAGCCATCCAAACCTCTGTCCTGGAACAACAGATGGGTAACAAAGAAGATAGTGATGGCATGTGGGGTCGTATCCTTTGGAGCAATCCACCCTACATCAGGGCTGACCATCGCAGCACTCCTACAGACATCAGTGCACTACTAGAGGACGTTTACACAAAGCTTGACCACTTAGCGTCAGACCGCATGTTTCGACTTTCTCCAGAAGCGCAAAAACTCTTTTACAAGTTTGAGTCCTGGGTGGAAGACCAACGGGAGTACTGTTCCGCCGCTTTTAAGAATGCCCTTGCCAAGATGATTGGTTACTCCGCCCGCATTGCACTACTGCTGCATTGCCTCGATATTGCCCTGGGTGAATGCCCAGATGATGACCGGGTGCCCGCTAAAACCATGCAACGGAGTCTCTACCTCTGTCAGTACTACATCCAACAGGTCAAATTACTACACGCCAAGACAATTCAGACTGACCTCCCTCCCGAATTACTCAAGATTGTGGAACTCAGCCAGCGCATTGGCGAAGTCAGCGATCGGGAGATTCTTCGCAAACGCTATGCCGAATCGGCTGAGGATGCAAGAGACAAAATTAGGCAACTTATTGAACTTGGCTTAGGCGAACTGTCACACGGTGACAAAAAGTCATTGCGCTGGAAGTTTGTCACAGAAAAGGTAGATTTGTCACATTTGTCACAGGTTTTTGACGAATTTGTCACACCTTACAACACAACAGGGGAAGGCAATACAGACGAAAAAACCCTGTTTGTCACAAAAAATCAAAATTTTTCAAAACCTCCAGATACCGTTACAGAAGTTAACAAAGTGGAAGAGGTTTTAGAAAATAAAAAAATCTCTGAAAGTGTGACAGAACTACCTCAAGAGTATACCGGGCAAGCGTTAGAGGGTGTGACAAATGTTGTGACAGACGTGACAAACGCAGCACAACCAAAGCCACCCCCCCTTGTGCCAGTTCCTACCTTGAAGAAGGGTGATTTGGTTGCTTGGTTAACCCCGCCGGTGCATTTCAGGCGCGTCAATAACGAGGGGGTGCGGATCAAGGGTGTGATGGACGGAGAGGCGGAACTAGATATGTTTCCGCGACGGGTGCCATTGAGTGAATTGATGTTGTTTTCCGACTACTTGCAACAACAAGGAGAGACACCATGAGTTATCAAACAGCTCTCTTGCTTGAACCTGAAATTGCTTTAGATCCTTGTATTGTCACACCCTCAGATGTGCGCTGGGCGGACGCATTAACCGAGTGGCAACAGTCAAAAATGTTTGGGTTTGACATTGAGACCTTTGCTAGCAATGGTTCAGCCCTTGACCCTTGGCGAGGCGACATCAGACTCATTTCCATTGGGTTGACCAACGGCTTAAGTCTGTTGGTGGACTTGGGAGGGTTTATGGATGATTGCAACCTTTGCCGCCAGCGTCTGGATGCTACAGGGTTCTTACCTTTACTCGGTCAGATGTTGCGAGACCCAGATGTGCGTGTGGTGGGGCAGAACTTAAAGTTTGATCAATTGTGGGTCAAAGTTAAGTTTGGCTTTGATACGCGTTGTGTCCGCGATGTGATGTTGTTCAGTCAGTTGTATTGGGCAGGAGTACCCTACCGTCACAATCTCAAAGCAATCTGTGCACGGCTGGGTATTGAGGTGGACAAGGCTGAGCAAAAATCTGACTTTGGTGGAGCGCTTACAAACGCGCAACGTAATTATTCAGCAAAAGATTCTCTAGTCGTTCTCGATGTCTTCAGGCAACTGGGGAAGATGCTAGACAATGTCAACCTGAGTGGCCCTGCTCTAGCAGAAAGTGGTGCGAACCCTGCCTTTGTGCAAATGGAATATTACGGTTTTCCCGTTTGTATCGAAACTCTCAGAGATGTTTTACAGCAATATGAAGCTGCTTGTGGTGCTTTACTGCAGCCATTCAATGAAACATTTCCAGGTGTTAATCCTGACAGCCCGAAGCAAGTTAAACAAGCCATTCAAAAGACGTTGGGTATCACAGTTGAGAGCACAGACCAGGGGGGTCTTTCTCCCTATTGGGACAAACCCGCTCTGAAGTCTTTGAGCCTGTGGCGCACGATGACTACCTACATTGATTACATCAAGGGTTGTCAACGCGCTTATTCTGATGGCTCTGTACGCGGTAGTTTTCGGCAGTTAGGCCCAACGGGCTTTGGGCGTTCAACTTGCGGTGACAAAGCTAAAGATCAATTTCCTAATGTCAATTTGCAAAACCCTCCTAATCCCATCTCCATGCCAGATGAGATCAAGGCACTTAACTTACCTGAGGTACGTTCGTTCTTTAAAGTGCCTGAAGGTAAGGCACTCATTATTTCTGACTTGTCTGCTGCCCATGCTCGGATTGCTGCGGAGGCAAGTGGTGATAAGACATTGGTGGAAATTTACAACAGTGGTGATGATCCTGACTTTCACTCAGTCACAGCTAGTAAGCTTGCAAAGCTACAAGGGCTAGATTGGTCAGCAGAGTATATCAAGCAGACTCGTAAGGATAAGACATCCCCCGATCGCCAACGGGCAGACCAGTTAAGACAGGTAGCAAAACCTGTGTTCTACGGACGGTTGAATGGTGCAGGGCCATCAACATTACAGCGTACAGCTAAGACAGATGCTGGCATTGACCTTTCTGAAGATGTTGCCAAGTTAGCAGTGAAAGCTTGGGATACTGCCTACGCAGGACTGCGCCGTTATCAACTAGACATTGTTGACCAGGCTAATAAAGTATGTGTCACTTTGCCAGGATTAAAAGACACATACAGTCTTGTCTATGGCTGGTCAGGGCGACGCATTCACATGCGGAAATTTAAATCTGATTTTCAACCATCTGCACCACCTTCTGTCAAATTGTCCGATGCCTGTTCTTTTGTCTGGACAAGCACTGAAGCGGATGTGATCAAACTGGCTATGAAAGGCATTCTTGACGGGTTTGATGCTCATCCAGAGTGGGGTGCGTACCTGTGCAATTGCGCTCACGACGAACTCGATGCTGTCTGTGACGAAGCTTATGCTCTCGCGGTCTCTCGCCTGATCTTGGTGGAGATGCAGGCAGCAATGAAAGTTTTTATCACTTCTATTCCAGTGGATGACCTTGGTAGCACACCGGAAAAGCAAGTTTGTAAAGCATGGTCAGACAAATAGGGGGCATATGCAGCAAAAACAAGAGCCGGATCGCTATACCGAGTTGGTGCATCTATTCAAGCGCTTACGTCCAGCATTGAGCAACATCTACCGCGACAATCTCAAAAATATTGTGGTACAGGAGTTAACCAAAGTTGTGGAAACAGCGGAAGCGTTTGCCAAACAAAACACCAGTAAACGAGCCGCAAGGGCGAGACGTTGACTACCTCGAAGGCAAAGCCGACAGACCCCATCCCCGTTAACGCACAGACGCGCTACTCGTCATCCTCCGTTACTTCCAACCCCTGATTCAAAAACTATGAGCACGATCGACCTTTCATCCCGCGCCTTCCGCTGCCATACCGCTCAGCAATTGGTAAGCTCTCCCAGTCTCCGCAGCAGCATCTTGGAGCACCTCTTTTGCCAACTTTCCCACCGCACCATGATTGCCTTGGGCAGTGCTAACCTTCGCTTTGCCTACGTCCCTGGCGTGCAACCGTTCCTGATTGTGCAGTACGAGCCAGGTCCCGCTACTATCTGCCAGCCTGCCTACTGGCAAGAGCTAGAGGAGTTGTGCTGGCAGGTTGTGTTCACGACAGGCATCACCAGCTTGCAGTTTGTGGGTAGCGATACCACCTGCCGCCGCTGGCTGGATGCTACTGGTCGCTGGGTGAGGGAGTCGTTGTGACCCAGCTTGCTATTCCCGACCCACCAAAGTCACGTCGCCAGAAAACCGCTCCCGACATTAAACCACCGCCCGCTCAATGCCCCGCTTGCAAAAGCCTCGATCGCTACCCCTCCGTCACCCAGATCGGCATCGAAGACTGGCGCTGCCAACAATGTCACCGCTTCCTCGCCTGGATTAAACACCCCATTTTTAACCGTTAAAAGCCATGAGCACCGCAACGCTAGAACCAACGATCTCAGCAAGAGAACGACCGATTTTATTTTCTGGGGCAATGGTAAAAGCCATTCTGGAAGGGCGGAAAACGATGACTAGACGGGCAGCCAAGCTACCATCCTGGGCGATTCAGAACTGGAAAGATGTTGAGCTTGAGGATGGCGAGTTAATTGCGATCGCGGCTAACACAGGTTGTTTTAGTGCGATGCAATGCCCATACGGTAAGGTTGGCGATCGCCTTTGGGTGAGAGAGACTTGGCGACCAGCCAAGTCTGAAACGCATGAATGCTTTGCTTATCGAGCCGATCGACAGTATCGCTGCAACAAGCCAATGCCAGAACCCGATGGCAGCACAGCGGGCTGGAAGCCGTCGATCCATATGCCTCGTAAAGCCTCGCGACTCTTATTGGAAATTACAAACGTGCGAGTGCAACGGCTCCAAGACATCAGCGAAGAGGATGCGATCGCGGAAGGTTTAGCAGCACTCTCCAAGGACGGTGGGCAAACCGTGAAGTACGGCATCCCTGATCGTGACGGATTACCAGGGGGTGACAATATCGGCTGGGACTGGTCGCGCTGGTGTCTTAGCTCACGCCTTGCATATGAAGACTTGTGGAATTCCATTAATGCCGATAAATATCCCTGGGCTAGCAATCCTTACGTGTGGGTTGTCAGTTTTCAGCAAGTGAAACCGACTGCCGCAATTGAACTCTCCCCCCATAGCAACGGGTCACGGTAAAGACCCGACCCGCATTCAGTTACCCTTCACACCGGAAATTGAGCCATGACCACAGCCACTAAACAGCTACTGCAAAAGGGCGATCGCATCACAGGTACTTCCGCCAAAGGAAATGTTTACACGGGTACCTTTGAGGGTTTCACCACCGATGATTGGATCAAATGCAGCACGGGTGAAAAGACGATCGCCCTTAACCCTGCCACCGTCGAACGAGACGCCCCAGAGCTAGAATCAGAACCCATTATCGACACACCGGAAGCACCCGCGATCGACGATAGCCAAGTAGAAGACGCGCTGACAATCGCAGAGTCTGACAACCTTGTCGATCGCCTTGCCACTGAAATCGAGGCGATTTGGGCCGAGGCAGAAGAAGCCGAAAGCACCATGCGGCAGGCTGGCACAGCAGCACTCCAGCGATCGCTAACTTTAGGCGAAAAACTTCTAGAGGCCAAAGCTTTACCCGAAATTGGTGGCTACGGTCGGTGGCTACCCTGGTTGAGCGATCGGGGCATCACTGAACGACAGGCGCAACGTGCGATCCGGTTATGGCATCATCGACAGCAACTTGAAGCACAAGCCGACAGCATGACGGAATTGACGCTGACTGAGGCTTTGGCAGCGATTAGCAAGAAGGCGCTTATGCCTGCTGAACATCCAAATGAGTCTCGAAACGTACAAGACTCATCAGTGAGTATTCAAAACTCATCACTACTCTCACCGGAAGCGATCGAGACTCAATTTGCCGCGATCGGCGATCACGCGACTCCCACGCTAGAACAACTCATGACCCTCTACTCCCAGATTGGTACCGTCCGTCGCTGGAAGAAAGGGTGTGCCGTCGAGCGTGACGATATGGGTGCTCCTTTCCCCCTTGCTTTTCGCGATCGCGCCTCAGCCTGGAAGCGATGGCAGGAGGAATGGAAAGGATTTGCGGTAAAACATTCGTTCGTTACCACAGAAGCATCTGATCAGGTAGAGCATGATCCCACCACAGCCCAACGCCTTGCTATTCTTCTTGCCAGTCTTCTGGCGGTTCAGGCAATCGATTGACAAGCTCTCTAACCACTTCAGACATGTCCTTATCCTGTTCTCTTGCAGCCCACTTCAATCGCCGCTTTTGTCTACCTGACAGCCTAACCCGGAGCATAAATTCTTTGACCATGTTGCTACAACGTTGCTACAATAAAGGTATGTGTAGCAATATCGTAGCAACAATGAGCGGTTTTATAGAAGTCAGCGCGCTTGTATCGGAATGTTCTTACTGCGGACATACCGCAAATTGTTTTGATCATGTCATTCCGTTTGCTTACGCTTCTGGTCAAAAACGACACGCTAAAGCATGGAGATCAGAAAAAACGGTTATCCCTTGCTGTAGCGAGTGTAACAGCCTCTTAAGTTCTTATTCGTTTTATTCCATAGCCGAAAGAGCCGATTTTTTGGCTACGAGACTTGCTGTCCGCTATAGACGACTTCTTAACTCGCCGCATTGGTCTGAAGAAGACTACGAGGATCTTAGAGGCAGGTTGAAGCAGGCGATCAAAGCAAAACAAGCCGAAAAACAGGTTGTTTTAGAGCGCATCCGCCATTGCTTGTTTGTTGCACGCCTAGAAGATTTGACCATTGCCGATGTTTGGATTGCCTACAGAAAAGGAGTGACTTTGGCTGAATATGTTTCCGGCAAAAAAGCTAAGCAGGAAAGTCTATGAACACATTGCAACCACATAAACAGCCTTGTCATCACAAAACCTCTTCAGATGTTTCTGAGGGCACTAGGGAGCCATCTGAGGAAGTTATCAGAGCAAGGCTGCATCAGTTAGCGATCGCGCTTGCATTTGTATCTTTCAGCGAGTCGAGCGATCTTCTTAGCATCATCCCCACCAAAACAGAGGGCTTAGAGGACGAAAATCAGGGGAGCAACCCTTACGAGTATCAGCCCATTGATCCGACTTCTGTCTGGTTCAATCCAGGCGGTGGGGTGGTGGAAGGACAGGCGATCGCTGCCAATGGCAAGGGCATGATGCGGATTACTTGGGGTGAGGAGCGGGCGTCGGATGTACCGCGCGATCGGGTTTACATGTCCGACCCAACCACTACCGCCGTGTCGCTTGAGGTTGAAGCGAAGTTGGCATCAATGGGCCTTGAGGTGTGTGCGCCTTCCATTACGCCAGAAGAATCCAAGCGGGAAATGTGTGGCGAGGCAAACCCAACTCTCCGACCCGTGCAAGCAAATGGCTTAGTCGAAGAACGCCCCGTTTGCAGCCGTTGGGAGCCAGAAGAGGTTGATCAGGTGGCACGGATTCAGTTGCAAGGTTTGCTCAAGCATTTAGAACCTGCTGAGTTGGTGAAAGCAGCGATCGTGCATTCGGGTGTGTCGTTAGTTGATGCCGTGCGGGTGGCGGTTGAAATGTCAAATTTCAATGAAGGTGAGCAAATGCTTGAGCTAATCAAAAACTATCAGTTTGATAATTTTCCATTCTGAGGATCTGAAGTGCAAGCTAACCGAAAAACTGACCAAAGATTATTATTCAAGCAGTTTTGGAGCAAGATCACTATGACTTTTCACGGCTGGATCGGTTACTTAAAATGCTTCTTTCTCGGTCACAAATTACGCTCATACAAAAGGCGTTATGGAGGCTCAGTTCTGCACTGCGATCGATGTCCACATCCCCACGCTGACACTCTGCATTCATGGTTAGTGCGTCGTCGTTTTTATTTGCAGCATTGGTGGCAGAACCGCCACAACAAACATGATGATTTACTGTTTTAAGGAGTGCGGCAAATGACACCAGAGCAATTAATTCAAAAATGCGAACACGCTATTAATCATGGAATTCTAGGTGGAGCAGATGCAAAAAATCAGCCTTGTTCTCAAAGGCTCATTTACGAATTCCGGCAGGAAAAAACTTTGGAACGGCAAAGGCGCTCCAGTCGGGCAATGCCTTGCTGATATTGGTGATGACGGTGTTCTAGTGCTTTTCAAAGCTCAAGAAGTGATTGATGCCATGAGAAAACAGGAGTGCGATCGCACATGATGCATCAAGATGGCTTAACAAAAATGATGGAAGAGTGTGGCGAACTCATTCAAATTGCTGCTAAAAAATCGGCTTACTACAACACAGATCAACATCCTGATGGTAAAGGATCGCTCTTGCAACGCCTTCAAGATGAAGCAGCTGATGTGATGGCTGCCATTCTCTTTGTCGTTGAGACGCACGACCTTGACGAAAAAGCTATATGGCTGCGGGTTGACGGGAAATTGAATCAATACCATGAGTGGCAGCATGAGCGCCCAGTCGCTGAGCCTGAGAAACCTTACTGCCACTTTACAGGAGCAATTGAAGCGCTGAAAGAAGAGGACGATCGCACATGACACCTTGCCTGATCATTGCTCTCTGCTTCGTTCTTTCAACCCTCGCAGTGCTAGCGATCTCCGCTTGCCAGTTACGCTTTCCGCGCCAGCCTGACGAGCTGGAAGTATTAGAGCAGAGCCAGTACGTTGACGAAGCAAAAGTGATAGAAGACTGGGAAAATGTTTTTCCACCGCACCCGCCTGATGAAATTAAGGAGAGCGATCTTTAGTGGATTTTTCTAAAGAAGCATTGGAACTAGACGCTGCTGCTTGTACTTTGCATAACCTTGGTGCGTCGCTTAAAGGCAATCAACAAGCCTCTGATATTGAGTGGCTTGCAAGAGTTCTATTCGAGAATAGTCGTCTAGGCTCAGGTTGTATCAGCACAGTACCTTGGCTAGTCGATTCCGAGCAATGGGATTATCTTGAACTTGAACCGCAGACGTTACTAGGTGAAGGGTTCTACCATTGGCAGGCGTTAACGGAGACGCAGCAAGAAGCGTGGCGCAAACTTGCACGGATTTGTCTATACGTTTTGCCTAGTTTTGCATCACGTGTTGGTTCACGGTATATGCAGCTTTCCAATGCGTTAAGAGCCACTTGGAAAGCAAACCGACTGCAATGACAGTTAGTAATTTATCGCCATCAGGTAGCGATGCCGCTCTTAATCAGGTTTACCAATTGATGAAATTGAGGAAAGCGAATGAACCGAGATAACGAAAAGATTCTGAGCCTAATTTGTGAAGTAGAAAGCTTTATCCAATCGCGCCTAGCGCCCCTTGTTGAAGCCAACGCTAGCGCAAGCACAATCTCTTCTTTTGTCCAGTGCCTGCAAGATTTAGAACGAGCTACAAACAATCTTGGGGAAGTTGTGTTCGGCGAGATAGAAGACACTGATTGTGATGATGACTCTGATGTTTTTGAGGTCGATCATTCTGACGTCATCGAAACCATTGTCAAAGAAACAATGGTCCCTGTCGAAAACAGACTGATTGCTTTGATTGAACGGCTTGAAGGCATGGAGGGCGATCGCAATGATTAAAAACATCAAGCTCCAAGTATGGGAAGCAAATGGCAGGGTCATTCTCCGCGTTGAAAACGATGTTCCAAATGGTAGTTCTATTAGCGCTGACGGTCAGTCGTTAGTTAAAGCCCTGCTGAATTTGGCCGAAGTCATCACCTGCGTCCGCCTTGATGATGATCCTGTTTGGGACGAGCCAATAATCTCAGGCGGTGACGACAATGACACCAATGAGCTTGGAGCGTTCATTTATGGAACCAATCGCACATGACATTAAAAGAGTTCACCACCATTGTACGGCTTTTGGCTAACAGTTATTATGTGCGCTACTGGCAGCATTACAACTATCCAGCACTACCACCGTTAATGGCAATCTCTATTCTTGGCCTACAGCAAAGAACAAGCCTCGATCTCTTAAACAAAGAGTTTGATGAAAAGGGTTTTAAGCCAGTAGAAGGTAGCCTCATTTGGACAATTGAACGCACAGATTTGGATTGGCTAGGTTTTGAATTTAAGGAAGACGATCGCACCAATGACTAAGAAACGCATCCATTACATCGGGATTCCCTGCAAAGCTGACCTTCGTGCAGGTGGACGCTGGCACAGCAGCACTATAAGCAGCAATAGCAATCCGCAAACAGTGACATGCAAAGGGTGTTTGAAAGTGATGGCAAAGCCAATTAATTGTAAGGACGGAAAATAATGACCTGGCAATTGTTAAACGAAAACATTCAAGCTTTTACCGAGCGTCAAGAAGCTTTAGAAAAAATAGCTAAGATTGTTGCTGGTCATCCTGACTGGCACAAAGCTGAGCCGCAGTTAAAAGCCTATTTGGAAACAGCCTTGCGAAAAGCCGCTTAATCTAGACCCAAAGCTCAACAGTTTCGATGCTGTTCCTTCGGCAAACCACTCGCTTCACAAGTAGTCGGTAAATTGAATGCTTGTCTTCTGGTTTTAGCTCAATCCAGAAAGTTGGATTAGAACATGCTTTTAATGCTTTCTCTCTATCCGGCTGTAGCGTAATTTCTTGTTTAGACGCAGCAACTTCGATTTCAGCTATATCGGATTGAATACCTGCGATCGCGGCCTCGATATGAAAGTTTGTAGGCAGCTTTACTAAAGCAATCAATTGTTTTCTAAGCTCCAAAAGCCCAGGGTTTTCAGCTACTTTTTGTTCTGCTTGAATGGCTCGTGCAGCAATGGTTTCAGATCTGTCTACTAAAGCGATAATGATTGCTTTTTGAATGTTGTCAGTATTCATGTACTTATTGTTAGGGCACGATCGCCGCACTCCTTTATAGCAACGGTAATAAACTATGGGGTTAACCCGATCGTGCTTATAGGAGACAGACATACTGCTGCCACACTCAGCACAATAGATTAAGCCAGTTAAGGGAAACCGCACTGGATCAGACTTGAAACCATGATGTTTTTGCCGAAAGCTTAAAGACTCTTCAACTTCTAAACGCTCTTGCTGAGTGAAAAGGGCAGGATGGTTGTTGTAGTAAATTTTTGTTTTGCCCCGTCGATTGTGACGGTCGTACCAAAGGTTGCCGTAGATAGTCTCGCATTGCAGCCAGGTCTTGATGCCGCCAGGCGATCGTGGGATCTTAGTCAAATCTTTGTGATTGAGGTTTATGGCTTGAGTCGTTTTGATCAGGCCAACATCAATGACTGATTGCCGTATCCACCGTGCAATGGTTTCCACGTCTACATCGATTTCTAACCGCTTGTCAATGATTCTGTAGCCAAAGGGGGCGTGAATCGGCATTCTATTTGCTCGGATGCCGTCGTAGCCCGCGTTGATCCTTTCTTGGATTAACTCGCGCTCTAGCTGTGCAAAAACAGCTTGCATCTGTACGTTTGCCCTGCCTGATGCTGTGTCAATGTCAATTTTGCCGTCAAGTGAAGTAAATTTAACTTTCTTCTCAGCAAAGAGATCGATCGCATCTACCATTTGACGAGTTGATCGCCCTAGCCTGGTAACCGAGCAAACGACCACCTCTGTAACGTTGTCTGAATCGATTAGTGCTAGTAGTTCTTTGTAGCCAGGTCGCTTTTTGCTGGCTCCACTCATACGATCGGTAAGGATGCGATCGCAGCCATACCGCTGTAGCCGCTGTATTTGCCAAGCTAGAGCTTGATCTTGCTCCGCTTTAAGCGTCGATTCGCGAGCGTATCCCAATATCATGCTGGTAATAATATGTCTATAATCGAAATATTATCACTTCATGATAGTATAATTGAAGGCTAGACTTTGCCCTACGATTGGCGGGCCCACGGAGTTAATTTGTCAATGACAAACCAAGACGATCGAGACAGAGCCGATAGAGCGATTGCGCTTATGCGGGAAGCTGGCCTAGATCCTGCGCTAGGTGTAAGTGTGTCGATCGTTGTTCAGACATTACGGTACTGGGCGGAAGGTCAGCTTAACGATGTGGAATTTATGAGAGCGATGCGGAATTTAGCGATTATTAACCCAGCGCTTGCCCTCAGCTAAACTCGATCGCTGGAAACCCGCAATTTTGTAGCGTCGTGAGGAACCGATCGCGCTGTTTCTGGGTGTACTGAGACTGAATTGCCTGAACTGCAAACGTGAAATCGGCAAAGCGGTTTTCATCCGTCTGAGCGGTGTTTGCAAACGAGTGCGTAATCAGCGTGAGGGCGGCGTTGTTAGCAAAAGCGACTCCGAACAAATCCGTACCTCTGAGCGCATTCTCCAAATCAACCCAACGATAGTCGAGCACTGTTTCAGACGTGGGTGCAATAAACGCACCGTCTGTATGTGTCCAACCAATTTCGCAAGGCTGATCAAGCAAGATCGGCACAGCTTTGCCTGGATACGCTTGTTCCAGAAAAGTAGCATCAGCCACAATCTTGTTCACTACCAAGCCAGTGTCGTCTAAAATTGCCCAATCAGATGCCATAATCACCCCCAGTCAGAAGAAAACTATACGGGCAAAACCTGCGCCACCAGCACCACCTCCACCAGAGGCATTGCCGTTGAGCGAAGCGCCGCCACCGCCGCCGCCACCGCCACGTGCACCAGACCCCCCGGCACCTCCTGTCCCTGACGAACCGCCGCCGCCCCCCGCGCCTCCTCCTCCTCCCCACGTATTGTTAATCACGCTGCCAGCACCACCATTACCCCCGGAGGTGCCACTGGTGCCAGCCGTGCCGCCTGTTGTAGTACCATGTGCCGCCCGCGACCCAACCGTCCCGGCTCCGCCTGCTTGAGCAACATTACTGGCGTTGACACCGCCGCCGCCGCCGCCGCTACCAGGTGCATAGGCGTGTGAAGACCCATTTTGCCCTGCCGATGTCGCATTACCTGTGCCGCCTCCACCACCAATCCATTGAGCCGAGGTTGAGTTTAAGGCTGCTCCCGGTGTACCTGTGCTGGTGGTGCCGCCTGTGCCTCCGTTGCCCCCAGGCGCTTGCCCGATCGTAGTGCCACTAATACTGAGGCTAGTCGTGCCGCCTGTGCCTCCGTTACCTCCGTTAGCGGTATCAGAAGCAGCCGCGTTACCAGCCGTACCAGCAGCCCCGATCGTCACTGTCATAGTAAGACCTAGCGCTAGTAGGTCTACGGCATTAACGATCGTGTCTATGACGCTGCCTGCCGCCCCCCCGCCGCCTCCTGCCTTTGCCGTACTGGTGGCGTCACGTCTACCACCACCACCACCACCACCACCGCCTGTGAGTAGTTCTCTTATTAGTTTGAAGTTGTTATTCGGGAAATTGAAAGACCCCGAACTAGTAAATTCAAAAATGCAAGGAGAGCTTTTAACGACCGTCCAATTCGATGTTCCGTCGCTTTCCAAAATAACTGAACTGCTAGCGTTGTTGATTAAAGCTGGCAGCGAAGTGAGTTCATTAATTGTGTCGCTACCAGCCGCACTGATTGACAGACTGTTTGTGGTGGTGACGCTACCCGCTTCGTCAATCACCAATAACTGAAAACCTGCAATAACAGCATTGGCAGCAGGCAAGGTGACTGTCCGTGCAGCGCTCATTGTGCCCGTCTGAGCCGCGATCGTCGTACCAGCAGTAACTGTGTAGTTCGCGTCAGAAAAAGTTGATCGCACCGTACCCGCATTCAAGACAACCGTCTGCGCTGCTGTGGGATTGCCTCCACGCGGGTGAATGTACCCAAAGGTCGTGATGATTGTATTGCTGGCAGTAGCGCTAGCCCGTCCACGAATTTGGGCCGAAGTGTTGCAGTAGATGTACTCGATCGGGGCAGCCGTAGTATACAAGTAAGCCCCAACCATAAAAGCCCCAGTGTTGCCGGATTGCGTGCTGGAATCAGGTGCAATATCCACGCAGTCGGGATCAGAGAAATAGTAGAAAGTGTAGCCAGACGATGCTTGCGTGCCTAGATGCGCTTTGCAGAGTGGCCTGACTTTGATACCAGTGACTACCGACAGCGTATAGAGAGAGGCTGTCGTACCAATAACGGCTGTAATATCTGTGACTGGCGTGAGGTATTGCACTAAGCCGCCGTTCTGTTTGATTGGGCGAATACTGCTGCTCTGTGTCGTGATCGACATGTGCAGCCGCAGATCCCAAACGTTGCTAGAACCGTCTGTAAACGTCGATTGGGTTGCAGACGTATGAAACCCGTGATCAACTGTCCCGTCACTACGCCGCCGCATAATATAGCAATGCAGCGTTGTGGATGCTGGGAACGATGAACCTGTCAGCAAGCCGCCTGCGTTAGTGCCGATCGCCCAGGCTGCGTTGAGGCGCTTGGTAAACGCGGCTGGTGTGACCACGTAGCGCACACCTTGCACGTCAACAATCGCCTTGCCGCTGGTAAGGTCGAGATACTGTGTGTTGCTGCCGTTGACCGAGCATTCACAGCCCTCGACCAACAGGAATTGAGCATCTGTTGTCAGTACGCTCTTACCTCCTGGCCCCCCGATCTTAAGATCGGCTTCGGTTGTGCTTGCTAAGTCAATGTGTCGAGCCAAAGTCGCGGCCTCTAGCTAGGAATAGCGTAATCAACCTCAATGCGTGCCGCTCCAGCAGAAGCACTGTTTGCCGCATAGGTGGCAATCAAGTTCTCAGAAGAACCATTGGCTGTGCGTCCGGGGTAAACTTCAAAAATTGTCTGAGCTGTTGCGGTCAAATCAACTTGAGTGCTGCTCATATATTTTGAGGTCGTACCCGTAATGCCAACTGACAAGGATGGCGTACCGCCAGTGAAAGGAGTGTCAATAATCACCCGCACAGCTTCAACCACCGCGTTGGCAGGCAGTGTAAACAGTGTCAAGGGCGAAGTTGTACCGAAGGCGAGAGAGGTCGTGTCTGTAGTTAGCTGATTGCTTGCGCCACTGGTTGATGCAAGCTCTAGCTCTAGCACCCCTGCTGCGGTGCCTGCTTTTTGTCGTAAGAAAAAGCCGTCTGTCCCTTTAGCGGGTGGAGCGTAGAGAGTCACAGCAGCCGTTGCCGCTGGATTACGCCCGATCGTCAAAGCCCAGTCCGTCCCTGTGCTAGCAGCATCAGAGTTGATAACGATCGCATCGCCTGAATTATTCAACTGAGAGGCCGTGACCGCAGCGTCAGCCGAATCAGCAGGGTTGCGAACAAGCAAATTACCGGATGAGTTTTTGAGCGTCACTCCTCCGATCGCAATTTGAAATTTTGACAGACTAGTAGCAATAACATCAAGGACTTTAGACATTTAGACCTCTAGAAGAACATAGCCAGCGCCTTGAGTTGCCCCTGCGCCAGGAGTGATTGTGAACAAAAGCTGCGTAGCACTGGTATACCCGTAACCTGGATTCGTTTCGTACTCAGCCGCAAACGCTGGGTTGTTTTGAGCGGCATTCATGAGACGATCTGATTGAACAGCGTCACCTAATCGCAAAGCAGCACCAATACCGTTAAATGGAGTTGTAATCACGATCGCTGCTGTGAATACAAAACCTGTGATCGAAGTGACGACGATCGGTGAAGCATCTCCGTAAGCAAACGGCATTTTTAACAGTCCACTACTACCCGGATCGCCTTTTGGCCCCTGAATGCCGATCGGGTCAATTTCTAAAACCAGGACTCCATCAATCGTTACCTCCAGTTGCGGGCTATCGACTTCCACGTCTAAGATCGTCAAAACTACCTCCCAATCACTTGCATGAGAGACGGGGCAATGATCTCGATCGCATCCACCGCATCATTAGGCGGCATTGCCAGAATGCTGTACGTCCAGAAATGTTTGCCAAGCTTGTAAAGGCCTTTTGCTACCTGATTGTCGATCGTAGTGCTATCGAGCGGTACAGGCAGTTTGTGGCTATTGGGTGGGACAGGTAGGTAGCGATCGTCTCCTGTTGCTGTTGGCTTCACCACTGCTGGCAATCTGACGGTGAAGTAGCTACCCATCACAGGAGAGCCATTAGCCACAACAGGCACTCCGTCTTTTACCTTTTGTTGATAGAACGGTGCTGAGCATGTGAAAGTGGCTAGAACGATGCCATTCACATCTGCTTTAATCGGGCCAATGACGGTGTAACCTGTCAGATCGCCGCTGCCTGCTACCGCTGGGTTCTCTGGGTAGAAGAAACGCATGCCGTCGCTCAGTGGCATTAAGCCGAAATTGGCTCCTTGCTTTAGGGCGAGGCAGCCAAGCTCAGAATTAATCAGGTGTAGCGTTTGGCAAGACACAAACTTTAGGCCTCAAACGACAAAGCCAACAGTAGGAAGCGATCGACGTAACCTCAAAAACTCCTGACCGTAGATGGTCAACATCAGCAGTTCATCACCTGTGCTGCCAATGCCCGTAACAGGGCTAAAACTGGCAGAATTGGAACCTTGAGACGTGCTAAGTGAAGTCATCTGACCAGAAGCAAAACCAGGCAGAACGGCATCTTCACCCGCTTGGCTAGCTAGAGTCAGCCGATGTGCGACCAGCAATTTAACCGCTCTGATTCTAGTAGTGGGATTGCGCCACACAGAAGGGGCGCAGTCAGCGATCGCGTCGTACAGGTAAACCTGAACCAAACCCTCGTCAAGCGTTCCAAAGGATTCATACCGAGGGTCGTTGCTAAAGTCATCGTAGGTGACAATCAAGGTTGCGTCTGTCCTTTTGCCCGATTGGTTGGTTTGGGTGGTTCGGTTGGCTGTAGTCGTTCAATTTGTGCCGCGATCGCAGTTTGCACACCCTGACGTAAATCAGTGTCACGCCAGCGCTCCAAATCGTAAAGGCTAGAAGTTGCTTGCACTTGCTTGACCGCCGGAATTAATTGACTAGGCAGATCAGGCTCGATCGTGCCAGTTGTCAAATTCAGCACTTTGACAATATTGCTGTCTTGAAGTTCTTGCCAAGTTTGAGCAAAGAACGGGTTTTCTAACATCGAAGCGATCGCTTCTTCACTGATCAGATTATGACCAGGATCAACATCCATGCCGGGTTGCAAACCAACTGGGCCTAATGTTAGAGGCGATACCCATCCCCATTTAGGATGGCGCGCATAGAATTCAACTGCTGGCATAGGTTTTGTCGCTATTGAAGAATGGTGAGCAAACAGGAGGCAGGGTAAGGTAAGCGCACCCCAGCAAAACGTTCATGGCACTTCACCGAGAAAGTGGCACCATCGGAAAATACGGGCAGTTGTTCAAAGTCGCTAGGCACTAACAAGTTGCAGTGCATGTCATCACGCACGTAAGAAAACATAATGTCTTGCCCGTTAGGGCCAGCCCCAGAGCATTCGTTACACCAGTCAAAAACAACACCTGGAAAGACTTTTTCCAGATACTCCATTAACGTCCTGTCGTTGTAACTACCAAGTCGCGTGACTGACAGAAACGTCCAGACTTTTAATGGAACAAGAATCATGTTGACCCTTTCCACACCACGCGACGTGACTAGGACACCATTGATGGCAGTATTAAAAACACTGACCACTTGATCAACCGTGACAGCAAGCGTTCCACCTAGTGCTAGCGGATAGGCAGCGTAAGTGATTGGTACTGATGGATTGTTGAAAGCGCCATAAACATTTGCATTGGCATCGCCAAAATAAGCCAGCGAGTTTTCAAGCTCAGTGATTGCCATTTGAGCCGCGTTCGCTTCTAGCTGTTCAAGCGGTGTATTGGCTTGTGCGGCGGAACGAATCTCCTGAAAGTCGTAACCGTAGGAGTCACCTAAAGAGACTACTTTGTTAGAGACTTCTCTTGCCAGCACGTTTACACGCGGAAAGTCGGTACTCCAGTTGGTGACAATTTTGGCTTTGCCACGCCGATCTATAGCGCGGTAGGTAATGGTTTTGATGCCGTTTCCACCCTCAAACGAAACCGGAAAATGTACCCGTGCGCGTTGTTCGGCGTATTTCACCTGATACAGTTGGGGGACGATATACTCCAACTGACGGGCAAAGAACAAACCTTCGCCAGCGTCTAAGTGAGAAACACTTGCAGCCGCGATAGCGGTGCGTTGAATATTTTCTTTAGTGTCCAGTCGCAGCCCAAAACTAGCAACTGGCGGTCTATCAAGAATCGCTGCGGTCATTAAGGTTAACCTCCTAAATTAAAGTTGGACGAGGGCGGTTAACCCTGCGACTGCTTGATCACTGATGTAAGTGGCACCTGTTAGCGCGGTGCCGCTCCCGGTGGTTGTTAACTGCCCGGTGGAGTTAGAAACACCCGGCACCGTACCGGATGTGACTGCTGCTAAAACAGGCACCCAGATGCGAATGCCAGATCCCACAGGTGCATAAGGCACAGCTTCGTTTGGTAGCCAACCACCTTGAGCGGTATTGCTATAGGGATAAACAAATTCAGCCGCTTTTGCCTCGATCGCAATCCCTACAATCGTCAAATTGGAGGCTGTAGTGATGGGGGAGCAAGTGCCACCGGTTAACTGTGACTGGTTGACTTGTGCCTGCCCGTATTGCCCCAAAGCATAGCCGTAGTAAATGATGCCGTTGGCCGCATAGTTTGTTACAGCGGGAGAGGCTGTAATGGAGTTACCACTGCCTGAAGCTGTGCCCGCGATCGACGTAACCGGGTTGCTGTTGCTGGGAATGACAGTGGTGGTGATCACTCCGCCCGTTTGCGTCAGCGACAGAAAATCATTCAGCACATCGTCGTTGTTGACCAGACTCACTAAGTTATTGGCAACAATATTGAGGTCGTCGCCAGCCAGTGCGTTGTAAGTTTTGATGATATTCACCGCATTACCATTAGGTGCCGTACCGATCACTTGATAGGTATAAGCGCCAGCATTGGCACCTTTCACGACTGTCATCGTGCCAACGGTTTGTTTGGCAGCAACAGGAGCATTAATGAGCGTAAAACGGTTGCCTTTTTCAACTGCCCAAGAATCGTACAAACTACCTGGATAGCCTGCTTGTGGCAGTTGCGTATAGATAGACTGAACCATTAGTTATGCGCTCCTTGGGTAGTAATTTTTTCACGACCAACGCGATAGCTACGCACTTGGCCTTGAGTGCGGAAATCAAGCGCTGCTAGTCGAGGATCAGCGCTGTCCAGCCGTGCCAGTTCAGGAATACTGAGCGGTGTTGCATCTATCCTTGCTGCTGGTGTAGGCAAGGTTTGATACAAAAGGCCATTTAATTGGCTGCTACTGTCCTGGCGCTTAGGTGAAAACCGTTTCATGGCAGCATAGGCACCCGCGATCGCCTCTGCTGAGTCCAACTTGAACTCGGTGTCAAGGGTGCTAAGTGCAGCGCTCTGAATGGTCGCAGGAGTGCTCGTGGCATCTAATTTGAAGCCAGCAGGTAAGTATGGCTCAGCATCAGCATATGCCTCAAACATGCTGTCAAGACGAGCCTGCACTTCAGCCTCGATCGCCTCAGCGTCGGCGTGTTCAGTAGCCTCTTCAGCATCAGTGCGCCCAACGATCGCTTGCAAGACTGCGATTTCGCCATCTTTGGTTTCTATTTCAGCGGCGAGTGAGTCGAGACGATCGGCTAACTCTGCTATTGCAGAGTCCTTTTTTGCCATTTTCTTTTTTAGCCAGAGCGGCATTTTCTTGCCACTGGGCATATCATCATCGTCATCATTCATATCTTCGTCTTCGTCTTCGTCTTCGTCATACTCGTCATCGCTGTCATAGTATTGGCTTGACATAGTGCTATCCTCGTCATTGTTATCATCTAAAAAATTTTTAGAAGCTTCATTGCTTTGTTTTACTTGCAGTGAATATTCAATTGCGTCAGCCAATTCAGGCATTACGTCATAGGTTTTGATGCTGCCTGGAAGTGTAATGGTTGTCATGCTGGCATCCTGTAAGTTGAAGCTCGTTTACCTTTTCCAGACGCTGCTTTTGCTCTAAAAGCGCCGCCTTCATTTGGTAAACCTTGTGATTGAAGTCTTCTTTTTTCGGCTATACGCTTTTTCTGAGCTAGCTTTTTGCGTGATTTGTCAGAAGCCAAACTTTGTTCCATGCCTTCGTTTTTGAAATGCGATCTTATTTGCTCTCTGCTCTTCGCCTCTTCGGCAATTTCGCCCGTTGTATTTTGTGATTTGCCTCGCCGCATTCGCCTTGCCAGAGTCTTTGCTGCGAGATGATCAGCTTCTTCTTTTCTTAAACCTTCTGTATAGGGCGAAGAAACGCGAGAGTAGGCACTAGAAAGAACGTTTTCAGAAACCCTAGCAGCAAGGCTACCTTTTGCTGCCATCATGCTTTTATCAATTGCTTTGCCTGCTACTTTTTCGTAGTCTGGGTCAAAAGTTGATTTTTTCTGAGCTAATTTATTTAACTTTTGCCCTTCCCGTTTCGCATGAGTTTTGGGGTTGCAGTTTCGATTTTGTGGAATGTAATATCCGCCTGGACATTGCTTTCCTTTGCCTGTCGCCTTATCAAAGCGCCACAGTGTATCGTCACTATCAACGCGATATTCAGCATCGTCAGCATCAAAGACTAATTCCATTTCTGCTGCGTCAACATGGCAGCCACAATCATCTAAACCGAGTCGCTTAATTTCCATGTACAGTTCACGAGGCACCATAAACGGCGCTTTACCGTCGGGTGTTGCCAGTTCGATCTGGAACATTTGAGGCATGGGCGCATCCTTGCGAGTAGCTGTTAAAGGTTGTTCTGGTTCCACGCTGTCTACTTGCCACGCAATATCAGTCGTGTCAGCGGAGTCAAATTTGAAAGCTTTAATCTTTGCGCCAATCGCTCTGTTATTCACGCAGACTGCCATGTGGTCTTTGTCAATCGGCTCGTCTTGCATAGCATCAAAATGCTGTCCATGCCATTCGCCAGCATCATGTTTTACGGCTGTTTCGTAACCGACACTCACGCCGTCTTTACGCCCAAGGCGAATATCGTCTTGTGTCTCTGGATCGAAAACGTCAAAAGTAACTTGGACACGTCCGTCGTCAAAGACATGCACCTTGTTCTGAGTTCTACCTACTTGATACTTTTTCAATAGGTCAGCATCATTTCGCAGCAAGCAAGGTGGATGTTCATTTGTTACGGGTAAGTTTGCTAGTTGAGCAACTAAAGGTACACCATTGCTATCTGTTCGTCGCAGAAACTCACGCGATACCAACTCACGACGAGTAGATCCATCGGCATTACGATAGGTCAATATCCCCGGCGTGCGCGCGATCGCCGTGACCGTCATCACCCCGTCTTTCGAGTCGAAGTGATCGATTGTCGCTAATTGGTTGAACCGAATGGCGGTAGCCGAAGGCATAATAAGGGCATTAGGTCAATATCTTGTTTTACCCTTGCTAAGATTGAGCGACGCGGAAGTGTCCGAAAATACTACACCTGTTACGCCTCAGCAGCTTTTTGCTAGTAAATTTAGGCAGCAAGTTGAGCGATCGCCTTACAACATTAGTCAGCTTGCTGACATGATTGGGCTACCGCGATCGTCCGTTTACGCAATCATGAATGCGGGGCGCAAAGTCGATCCGCCAGAGTTGAGAGAGTGGTTAAAGGTGTTTGGTTGTGACTTTAAGGATTTAGTTGGCTAATGGCTGAAAGTAAATACACGCCAGAAGTTGAAGCAATTTTATTGGACACTATTAGACGAACTGGTAGTCTTAAGACCGCCTGGAAAGCTGCCAAGATTACAAAGTCAACTTATTATTTTTGGCTGCATACCGTTACCCCCCTAGTCCAGAAAGTACAGTTAGCATTGAACGATTATCGTTGCCATGTTGATCCTGAAATCATTGAACAGGCACTCAAGCAGCGAGATAGCTACCTTTATGGCAGAGCCAAACAGACCAACATCTACGAAATTGAAAAAACTGAGGCACTTACAGATAAGGATGGCGTAGAAACAGGCGATGCCAAAGTGACGATCGAGAAAAAAAAGGTCGTTAGCTCAGTGCCTACACCGCAATGGGTGATTGAAAGTGTCATTGGCAAACGACTACCTCTGTCAGACGCGTTGGCAACATTTGCAGCTTATGGGTACAAAGTGAAACCACTGCCCAACGGATTTTTGATTACTGACAGTTATGAAGGTGACGGTGATGAGCCTAGCGCTACTACCGAAGCATAGCGATCGCAGGCTTAAGTCAACCACGCAAAAGCTGATTGATGATAGCGTTACAGCATCGACGAAAGAATCGACTGTTGCAAGGCATTTAAGGGAAACGGCACAAAAGCTGATTGCGGTAGGGGCGTTCGTGTCTCTGTGGGCAATCTTTGCGCCCATGACCCAGATTCAGACCTCTGGTACGGTCAAACCGTTTGCACCATACGACTACCAGATTGACCTGATCCAATCAATCGAGCAAAGTCAGAACACAGTCATTTGCAAGTCACGGCAGATGGGTGTTTCAGAAACCATCTGCTGCTATTTGTTGATGCGAGCGCTCACAGAACCAGGGTTTAGTGCCGTAGTGTTCAGCAAGACTCAAGGTGATTCGTCTGAATTGGGCAGACGGATTCGAGACATGGCAATCTCTCTTGGTTCGCTTTGCCCAGTACTAACTAGCGAAAGTGCAACCAAACTTGCCTTTAAGGGTCTGGGACGCATTCATTTCCTACCTGTTACCGCCCGCGCTGCTCGTGGTATCCCATCTGTTTCGGTCATTCTCTTTGACGAAGCTGCGTTTATCGACGGTATTGACGGGGTATACCAGGCAGCCATGCCGACACTATCAATGTTGGGCGATCGCGGCAAGGTGATTTTTAACAGTACGCCGAACGGACGTACAGGGCTATTCTACCGTTTGATTATGGCTGGTGTCGGCGAAGCCAAACGCGTCAATGAAACCTTGACAGCTATTCGTCAGCCTGCCAACAACATTGTGCCGTTTCAGCGGGGGCAAAATCCTAATACCCGCTCGTGGGAGCACAAGAAATGGGCCAAAGTTTTCTTGCATTGGCGATCGCATCCGCTGTATGGTGCTGATCCTGAGTGGGCAGAAAAAACGCGCCTTGAACGCCAGTTAACTACACAAGCTTGGGATCAAGAATACGAGCTTCAGTTCAGCGAAGGGCAGAAGAATGTTTTCAACCTTGAGTTGATTGAGAAAGCTACGATTGGGCGCTTGCAAGCACCGCAGAAAGGACGACGTTATCTGGCAGGGATTGATCCCAACTTTGGCGGTGCCGACTTTTTCCGTTGTCAAGTATGGGATGTGACACGCACGCCATACTCATTGGCAGCAGAATATGGTGCCAGTCGCAAGACTAAAGATTACAGTATTTCTCAATCGCTTTTGCTGCTAGAACAATATAAACCGGGCGTGGTCAGTGTTGAAACCAACTCAGGCGGTACACTCATCCTAGAAGATCTGAGTCAGCTCAAAGCGGCCTGGAACTGGCAAGGTGTCTGCACCACTAATACATCCAAGTTGATCAACACCGATCGCCTCATTTTGCTTTTAGAGCGCGAACAGTTACAGTTCCCGGCAGACAGCGCGATTGCTCAAGAGATGCCGCATTTTATTGAAACTATCAAAGGGGCTTCGCGGTTGCGTCAAGCTGAATCAGGGATGCATGATGATGCGGTAATGGCGGCGGCGATCGCCTTTGCTAGTCTTGATCAAATGCCATCTAACGTTAATTGGATGAAGTCGCTCGTCTAGACTTGCAGGTTGCACCGTTTTGTGCCTTGCAAGGCATGATGTAAGCAGCGGCACTCCAGCAAAGCGCAATGTCTTCTGAAACTCCAACGTTCGATATCCGTTTAGATTCCCTGTTGCAAGTCTTCAGCGGTTTGCAGAATCCCTACACAGGCATGGGGAACCCGTATGTCGATCCAACGCAGCATACCTACATTCAACCTGGTCTGAGTCGTCTTTCAAGGCAAGAGCAATCAGCGCTAGTCCGTCAGTCAGGGCTGCTCAAAAAGCTGACTACAAACTTGCCCAAAGCTGCCACTTGGCGGTGGGGTAGACCGACACTGGCAAACGGTGACGCTAAGCTGCTCCAGTCGATCGCCGATGCTGTCAACAATATTCCAGTTGTCACACCCTTGCAACGGCTTGGCAGAACCAAAAAGGGGTATCAGATCGCGGGTGAGCTTGCTCTACAAACTGGCAATAGTGGTTTAGTGCTCGATGTTGATGATGGCCGCAAACTGGATGAGCCGCTAGATCGCGAACACATCAAGCGCATCAATAAAATGGCGCTGCTCTCACGTCATGCGCTTAGACCAGACATTTCCACACTGAGTAGTGGGTTGCCGGAGCACTACATTGTGTTGAATACTTACAACATGAAAGGTTATGCCAACGGGCAACGCATTCACAGGAGTCGTGTGCATTGGTTTCGGGGTGTGCCGATTCTTGACGACTACGACCTCATTGCCAATAATGGCTGCGATGATTCGATTCTTGAATTGGTGCGTGATGCGTGGTTCATGTATCAACCTGCTGTACAAGCGGCGGGGCGTATGCTCACCGATTTTGATGTGCCTGTCCGTAAGGTGAAAGACCTGGCGCAGAACTTAGCAGATCGCGGTGACGAGTACAAAGCCGAACTGCTGACTCGCTTGCAGGTTGATCAGATCAGTCGTAGCAATTACCGGACTCAGGTGATTGATATGGATAACGAGGCGTTGGACAACTGGACGCGGCAAGTGACAGGTATGAGTGACTTGCATGATCGCGTCAAGGAAAATCTTTTGGCGAGCATTGACCTGCCACCCGCGATCGCCTTTGGGGAGTTTGCCAGTGGCTTAAACTCGACCGGGCAATCGACCACTGAGAACCAACTGTGGAACGAGACAACAACGCAGTTCCAGGTTGATAAATATGACGACAGCATTCAAGACTTGCAGCAGTTAGTCTGCCTTTGCAAGTCAGGACCCACAAATGGAGACTTGCCTGATGGTTTGGGGTGGGAATGGTTACCTCCTTATCCACCGTCGCCAGCGGAACAGGCTGACTTAGAACTAAAGCGGGCACAGTTGATTCAGGATTTAAATGGTGTTGACCCACGCTTTGGCAAGGTGGCGATCGCGGCTACCTATGGACAGAAAGAGTACAGCAGTGCCATCACCCTGCCCAAGCCATACGCTGAGGCATTGCAACGTGACATCAAGGAAGAAGCCAAACCACAACCAACTGAGCCAGACGTAAGTGCTTTACAAGGTGGCGATCAGCCTGCGGACGGAGCGACTGCGGATGAAGATCAGGCACTGGGGCAAGATGAACAGGCGCAGCAAGACCAGTCGATCGCGGACGATATTTTGAGCGATCGCGCTCTTCTCGACTCTGCTGACTCATTTCATTTGGATGATGCCACTCCTGTCAAACGCATTATCGATTGGCAGGGCTTGAAACTAGGGCTGCAATATCAGCCCTTCGATATCCGGCATGGGAAGGTGTTGCCTGTGGCATACGGGCATATTCAAAAGACTCGCGGTGCGGATGGCATGGCGTGTGATTGCTATGTCGGCACCGACCTGGAAAGCAATCGGGTCTTTGAAGTCACTCAACTCATTGATGGGCAATTTGATGAGCACAAATACATGCTGGGCTTTGACAGCCTGGATACTGCTCGCGAGACGTTCCTCAAGGTGATGCCTGCCGATATGTTCGGTGGCATTAAGGCGATAAGTTTAGCTGACTTAGAGCGGTACAGGCTTGATGCTGTTGACTCACCAATCGACACCGCCTATGCCAAATACCACGGCGCTGTGAACATGAGTGCCAGTGAGTTTCTGGCATGGTCTAAAACACGTTGGAGCAAACTGGCAAGTGTCGATCGCGCACCTATCCAACGCAACCTGAGACTGTTGCAGAAGCCTAAAGCACAGTGGACGCAGGCAGATGCCACACAAGCGCTCAGAACGGTGTCGTTTATTGCTCGCATGCGTGGTGCAGGTAAGGGTGAGCCTGTTAGTGCCGACGCGCCCGTGTGGATGACTAAACGCCTAATTAGCCTCAGAAATTGGGCTTACGACCCCCGCAAATTTGCTAAACAAGATTCTGATGTGCGTCTGGATGCCACTCGTCAGGAGCTTTTAGCCAAAGCCAAAGCCAAGAATGAAGGGCTGGAGAAAGGCAAGAAGTTTAACACCTTTGGCAAGTCTAATGTTGCGATCGCAGAGTTCGTTGGTGAAGGCGCTGCCACTCCTGCTACCCCAAAGACTGCTACTAAAGCTAAGGGTGGGACTAAAGGCGGCAAATATCAGACCAGCAAGACATCCTCTGCTATTGCTACCGCGATCGCCAAAAAGACCGGGGCTGACCCTGAGTCTATTGAGAAAGACCTGCGCGGCAAGATTCAGAAGGCGATCGACAAGACGCGCCGTGAAGCCAAAAAAGCAGGCAAGGAACCGACTGCCAAAGAGCTACGAGCAGCAGCACGGGCTGTGGTGAAGGTGGAGGCGAGGAGCGCGATCGCTGCTGCTAGAGGTGAGGATAAGCCCGCTGTAACTTCAGCCAAGGCTGAGAAAGCATCTGCCAAGGCTAAGACCGAAAAAGCTGAGAAGAAGACGCGATCTGTTAAGCCTAAAACACCCGCGACTGTGGCTGAAAAACCAACGGCAGAGAAGAAACCGAAGCGGCAGGCAAAAGCAAAAACGAAAGCAAAAGCCACAGAAGAACCAAAAAACAGAACTGCTGACTTAGCTCTAACTAAAAAAGATTTGGTTAATTTTGAAGAGCTTAAACAATTAGGCACAATCGGCGAAAATAAACACAGTATTTTTGAGGACGATCGAGGTCAGAAGTATGTTGCAAAAGTTGCCAGCGCTATGACTGGTTATATTCCTTATGACAACACATCAGAGATGATTGCACAAAAGGTAATGCAAGCAGCCGGAATTAATACAGCAAAGATCAAAATAGAAGATCCAGAAATAGCAGACAAGGACGATCGCTACCCTAGAATATTGAGCCAATTTGTGTCGGGAGTGTCGCTGGGGGAGGTTCAGAAATTTACACAACCCGATAGTCTTATGCTTTCTAGCAAGGATGCGCTTAAAAATGCTATCAGCCATCCAGATTTAGCCAGGATACACGCTTTTGATGTTTTTTCGTTTAATGGCGATCGTCATGATGGAAATATTTTTTACGATCAGAAAACAGATTCCTATCACGCTATTGATAATGAAGGTGCTTTCTACAAGTCTCCTTACTCGCCCTATCGAGATTACGAACGTGAGGCTATTGAAAAAAGTTTTGATTCTGTTTTGTCAAACAAAAAGTTGACACATAGTGAGAAAGAAAATTTACACCTTTTTGTAGAAACACTGCGCGGGCTTGCTGATATGAATAAAGCCGAATTTGCCAAGAGTGCTATAGCATCACAAGACAAACTTATACCTTCTTCGGATGAAAAACAGAGACAAGAGTTTACTCCAGAAAGGCAGAATTCTATTAGAGACAGCTTCGGGTACGCTAAAGAATTGCTAGAAAAGCTAGTAAAGGCAGGCTTTTAATGACTAAATTTATTTACTTGCTTGACGACAAAAAAATTGGCAGTATTGAAGTTGTTAAGAATACAATCATAAACAAGACAGGCAATATTCGACACCCACAACCAAAGCTATCAAATTCAGACTGTTATGAAGAATTTTTGAAAAGGGTTGTTAACAGTACAGGTAATATTCAGTCTTTGTTTCAATCCAAAACGGGACTTGTAGAGAAAAAATCTAATCTATAGAAAACGAAACCCCTGCTATTCGGCAGGGGTTTCGCCTTTCAGAAAGCAATACAACTATTGAGCGGGCGTAGCAGGTACAACTGGTGGCGCTACGGGGTCAGGCTCGACCACAGGTGCTACAGGTGCGGGCGTAGCAGTTGCAGGAGCATCACCACCAATCTGCTGACTCAATTGAGCGATTTCAGCCGTCAACTGAGCATCTTCTTGGGCTTTGGCATCAGCCGCCGCTTGCAACTCAGCCGCCTTAGCATTGGCAGCATCGATCGCCTCTTCATCAGCCTTATCATCTGCCAGTGCTTCAGCCAACTGCTTCTGCACGTCAGCTAGTTGCTGTGATTGGTCAGTAGACTGGTTGAGCTTGTCGATTAGCTCTAGCACTTTGGGCTTGAATGCCTCGAAATCAGAGAGAGTGGACATAATTCTATCTTCCATTTTTGAGAGAGCAGTGACGATTAATGGCAGCAAACGCACCTTGGACAAGATTTCTGCCAGGTCTTCAGGGATTTGCGCGATCGTCTTTAAGAGAGTATCGAGGTTCATCAGTCTGTCCAGGATGGACAGTTCCATTTTGCCCTAGAACAAGCGATCGCGTTGATCTTTTTACCGCTTTGTGCATCTTGCTTGGTGTTGAGTGGCGAAATGCTAGAATAAGTAAAAGCCCCGCGCTCTTTCTGGGGAGTCAGAGCCGGGGGATGACAACCTAGTTGGAGGCTGCAATGCCAAGTATACATGATTTGCGTCCTGGTCAAAAATATGGACGATTAAAGGCTGTAAGGCTTGTTGAGAAGTGCAAACATCCTGTAAGCGGATGGATTTACAAGCATTTATGGCTGTTCAAATGCGATTGCGGCAAAGAAAAGATTACTAACGCGCAGATAGTAATCACTGGCAAGGGCATATCTTGCGGATGTTACAAATCAGAGCTTTGTCGGACAATTAATAAGCCTCCTGTAACAAGGCATAACTTAAGTCATGGCGCAACAGTTGGCGGAAAAACTCCAGAATATAGAATATGGGGTCAGATGATCCGTCGATGCGATAGCCCTAAAGACACAAGGTTTGAGGACTACGGCGGTAGAGGAATAAAAGTTTGCGATCGCTGGCGTAAGTTTGAGAACTTCATTGCTGACATGGGTTTAAAACCATCTTCAGAGCATTCTATCGATCGTAGAGATAATGATGGCGACTACTGCCCTGAGAATTGCTACTGGGCAACAAAAAAGCAGCAAGCCAGAAATACTAGAAGAAATCGGTTTATAGAATTTAACGGCGAACGACTGACTTTGGCAGAGTGGGCCGAAAGACTGGGTATAGCAGGTTCTGTAATTGCTAACCGCATTGACAAATTTGGATGGACTGTAGAGAAAGCGCTGACAACCCGTAACGGAGCAAAGCGGATACTTTCTTATAACGGAAAAATGCTCTCAATTGCTGCTTGGGCAAGAGATACAGGGCTAACAAGTGGCACCATTGGGGCGAGATTAAAAATGGGGTGGAGTATAGAAGCTACGCTAACAAGACCATGCCGTTTTGCCGAGAAAACAGAATCTTTACTTTGAGACACGGTTATGATATGGGCAGTTATCGGTTTAAGCTATGTCTACAACCTTTGCCCGTGTCAATAGCCTCGTCGAAGCCAGGCTGGATGATGACTGCGGTAAGGGATGGGAAGGGCTAAAGGGGCATTGCGTTCGGTCTAAAGTCGCTCATGCAGCAGAACACGTCTCGGAATCAGCATTATCCTGGGGCGTTGGCAAGACAGTAGGAGGCGCGATCGCGCAAGTGGCAGCTTCGCACGGTTTCCCCCCTGGCGCGGCTCATCTGATTAGTGAAACCGCAGTTCAAGCGATCGCTGCTACTCTCATCCATGCCCGCAAGCCAGAGAATCGTAACCCTACAGAACTTGCTGCCAAATTTATTACTGAAGCGGCAGCAGGGGCGATCGGCAAAAGTTCGCATTCAGGGGCGCATTCGGCGTTGGAACATATAGAAGGATCAGCACATGCCAAAGCCCTTGGAGCCATCATTGCCGGAAAAGCAGGCGGCATCAGTACAGCCGTTGCAGTCTCAGACCTTGCCCACAGATACGCCGAACGACTCACCAAACAAGGCAAAGCCCTTCATGCACTGGTTACTGCTAGGGTGCCTGTCAGCCGCGCTGATGCTGATGCTGGAACTACTGACCGACTAACTCAGCAGGAACGATCGACGCTCTTTGACCTAACGATGGCAGGCTGGGCGATCGCGCGTCACCTCAAAACTCAACCCAAACAAGATGCTCAGATGCCAACTATTGAAGCCCACCAAAAAGCGATCGCTAAGTATGCTGACCTTGACTATGACATGAGTGGGGCAATCGAGCGGTTACGGGAGGACGCTGAAAAGTGCGGACGGGGTTGGGAGGGTAATAGACCTGGGTGCGTGAGAGCAAAGAAAGGAGGTGCTAAAACCGCGTCTTCCTCAACCAGTCAGCCAGTGAATCAAGCTACGCCAAAAGCGAAAGTTGAAGCCGCAATCGAGCAAAAGCGGACAGAGTTAAAAAAACAGGGCAAGAAGGCAACTGTAGAGGAACTAAAAAAAGCTGGAGAATCGGCACTGAAACCTGAAGTAAAAAAGAAACAAAGCAAAGCAACGGCAACAAAACCAACTGAGCAAAATCCGCAACAAACAAACGACTTAGCGATTTTAAGAAAGAACTACAAAGAAGAAGATGCCCGTACTTTAGGCAATATTGGCAAAGGGTTTAGCGATGTTGGTAACCTCATCAGTCTTTACGCAGACGAAGTAAAGACCAAAGGTAAAAACGATCCTGTTATCACAGCAGCATTTGATAGAGGTGAACGTAATTTTAACCCTGCTTTGGTCATCGAAACTGGGAAAGATCAGTACCAAGCGATCGGTGGCATCAGCGAAAAAATTACCGCTTCTGCTAATGCTTCCAAAGGAGGCAGAGCTTACAGCGTGATTGTATCGAATAACCCTGAGCAGATTGCACTTGCCAAAATGATGCAAGTGCCTGACAAGGTGGATGCTGCCCATGTTAAGCCAATGCAAAACCAGCTATCTAGAAAAGAGGGTGGGTCTGGCTTTAGCGACAATGGCAACTATCAGCACCTCTATACCGATGAAATTGCTACGGATCCTACTGCCAACAAAAAGCATAAAGGCACTCAAGGGCAGGTGGATGCTGCCGCCAGGAAGTTACTGGAAACAAACGGGCGGAACTGGGTACCGATTCTTGTGCATGAAAACGCAGATGGTTCTTACAAGGTTGTTGGAAATCACTTTGCTCATGAAGTAGTCAGACGGGCTGGCATTGATCGCGCTTGGGCTGTACAGGTAAGCAGCGACAAGGATGAACGCGCTGATGCACTTGATCAATTGCATGCAGATGCTAAATGGGAACCCTGCGGCAAAGGCTATGCTCCTCCTGGAAGTTGCAAGGCAGGCAGACCCACTGGCGCTGTTTCCAGTCGTCATATTCTTGAGCCGCACGCAGACCCTTTCTCTACATCGGGGCAAAAAGAGCAACAGGGCAGAACAAGCCGTATTGATCAATTAGTGAGCAAATTAGAGTCAGGGCGTTTCAAGCCTCAAGCCAATGATCCGAATGGACACGGCAAGCAAGGAACCTTGACAGCGCTAAAAGATGCCAAGAACCCACGCATCGGTTTGTTTACCAGCCATAACAAAGACGGGTACATTACAGGGGCGATGTCTTACAAAGAAGGTAAGTCACTGATCTCAGTGCAGAATTTTGGGGCTGATGGCTCAACTAAAGGATCTGGCAGCGAGATGTTTAATCAACTATTACACCATGCTGCAAAGCTTGGTAAGGGTATTGAAGCGTCATCAGTTGATAGTGCTAAAGGCTTCTATGCCAAAATGGGCATGACTGACCAAGGTTATGGTCAATTCTCGATGTCTAAACAGGAAGTGGCAACAGCGATTGCTAAATTAAGCAGAAAAGACGCTTTAGACGATCGCCTTACTTTGGCTCAACTCATTGGTGAAGAACTGCAAGCACCAGGGCTGTACGGGGCACCCATCCGCATTCGCAAGTTTAATGTCCAGGGCAAGACGGTGACGGGTGAATTTGTCGGCACCCAAGATGGCAGGTCTTACGCGTTTACTTATGCCAACGGAAATGTCACTTATCAGCCTGCTGTAGCTAAGCTCGACAGTGAGAGTGCGAATCAGTTTACTGTGCGGTGGGATAGCCACACAGAGGCGCTAGAGGCTAAGGTGTCAAACCCGGTACGCCTGGACGCTACTGGCAAGCGTTTGAAATGTGGTAGTGCCACCTACCAATGCGGGGGCATTTGTCAGGGTGTGCATCGAAATTGCCACAAAAATGAGAAGGCAGCAGTTGATCACGGTAGGATCAACAAAATCAACGCATTGATTGAGCATCTAAGCCAAGGGGGCGAGCACCCCTCGAAAGGATTGGATAAGCCTGATGCTGCTAAGTTGCAGGGTGTGGCAGCGCAGATTCAGCAGACGCGAGACTTGAAAGCGGCGAATACGATCGCAAAACGGACGGGCGATCGAATGGTGAAGAACACGCCAACAGAGGTTGCTCCTAAGAAGCCAGCCAGCATGACTGTAGGCGCGATCGTGCCTGGTACTACCAAAGCGCCAATCGTCATTCCACAAGCAGAAGCAGCACGTTTAGCGGTGATGGGGCATATGAAGATACCTGTGCCGACAAAAGCAATTATGCCTGAAGTTTTGCCACCTGAAACCTCACAATCAGGACGCGGTAAACGTCTTGCTGGTCTAGTGAATCAGTTGCAGCAAAACCATGAGGCTGACATCAAAAATGCGGCTCAAATTCATGCTGTAGCACACGCTGCACTGCACCAACTTGACCCTACGCATACAGTGCAATTGTCTGAGCCAGCAGCCAGTACTTTCCAGAGACCAACGGGTACACCCAGACAACGAATTGAGAAATTATTGAACAACCTGCAAGAGAACGAGACCGCCAGTAACCGCAATGCGGCAATGACTTATGCGGTGGCGCAAACAACAGTGAACCAACTAGCGGCTAGAGGAAAGCAGGGGCAGCCATCGAAAGAGATTGAGGGGAGGGAGAGACAGGCGATCGGGTTGCCGTCAACGGTGCCTAAAGAATTTACTGAGACAGCAGAACAACTGAAACGACAGGCAAGCAAATCATACTATGGCTCTGTAAGAAATGTGAATGGTGAACATAGAGATCCTTACGGTGTGCCGTTGTTTGTGCCAGCCAGTTCAAGCGGTACAGTTGGCGGATTTGCTCCAAACGGACACACACCTACATTTCTTTCTGAAGTGACAAAAGAGGCTGCTGCCGACTATCGACGCAAAAAGCAAAAAGGGCTTAACCAAGAAGCTTTGAGAGATCTTTCTTGGAAGGTGCAAAAAATGGAAAATGCTGATTGGCAAAACGCTAAGCAGCATGGAGTGCATACGGTACTTCTCGATCCCGACAAGAATCCATCGATAGCCAAAAAAAGGACTGCAAAAGGCATTCATTCCGCACCCCTTGCACCTAAAGCCCGATCGCGCACTGCTGCTGACTTTGGTGACAAGGGCAAGTACAAACATGTGAGCCTGGACTCGCTGTCACACGAGGTTGTACAAGCAGCCCGATCTCGTCTCGTAGCGCAATACCCCTATCTAGCCACAAAAATGGATAGCGACTGTGGCTGCCAGGAGTGTAGTGCCAAGAAGAGGCGCAAGAAGAAAGAGTTGCCAGACGCGCCTGATCAATTGAAAGTGGCGTTAAAAGTATGAACATCAACCTGTTCAAAGCTTCAGCCGATCGCCTTTTCACCAATCTCGGACTCAACAACACCCAGATTCGGTTTGGCGATAGCAAGATACTCACCCCTAATCCATTGGTTACGCCGATGGGTATCCAACCAGATGCCCCCGTTAGCAGTGAACTGACCATTCAGGGGCAGGGCTACGAAACTTATCAAGTCAGTATTCCTGACGACACGCTAATCGCTGTTTTTGGCAATATGACTAACGCGATCGCGGCAATGGCATCTAACAACATTTGGTATGTCGATCGGGGTGACACAATGGGTTGGCGACGGTGCCGCACCTGGGGGACACCTGCGTTTAATACGATCGGGAAATACCAGGTGACGTTGAAAGAAATGGGAGCCAATGATTATGGTGTTTGACATCACCACTGAAGTCATAGGTCTAGAGCAGACGCTAAGCGCGATCGCACTCCTCGTATCCCCAGAGTGGCTGACCAACACGTTAAAGGCGAACAAGCAGGTATTCAGCGACCTTGAACGTCAGCATTACAATAAGGTCAGCGCCACCACCCGTTACGCCAATCCTAAACGTGCAGGCGAAGGTAATTGGGGCATTGATACAGAGGCGCTGTTCAGAGAGTTAACTGAGAATATCATTGTTGAGGATGCTTCATTGAGTATCGGGTCTGATCTGCCCTATGCCGCGATCGTGGATGAGCTATTGGGACACAAACAGGCGATCGGGCAAGCTCAAGAATCCAGCTTGCTGCCATCTGATGATGAGTTTTACGCTTTGTTGGAGCCGTTACTGCTAGGCGAAGCTGAAGCAATTTGGAGTGGGAAATGATTAAAGAAATCAAAAGACCAATCGATGCAAAATACGGGCAATCCTGTCTTGTAGACTTAATTAAACATCAGAACTATTTAACGTATTGCTACGCCTCAAAAACGATTCAAGACTATTGGTGTAGATCAGAATATGTTGTCTATCCAATCAATAAGGCAATGCAGCAGCCTGTGCCGATCGTCACCAGCAACATTAACCCAGGTGACTTTTTTAATTTAGGCAAAACGCCAACCCCTCAAATTGGAATTGTCTACCGTAAATTAACCATTATTCAGTCTGGGCTGAATCAAGAGCAATGGAAGCCGTCACCAAATAAACCAGGGGGAGACTACTTAAAATATGAAATCGGTGGCGACATTGGCGGTTTTTTCTATACTCAGCCGCACAATGAGTTAGCTTCTGGTTTTTTCGTTTGGCTACCTTTGCCCTGTCAATTGATCGCAGCAGACTTGTTAGATGAAGCGCAGGCATTACAGACTATATTACTAGAGATCGCTCACGAGCAATGATCATACCCATCACTGCCCACACTAGCCCTTTTACACCAGCACTCACCAGCGTCAGCCCTGAAGGATTGCTAACTTACCTTGATGCGCGGATTGGGCTAACCTTTGAGGGACTTGAGGTGAAAAACTACGGCTTCACTGGGAAGGCATTAGACCTGAACCGTTTGGCGGCGGGGCACCGTATCACCAGCCGCAAGTCGTCAGGCTATGCACCAAGAGTAGAAACAGCCACGATCGATGTCGGTCGTATTTTCCCTTGCCAGCCGCCGCAGCAAGGCATCGCCGATACCACCGCTGATGATTTTTATGACCTGCTCAAGGGCGCGATCGTCGAGTGGGTGAATTGCAAGGGCGGCCCATTCGGCATTGCTAATCAGTTAGATTTTGAAGTCAACGGGGTACAAGGTATCGGAGCAGTGCCAAATTTGGCGGCAGGGGACATGCGATCGCGCTGGCATATCGTAATGCTGACGTTTGAGCTTAGTTTGTACGCGCGTTGATGGGCGGTATTATCCTCGTGTTCCAGCGATCGGAATTCTGAGAATTGTTAATTCAGCGGGCAAGCGCCTGATGCTCAAAACATGCGAAAAATATTCTATAGATGGTGAGTAAGCAGGGTTTGACGTAACTTCGTAATGCCCGTCAAATATAGACAGGTCTAAGAAAGTGTAATGCCCGTCAAATGTAGACAAGCCTAAGAAAGGGTCACTGAATTCAATATTTGCAGAAATAAACGTTTTTGTGGCAATAGCCGCAGGTACATACCTGCTCATATCCATCGTCTCTACAAATTCTCGTTCTACTTCATAATGAGTAACTTTGTGGCACGACCAAGCGCTATCCGTAATGCCAAAAGTTTGATAACGACAACGTCTGTAATTGGAGTCAAAAGTAATACCAATCGTGAACGGCAATAACCTATTCGGTTTATCAAAATAAACACGTTCATAGCGATGAATGTCGAGCCATCCATCCTCAGGCTGTGTGCACACCCATCGATCGCGTGATGATACCGCTAAAAGCTTTGATTCATCTTTTTTATAATCACGGCAACTTTCCGCATGCTCAATTGAAGCAAGTGAATGAAACGCATTGCAGACGGAACCTGATCGATCATTGTAGTAGTAAACGCATGAATTACAAGTTCTCATTTTCTTTTATCTGTGTTGCTGTCCTGCTTATTTGCCGTACTACCCATCCTAGAAATGCAACGATCAGAATGCAGCCTGCAAATGACTCGAAATCACGATGCGCGATCGACCTGATGCCGTAACAGGCAAATAGTAACTCCGCTAATACTAACGGCATTTGAAGCAGAGACGATGCCGTTTCTGTACTGTCACTCATCCCTTTACCCTCACTTCACCGCCTAGCTTTTCCAAGAACAATAAAAACCGATCGGCGCTCATCTTGCGTTTGCCGTTCACGTAAAGGCTGATGTGATGCTGTTTCACCCCAAGAAAGACCGCTGCCTGCCCTTGGGTCATTTGGTGTGCGCGAATGAGCCGATCGAGTATTTCAGACGAACTTGTCATACCGTAAGCGGTATATATCATCATCATTGTACTCTGTCAAGGGCTTAATGGAGGCGTAGCGCTACAACTACTTTTCACCCTATGGCTGATTTTACACAAACGATGGGTGCGCGTCCTTCTGTCACGCAGATAGTGAGTGCCAGTGATGCCATCACTACTAACTTTGCGATCGACGCCCCGAATAAGCAATGGATTCTCTCGCAAACAGTCAACAATGGCACCGTTGAAAAGCTCACTCGACGCTTACTGATCAAAGAAGGCTTTAACGGCAGTTTGAAGACAACTACGATTACAGAGTATCTGTTTGCCGGTGGTGCCACTTATGTAAGCAGTGCCAGCCCTGCCAATAGTACCGCTATTAACGCTACCAGCCCAAATATTTATACGCTCAGTCCGTTCAACTATGATGCCGTACTGACAGCAGCGGGCGTTGCCTCAACTTAACTTTGGTACAAAAAGAAACCGCCCAACAGACACGCCGGAACGGTTTCTTTTTGGGGTTCCAAACCCTCTGTTTTAGTTTACTCGAAAGCACACAGAGGTATACCTGTCAATGGCTAAGGAAATTTTTCAGGCATTTAAGGGTGTTGTTGATTGTGTTGTAGCTGATGCAACGACAGGTGAGTTGTTGGTCATCCCGCCACCGTCCACCGCTGCTTATGATACAGGCATCGAGCTTGCCAACATTGAGACAGTGGATTGCGCGGGCACTCGTAACGTGGCTTTGCGTTATCCCACCAAAGAAGAGCCAAAACTAAACCTCAACTTTGGTTCTAAAACGATGGATATTTTGGGTATGAAGTTTGCCCGTAAGTTTGAGCTTGGCAGCCGCTCGACCTTTGTAGCAAAATCTGCTTACCTTGTTCCACCCAACGGGTTAGTCGCAGCCTCTACCAGTGGTACGTTTGGCACGGGTGTCTTAGCAAATGCGATTACTGAGGCATCGTGGTTTGACCCCACCGTTGATAAATCGTTGTTCAACCTGGTGCAAGACACTGATTACAACGCCTTCGATCCGTCTGGCGCGGGGAATGAGCTTAAGTTTGCGATCGGTCAGAATAACGCTCAGAAGTGGGGCAGTGGACTATGGGGCAAGTACGTCTCCTATAAGGTGCCGATTGCGCTCAGCAATATCTATGTGAAGTCATCCACACCATTCATTTCGCTGTCAGTGCTGCTCAACATCATTTTGACCAATGGCAAGCTGACGCAATGGATTTTTGATGCTTCACCCGATTCAACTGGTTCTATCCCCATTACTGAGCCAGGTCAAGAGTTAGCCTTCTTCCTTTCGTCTGCTCCTGATGTGTTGTTTCTGAACCAACTCAACCCCTGCTGATGCCGTTTGGTCAACCCTGTGTGCTGCGCTATCAAACAGGCGCAATTGCGGTTATTTACCCGGTACCGCGATCGCGCCTTACTTTGATGCAATTGCTCCTCAATGAATTGGTGCAAGCGTGGGTGGAGTTAGGGCAGATGACTGAGTTGCTCGCAGAAGACCCAAAGGGGTGGGGCTTGGTAGAGGCGATCGCAGCCATCATTCCCGCTGAAAACGCTTTGCCATTACAAGTGGAAGCGTTGAAAACCGACATCAACCTGCTTGAACGCTTGTTTTTTGGGCAAGTGGTTGCAGAGGTGCTAGAGCCTTCGTTGTTAGTTGCGTTGCACACCTTCACACCACAACCCAAGGCAGAACGGGTCAAAAGCCCAGACGACCCGATCACAGTTGATGATCTGCCGTTTCCATCGTCAGGCGACTACGACTATGACACGATTGCCAACTTAGCCAATGGGTTCGGGTGGGAGATGGGTTTATGGCTGTATGAACACTTCCCGATCGAAGGGCTTGACAAGTTCCTTTACACTCATAGCGAACTTCAGAAAGACCCTGAACAACGGGTAATGGAAAGCCTAAAACGCAGTTATGACGGTTGGAAGCAAGAGAACGCTGAAGAGTACGAACGCCGTACCTATCAGGTGAAGTGGTGGGACAAAACCGAACGTCAAAAGTTAATCCAACAACATGCAATCGCACAGGAGTTAGAACCAGATGCCGTCGATTGAACTGAAGTTGCGCGATCGCACCTACACCATCAACACGCCCGTTAACCTCTCTGAGATCAAGATGGTGCCTTTAGCAACGGTGTTAGGTACGGACAAACATGGTAGACCAATTCAACCGGGTACACCCTTAGGCAATGACTACGCCGAACTGGTCTTACAGCGTCTTAGCGACCCGTCTAACCACTATCGTCTTGCCTACAGCCTTAAAGCGTTGATACCAGAACTCGACCCACTGCTGTGCGACTATCGGTTGATCCTCTTGCCCAATGGATCGAAGCAGGAGGACGTGACGTTCAACTTGACCGTTGAGGAAATCTTGCAGGTTTTTAGCCAGTTGCAGCAAGTGACGACCACACCCAAGGCTGGCAAACCCAAACCTGTGCAAAGCGGACAGCGACGGTAGTTCTTTAGGCGATTGACTAGCTTAAGTTATTGTTTTCAATTTCTCTAATTAATAATTCGCCAGGCTGGCAATCTAAAGCCGCACAGACTTTCTCCCATACGTCACCGCCAGGTACATACAACGGGTCGTCTACCAGACGATACGCTGTAACACGCGCTAATCCGGTTTTTTGCCAAAACCTATAACGCGTCATTTCTCTTTCCTGAAGAGCCTTTGCAACAAGATTTTTCACGACCATCTCAAAATAGTACCACTATCATGCTACAGCACTAAATTAAACACGTCTACGATACTGCTATGGCATAATAATGCTATACTGTTAATAGTTAATTGCGAGGTTTTCAATGGTCAAAAACGGTATTGTTGCGACAGCGGTTGGCCCTGAAGTTACGAATGGGGCGCTTGAAGTATTGGAGCTTTGTCAGCCATATATTGCTACTGTCAAGCTTGAAGGCGTGGCTGATATTCTATTTCATCGCTGGAATTGTGAAGAGGTAGAGGCAAAAGCGAATGCAGCGAAAGGGTCTAAAACCAAAAAATCAGACAATATCGAAAGTTATGTTTATCGAGATGATGAAGGTATATTGTGCATCCCTGGCGAATATTTCAGGATGGCTGTAATTAATGCCGCTAAATTCAGGCAAGACCCACGATCTCCGCGAAAATCGGCTATGGATTTATACAAGGCTGGGATTGTTGCGTTGACTCCACTTGCGCCTTTGGGTGTAAGTGCATGGGACTACGAACACAAGTGCCGTGTAACTGTGCAAAGGGCTGGTATAACAAGAACAAGACCAGCGCTTAAAGCCGGCTGGAAGTGCGAGATTAGTTTTTTGGTAAATGTCCCTGAGTACATTCGACCTGTAGACTTCATGGATGTTCTGACAATGGCTGGGAAGCTTATTGGCGTTGCTGATTTTCGCCCTACTTACGGTCGGTTTGTTGTAACCAGTTTTCAAGTTGGATTAGACTGATAACTTGAGGTTTGGCAAGGTTCGGTACGGTTTGCCAGGGTCAAATCCGGTTTGACGAGATCTGGTTGGGTCGGGTTTGCTGAGTTAAGACTTGGCATGATAACTAATTCTCCATAACTTTGACTTTCTTTGCTATACTTTGAGGTATGGAGCAAAGGTACAAGCTTACTAAAGCGGCAAAGATGCTAGGCGTAAACCCATGGACACTCAGACGGTGGGTGTATGCAGGGAAAGCGCCTAGCCTTAAATCTGAATCAGGGCATGTTTTTATTCCTGGATATTGGCTGGCAGAGCAGCTAGGTGAAGCCCCTGCCAGTAGCGGGGTTAAATGCGCCCTATATGCCAGAGAGTCGTCATCTGAAAATAAAGCGGCAATGGACTCGCAGGTAGACGGCTTAACCCGGTACGCCATCGCCAAGGGATACCAAATCATTTCGACAACGAAAGAGTTTGCCTCTGGGATGAATGACGATCGCAAAAAGCTCCACAAACTATTGAAAGACCAAAACTTTGACGTACTCCTGATTGAAAATAAAGACCGCTTAACCCGCTTTGGATTCCGTTGGTTTGAGTCTCTTTGCCCATTCAAAATCGAAGTGGTGAACCTTTCAGATAATTGCACCCATGATTTGATGGAAGATTTGGTAGCTGTGATTACGAGCTTTGCAGCAAGGTTGTATGGGCAACGCAGAGGACGTAAAAAGACTGAGGCTGCAATCAAAGCGATTGAGGAGACGGAGTGATGGCAGCGCGGCGTGACAAAGGAATGATGTCTCGGTCGTATCGGGTTTATCTGAATGACCTGAATCAAGGAAAGCAAGAGGTTTTGAAAGCCTTCCTGCATCGCTGCCATGACATCATGCAGTACTTCGTTGACCTGTATTGGCGGCGGCAAGACTTTCGCGGCAAGCTGGCTGATTTGTCTACCGCTCACCGTGCTGTGAAGCGGTTCGGGGCGACGACTCGATTGAGTCAGGCTTTGGCAAAACAGGGCGGTGAAGTCGTTGCCAGTCAGCGTAAGAGGATTAAGAAGCGTAAGCCCAATTTGCAGCGCCAAGTCGTGACATTGTTCTATCACTTCGTTAGCGTTGAGCCATTTCGAGGGAATGGCTTTAATTGGGCAGTTCGCTTCACTGGCTCTGGCGCTCCCAAAGGGTTGACCGTTCCGATTCCATCGACTAAGCCGCTGAATGAGAAGCTGGCGGATGGTTGGAACTTGCGGCAAACAATTCGACTGGGGATGAGGAAAGGCAGACTTTTTATCGACCTTCTGCTGGAGAAAAAACGACCTACACCCAAGACTGAAGGACGGGTAGTGGGGATGGACTCTAACTATAAAAATGGATTGGTATTCTCGGATGGGCAGAACGTAGGCACCGAGTTGTACCATCTGATTCAAGGCTTTGCAAAGCGCCAAAAACACACCAGAGCAGAGATTAAATCCTGGCTGGGTCAGGCGATTAAGCAAATAGATTTCTCTCAGATCAAAGTGCTTGTCATTGAAGATTTGAAGAAAGTTAAATCTGGCAAACGAGGGACGTTCTCTCGCAGGTTTAACAGGCGGTTGTCTCATTGGCTGTATGCCTATGCTGCAAGTTTGTTGCAGCGCCATTGTGAAGTTAAGGGGATTGAGGTTCAACGCAAAGACCCCTGGAAGACTTCGCAGCGCTGCTACGCTTGTGGCAAGTGGGACAGGCGAAACCGTAGAGGCGATAGATTCTTGTGCGTGAATTGCAATCATGCTGACCATGCTGATTTTAATGCTTCCAAGAATCTTGAATATCTAGGGTTGGCGGGAATCTATGGTTTCCGTTTACTTCCAAGTTCAAGATGCCAAAGTTTTGAATAACCATGGACTATAAAAAGCCATACTGATATTTGTGGCATGGCGATATCAGGTAGGACGAGGTTTGTTGGGTTTGGTATGACCTGGCAAGTTGTGGTGCGTAGTGGTCAGGCGGGGTGCGCTGAGGTGCGGTTTATTATGGCAGTAAAAGTTATGCCCTCTAGAGCAATCTAGAGGGCATAATTGAGAAGATTCTAATTTCCCTCGTCTATTGTAGTCTTGACAGGGAATTCGAGCTTGGCAAGCTCAAGAACTTTAGATCTTATTTTGCAAATATCGACTCAAGGAATTGAATCCTTGAGTCAAATTCAAACGCAGATTAACGCGATCGCCACTACCCCGTTCACGTTTGGCGGCGCGATCGACTCCATTCGCCAGCTTGCTCAAGAGTTTCAGAAACTGAACCAGACGACAGAACAGAATCGAGCAGCGAAGGAAGGGGCGAAAGTTGCGGCTGAGACTGCCAAGGCTGCGCAGCAATTAGCTAAAGCCACTGCCGAACAAGAGAAAACTAGTCAACAGGCAGCAAGAACCGAAACTGAACGACTGAAAACACAGAAAGAAGCGATCCAGGTTGACCAGCAAGCGGTGAAGCTGGAAACGGA
The DNA here is from genome assembly GCA_019358945.1 of Stenomitos rutilans HA7619-LM2. Classification (GTDB taxonomy): domain Bacteria; phylum Cyanobacteriota; class Cyanobacteriia; order Leptolyngbyales; family Leptolyngbyaceae; genus Stenomitos; species Stenomitos rutilans. The sequence goes on along the minus strand of JAHHIE010000002.1, from coordinate 79,864 downwards.
AAAGGCAAGGGCGATCCAGGCAACAGCCAATGCAGCAGCAGCGCAGTCACGAGCGCAAGCAGCAGCGTTAAGAACACAGTCACTTGAAGAAAAGACAAAACCTGTGGAGGGGTTGTTCAGTAGTCTTGGCGATCTGGCTAATTTAGCTAAAACACCGATCGCAGGGGTGGCTTTTGCTTTTAACGAGGCCACCAATGCCGCCCAACGACTAGCACAAACTGGCGGACAAGCGTTTAACTTGCTAATTGGTCAAAACGTCAGACTCAGAGAGCAGACATTGGGTTTGTCAGCTCTGCTAGCGAACGTACAGCAAGTGTCGATCGGTGGCGAGAATGTCACCGATCCGGTGAAAGCAATCCAAACCGTCCTACCAGAAGTACAACGCCAAATTGATCAAATCCGCCTTGATTCACTACAGCTTAGCGGCATCACGTCTTCCGAACTGGTGGAGTCGTTTAAGCTAGTTGCGCAGCAGGCAAACGCCTTGGGTATCAACCTGGAGCAAGCCGAAAAAGTCACCATCAAACTCAATGCCTCTGCTACCACGCTAGGTTTACCACTGGGGCAGGCACAGACATACATCGCGCAGATTGCGAACCTACAAATCGATCCGACCTTTAACACACTGGCGAAAACGCTGGAATTGAATAACGAAAAGGCGCGATCGCTCATTGCTCAAGGCAGGTTGTACGAGTACATTGACCAACGCACAAAGGCGCTAGTAGCAGGGCAGGAATTAGCGGCTAGAGGCTTCGCCGGACTAACTTCAAACGTGCAAGAGGTCTTTGAGGTCGTCACGCAGAAAGCGGGGGCACCGATCCTAGATGCTATCCTTGAACCACTGAATCGAATTCTCATCAGCCTCCAGAAAGCTCAGCCAGAACTTGAAAAGCTGCTGACCAGTGTCGCTGATTTCGCAGTTGGCATCTCTGAAAAAGTGCAAACCGCAGGCAGTATCCTGGTTAAAGCTTTACAACCACTAGGAGAAGCACTGGGCAGTGTTTTGAAGGCTGGCGGCGAATCGCTAGGCGGTATCCTCAATAGCCTCGCTGATGCTTTTGTTGCCACAGCTACCGCGATCGCGCCTTTGCTGTCGATCGTGGGCGAACTCGCCAAAGTCTTTGCCAGTTTTGCTAGTACGGATATTGGGCGATTATTACTACAAATCGGGCTGTTAGCCGCGATCGTTGCGCCTTTGGTACCAACAATTTTAGCGGTCGTTGCGGTTGTGAGTAGCGCTGTCGGCGCGATTACAGCCGTTTCTACAGCGCTACCACTCCTGATCGGGCTATTGACACCCACAGCCGCAGGTCTAGGGGCCGTGGCGCTCAGTGCAGCTTTAGCAGCAGCACCTTTGGTCGCCCTAGCCGCTGCGTTAGCGTTGATTGTGACAGGGTTTGAAGCAGTCAAGTTGGCAGCGGTGAATGACGCGATCGAAACACTGAGCGAATCTACCAATAGGCTAGCTGATGAATCACTGAACTACGCTCAGCGCCTGAAGTCACTCAATGACATTGAGAAGAATGGCGGCAAGCTTACCGAAGAACAAATTGCACTAAAAAAACAATTATTAAGCTTGACCGCTGGTACTAAACAGTCGATCGAACAACAAATTGCTGATTTGAAAGCGCTGCAACCAGCAAACCAGGAACAAGCAAATGCCCTCAAAGTACAAATTGCCTTACTAGAGCAACGCGCTAAACTGCTCAGCGGTCAGGCTAATGTTGGACTGGGTAATCGTGCGCTACAGGATTTAGGTAAAACCAAAGATCTGATCGACCAAAGTTTGAAGGGTGCCCAGACTGATCTTTTGAATCCTGCGAAAGCTGAAGATGCGGCAAAACGGGTACAAGAATTTACACAAACAGCGTTAGACGCAGGCCGAATTACCAGAAGTGAAGCCGCCAAAAATCTGGAAGCGTTGCAAAACAACCAGGGACTAGAACTGAAGACTAGGTTGTCGGCACAGAAAGCGTTGACAGACCTTTTGCAGAAAGGCGCTGACGAAGAAGTAGCCACACTTAAAACTAAAGAGAAGACGATTGAGTCCGACCTTAAAGCGGGGCGCTTGAGCCAAATCGAAGGCGAACGCCAACTAACTGTCGCTAAAGCTGAGGAGCTTGATAAACAACTGGCCTTGAATGCTGAAGGTATTAAGCGTGAACTTGAGCTAACTGGCGGACGCAGTTCACCACGTTTGGTAGCACTGCGACGCGAAGAAGCTGAATTACAAGGGCAGAGAAGCGCGATCTCTGAGGATGGTAACCGCAAACGCGCCCAGGCCGAACAGACCGCTGCTGATAATGAACTCAAAATTTTAGAAGGTAAGCGCGTCAGCGGCAAGCTGAGTGAGGAAGCATTTGCCAATGAATCACTGGCAATCACCAAACGCCGTCTTGCGTTGGAGCAGCAAGAACTTGAACGACAACGCGGTCTGCTTAAGCCAGGTGATAAAGCGGGACAGCAAGCGATCGACGCGCAAGAGGCGGCACTTAATAGCAAGCGTGAAGCAGCGGAAGAGCAGTTTCAGTCCCGAAAGCTAGCGATCGTCGAACGCGCCCAGAAAAAAGCTGAAGATGCTGCCAAACTGTCTGAAATCAGTCGCAATACTGAGATTGATCAGCTTATTGCTGCTCGTCAAATTCGTGAGTCAGAAGCAGGGTTATTGCGGGTACAAACCAGTCGGCAGACGATCGCCAAAGAGCTGGAACTGGAGAAAGAAAAGACAGCAGCTTTGGAGAAGCTCCCCAAAGTTTCTGACCCGGTTAAAGAAGAAGAGAGGCAGCAGAAGATCAGGGCAAGCCGGATTAGAACGGCTGAATTGGCTGATAGCTTAGTCAAAAATGAAATTGAACAGCAGGAAGCCCTTTTCAGAGTCGTTAGTGAAAGGCTCGATCGACAAGCACAAGCTGCTAAGAATGCAGCAGAAGGGCAGGTACAACCACTTCAAGCACAGCTACAGCTACAGGATGCGCTCAGTAAGTCGTTAGAGAATCAGAACAAGCTACTAGAGGCTCGTAAGGGATTACAAAATGCGCTGACTGGGTTCGCTGAAAGCTCCTTAGCGCTGCTACAAAAGTCAGGTGCTAGTGAGAAAGATCAACAAACAGCCACTCTCTTAATTGCTGCTCAGAAATTCGCGGCACTGCAACGCCAGCAACAGCTAGAGCAACAAACGTTAAACATTCAGCTAAGGCAAAATGCCGCTGCGTTGGAACGCGAAAAAATTCAGAACAGAATTAGTCAGATTCAAAACCAGGCTGATCAAGCACAGGCTGCTGCTGACCTTGCTAAAGCGAAAGCTGATCCTAATGCTAGGCTCAATCCTGAAGCGATTCGAGCCGCTGAATTAAACCTGCAGGCCAAGCAAGCCGCTGGACTAGGGCTGCAATTACAAGGTGCTGAACTAAACGATCGCGGACGCGTGGAAGCTCAAACCGCTGCCGCCCAACAGCAGGCTCTACAGATCACCCAACGCACTCAAACCCAGCAAGCACGCTCGGCATTAATTGAGGCACTACCTGATGACGGGGCCAAGCAGGAAGCTCGGTTTCGTTTACAGCAAGAAGTCTTAAGTGGCTCAGGGTTTGGCGTGACATCGCTGGGAGATATTAACACCGATCGTATCCGCCAAGCTGCCATCACAGGGCAAGGCAATTTAGGTTTACCGGGTATTCTCAACCCACTAGCCGCGCCATCAGCTTTTGTATCGTCGCCACAGGTGCTGGCGTTGCAACAGCAGTTGTCAGGGTTGATCAAAGGGCAGACCGCGATCGCGCCCATCACTAGCAACAACAACAGCCCACAGTTACAGTCAACCTTGGATAAGTTGAATGCAACGATCGAGGCTGGGCAAGCACGCCCGATTCAAGCAACGGTCAATAACACGATCGCGGGGCCTGATGCTTCTCAAGTGGTTGACCTTGCTACTAAACGCATGACTGACAATCTGATCGGCGTACTAGGGAGAGTTAATTAATGGTGCAAATTAACCAAATTGTCATTCCTTGTCCGCCCTCAATCGTCACTGCTTACGGCTCCTTCGGCTCACTCCCCGGTGCCTGCGACCTGTTTGACAGTGTTAACAATTGGTTGCAGTTATCCGTGCAGCCAAACTCTTACAAAAAGTTGAGCGAGGGTAAAATCGAGGTAAAAGATGGTTTTACCTCGCCCTTTGCCCTCTCACCAACGCGACGGATAGGCTTTGAAGTGACGATCGCGGATGGTCGCGTTGAAATTGAGGACATTCTCAATACGCTGATGAACACAGCGATCGCTGACCCGACAACAATCCAAGCAATTACCGTATTAGATTACGTGCGACCGGAGACGAGCGATCGGTATGCAACGGGGTACACAGTCAGACAAGGCATCTTTACTGAGATTGCAGTTGAGGCAGGGACGCTGATGTTTGCCAATAGTGGTTTCACTGGGCGGCGATTGAGTACGGGCGGGTTGCGGGTCACATTCCAGGAGTTTACGCGACGGATCCAGTACTGATGGTGCAGACGATCGCCGCTTCCTCTCTACCCTCCACACCCTACCCCGATCGCGGTGGGGCTTCTTTGGGGCGCATCAATACAGGCACAGCGTTCAGTGGTGCGAAGTTAGCGACGATCGATTACACCGCTGGTAATGCCATTCTTGCTACCTCTGGAAGTTTGCCTGTGACGCCCACCGCTGGAGTGGTGACGGTGACACTACCAGCGGGCACGACACCCACTACGATCGTTGCTCCTGGTGCAGCACCTTACACCCCTGCTGTCGATGCGACCAACCCACAGTCAGGCGAGTATGTGCAAGCGGGGAATAGCGTCACCATTACGCTTAGGAGCGGCGAGAACCCGGGACATATCACCTACTTTGGGTTGGCAGGTAGTTATCCTCTCACACGCATCCCTACGGCTTATGTACCCCCGCCTTACCCTGATCTGTATGGGCAACTAAATGCGATCGGTGAAGCGGTTGTCACTTACAAGCGCAGTTTTGAAGGACATCCATCAGCTACAATCGCCTACTATGCGCTGATCCGCGACAAAGAAGCAATTATCAACACCTTCAGGAATCGCACACCCGCGCTGTTCTACCAAATGGGGTTAGAGGTCAATGCCCCTAAATTCAAAGAGTTAAGCCTGAGCCTGTACCCGGAAGGGCGGATGGTTGTAACCATTCCGTTTACAGGCAAATACCAGTATTTGATGGCGCAGCCGATCAAGCAGCGACCTCCCAATGTGACAAGTAGGCTGGCTCAATATGTACCGCTCACTGATATTGTCAGTCGTGCTGGGCTAACACTGACCGGAACAAGTGCCCAATTTTTCATCCCTGCCAATGCACCGCATAACGCTACAACAACGCTGGCAGGAGCCTTGCAGGAGTACATCAGAATCGATAATGGCTTTCAATTCCTCAGCAGCCCCAACACAGTTGAGGTGCGTACCTTTGGGCAGACGACGCAACATTACCTGAGCGAAGCCGATATTTTGAATGAACCAGAAACATCGCTGCCAGGAAAAGAACTCATCTACCAGGGACGGCAACTGGTCAAGGTTTACAAGAATACCGTACTGAACTTTGACTTTAGCCAGATTCAGCAAGGGCAGGGCAGACACACTTACTACGATCCGGTGCAAAACCCCAGCATCCCGCCACCGGAAATCAAAGAATTACGCGAGAGTGGCTTAGCGTTTGACAACGGTGGCATCACGAAAGAGCAATCATTTATCACCGCTATCAGTAATACGGAGCTTGCCCGCACCAAAGTGAAATGGGGTTTTGCCTTTGCGTTGAGCGATGTGTACGCGATCGCTAGTGTATCTGGTCAGGGCACACAAGCAATTTATAACAGCGCCATTAACCCCGCTGCTTTCTGGATACCGATCGAGTCCACGACGACGACCTTTACCTACAACCAATACGGGTATCTGACAGGTATTACCGAAACAGGCACGCGCACCTGTCGCTTAAAGCAGGAGCAGAACGGAGAGACGCTTGAACTGGCTAAGTCTCGGCTTACGGCCTCTGGTGCCGTCGCCGATGCGCTGACGGCTCAGATTGCGGCTTACAAATTTAATATCATCGCTCCTACGGAGAAGAACACCACCTATGAGTTGGCCCGCATGGACACCCTTTTTTCGGACACCCCGATCGATGTCGAAGTCCCCAGCTACTTTTGCTTGACTGAAACAACGACAGAGCGCAGTGAAACCACAGCACCCGATCCAGCTTCGACAACCTCTAAGCCATTGCCGCCTATTACCACTGGTAAAATTTTCTTTCAGCAGAAGACGGTCAATATCACCAGTACAATCCAGGGTAAAGAAGCCTTTGATTTGACCACCACAACGCAAAACAGTGAGGGTACTGGTTATAAGCAGGGGGCGAAGCAATCCATCACTGAGAAAAAGCTGGGCAAGCCTTCACCACATACCTGGGCGGACACGGCAACTGAATTATTCACCTTTAACCTTGGCAACACGAGTGATACTTTAGCCAGTCAAAAGATCAAGTACCTGCTCAACGTTCAAGGTTCAGATTATGGCGACTTGGGCGATACCTTCTCGCAGTATGGCAGCTACGCTAACCTAAAACCACAGCAGGGCAGTGAATCGTACCCTACGCCTGTGTTGCAAAGAGGTGTGAGGGCAGCAGAATGTGATCTGGCGATCGTCAACTCTCAGGGGAGTGAAGTGGTGAATCTAACCGTGCGCCGCAACCTTGCCTACCAGGAAGGCGATATGCTGTGGCGTAAAGGGCAGTTGTTTGTGATCTTTGACATCAGTTGGAGCGAAAAGCTTAGTCCTGGGCGCGTGGATTGTGAGGGGATGCAACTCACTCTGGGTCGCTATCTACGGATACCTGTTTCCGTACTAAAAGTACCGTTGCAGGTTTAGGTAACATCAAAAAAGGCGAAAACGTTATCGTCTAAACCGTTCTTCACAAGTATTTCGGAAGCGGTCAAACCGACGAATTTGCAGTTACCACTACCAAGAAAAGAAAGACTTGGCAATCTACCCACCGTCCTAAAGTCTGAATCCTCGATCGGTGGTACTTCGATTGTGACCTCATCTCTTATACCCATGCCGCGTAGGATGCGATTGTTGTAAGCAAGCCAAGAAAAGCGCTCACCAGAAACTAATAATCCATTTGTTTGAGCGATCTGACGCAAGGAATTAAAGTCATCACTGCTGAAGATGGTAAACGTAGCCATTAAGTCGAGAAGGAACAGACCTTTACCGACCGCTTCTGCAATGCTTGCTACTGTTTTTATTTGAATATTTTTAGCCGCAAGGGCGCTGGACACAGCAGGCACACCCAAAAGGTTTTGTACTCGATTAAAACCAGTAGCACTGGCACTTAAACCGTAAATTGTGTTTGTGTTAAACAGCCTGATGATCTCGTACAAAACATCTGTACTTAGCTGCGGATCTAGCCATTGAGTGTCTGTCCAGAAAACAAAGCCAGGGTTCTTTACGGGTGCCCCGATCGGTCGATACCGACTGTACTCTAACGTGCGTGAAAGTAATGTCCTGGGCACTGACGCACAAAAAACCCTGTCTCCAATCACGGTCACGCGCTCAGAGTTGACTACGGTGGCACAGGTCAGTCGTTGCGAAATCGGCGATCCTTCCACTTCAACCCAAACTTGCTCACCAGGCATCCCGCCGCGCGCTGTGAGCAACCTTCCCTGCTTGATCGGCGAGAGCGGAGTCAGGGCTTTGGGGAGGTCGTCTTCTAGTGGCATGGTTCCTTTATGGCATATCGCCGCTCAAACACCAGCGAGAAAAGGTAACAGCAAGCGAGGACAGGGATGGTTTCAAAAGCGATCGCTTGCCAACCTCTTACCTCCACCAGTGACAACAGAAAGTTAACTTGTTTCAACAAAGGATAGTGAATGAGATAGAGGCTGTAGCTCCATGCCGCTAACCATTTAAATAATTTAAAATCAAGCCATCTATTTGAATTTTTAGAAATCAGCCATCCCATCAATGCCCCAACGCTTAATCCGAATGCAAGATCAATGGGCAGAAGGTGTGGTTTGAATAGTTCTAAAGCCCCGGTTTGGGTGTAGGGGAAGCAGTAGAGCAGTGACGCTAGACAGGTAAAACCAAGCAGTGAAACAAGATGCCAGCACTTGCTATTAGACTGAGAAATTGCGATGCCAACAGCAAAAATTATCACGTACCAAGGGCAAGCATAATCAAGCGGTATCTGTAAAAGGTTTTGAGAGATCGCGGCAACACTGGCACAAAAAGTGGAGCATACTAAAAGTCCCAATATGTTCCACCGCCGCCACGCAGCTACCAGCAGTGGAAAGAACATGTATATTTTAAATTCAACACAGACACTCCAGAAAGTAATGCTGAACTGCTTTGCCAAGTTGGGGTAGACATCCCCAAGCAGTAACAGATTGGCTAACATACCATTTATTGTAATCGGTATAAAAAAGCCCAGCAGTGAGGCTTTGGTTGCAGTGATTAGACCAATCACCGCGATCGCCCCATAGTAAGGCGGCATGATGCGCTGACAGCGATGTTTGAACCATTGCCGATAAAAAATCGGTTTGTTCTGTCTCAGCGGTAGCCCCAAGCAAAGCCCGCTTAGCACAATAAACGTGGTAACACCCAGATGTCCGTAGAGCAACGCATCAGTCAGTTGACCCGTCGCACCTTCACCAAACTGCAAAATGTAGGCATGATGGGCAAGAATATAAAGTGCTGACAAAGCTCGAACTGCGTCCAGGAAAGAATACCGCAAATCAAATGCCCCAATATGCGCGTAGTGCTGTTGTGTTATTACTCACAACAGTTGAGGTATGCTCCGCACGATCAATCACTAACTCTGCGATCGCGCCTGCTAACCCTTCGTCATCACTATTGTTTAGTCCGATACGAGCACCCGTTGTTGATGTGGCTCCATAGTCCAGCCCATAAGAGTCGGAAACTGTAGATTTCAGGCTTCCATTGACATAGAAATCCACCTGTCCAGCGCTTTGTCTCACAACAACACAGTAAACATAGAAAGTATTGTCAGCACCTTGATAATGAGTCGACTCAACTACGTCTCTGAAGTTTGAATCAACATAGGTAAACTTCAATGCGTTGCTGAGTGCGCTGTTGCCTTTACCAAAGACGTAGTTCGCCCCTACACCATGCGGCCCTTTCTCAATGATGGTGTTGTGCTGACTGTCTGCAAAATTGTCATAGCGTGCAACCCCGTAATAGGTCATGCCCGCACTAATTTGCATTGAGCTTGAGTTGGCAATGTCTAGATAAGTGGAGCGATCAAACACGATCGCGGGTTTGCTGTCCGCCACAGCCGTAGCGTTCCATACAGGACGAACACCACTACTACTTTGTGTTGCGGTATTGCTATTGCCTGAAATGTCCAGAATTTGAGTTACTACACCACTCGCTAAAGTGACGTAATCAGTTTTGGCAACAAGACGCAGAGCAAGGTTTGTTGTTGCTAGAGCAGCAATCATGCCTGTAACTGCGCTTTCTACAGCGATCGGCGATCGCATCCTGTTGGGCACGCCGTCCATTGGCAAGCGATAAAACGGCATCAGGTTTCCACCTGGTAACAAATTGTAAGCTCAGCACTGGAGGCAGTTGTGTAACCGCCTCTCAATTCGTCGTTCGACTCAAGAAACAGGTCGAATATTTCCAGATTTGCATTAGCGTTAATGGCCTTGGCGTTCCAGAGACGTGCCAGTACGCTACCAGAGTTGTCGTTGAGTGAAAGCGTAAGCGAACCCGCAGTTGTACCGCAACTCGCAATAATATGAGTCACCCGGATTGTTTCAGCACTTCCAGCCGTCAAGAGAGCGGTCGTGAGGGTTGTTGTAAGTACAACTGTCTTGACTTTATTGGTGACTGGCATAGCTTATCCGTAAAAAAGATTCCACTTGTATAAATCTGCTTTTGTCAGCGTAAATGTCAGTGCAGGCGTAGTTGTCGGAGTCGCTTCTGTGGTTGTAAAAAAGGGATAGAGATCACCTGCGCTAAAATTCGTGACAGTCCCAGCCCCCGTGCCATCTTGCCCTTTAACGCCCCCCGGTGAGATCGCAGAGCCAGAGGCGATCGTGCTACTGGTTGAAGCATTGCCTGTGTAGCCAAGATTGGTCAGCACAACATGGGTCGCGTCTGTGATAGACGCGACAGAGTAATAGCCCCCCGTGGCAACGACCAGAACCTCTCCATTTACCATCCAGGCAGTTGAGCCAACCGCCACTGGAACAGTACTGCCGCTTGCAGGCTGAGTGAAACTGGCAGTAGTAGCGGTATAGGCATTCACCCCATTGGTACCGTTTGTCCCATTTGTTCCATTAGCGCCATTCGTACCTGCTGCACCCGTTGCCCCTGCCAGCACCAGTCCCACCGTCACATTAGACGCATTCACCAGCGACCCGTTACCAAACAAGTAAGTAACGGTCAGAGATCTGTCTGTGCCGTTGTCCACTTGGCTAACATACGTGTACCAGTGGTAAACACTCTTATCGGCATCACTAGCAAGTTGCAACAAGCTGTTAGCAGTGAGAGCATTGAGAAAATTGACAGTACTCGCTGCGAGACGATCGCTCTCTGACACTCTGATCGTTGTGGCACTACCAGGTGTTGCGTTGTTGAGCAATAACCCACCACTGGCAGGGGCACCCGTTATCGCATTGCTGAAGCTGTAACCAATCCCATTAATTGACCCCGTTGCACCCGTCAACCCTGGCTGACCACCGGGCACAACTAACCCACCGCTGGCTACTGTGCCGCCCGTCGCTGCATAGGCACTGCCATTGTCGATCGCTCTGAGCAATGTGAGCGCGCTTGCAGTCTTGCTTTGCAGCGTGTAACCACCCCCACCCGCGACAAAGACAGGTTGCCCCACACCAAAGAAATCCGTCACGCCAGGATAAGCAATAACCGTGCCACCGACTGCTGGTTGCACAAAACTTGCCGCGAGCGTGGTGTAACCTTTTGCCCCACCGATCGCCGTTGCTAAATCAGTCAGAATCTCAGGGACACAGCCATCACTGACTTTGTGGCTAAGCGCTGTCGCCTGCATATTCCCGGTAGGGAAGTGTGGCACTACCGCATATTGATAGCTGCCCGCTGCCAGACTGCCGCCCGTCCCGGCACTGCCCGATGCTGAAGGTGCGTTGAACAAGCAGAAAGCAGGATCAGCGTTTGTTGGCAGAGTGCCTACTGTAGAGCCAGAGTTAGCGCTAACAACAATGTTCTGCGTACCGCCGCCCGGTGTTACTGTGATCAACACTGATTGCTCAGTGATCACCCCGCCCACCTTCAGGTAGACCTTGAGCCGGGGCACATTGTAAGGGGCTGTGGTGCCTGCGATCTCATCCGGGTAATTTGCCCGAATGCTTGTCGGATATGTCAACGCAATATTAAGCGTGCCGGACGTACCGACACTGATTGCGCTGCTGAACGCTGCCCCCGTCGCCGTAGCGTCTGCTGTTCCTGGGGAGGTGCTGACTTTGGTTCGTAGCGCTTCAGTGGGTAGTAGCGTGTCTGACGGTTGACGAACAATAATTTGACCGTTGCTGGTACCCGCGATCGCTACCTTTTGCCCTGCGGTGTCTGCCACAGAAAGTGAAGCCGATCGTGTCCCTGCCCGTCTGGCAATATACCCCTGGAAAACGCCCAGACCAGGTTGAGAGACGATCGAGTTGGCCGCAGGTAGCACCCGCAGGTAACCATCATTCGGCAAGTCAGAGTATCGCAGAACGGTATCCCCGATCGCTTCTGCTAGGGCTGAATACTCACCCACGTCACCCACAGCATCCAGATAAAGCGTGATATCTTCACCATTGATAAACTGGCTAACTTTGTTTGCTTGAGCATTGAAGCGCACCGTGAACAGCGCAAAATAGCCGCGCGGCACTGCTTGCGGAAAGGTCAGGTTAGTTGAGGCATAGCTACTCAGTGTTGAGTTGCCCTGGGCGTTCTGCTGAGCATTGGCAGCGCCCGCAAAGAGCGTTACGGTTTTGTTGACTCCCACATTTGGATCGGAAGTGTCCAGCGTCCCGGTGGACTTACGCGCCAAACCCAGATAAGTGACATCGATCGCGCCACTAAATGCTGCTGATAAATTGACCCCGTTAGCAAGCACGATCATGCCAATTGGCGAAAGCGCCTCAACACTGTTTCCACCATCCTCAGTCAGCCCGTTTTCAATGGCTATTCTCAGTGGTGTGCTGGCACCTGCTACTGGGTTGTAAGCAGGTAACAACAGAGCATCGCTGCCTACCGCCTGCAAAGGATAGTCGCATCCTCCAGGGTTGTCCGTGCTGATACCAATGTATGTCGTAAAACCGTTGGGCGCATCGATCCAGGGGTAAGAGCTAACCCAGTACCCGTTAGGAGAAGCCGCGATCGCGCCACTCGTCGCATTTGGCTCGTATTTGTAATAGCCTGCTGCTACTCCCCCGGTCGGTGCCGTAATTTGTCGCACCATTCCCTGAAGCAAATCACTACCCGTTGGCAGAGAAGCTTGAGTGGCGATCGCTTGAGCCAGGGCAATCTGAGCAGGGGTGGACAAGTAGAACGTCTGTGGCAGCGTCACTTGTGTTATCTGATCAGACTGAAGCAAACTGAATGACCCCAACTTGACCATTTGGGTGACATCATTCGTTGTCGCTGCACTAATCACAACGGCATGGGCTGACCCCGCTTCGACTGCTGAAATAGCAGAAGACGCGATCGTCACGGCAATGCGTTGCCCTGCGGTATAGCTGACACTAACGGGTGTAGTAGGTAAGTTTAAGCCAGCGCGCGATCGCAGTTGGGCACAGAAATACAAAGTGCCGCTACCAGTGAGGGAACCACCGGAAACGGCACTGAAGGTGATGTTAGAGGCTTGCGATCGAAGGGTGGCGTAAACAGCAGTCATAGAAGCGTTGACAAACTACTCTCATTATGCCTTGGCTAACCGATTGTGCCTGAACTTCTACTCACCGATGAGTCCAACACAGGCACCGTGAACTGTTGCCGTCCCTGCAAAGACGCGGCAAGAAATGTCCCGTTTTGTCGCGCATCGGAGGCAATTGTCTCTACCTGTACAGTGACGCGATCGCGGTAGTCTTGCAGCGCCTTCAGTAATGCGTCATCTGCTGTATTAGCCATTACTAAACGCCTCTTTGCTAAAATCGATTTCCATATACAAATATTGACCTATATAACTCAGCGATGCCGCCAGCGCGTCCGCATCGCTCAGCGAAAAGATCGCACTAGGCTCTGGGTCGTCAGCCAGCGGGTCATCAAAAAGTATTGGTCATGGTGCAAAAAGGTTAAAGCGGCTCACTGCTCAGGGGAGCATCAATGAGCGCTGATTCGTACTGGGTAATGGTCGCTGCGTCCGCGCCTTCGTAACAGGCTTTATGTGCCCGGTAGAAATAGGAGCGAGAATCACCATCCCGCATGAGGCTGATGGTCTTGACCGGGCGCGCTAGCGGATTACCACAAAGCAGACACTTCCCGCCCGCCATGCCCGGATCATAAGTCGGAGCGTCCTGGTTGGGGCGGTCAAAGTAGCCAAAATAGAGCGAAGCCGCGTCAACAAGCATGGCGATCAATTGGTGCTTACAGCCCGATTGTGTCTTCGTGGCTCAAAATTGTCAAGCTTGCAGCCATACCTGGCGGACGGCGCTCCGCAGTTGTGCTGCCAGTGCCGGGGCTAGACCGTAGCTCCCCATGCCGCTGCCGATGCGGGCGCGAGGGTCAGCAGAGCGGTTGGCGACCAGGGCTTGCGCTTCCGTTAGCTCACCCAGCGACACGGCATACCAGCTAACGGATCGCTCAGCGCTAAATTAATCAGCACAGGTGGTGGTATTGCCAGCGGCGGCGTGGTGCCCAGCGTGACCGTCAGCAAAGGTGGCAATTACGGCGATGCGAAACCAAGTTGAGCAACTATATTGAGCTAATACAGAAGTTCTATATTGAGTTCTATTGTCTGGGACGATCGAAGTCACTCTTTCCCCTCGTGTAAATGCCGCGACGGGTTTTTCATGGCTTAATAGAGTCGTCCTGTACTAATGGAATCAGTACAATGCTTGCAAGACTTAAAGAATTGATTGATGGGATCGTGAGTCGCTTGAAAGCCGCGATCGCATCCCTAGCAGAGTACCAGGAGGAAAACGTAGCGCTGAAGGCAGAGAACGCTGATCTCAAACAAAAGCCAGCCGATACAGCAGCGCTACCTGCTGAGACTGAAGAACGCATTCAAGCCCTGTTGCAAGAGGCGGCAACAGCCAAGGCAGAAGCCGAGACCGCCAAGGCTGATTTAGCAGTGGTGAAGCAGCAAGATGTGGAAGAGGAGGGGCAAATTCAGGAGTTGATCACCTACCTGGAAGCAGCGACTCCGTCCGCATGACGTATTTTGGAAACAGATTGAAGCATGAATGATGCTGGGGAGATCGGGTACTCGATCGCCCCCTTTTGTTGACAGTAGGGCAAAATATGGGTGTACTACTCCCTTCTTGAAAGTCATGCGTCAACCGACTCTCGATGTGATTACAACTATTTCTGGCGTGGGTGCTTCCGTTTCTGGTACGCTAGCCGGCTTTGGTGTAGCGCCACACATGACGATCCCGATCGCGGGTGTTTTGGGCAGCGTCTTTTCCTGGTTTACTCAGAAGCCTCCAACGGCTCCAACTTACCGACCACCTCAAGGTAATTACGCGCCTTACGAGCCGCCACAGGGAGGGCAATAGCATGCCTTTGAACGAACCGAATGCGGCTTTAGCGCACGATCGCCTTACCCTTCTAGAACAGCAACTAGCAGCACTGGCAGGGATGCACGACCACTTAGAAGGGCGAGTAGAAGCACTTGAGACGGTTGTGGCTCACCTTCAGGCGTATCTGCCCCAAGCTGAACAACTCAGGCTGTCTGCTGAAGCCGTGGATCAAGCTGACATCAGTGACGCAGATGCGATCGCGGCCATGATGGGTGCTGCCACAATTGCCGCTCAGGGTGACAAGGCTTTGCCTGACAACATGATCAGTAAGGATGTTTAATTGGAGGAACAACATTGGTAGCCATTGTTGACAAATATTTCGTCTATGACCACCTGCCACAGCACTTGCAAGATGTAAGCAGACCGATCGCTGATTTAGCCAGATTAATGGATACAACATTGCCTGATGGCGCTGAAAAATCAGCAGGGATGCGGAAGTTGCTTGAAGCAAAAGATTGTTTTATCCAGGCAAAACTCGATTGAGTAAATTACCGCTATGAGATGAGCCGCCGTTTGTTTTAATTTACAGGAGTTTAACAATGCAAGCTATTAATGAGCAGCAGTCTCAAGAAATTTGTAAGCATGTTTTTTGTTACAACCCATACCAGTATTGGCGTAAGCCTCTTCTGCGTTTGACGTATCCTATATGGAAACCGCTCTTTAACCACATCTTGTGGGAGCTTTATCATCGTGAAGTCATAGATAGTTCTCGACTGCACATCGCAACATCGCTAACTGACAGAACCCAAAAACACAAGATGTGGTGAGATATGAGTTGGACTGTTGCGATCGCCTTTGCCGTTGCTGCCATTGCCATCCCGGTGATGATCCACCAGTCGGAGTTGAAAATGGTTCTATTTAAGCGATTCATCATTCACTCTAAATGGTCTGACGACGGGCTATGGTTTGTCTATTGCAAAGATGGGTCAAAGCAGCACCAAATATTTAATGTAGCCATTGTAGATCGCGATTTTGAAGAAGGCACTTACTACGGTTTTCAGATTATCGTCTGGAGATGGGCACTAACTGTTGGCGATCTTCAAACCTTTGAAGCCCAAGGAAGTGAACAGCTATGACTGAACACCTGAAGCCCGATCTCGCCACTTCTCAAATGAGGAGCCAGAGCAATCAAGAAGAGACGATCGCCGACTTGCAGAACCGAGTACAAGGGCTAGAACAACAGCTAGACATCCGCCTGAAATTGCTAAGCGCTTCGCTGGCTTTAGGTGGAGCACTGGCGATCGGGGCGTTGGCTGGGTTCACTTGGGAATACAAAAGCGACAACAGTTCGCTCAAGTTCGGGTTAAGCCCTGACACGATCGGGCAATTGCTGTCGATCGTCGTGCCTGCTGTGGGTACTGGAGGGGCGATCGCGGTAACGGTGCAGAAGAAGGCAAAGCCGTAACAAAATGAAAAAAATAATGACTGAAGCAGAGCCTTGGATTGAGCTGAAGTACGATCGCAATCCATTAACTAACGGTATGTATCTTTCAAGATGCGAATGGCATGGTGATCCACGAGGAGTAGTAAGGCTTGATCACAGAGAATGGGACTGCGTTCAGCATCTTAACCCTTGGCGCTTAGAAGTTGTTAGCCGTGATTGGTTTGATAATACTGTCACTGTTTGTCGCACAGATTTGCCTTTGCCAAGTTATGTCTATCGACGTTTTGAAGCAGACGTTAGAAGTATTTTCAAGACGTTAAGGTATCAATTTGGAGCAAGGCTGGTTTTAACTGCTCAAGTTTGGGGTTTAGCATATGTCCCAATGGGTGCAATACCTTCAACGTGTCATTTATTCAAGAGGCGAAAATGACAAAAAGATCGCCCGGTGTTTACCTCCGAGCTTGGCTCACTTTCCCTTTAGCACTTGTAATTGGTCAAACATGGAAGTTTTGGAAGTGGTGGCATTACCGTGTCTCTCAGAAAATTTTAGATGGACTGGGGCAAGCACTTGATCAAATTATTGCCTTCGTTTTCCAAGATGAGAATGTAGACGCTGAAGAGGACGATAGCGAAGCCTGGTTTATTGCCATTGCAATAGCCACACACAAGTTAAAACTACCATCTATTCATCCAGACGTGGTTGCTGAAACAAAGAGACTGATGGCTGAATATCAGCAAGGAATGACTGTACAGAAGACCAGTCGAACAGATAAAACAGTAGCCAATGATCGACCTTGAGCCACTGACACCACGAGAGCATGAGGTATGGTCTTTGCTCAGCCTGGGACTGAGTAATCCTGAGATTGCGATCCGGCTTGGACTGGCAGTACGCACGATCGACTCATATGCCCACACTATCTACGACAAACTGGACGTGCGAAACAGGACAGAAGCTGCTTTGCTTTGGGTGCGAACACAAGAAACAGTGGGGTAGGAAGGATGGGCGATCGATGTGGTTCAGATTCAAAAAACAGCAACCGAAGCCACCTTCAATCCCAAAGTTTGATGCGATCGCGCATCCTGCACTACCAGTGGTTTACGAGGCGTATGGCAGCATTGAAGCTCTCACTCCTCAATTGGTGCATCGGCTTACCATTGGCAGGCTTTCAAGCGCGACTGGCTACACGCGATCGCTATCGCCTGGGAAGCTACTATCACAAAAGATTTTGTCAACAGATGGGACTAGAGAAGAGGACAAAGTGATTTGGCGATCGCTCCTCCAAGGATATCCCACTCACTATTTAAGGTTTTCCTATCAACTTGTCAGTACGCCAACAGCACCCGCTAAAGAGCTCTTGCATGTGTGGCTTAATCTCAATATCAGAGGGTTTGATAAAGATTCAGTAGCACGGTCGGTGGGCGAATTTCTAACGTTTGTAGTGCTTGATCAAAAACTGCCAGGGTTGCTGGTCAGCACCAAGATTTACACAGCCGAAAGTTGGTTAGTGTTTGCGTTCAGCCGCGTCCGTAGTTTCTACGTTGAGGCTGGCATAGTGCAGGAGCGTGCGCCGCTTGATAGTGTGCGCGGGTATGGCTTGCGAGGCGGCAAAAATGGCTAAGTCTCTACAGCGCGTGACGTACAAATTCAATCCGATCTACGGGCAGTGGCGATCGACCTCCAAGCTTACGCCGCTCACTATGGGTATCCACCGGATGCACAGCCGGGTGTGGAACCTGCACCTGAAATCAGTTTTCCTGTAGAGCCTGGTCGCGAGATTGACTACGATCGCGCTTCCGCCTTAGACCCCATTCCCTGCTATAACGGCCAACGCTGGGTGAAAATTGTGAGCTATCCCACAACCGGGCGGACAGATGATTATCGCAGGCCGGGAGCATTAGGTGAGTGGGTGCATACTGGCAAAGATTGGGCGCTTACTTTGTGGATTGGGAAGTGTTGAGCTACTCAGCCACACATACCCGATCGCGCCCCGCCGCTTTTCCTTCAAGCAATGCTTCTGATGCGGATTGGTGCAACGCCTCAAAAGTATTGCAAGTATTTGAGTAGAGGGCAATGCCAACACTAACTGTCACCCGAATCTCACCTTTTGGGCTAGGGATGCAGAGCTTGGCAATTGCATCCTTCAACCGTTCTGCCACTTTAGTAGCAGCAGACGCATCAATCTCTCTTAACAAGACAGCCAGTTCGTCACCACCAAGACGAGCAACATGAGCCTCACCGCGAACATTTTCTTGTAGCGATCGTGCTACTGCCTGCAAAGCCAAATCGCCGCCACTATGCGTATAAGTGGTATTAATTGCTTTGAAGTAATCAAGGTCAAACAAACACAACGCAAACGATTGCGTTGATTGTCGAGGACGCGATCGCAAAGCAATTTCACTCTGCACCAATTTGACGAAGGTGTTGTGGTTGTAGAGGTTGGTCAAGCCGTCCTGAGTTGCCAATCTGATTAACTGCCGAGTCATCCTGTGTTCTTGTGTAGCATCGGCAGCCATAATCAACACTCGATCGCCCGGTAGTGGATTGATGGATGTGTCAAACCAAACTAAGCGTCCGCTCGACAGTCTGAACTCGTACCCTGCTTCTACCGTCTGTTGGGTATCTAGCGCTCGCTCAATCCCATTCATCAACTGTGTCGCCACCTTGATTGGTGCCACATCAAACGGTGTTGTACCCACCATGCGCTGCGGATCAAACAGCAGACTGTTACCCTCACTCAGGATCTCCAAGCAAACACCAGCCCGATTGCGGATCAGCACAGCAGCAGGTATGCGACTAAGCACTGTTTCTAGTTGGGTAGTGCGGTCTGCCAAGGTTCGCAAGGCTTTCGTCTTGAGACTGGATATGCGCCATGATTGAGCAGTGGCAACAAAAATGCCCAAGGAACATAGCAATGTCATGCCAGACAGAAAACGAGACTGCACCTCTGCCGCTTCCTGTCGTTGCCCTAGCAAGGCAGTTTCCTCATCTGAGATTGCTAGCAGTGACCGTCGCTCTGAATCTGTGAACAAGAGTTGCTTGGGCGATCGCGGGTCAAACCTCATCATCTCTGCTAAGCTGTTCAACCGTTTTTGCTGTGTGGCATTATCAGCAGTAATCTGTTTAAGTTCCTTAATCTCAGCTCCTACCGCTTCTAGACTGTGACGGTAAGCAGGCAGCAAAGATGAGTTTAGTAAATAATCATCGTAGTCTTTTCTGGCTCTGACAACTGTGCTACGAAGCTGCTGCATAGCTTCTATGACAGCGATCGAATGTTGCACGGACGATCGCGCCCGTTCCTGCTGATAAAAGCTGGTGCCTAAGAGTGCGAAAGCAAGGATGTTAGCACCGAAGCTAGCAATCAGACTTAGTTTAGGCACGGTTCTGGTCTCCCATACAGCCACCCTTGGAAATAAAGTTTCAAGCCAGGGAAGTCTTCAGCTAGCTCTAGCGCTCTCGACTCAATTAGTCCTGACTCTATACACTCCAAAATTAGCTTAAGCCCCCGGTGATGGGCACCAGCCATAATGCCGTATACAATGCACTCACGCCAGTGGTCGGTAGCGAGCAAACGCACAATTGACCCATCGGCTTTAATGAAGTCGGGCGCAACAGCCAAGATAGCCGGAATTGCTGCATACCCAGAGCCAATATCGTCCAGGCCGACAGCTAAACGCAACTCGCGCAGAGCAGCAATAACTTGTACAGAAAGTGGTAGCAACGCCGTTTGCTCAGTAATCTCGACATCCAATTTTCGTGGATCGACACCGCTCTTCTGTAATTGCTCTGATAGGAAGACAGGGAACTGTAAATCGTTGAGCGTGTGCCCTGATAAATTAATGGCGTGAGGGGTATCGGTCTGCTGTAGGTGCTTCAAAGTGCCAATGACCGCAAGGCGATCGATAGCCTTTAACTGCTCTGCTGAGGCTTCATTAATAAACTGACAGGCCGGAATAACCTCTTTGTCTGCCCCGCGAAGGCGAACAAGCACCTCATACAGAGATGGGGTTGTATGACCGCATTTGTAAATCGGTTGGCAGTAAAAAACTAAGGCACTAGACGCGATCGCAGTCTCAATGCGTTCATTCCAGGTGAGAGGATGGGACACGGTGACAAACATTCAGGGTGCTTCTATTTTGCCCTGCCAACCCTAAAACATAGCGATAATGGTGGTATAGGGATTAGCCTTACGGCAATTAAGGTTAACCATGTTGGGCAGTGCCCAAAACATCAACAATTCAATGCACAATTCATGCCGTCTAAACCCGATAGAGTCTGGCCGTTGCCGCCTGTTCAGCAGTCAGCCCCAACGCTTGGAGAATGAACTCTCCCACATGAGCCGGAAAGCTGCTAAGCGTGCGACCCACAGCAGTATCGCCATACCCCGCACAGAGAAACCGGGCGATGCCATAGCGGGACAATGCTGCCTCTGTCAGTGCCTCGACATCCAGCACTTGCATTAACGCCTGTTCTTCAGCGATGGTGTAGCAACCCCCTTGCAGATGGCGCATGAGTGCCAGCGCTTGTGGTGGCAGACAGGAATAGGCTAAGAGCATTTCTGCGTCAATCAGACCAGAGGAGATGGCGCACTCCCTGATGCAGGCTGCTGCCGCTGTAGTGGCTTGTGCCAGGGTGCCAACAATGTATTCTTCACCGTCAAGCTTGAAGGAGGGTAAGCCGTAGTAGGTGCCCTCGGTTTGGGTAACTGGACTTAGTGTGGTCGTGTTCATGACTGCTCCTCCTCCAGTGCTGTGAGGTTGTTCTCGTAGCAGATATCCACCTGACCGTCTTCGTGCTCGACATAGTAGTACCAGCCGATGAAATCATCCTCTTCCGTAAACCGAGCTTTGAGGGACTGATAGCGCAGTCCCGTCACCATCGCGGTGTGTTTGCCGTGCTTGACCTTCTGCCACAACTGGAACTGGGGTTCAGGGCGCTGGAGGATGTGACCGAGAATCTCAAGCTCAAAGGTGCTTAAGCGTTGATAAATGTCAGCGGGAAGGAGGGACGCAACTGCGTCAGTACCGTGCTTAACCATGATGTTGCTCAGAATGAAGGGCATGAGAATGGGCACCCCTTGAAGTGGAGGAGTGCCCAGAGAGATTGATTAGAACGGATCGCCGCTGATAAGTTCGATGTCAGCCTCTAAACAGAGGGTGTAGCCGCCAAGCTTATAGAGGTCGCGGAGGTAAGAAATCTCCCGGCAGATGTCAGTGAATGACTCGGATAGCGTAATCACATCGAGCTTCATGGAGCGATCGATCTTGTGGTTCACCAGTGTCACGCGGTGGATGAATTGACGCGGTGGGGTGACATCAAAACGGGTGGCTAACTCGTTGCTGGTGAGCAAGAAGGGGTCAGCGTTGAGAACGGCTTGAGTCATAATTGAGGGGTTCCAGTGATGGGACTTTGTGGGAGGGGCGCTTTCTTCTTCGCGGGATAGAGCGCCTTTCCTTATCTCTATGATGCGTTAACTTGTTCACACTGTCAACTAGTTCACATGAAGAAACTCGTGCTAACATAATGCTATGAACTAACGCATGGGAGAAATACACGTGTCCAGAATTGCCAAGCTCAGAGAAGAGAAGGGCTTGACTCAACGCCAAATTGCAGAAACGTTGGGGATTGACGTTTCAACAGTTCGGAATTGGGAGAAAAGTCGAGATGGCGTAAAAATGTTTGTTCGAGTCGATGGGCTTTGTAAGCTTTTCGGCTGCCAACCTTCAGACCTTTATGAATCTATAGAGGTTGAGAAAGATGCTGAACCTTGAGACGATCGACTTCTCTGCTTTGCCATCTTTACCGCTTGAACAGCGATCGCAACTACCCACCACGCCATGCATTTACTTTGCGATCGACGCGCAAGGAGTGGTTCAGTACATAGGCAAAGCAAAGAATGCTAGGCAGCGGTGGATAGGGTCTAGTCATCATTGCTATAAAAACCTGCTGACAATGGGCGGAGTGAGGCTTGCCCATCTAGTTGTTGACGATGCCATTTTCTTGTCTGAGATTGAAAGCGCTTTGATTGCTTGGTTCAACCCTGTACTGAACAGAACTGTTACCAGCGCTCGTCCTAAGCGAGTTGGAGCAGTGAAGATTAGGCGTTTTACCGACTACGACATTCCCAACCTTGAGATTCAGATTAAGAAAGCTCGTCTAGATTCCCCAAAATCTGTAACCGAGCTTGCGGCTGAGGCTGGAATGAGTGTCGCTAACTGGTATCGAATTGAAGGTGGGAAAGTCGATGTCCTCCCTGAGACGACACTCAGCGCAATTGAGTCTGCATTAGGAGTAATTTTTTTAACCGATCCTGTTAATAGCGCTATTACCACCGATCGACCAAAGGGGAGTGATACCGATCGCGTTCAAGCGTCACTGCTGCAAGCAGACGAGGAGGATGCGTGATGACTAGCCTTTCTCGTGCGTCTTCTAATCTCTTTGACTCAATCTGCCGGACTGACGAAGCGGGTAACGAGTACTGGACAGGGCGTGAGTTAATGCCTTTGCTTGGCTATTCCGAGTGGAAGCACTTTAGTCCTGTCATCAGTCGAGCCAAACTAGCTTGTGAAAACACTGGGAACTTAGTCGTAGAGCACTTTAGCCGCGCTACCGGAAAAAACCCTTCTGGTGGTAGACCGATGGAAGATTGGAAAATTTCGCGACTGGGTGCCTACTTGGTGGCAATGAATGGTGATCCTCGCAAACCGGAGATCTCTGCTGCACAGTCTTACTTCGCAGTGAAAACACGCGAAGCTGAAGTGGTCATCCCTGCTCAAGCAGCAGAATTAGAGCGGTTACGGCTGCAAAACGAGAACCTGCGGTTACTGGCAGACCTGGAAAAGGTGAAGCGCGATCGTGAAACCGCCTTCTTTGCCGTAACAGCCACGATGGGCGAAGAGGCTGGTCGGCGCATCATGGCTGAGGCGCGAGGCGAAGCACCGATCCAGCTAGCTCCAGCTAAAACCGAATTTGTCTTCATTGAACAGGGCACCGATCAAGTCGTTGGTAAGTCAGCTAACGGTCGCACAATGACAGCGCTTCTGAAGGATGCCGGACTAAACCCCAGTTCAAAGAAGGATGTGAGCAAGGCTAAAGAGCGGTTGAAGGCGATCGGGATTGATTACGACACAGGTGACGGCTTAGAGGAAGCTGCCTACTTGCGACAGCACTACGTCATCTCAGAAACCAAATACGAAGAAGCGCGGCGTATCCTGACGCAGGACAACGCAGCAGCAAACCTCTTTGTCTGGGGGATGCAGCAGAAGGCGCTGAGTGGGAGGGCTGCGCCTGGTCAGTTAGAGGAGTCCGATTGTGGATGAAGGTGTTTGCTAGGGAAGGTAGTCATGATTCAGAGTTTTGAGTGCGAAAAACTGACCGTGTTGAATTTTGAGTATGCTGTGACGCTTGCGGCTCCTATTGTTGCCCTTTTTCACTTGACTGATAGCGGCTGGGAGTATGTCACGACGGCAAGACGATGGTCAGTAAGATGAGCTGTGTTAAACAAGACGCGACAAAAGAATCTAATGAAAGATATCATTAATGCACTTAAAGATACGCCAATTCCTACCTTGCTTGTTTTAGCAGGTTTGTTCTTTCTCATTTTAAGCTTTGTAAGTAAGCTTGGAGGAGTGATTGAAGTACAACCAAATCAAAAGCGATTAACTATTCCACTTGGACTAATACTTCTAATTCTTGGTTTAGTGCTCAATTCTACTCCTACTCGAAGTCCAAGTGGAATACCAGTTACTCAACTACCTCAGTCGTCTTCATCCTTGCCTCCCAATGCAGTAGTCTCACCTTCTTCGTCTACTTCAACACCAAATCCTTCTTCTAGTCCTACAATCTCCCCTTCTATATCACCTAGACTTAACCCACCTCCTACTAATTCTCCATTAGTTACTCAGTCAAATGAGGATGTCCTTTTTCACCTGCAAGAATGTAGGAGTGACAATGAAGCTTTGAAGTGCGAATTCCTGGTAACTGACCAAACACAAAATAGGGATCTCTGTATCTACGGTAAATATACTAATAGCAGTGCAATAACTAACCAAGGAAAGCAGTATGTTGCCAAAAGTGTTACTTTTGGCAACAAAAAAAACAAGGCTTATGTATGCCAAAAACTTGCTCGAGGTATTGGCTTAACTGCACTCATTACTTTTGAGGATGTGCCAACTCAAATAAATCATCTTGATTTGGTTGAGGTCGCGGCTAGTTTGCAAGACCAAGGAAGCTTTACGATTCATTTTCGTGATATCCCAGCATCAAATTGAAGAAGCGTAATAGTGTTCTAATCAAGTCGATAAAGGATTTTAATCTCCCCTCCCACAGCACCTCTAAGCGTATCCGCAATCAATGGTTCGTAATCACGCGCAAACAACTCAAGCACACCTCTGAACCAGCCGCATGAGAATCGCTTACCAATACCGCTTACGCCTAACCGCTCAACAGCAAGCCACGATTGACAACTGGCTGGAACTGCTGCGACGGCAATACAACTATCGCTTGGCAGAGCGTTTCAATTGGTGGGAGCAAAACCGCTGTGACATTGACCGTTGCTCGATTGAAGTCTGTCATCTGCCAGAACTCAAAGATCAACCCGATTTCTACTCTCAGAAGCGCGACCTGGTGAACAGTAAAGCTTTGTTCCCCGACTATGCAGACATCCATTCACAAGTGCTACAGAACTGCGTCGAGCGGGTCAAGAAGACCTTTGAGCGGTGGTTGAAGGGCAATAGCAGTGGGAAACGCTCAGGCAAGCCACGCTTTAAGGGTAAAGGCAGATATCGCAGCTTCACCTTTCCTCAGATCAAGCAAGACTGCGTTGATGGCAAATTCATCACTCTGCCTAAAATCGGTAAGGTCAAGCTGATTCTGCATCGTCCCCTACCCGATGGGTTCAAGCTTAAGACTGCTACGATTACCCATAAAGCCGATGGTTGGTATGTGAGCCTCAGCCTTGAAGATTTATCAGTGCCAGAACTGACTGCCGATGCGCCCAATTGGGAGAATACCGTTGGGATTGATATGGGGTTGAAGTCTTTTCTGGTCACGAGTGACGGGGAACCAGTAGGCATCCCCCAACATTACCGCAAAGCAGAGAAGCGACTGAAGCGGTTACAGCGTCAACTGTCCAGGAAAAAGAAAGGCTCAAATCGCCGCAGAAAAGCAGTAAAACGAGTTGCCAAAGCTCATTTGAAAGTGGCTAATCAGCGCAGAGATTTTCACCACAAGACGGTTAACAAGCTTCTCTTGCAATACCAATACATTGCCCATGAAGACTTAAATATCAAAGGACTGGCAAGGACAAGATTTGCCAAATCGATCAATGATGCTGGCTGGAGTCAATTCTTGAAGATTGCCGCTTACAAGGCTGAAAGAGCCGGGGGCGGGACATTACCAAAGAATCCAGCCAGGTCAACGATTGACTGTTCAGACTGCGGTGCAGCAGTGCCTAAGACACTGGCTGATAGGGTGCATAGCTGCTCATGTGGGGCAGTCTATGACCGTGACCACAATGCAGCCAGGAATATGAAGATAAGGGCGGTGGGTCATCCCGTTCTTAATCGCTCTGGAAATGTCCTGGCAATAGCTGGGAGTCACAGAGAAGCCCACGCCGTCTCGTAGAGCGGCGATGGGAGTACGTCACGCGAGTTGCAAGGCGAGACAGGCAAAGCTAAGCGGCAATTGGAAGGAGCGATCGCGCTGCTGACCAGGATCAGGGCTGCGATCGAGGAGACGTTGCATCCGAGAGTGTAAACCTGTTCTTTTAGACCCACAAGACAAGGATAAAAATCAAGACACCAAGTCCCCCACCGAAAATGTGGTTGCTGGACAGGGCTGCGCCCAACGCCACAAAGATAGCAGCGACAAGCAACATCTTCAGGAAGTAGGGCAAACGCCCCCAATTGTGGGCAAGACGCTGGGGCAGGTTGGGATAGTGCTTCTGCTGGTGAGGACGCTTCCAGCCTGAAAGCAACCCATGAATCAGCCAGTCGTGCGCGGCAGGCGATAGAACCAGAACATCCCACCAATAGGTCTCGTGTCCCAAGTTGCGGTAATCGAGATGGTGCATGGCGTAATGATGCTTGCGCCCTACTTTAACCCAAGGGAAAAGCGAACATCTATAACCAGCTTCCTTAAGCCAGTCTGGATGTCTTTCACGCCATTCGTCAGAGGTGATGTAACTGCGGTAGTCGGTCATGGCTGGATTCCAGGTGAAGGGTAAAGCTGATCGCGCATTTCTTGGCGGGTAGGTTGATGTGTAAAAGGGAAGCGCCAGATATTACCGTCATCTCTCACCTTGTAGCCTAGCCAAAAGACAACGATCGACCAGATCACTAGAAAAATTGCCATCCAAAAACCTGTCACAATGCTGCCATTGTCTCTAGGGTCAGCCATTGCCATTTCTCCTGTATGGTCTGGGTGGTGGCAACGGATCGCAGTTCTCTGCCTCAGGCTCAACATCGATCGTCTGACCAGGGTGCATCAGGTTGTTGCGCGTCAGCCAGCCTTTCAGGTGCCCAACCTTGCGCTCGTTAATCAGCCCCCGCCGATGCAAGAGGGTGCCGATGCGTTCCAGGACATCGCTATAGGTTTCGCATTCAGGCAAAATCTCAGCGTATTTAGCCACCATCACTTCATTGTCGTCACGCGCACCGACCGCATCTTGGATTTTTGTTCGCACCGATTGAGCAGCAGCAACAAATCTAGAGCCGATCGACGCTTGCAGTTCTCCCTGTGGATAGGCAACACAGCTCAGTTCTGGTTGTTGGAAATCGTCGAAATGCACTCTGAACGAAGTACCGCCCGGAATGCGTAGCACACCCAAACCAGACGAACAGAGCAACCCTGTATCAGGATGGTGATTGGGTGGCATTAGCTCTAATTCAATCAGCCCAGAATCTCGTAAGTTGGCACCACGTTTCAACCCTAGAAAATCAAGGGCGCGATCGTGTGAAATAAAAACAGGGCACATTGCCACTTTGCGAGATTCTGAAAGACAGGCTAAAGAAAACGAGCCGAGCAAATCCTTATCAAGATTGTGTGCCCACCCTGACATCTCTTCGCAGACGGGAGACATGACACGACTAGTTGCCACCAGATGCTCTAGAAATTTTTGCTCCGTTAAACCTGAATCTGCAAATTCTTTATAGCGATTGTCAAGATCACCAAGATACTGAGCAAGGAATTCGTTAATGCGATCATAGTTACGCCCTTGTCCAATCACTTGAGAATCACCCCATTCCACTGGTGAACCATGTGGATTAATAATCGGGGTCTCTTGGTGATGCTCCCGCTTCATCTGCACAATGGCACGAGCGATCGTTGATTTACCACTACCTTGTGGCCCCCAAATTAACAGAGGGCGGTAACGAAACAATTCAAAATACTGGCTGAGTGGTTTTGCTTCAGAATCTTTAGAAGTAGTGGCAGGCAATGCAGTAATCGCCTGCGAGGATCTAACACGATTCTGTACATCCAAAGCTTGTAACGGTGTCGCCAATAGTCGCTCTTTACGCTTCAATTCTGCCAACGGCACATCGGCATACTTCATCCACGCGCCGGGGTTTGCCTTGATGTCTCGCTCCTTGCGTACCGATGCTTTGGTGTGGTTCCAGGCATCATAAGCAGCTACAGCTATACCTAATGGAGCCAGCCACCACAGCCCAGAAACAAACGCTAAACCAAAACTGCCAGCGGTCAGACCGTAAAAGCTCCAGGGGTTAATACAATCAGCAGCAACCTGGTTGAGAGTGGCACGTTCACACAAGTCGGCTACGGTTGGTTGTCGTTCCTGCATGATCTACCTCAATTGTTTACGGGTTCAGGATGTTTGCCATTTGATTCAGCTTTAGGCGCTTGTGGTTGGGCGTAGGGCACTACCACGAACCCAGGTTGAGACTGTGGTGCTTGCCGCCGCACAGTTCTCGCTTGCAATTGCGCTTCTCTCTTTTCGCCCTGCACTGGCTTCATCTTGGCTTTGAGTGCGGCAAAAGCCCCGGATAGATTAGGCAACCCCGTTTCATTCGACTCACTGATCAACATCTTGGTAAGCGCTGGCAGTAGCCAAACCGTACCCAAGGTCTTGAACACATTCGGCCACACAATGAGGCTCATGTTCATTGTGAGTAGCACTGTCATCAGACTGACACCAGGCTTGATGATGGGCGTAAACAGAAGAAAGACGCACAAAGCTAGATCAATAAACGTAAACAAGTAGGCCATCCACACGGCGCGCCGAATGCGCTTGGTACGTATCGCTGCTTCCTCTTTCAGTTGCACGATTAACGGCTTGGCATCACAGCCCTGCTTCTCAGCAAACGCAATCATCTCACTACAACGATTGTGTTTGTGCTTCAGCAGGATGGGTCGGATCTCCATTGCTTGCACCAAGCAAAAAACAGCCATACCAACCCATACCGCAAACCCGCCTAAGCCCAGACCCAGAAAGACGCGCTGGTACTCCACCACATTGAAATAGGCGATAAACCAGATCAACAACAGAGCAGCAGCGACGATCGCCCACTGCAACCCTTTCAAACAACCATCCAGTATTCTCATAGCGAACCTCGTGAAATTTTGGCAGCCGGGACAGCTTTGAAATAGGTCTCAAACGTTTCCTTGGGCAAGACGCGCTTGGGTGAATCGGTCAAACGGGCAAACTGAATCACCACACCGTTGAGCATGATGCCCGTGTTGCCTGACGAATCGCAAACGGGCGTATTGTCTGGGATGAAGAACCCGGTCAATGGATCGTTAAGGGACATCCCAGGCGCGATCGCAATACCCTGACCATCAGCAGCACGCGGCGATCGGCAGTTGGACAGATAACGCCCAGTCGCAATCTTGTTGCCCTCCTGTGCGTTTGCTGCCTCCAACGGCTGAGCCGTTTGCTTGTCCGTCAGCGCCTGCTCCAAGCTCATGCGTCGGAGGTCAGCAGCAGCAGCAGCAATTTCTGCTTGCTGACCCTGCTGTCGTAGTTGACTGGAGGCTTTGGCTTGTTTGGTCAAGTTGTCTTTCTGAGTGACGATGACTAGGGCGACGATCGTGCCAAAAACTAAAAGTGCGGGAAGTGAATCTTTCATGGCTGAGTGAGAGAGTGAGTGAAACTTCTGTCGGTCTACCAAAAATGAAAAGCATTGGCGACGGTGCTAGGGAAGCTGTGCAGGCGGGTAGGCAGACGGGTAGGCCAACTGGTCGATTCTTGTAGATTCAACCTTGCTATCGTCTGCATCGCCGTCTCCAAGCGGGTTGCAGATGGGTAAATAAACTCTTAGATTTAACGCTGGACTCCAGGCAACGTAATAGACGTCTAGTTGATCTGCATGGGTGTGCAGGTAGATGCGTAGGCTAAGCGGAAGCAAAATAAGAGGAATAGCTTCAAAACAACAAGTGGTGACAGGTGGTGACTCGTGGCTACCTGTGGATACAAACAACCATCAGTTACAACCCTGGAATAGAATCAATCGACGACTCATGTGAGACAGACTCAAACTCTGGAGGCAGAAGCTTGGGCGATCGCGGTTGAAACTGATTGCTGTCTGCTGCCCAACGGCTTTCCCAATCCGCGCCGTAGAGATGCATCATTTGGCAAAACAAGCGGTGTACGTCATCGTCTAACCCCGCAACCTTGGCTAGGTGCCGAGCGTACTCAGCTTTATCCCCTGAGAACTGAACACGCAACGGCAAAGTCATAACAGAGGCATCGAACGAATAGAAATCACTTGAGGCATATCAGACACAAAAAACCGACCCTTGGTAAGCTCTTCCAACGGTTTTGCCAAAGGTGCCGAGCCACCAATGATCATGACTTCTCCAATCTGACCAGACTGATTAAGCGCTTTCCATTTGCTACCGATCTTTTGCCGGATGTTGGTCAACCATTCTGCGTGGGCAAAATCAAAAGCAGGCTTAAAGCTCTGCCCACCTTCCCCGATCGCGTAATCGCCGCGCTCAATGCCATCCATGATTGCCCACGCTGGCACTGTGTGCCCCAGCATGTGAGTGATGCGTGCCGAAATCGCCTCAGCCAAGGCATCAGTGCCTTGCAGGATGACATCCATATCGCGCTTGATTGAGCCATCGGTCTTGTAGAGACGGGCGATCGCGGTTCCACCACCCAGATCTAAGACACCGTTCAACTTGCTCTCTGACCGAAACAAGCGGTCTCTCGCTGCCGCCGCATAAGCAGCTTTTGTCTCATCAACTGGCACGACCTGAACCACCGTCGCGACAATAGACTGTCCGTTGCGGCTAAACTCATGCGTCCCTTCGATCGACTTCAAGATCTCTAAATCTTCAGCGACACGAGAACTGGGCAGCGCCAACAATAACCGCTCGATGCGGACAGCAGTCTCGCCTCGATTTGGCTCTAAGGCTGCCAGTACAAGCTTCGGGGCAAGACTGATCTTGCCCGCCTCAAAAATGGGCTTACCGTTCTCTTCTTTAGCAGCTTGCCCCAGCACAAAAGTTTGCCCTTCGTGCTCAATCACCACGCTATTCAGCGATGGCTCGATTTCTTGCCAAGTTGGGTCGATGAACTTGATAAACGAAGGGATAGTATGCACCATCCCCAGAGCATCAATCCACTGAATCGTGCGATTACCGCCGTCAAAGACAACGGTTTCTCGTGTCAAATTTTCAGTTCTCGGCTTGCTTGCCGTAGTAGCTCCCATAGCCCTCCAAAACATGTAGTTGTAGCTCGTGGTGTCAGGTGGTGACTCGTGGCTACCTGTGGATACAAGTAGAACTGTAGCACATGGTTTCCATTTAGTAACCAAATTGGTAACCAATTAGCAACCAGAACTAAGATGTGAGTGAAAGCCTTTAAGATGTTGCTAGGTAGTCACCAATGGTTGAGTCTGTGAGTCCAAAGTCGATAGACCCGCGCGATCGCCCGATCCCAATGCGCCTCCCGATCGAGGTTGAGATTTTTTACGCGGCTCAAGGCGTGTTCGTGCGTGACACCTCAAAGACTCGCACGATGGAGCAATTTTTGATGGATTGGGCAACGGTGCCTGAGAATATTCAGGCGATCGCTACAGCGGTCAAGGTCAGAGCCAAGCTGCTTGGAATCACGCCTAAAGAAGTGGTGACACAATTTCTGGAAGAGCAGAAGTACGGCGAGTATCTGAATCTGGATGATGCTTCCGAGGCGTTCTGCCTTGCATGGGGGCTTGACTCATATGAAAAACGCAAGAGCAGCTAGTTTATAAGCATGCTGAGAAGAGCAACAAAGTCTTAGTGAATCGCAAGCTTAGGCGACAAACCGCAGAGCCTGACGAATCTAGATAGTCAAACTAAAACCCCTGCCAGTGAAGACAGGAGTTTTTGTCTGCGGTAACAGGCAAAGCGATCGCCGTAAAATCATTCATGCGCTAACATGGCAAAAATTTGAGGCCTACCCGATGCAACAAATGCAATGGCGATCGCCAACTCCAGACCAACCCAAGCTTTTGTACCTCAACATTGGTGACGGCTGGAAGCCGTACACGCAGTTTCCCCAGTACCAGGTACCCGATTACCGCATTCCTGGTGCGTCCAAAGGCTTTGCGACGATGCAGGCCCTACTTAAGCGAGGCTTTGCACTCCTGCCATCGGGCGAGGTGATGCCAAAGAGTGAGGAAGAACAACGGTGGGAGCAACGGCGATCGGCGTAATGTTTGAGATTGCGAAGCTCTGCCATGCAAACCCGTCATAAGGTGGCTTTACCGTGACGGGTTTGTGGAGTACCTTGGGTATACCGATACCCTTTTGCGTAGACCCCTCTGCAAGCTTCAACGCTATGAGCAACCAAGCAGATTTAGTGACCAGAGATGAATTTGAAACGGTCAAGCAGTTGCTTGGTAGTGCGGCACGGTACGCTGAGTCTGCCAACCGAGGGCTCGATCTCGCGATCAAGAATATTTTATGAGCGATCGCTTTCTGTTAGTTTCTTGCGGAAAAAGCCAACATCACCAGGCAATTGCCCTCTGCCTACAGACTCATGAAGTTTTTTAAGGCGTTCAAACACCCATTCGTAAGAAGTGTTGACGGTGACATACTCAGTTGCTGTAACATCACCGTCAACCAAACTTGCCCCAGGTTCTAACTCTTCGGCAACTTCATTGCCAACCGAGACACCCGTTGTAATGGCAAGATCCCAACCCTCCTGATCAAGTTTTTCTTCCAAGAGTCGTTTTGCTTGCCAAATGGCTTTCGATATGCCGCCACTGGTGAACGGAGGCTCGACCACAACTAAGGTTTTGCAGCGATTACCGTTGCGATATAGCAAGCATTGAACCTTGTGTTTCATAAAAAGTACCTAATAGGAACTGTAGCGGGATATGCCCTATAAACCTGAAACCAAACTCCCTTCACCCCTCGATCGCACGATCGAAGGGTTTTTATGGGCGATCGCCAACCCAAACCTTCTTTGCCTCGTCAAACCAACCAGGAGCAGAAGCTTGAATCATGGCAGCACCAATAAGCAAATCGCCGCTCAAGTTGAGCAAAAGATCTTTAGCCCATTCCAATGCTTCCTGTTCAGTTTGCGGCAACTTGGTTTTACCTTTAGCAAACCACTGGTAGATAGTCTCAGCCCCAGCTTTGACCACTTGGGTATTTGAGTAAGCAAGCTGTGTCTGAGCCAATTTGAGAGCGATGGACTGGTGACGATCGAACGTTTCAAACGAACATCCAACAGTCAAACATTTGTGCTTCCAAAAATCGTTGTACTTTAAATCTTCAATACTCATTCGTCCTTATCTCCATACTTCCACACCAGCCACGCGCATACTGCTACAAAAAACACGGCAAAGACGACTAAGCCCCAATCGGGCGAGAGGCGATCGGCAATGTCAAGGGCGCTAGTGACATTCGATAAGTTTGATCAGGTAGCTTAAACCCACCGGCAATAAAAGAGCCAATCAGCACATCAGCACGAGTCGCTTTGGTTGAGTCAATCATGGCTTAACACTCCCGTAAACACCTGCTCCAAAATCGACTGTGGGTAGATGTTGACTTTGCCAAACCGAGGATCATAGATTTGCTCGATCTCAAGCTGTTGCTGGCGACACAGAGCAGTCGCTCGTTTACCTTGTACTGCTGCCCCATTGCGGGATAGTTCCAGCTTGTTGAGACTGGCATACGCCAGCACCGTGTACTTGTGACCACAAGGAGCTTGGTAGCGATCCTGCTCAGCTTCGATCGCGCTCAGGCGCTGGTCAGCCTGCTCTTTTGCGGCTTCTAATTGCCTCACACGACGCTCTTGCTCCACCAGCTTGCCAACAGCAATTTGCAACGCTTCCAGTTCAGAGAGAGGTTGCGTTGGTGCCAACGTTCTGCTCTTCAAGTCACGTTCGCAATTAAGAAAATACTGCCGGACTTCTTTGCCTCGATCTGTGCCTGCCATCATTGCCAGTGATTTGAAGCAGTCAACGGTTAAGTAAATCTGCTCAGAATGCGTAGAACCTCCACCAGGAGCCGACTCAATTAGCATCTAGCACCCCTCAATGAAACTAATCAGTTCTGAGGTAGCTCTAAACCACTCGCCCCTAATATGTAAATGAGCGAACTTTTTATGTAATTGATGCTCTTTTTCTCGACCTCCTTTTATTGTTTTCAAACATTGAAGGTTTGCTGAAGTGCCCATTTGCAGGTCTTTAATCCTTTGCTTTACACAAAGAGAAGTGCCTATTTTTATAGACTGACGAAGGTCGTCAAATAAAAAGTAAACCGCTCTTGCGCCACCTGTCCCAGGAGTAGTCTTTGATTCTTTGTGTCTCACTTCAGATAATGCTTGGTGCCAAAACAAAAGATAATTTTTAGCAAATTCATTAAACAGCGTCACTCGTTTCCCTGTCACAAGAATTGCGTCCATGCAATCAATTCCATAACTGGCAGGAGATAAAAACAGAACCATCTTTAAATCTATTTCCGACTCGAAATCTAGCTCTTTCCATTGTGTTGAGTTGTACGGGTATCTCGCTAAAGCTTCTGAAATGTTCATAGCTGTTCTTCGCAATCGCTTTAATTTTTGTGGCTAACGGTAGATCTTTTTGCGATGCCCCACTTCAGTCACCGTGTTGGTGACGCAGTAGATACCGCAGGTCATGGCTGATCCTCTTCAAGTTGAAGCAATTCAGACAGAGGGCAGATCCCAAACCTATCTTTACTCAGCTCGGTAATTGCTACGCGAATCTCTTCAATCGCAGCGTTGCCGATCTCTGGCAGAGTATCTTGAGCCTTCAGCCGAGCGATCGTGGTGGGATGTTTTCCCAGACGCTCAGCTAAGGCTTTGTTAGTGATTTTTCGGTGCGCCATCACTTGACGCAGTAACCAAGACACTCTACTCACTTCGGGTTGCATTAACACTGCATCCATAAGTATCTCCTGTTAGTGGGTAGTTGCTACTAATATAGCGTTGAAAGCAATACATAACGCATTAAACGCTATCAGAACATCTTATTCTTAGCCACCTGCGCTGTAAGCGATAAGTATATCTTTGATAGTGACATGTGTGGCGTTGAACGCTATATTAGATTCATGGGTGAGGGACGGGGAACAGAGAACTTCACTGACACTACGCCCCCGACACGCCGCCTGAGAACACTCGCTAACCAGGCACTCACGGCTCGGCACCTCACCCACACTCAAGACAACTCAATCACACGGTCACGCCAAGCGCCCGCCGTCACCAAAGGGGCACCACGACGTCGGGTTCGTCACAGGGTTGCTGGGTAGCCGAATGGAAATCGGATAACAGAAACGGCTTAACCGTCCTCAGTCCTGAAATTACGCTAACGCGCCAACGCTGCATTCCAAGTTGCAGGAGAGAAAGACGGAGGAGCGTACACCACACGCGGAACCAATGGCGCAAGATTACCGCATTGAAATCTACGACAACGGCAAATACGAACAGATTTTCGATTCTCGCTACGATCGCCACCCCAAGCGCTTTGAATCTCAGCTAGAGGCTGATGCTTTTGCTGCGGCGATCGCCGCCCTTTACAAAAACGGCACTTTTCTTGCGATCGCTGTCTGACAACTAGGGCGATCGGTTCAGCGGGTTCGATTCCCGCGCGCCCTTTTGACCACTTATTGCATACCATTCATCCACCGCACGGAGACCCGCCATGCAAGCCACACTCAATCACTACAACGTCCGCCATCAGCTCATCGTCACCCTCGCTTCCGGCTACGTCGCCCTCAAATTGGTCTACGCGAGCGTCAAGCCCTACGCCGTCCGTTTCTGGCAGTTGGTTTCCAGCGAAGAGGCCCAACGCTGCTACGAATTCCTCATCCTCTCAGTCATCGCCCTAGCCTGGATGAGCGCCTTCGCTGCCGTCTGGTTAGGCAACCGTACCCGCGAACAGTTTGATCAGTGCATTGACTGGCGCGATCGTTTCATCGCCTCCCATCTAGAGCATCCCTCCGAATTTCTGGTTGGTAACGAAATCGCTGAAGAGGGATGCGCACTGCTTGTCGAACTCTTCGCTCAGGCTGATGCCATCATGGCTAAGCCAATCTACGCCGATGCACCCGTCAAGCGTCGCCATCGCAAGGCTAAAGGGTTTCAGCCCGTCAGCGTGCACTAACGAGAGTTGCGTTCCGATTCACCCGGCCCAAGAGGTTCAAAAATGGCTTTGTTTACGGCTGAATGCTGCGGCTATCAAACCGCACTTGATCTCATCGAGCTTCTTACCCAAGTTGGTATTGAAGCAAATATCACTGCTGGCGGTGTGGCTGTTCACGCTGCGCCAGATCAAGTACAGCAGGCAAAAACTATCTGCCAAACACTGAAGTGTAGTTTTGACCCCGGTTACTCTAGCCATCAAGAGCGAATTTTGCTTAGGACTACTGACGGGTGGCGAAAGGTCGGGCAAGTGACGGGCAATGCAATCTCAGTCATTCAGGAATGGGAAAACCCGCAAAGCTAGACCGTCTCAGTCATTTTGCTGCTGCCTGCGAACAGCGTGAGCGATCGCGCTTCAAGCACTATTCACTACGAGGAGAAAACAATGTTAGGCCTTTTTATTGCGGCATCAAAGTTGGAAGAAGGCGAGAACACAGACTACGAAAGCCCTCAAGGGGGTCGCTACACAATTGCCAAGCACGATAAAACCCTGTGGGTGGAAACCAGAAATGAGGAAGCGAAAAAGGAGGTAGAAGAAGCGACTAAAGATTAACGCCCAAAGCAAAAGAGCGCCCCGACTGCAATCGGAAGCGCTCTCAACAAAGCCCATCCAACTATTACAGAAGGCAGACAACCTCGTCGATAAGTATAAAGGAGACAACAAAGTATGACAACGGATTATGTTGTGAGCCTTTCAAATAGGGCAAATCAAGCTCAATCTAAAGCGAGGGAAGCAACTTGCTTTGAAGAGTTGATGACCCGGATTGCTCAGGCTTATAGATTTGAGATTGCTTCATCAAGGGTTGTTTACAGTGACGAGCCAGAGAAGTTAAAAGATGAACTTGATTTTTGGCAGGGCTTAATTGATGTCACCAACAAGGCGATTGCGGCAAATAAACAGGCTTTTGCAACGGCTCAAGTGTGCCCTGATTACGAAACTGGCAACTCCGTAATGAAATCTGAGCTAGAAGCCTTTATTGAGGTCAATAATCCAGGGTTTGAAATGTATATGCAAGATGGCGATTGGTGGGCTGATGTCGAATACTAAATTTGGATGCCAACCAGTTCTGTTGCATCCAGACGCAGGTACTCAGGCAATTCTTGAGTATCTTTGCTCTGAATCCAACAAGGTCTACAACTGCTCTCTCTACTACGCTCGTCAGATCTACTTCAAAACAAAGAAGTACGTGGGGCGAGCGGCAATTTGTGAGGAGATGGCACGATCTAAGAACCGCCATTTCACAGCGATGTACGTTTCATCGGCACAGCAGACCTGCAACTCTGTGGCTGAAGCTTTCCGGTCGTTCCGTGAACTGCTGAAGTTATGGAGACGGGGTGAACTGGCTGAAAAGCCATCACTGCCTAACTATCGCAAGGCTGGACTCTTCACGGTCAGCTATCCTAAGCGATGGCTCAAACTGTTTGAGGAAGGCATTAGAATCCCGCTTGGTGCTCAGGTTAAGGCGTGGTTTGGTATTGAGGAAATCTTTCTCCCAATGCCGTCCAACCTGGATTGGCAGCAGATCAAAGAGGTTCGCATTCTACCTAGAAATGGGGCTTTCTACGCTGAGTTTGTCTATCCAGTGCAGAAAGTCGTCACTCAGCTAGACCCTGCTAAAGTGCTTGGCATTGACCACGGCATTAACAACTGGCTGACTTGTGTAAGCAATGTTGGCACAAGTTTTATTGTGGATGGCAAGCACCTGAAAGCCTTAAACCAGTGGTACAACAAGCGGATTGCCACGCTCAAAAAGAATCAGCCTCAAGGTTTCTGGTCTAAGCAGCTTGCGAACATCACTGAAAAGCGCAATCGACAGATGCGGGATGCTGTGAACAAAGCAGCAAGGCTAGTGATTGATCACTGCCTGAAGCATGGTATCGGTCGGATTGTGTTCGGTTGGAACCAGGGACAAAAGCAGAATGCCAACATGGGACGCAAGACAAATCAAAAGTTTGTCCAAATCCCCACAGCACGGCTTAAGACTCGGGTTGCTCAACTGTGCGAACAGTACGGCATGGAGTTGATTGAGCATGAGGAAGCCAACACCTCAGCCGCTAGTTTCCTGGATGGCGATAGCCTACCTGCTCACGGTGAAAAACCCGAAGGGTGGCAGTCGTCAGGGAAACGAGTCAAGCGGGGTTTGTTCAGAACCGCAATGAACTGGTATCTCAACGCTGATTGCAATGGGGCGGCTAATTGTATCGCTAAAGTAGCGGCAACATTGGGGCTTGACCTTAGTGGAGTCAGTAGGGGCGCATTGACTTCGCCTTTAAGAATCCGTTTCTGGAACTCTTAAAAATCCCCGTCGCTTAAGCGCGGGGAGTGTCAAAGAGTGCTCCAACATCACTCGAACTTGACAGGCAGCCGCCCGCAATTCAACCTGGCATCGTTTATTTGACCGATCGTGCTGTTACTGCTCAAACACCGAGCTTTCGCTTTGTAGGCCGCATCATGTCGCCCAGTGGCGTGAGACATCCGCTGGATATGGTCTGTTCCTTGACCAGCCTTACCTGCCGTCAACGGGTAATCCGCGAAGAGTTGGGCGACGGTTGGCAAGTGCTAGAAGTGCAACTGACCCGCGACAAGTTCTAATTCTTTTCCCTGTTGATGCTCGTCAAAGGCGATCGCGCTTAAATTACAGCGGTAGTTGAAGCAAAGCCCACCTCATTTATGGGTGGGATGTAGCGTTAGCGCTTTTAAGCGCCGTCACCCTTTCCCTTGAGCTTCAATGTATTTCTGAATGGTACTGCTAGAGACGTTGCCAGCCGTAGAGACGAAATAAGCTCTCGTCCACATACTCGGCAATTTCATCAACTCAGGGAACGCTTGCCTAAGATAACGCGCCGTCCGTCCTTTAATGCGGTGCATCAAATCAGATGGCGCGAAAGTTGGCGGGCAATTTAGAAAAAGATGAACGTGTTCAGGTTCCACCGCAAGGCTCAAAACCTCGCAGTCTAATTCCCTGCAAGCGTCATGGATCAATATCTCTAACCGTTGCTTGATACTGCCCGTCAGAACTCTTCTGCGTCTACGGACAATCCAAACAAAGTGATAGTTGACCAGCGAAACCGATGTGATCTTATGTCTATAGTTGCTACTCATAGACACATTGTAGTACAATTGTTTGCATGAAGACTCTGAAGTTCAAGCTGTACAACCACAAGCGGAATCGGTATCTCAAGCGCGTCATCAACGTCGCTGGGATCATCTACAACCGCTGCATCGCGATTCATAAGCGGTACTACCGGATGTATGGCAAGCACTTGAACTGTGCGAGGCTTCAGGCTCATATTGCCAAGAAACGCAAGCGAATTGCCTTCTGGCAGCAGGTCGGTTCCCAAGCGGTGCAAGACATCTGCCAGCGGATCGAGAAAGCCTATCAACTGTTTTTCAAGCACCACACCAAAGGAGTCAGACCGCCCAACTTCAAGAAAGTCAGAAAGTATAAATCGTTCACCCTCAAGCAAGCTGGCTATAAGTTTCTGGGTGGCAATCGCATCCAGATCGGCAAGCGGGTGTATCAGTACTGGAACTCCAGACCCATCGAAGGCACCGTCAAAACCGTCACCATCAAACGCACTCCGTTGGGGGAGTTGTTTATGGCTGTGGTCGTTGACACTGAACCTGTCCCACAAGTTAAGGTCGAGTCGAGTCGTGTCGCTGGCTTTGATTTTGGGTTGAAGCGGTTTTTAACGTGTTCTGAGGGTTTCAGCCTTGACGCACCAGAGTTCTTCAAGCAATCTTTGAATGCCGTGAAGAAGGCTAACCGTGAGCTTTCCCGTAAGGTGAAAGGTTCGCACAACCGCGAACAAGCACGGCTTAACCTGGCACGAAAGCATGAGGACATTGCTAACAGACGGTCTGATTGGTTCTGGAAGTTGGCTCATCGACTGACAGACCAGTTTGATGTCTTGTGCTTTGAAACGTTGAACCTGAAAGGGATGCAACGTCTGTGGGGGCGCAAGATTAGTGATTTGGCGCTGGGAGAGTTTTTGCAAATTCTAGAGTGGGTTGCCAAAAAGAAAGGCAAGCAGGTTATCTATGTAGACCGCTGGTATCCATCCTCTAAGACCTGCTCTCATTGCGGTCATGTGCTGAAGTCTCTAGACCTTTCTACCCGTTGGTGGCGTTGTCCTGAGTGCCATGCGGGACATGCCCGGGACGAAAATGCTTCAGTAAATATCAAAAAGGTTGGGAGTTCAACCATAGGCTTAGGCGATGTCAGACCGGCTTTGCCTGCTATCGCTGTCTGAAGCCTGAATCCCACTCTCTTTAGAAGTGGGAGTGGCTCAATTAGAAAAAGGAAGAACAATCATGGGCTACAGAGTTAAGTACGAAGGTCAAACCGTCACTGATGGCATGTCATTCAAAGGCGCAACACGTCTTGCTACCGAGATGAACGGCGAAGCTGGGAGCCAAGGTCAGCAGCCAAAGTACGAAGTCTCGCTCAACAGTGAGGACGGACGAGAAGAAAGAGACGAGGACGGTGGCGTTGATGTGCGGGGACATGCACGCCGTCGCTGGTTCTAGCTCCCTTCCCTGTTGATAATCGGTTTTGGCGATCGCTCCTCCTGCAAGACTTGCGATCGCCTGAATCACCCACTACTAATAGGAGACTCGCTTTGATCGTATCAACTTTGTTTACGCTCTCGTTGTCTGTTGTTTTGAACGTCAAACCCTGCACGATCGCGGGGTGCGGTGGCTGCTACCGTAACGGTCGTATTGGCCGCGTTGTTAGCAGTGGGGATTACCAGGATTGCATCCCCTGCCACAATCCTTCTGAGCAAGAAATTGCAGCCGTTGATGTGCCGCCAGAAAAAGGAGGACACCGCAAGCTGATGGCGGACTTCGATCCGGGTCGCGTTGGTGGGCCCGGTCGATCGAGTGGCTCTGGTACGCGCAACGCTTAAACTCGGTTCGTCGTGTGTTCTTTCTGTTGAACGATAGCCTTGGAGCAAAATTATGGGTTGGAGTATCGGTTACGATTCAACTTTTACGCGGTTCATTGGCTATGCCGTGCCCGCAGTTTGTGATCATCCGGGATGTGAAGAAGAAATCGATCGCGGCATCAGTTACGTCTGTGGCGGGGAACCATACGGCGGCAATAAAGGATGCGGTTTACATTTCTGCATGAAACATGGTGGTGGATGGCTTTGCGAACGCTGCGAAGAGAACCAAAACAAAGAGTTTTATGAGCTGAAGCCATCCTTCGAGCCAAAGCCAGATACAGAAGAATGGGTTAAATGGATCGCCACTGACGACTCATGGAAGCAATGGAGAGAGGAAAACGAAGTCAAAACAATTGCTGAAATCAGAGAACTTGAACGGCGACAAAAAGTAGAGCATGGTTTTTGGCTCAAACTACCGTAAGAGAAACGGCATCGATCTAGGGCGTGTTAAGGCCAATGAAGCAGCAGAAGCTGCCAAACCAATGCCGTCACGCTGTCGGTTTTCCTGTGTTCCTTCGTCACCTAGAGATCATGAATTATTCAGAACCGGACGCTCTGACCCAGTTAGAGCAAAAACTGGACAACTTTCACCACACCAGCCGATCGCAGTATGCCAATTACCTGGCGTTGCTCAACTCAGCCGAGAACTACACCCGCAAAGGGCAACCTGTACCCGATCGCATCAGAGTAGCGATCGCCGCTCGTTTGGCTTACCTGAAACGGTTGCAAGATGTGAGCGATCGGTTGCTGGCACAGAGCCTGATTTTGGCAGAAGAACTAACTACAACAGCGAAGGAGGTTTGAGGATCAATGCATGGATCGAGACGAGGTGCAGGCGTGTGGTGAGCAAATGCGAGACTATCACAAAATCATCGACTATTGGATGGAGGTACAGATCGATACCATCCCCTCTACCGCAGCAGTGAAAGGGACGCTTACCAATGTTGCAGCTCAACTCAAAACCTGCACTTCTTGCAGTGGCAGCGCGATCAAGGCTTGCGATCAGGTTAAAGCCGATATCCAGGAGGCTGAGAAAGCATTGCAACCCTAATCAAGCTGCTGCTGCCTCTAGCAAACGCCGATCAAGCTGCTGCTGCCTCTAGCAAACGCTAAAAGCTGACGAATCGTTTCAAAATCGTCGGGTGTTTGGTTGGTCATAGTCGTCGGTAAACCTCGCGGCGATGTCCCACTCTAACGACAGAAATAACGAGCCTGTCATCATAAATTTCATAGACTAGGCGATAGTCTCGCACACGCAGACGATACGCGTTGTCCTCACCCTCTAATTTGATCACCCCAGGAGGTCGCGGGTTTTCAGCTAGTGCGTCGATTTTAGGCTTGAGCTGCAACTGGATGTCTAAGGGCAACGCTTTAAGCTCTTTTGCTGCCCTTTTGATGAACTCAATGCGGTAAACCACTACAAGCCGATCTCCGTTTTAAGTTCTTCCCAAGACACGGTGCCTTCAGTCTCCCTTTCTTGTCGGGCAGCACGAATAGCCTCTAAGTCTTCGCGTAGTTCGATCGCGTCAAGGTGTCGATCGGTTAAATACTGCACATAGTGTAGCGCCTCTTCGAGCACCGAATCCGGCGCTCGATCGAGCGCTTGCAAAAGCTGCTCTTTAACAGTGGTCATGGTCGGGTGTCTTGGTTGGGTGTCGTAACCGTGCGAGCGGCTGCATGAAAATACAATTCAGTGCTCACTGCCATCTTATAACCGTTATAAGATGGCAGTCAGTTGTGAACATACTCCCATCGCCGCTCTTTGTTTTTTGAAATGAGACTACCATCGATAGCAAAGCAATTCTAAGATAGCGAAGGCAACTGTCAGGAAAGCTAGGACGTGACACATACAATCAAACCGCCGTGTGATGAAGGAGTTATTCGTTCAAAAAAACCTTCTACCCCTTGTCGGCAAAATGCTAGAGCATGGGTGCTGGCGGCTACAATTCTTGGCTCTAGCATGGCTTTCATTGACAGTACGGTGGTGAATGTGGCTCTACCCGTATTGCAAACAGGCTTAAAGGCAACGGTTGCAGATGTGCAATGGGTGGTAGAAGCGTATGCTCTATTCGTAGCGGCGCTGATCCTGGTCGGTGGTTCGTTGGGTGACCATTTTGGACGACGACGAATTTTTATCTTAGGCGTGGCACTTTTTGCGATCGCCTCTGCTTGGTGTGGCTTAGCTCCCACGATCCAGCAACTGATCATTGCTCGTGGCATTCAGGGCATCGGTGGAGCGTTGCTGATCCCTGGCAGTCTAGCAATTATTGGTGCTTCCTTTACCGATGCACAACGCGGAGCCGCCATCGGGCTATGGTCGGGGTTCACAGCCATGACTTCAGCCGCTGGCCCCATACTTGGTGGGTGGTTAATTGAAGCTTTATCGTGGCGTTGGATCTTTCTGATTAATCTGCCGCTAGCAGCCATTGTCATTCTAATTAGCCTTTGGCGTGTTCCCGAAAGCCGTGATGCTGAAGCCTTGCAGTTGGACTGGCTGGGAGCACTATTAGCGATCATAGGGTTGAGTGGCATGATTTATGGCTTGCTAGAGTCTGCCAGTATGGGGTTTAATCTCTTTGTTATAAGCGCGCTCACGGTAGGGGTAGTAATTTCAGGTCTCTTTTTTTGGGTAGAAGCTCGCCTCGCTTCGCCCATGCTGCCGTTAGCCCTGTTTCGTTCTCGTACCTTTAGTGGTGCCAATCTGCTCACCTTTTTGCTGTACTCTGCCTTAGGCGGTGCATTGTTCTTTCTTCCCTTCAATCTCATTCAAGTGCAGGGCTACTCAACCACAGGTGCTGGAGCCGCTCTCGTGCCCTTTCCGATCATTATGTTTCTCCTCTCACGGTGGTCAGGAGGACTGGTTGATCGCTACGGTGCCCGACAACCGTTGATTATTGGTACAGCGATTGCAGCAGTTGGTCTCGGCTTCATGACACGCCCTGGTATTGGTGGTAGCTATTGGACTACCTTCTTTCCCGCCGTCGTCATTTTGGGTTTGGGCATGGCAATCTGTGTGGCTCCTCTAACGACTGCGGTGATGAACGCTGTCGATGGGCGTTATGTGGGAGTCGCCTCAGGGGTTAATAACGCTGTTTCTCGGATTGCTAGCCTGATGGCAATCGCTGTCTTTGGTCTGGTGATGCTAAATCGGTTCAACCACAGCCTGAACCAACGTCTTGTACCACTACAACTACCTTCAGAGGCACAGCAGTTTTTAGACACCCAACGTATCAACTTGGCGGCAGCAAGCATCCCTCCCGGCTTGCGGGCTGAAGTGGCAGCCGCCTTGAAAGCGGCGATCGCCGCAGCGTTTTTAGATGGCTTTCGTTGGGTGATGTGGCTGTCGGCGGGCTTGGCGATCGCAAGTGCAGTCACCGCAGCGTTGATGATTGAGCAGCGTGAGAAAATAAGCTCATGAGTTGACATACTCCCAACGCTGTCTTACAGATGGCACTGGGAATAGATAATGTTGCAACTATGCCGTACCCTGTGTAAAGTTACGGCTACAGAAGGAGATAGAAGTGAAAACCAATTCGTTGAGAATCAATCAGATCTCTGAGTCAGCTTACGAACGTTATCTTCAGTATTTACAGGCACTCGATAGCTTG
Source organism: Stenomitos rutilans HA7619-LM2 (assembly GCA_019358945.1). Lineage (GTDB taxonomy): Bacteria > Cyanobacteriota > Cyanobacteriia > Leptolyngbyales > Leptolyngbyaceae > Stenomitos > Stenomitos rutilans. Next base: position 35,563 of record JAHHIE010000002.1, on the reverse strand, counting down.
GATATAGAAGCTTACGCTAACTTTCTAGCAGATGATTGTGAAGTCCAATCTAACAATAGTCCTCCGATGAAGGGCAAGGAAGCGATTACGCAAGGACTTGGCGCTTATTGGCGAAGCTTCAAGGCGTTAGAACACGAACTTCTAAACATCTACGGAACCGACCAAAACTACGTTTTAGAAGCCATCAATCATTACACTCGTTTAGATGAAAAGAAAGTTTCTATCCGGGCAGTCGCTTTCACGGATCTCAATGAAGCTGGTTTAGTAAAATCAGTGCGTTTCTATACAGATACAACGCCTGTTTTTGCGTAGTCGCTGCATGATTAAGTCACGATGACATATTGTCAGCACCGCTCTGTTGGTGTGACTTCCTTAGCTCGGAATGCTGACCGCTCCTGCAAACACCTGCTCCAGGATTGATCGCGGGTAGATGTTGACCTTACCGAAGCGAGGATCGGTAATCTGCTCAGTGACAACTCCCGCCGCTAACCGCAGAGCGGTGTAACGAGGGCTTCCAATCTCACAATTGAAAAATGCTGCTTCACAGGCAGGGCAACCCCTAAGCCTCCACAGCCAGCAAACGCTAGTCCAAGCGTCCGTTGTACTCGATTCAAGATGTTAATGCCGCTATTCCAATCTCGGTCAATCACCAGCCCACAGCAACAGCTATGCACTCGATCTTTCAGCATTTTTTCAACCCGTTCACCGCAACTCGAACATTCAATACTGGTGCCCCTAGCGTCGCCTTCTATTGCCCACTTGCCGCGTTTGACCGCTACTGCTTGCAGGATGTTCAGGAATGCGCCCCAGGCGGCATCCAGTATCGATTTTGCCAGTCGGGTTCTGGCAAGTCCTTTGATGTTCAAGTGCTCAAACGCTATCAAGTCATACAAATCACAAAGCCAGTGTGCAACCTGGTAGTGAAAGTCTTTGCGTTGACGGGCAATGTGCAGATGCAGCTTTGCCACTCGATTTGCTTGTTTCTGGTAGTTGTTAGACCCCTTTTGCTTGCGGGAAAGTTGGCGCTGTTGACGGGCTAATTGCTTTTGCGCTTTCCGGTAAAACTGCGGAATCTGTACTGCTTGACCATCTGAGGTTGCCAAAAACTTTTCTAACCCAACATCAATGCCAACTACTGATTTGATTGCATCGACAGGTAACGGTTCTGGAACCGTCCCGTCCTCCAAACTGAGGCTGACATACCAGCCATCCGCTTTATGCAAGATAGTAGCTTGCTTGAGGTTAAAACCGTTCGGGATTGAGCGGTGCAAAACCACTGCCATCTCACCGATTCTGGAAAGCTTCAAAGTATTTCCGGTTAGTGTTGCTCCCGCTTTAGGGCAGTTCACACGCGGAAAGGTAAACGAGCAAATATCACCTCGTTTCTTGAAGCGCGGCATGCCGCCACGTTTTCCGTTTTTGTCGGGAAGCAGCCAGCGCTTCCAGGCTTTGTCCAGTCTCATTAAATTCTGCTGCTGGCAATCGGAATAGATGTCTTTGTATTCCGGGAACAGTTCTTTAGTCGTGCGTAAATCCGATGCTTGAGTATAGTAATCAACCTTTTCAGAAACCTCACCAATCGGCTCAGAGACAAGACTGCATCGGTCAATCTGGCAACGGGTACGTCGCAGCCAGTCAAGCCTTTGACCGAGCGCATAGTTCCAATGCCGCCGCAGTAACTCGCCCCAGAGCGCCATAATTGCCGCCTGTCCCGGAGTGGGGTTGAGTTTGTACTGGTATGTGAGTAGCATTGTACTAGTCTAACATTAGTGCAATGAAGTACAACAAAGGCTATCGCTGTGTTTACAAGCTCAACATACATTTAGTGCTTGTAACCAAGTACCGAAAAAAGGTCATCAGTCAAGCCATCCTAAATCGACTGGGAGAGATCCTCAAGGCAACCTGTCAAAAGTGGCGTAGCAAAGTAATTGAGTTCAACGGTGAAGCTGACCATGTTCACCTGTTGATTGATTATCCACCTGATGTTGAAGTGAGCAAGTTGGTCAACAACCTAAAAACTGTGTCCAGTCGTTTAATTCGTAAAGAGTTTGCAGAAGAACTTGATCAGGTCTACCGCAAGCCTGTGTTCTGGACTGGAGCTTATTTCGTAGCATCAGCCGGAGGTGTAACCCTTGAACAACTTAAAGCGTATGTGGAGCATCAACTTTCGCCCGCCGACTAGCTTGGCACTTTCGGGGGTATCGAACCCCGAAAGTGCCGCTCCTATCCCCCATCACCGCCAAGCTTCGCTGTGGCGGGAGTACCTCGGAGGCTTTGATGGCTTCGTCCTTACCAAACATTAATAAACCCGCAATCGTTAGCCCTTCATCTTGAGTTTGACGATCCTTACGCCATCCTCCAAGTTTTGTAAGCAACCCTTTCAAGTCCTCTGCCAACCAAGGATGTGCCGGAGATCTCGCAGAAAATCGCTGCCGATATTGCTGCAAACTAAGCGGATCTAAATCGTCAAAGTTGAAATTCTCAATAATAAGACTGTCTGCGGGTTCTTCTGCCTGATCAGCCAGCATTCTTCCGACTTCATCAGGAGAGCAGCGGTAATCTCCTTCATAATTTCGACGATACGTGCCAAATAGTGGGTTTTGTCCGGTATAAATAGGACGCTGCCTTCGAGTAGCTCTAGGAACTCTAATCACTAAGACATTTCTCTCTTCAGCACCCAATAAAGTTACGTCTTCATCGTGCAATAAGTTATAACTGACTTTCCCTCTGTTATTGATAGTGTCCCAAAAGGCTTTTTTGATTTTAGACGGATTCTCCAAGCCCTCAATAGAGAACTCTTCTCCTTCTTGCTTGACACCCAAAACAATGACACCACCACCAGTGTTAGCCATAGCGCTGTAAGTGTCCCACAAAGCTCCTGGCAAACCTCCTTTAGCAGACTTAAACTCCCAGTCTTTCTCCTCACCAAGGCTTAGAGCTAGTAGGAGCGCTTGCACATTCATATCTGTCTACCCTTTCTCAAAAACTGCTTTGAGCGCCGTAAGCGTGCGGCTAGCGATATGTCAACGAGCGTTTAAGACGTTCGTTGGTTAGTCTTTTTTCTTGCCCTGTGGTCGATCGCCTTCGCCCTCAAGTTCGCCGCTCTTCTCAGCCTGCTTCGCAATTTCTTCCATGCAAGTTTCGATTAGATTGCTTAGCGAACGCTTACGCGCTTTGGCTAAACGCTCAAGCTTTTCCTTCAGATCCTCCTCCAAGCAGAGTGACACCCTCCGAATCTCTCCTACAACCGCCGAACCATTCAGCGGTGGATTAAACCAAGCAATGAGAGCATCTTCAATCTCTCGTAACAGCGCTGGCTTGTCAACGGACAAGTAAGCTACGGATATGCTACCGAGGTTCTTCAGTTGTTTGTACCGATGATGCTGTAGCCATCGCTTCTGTAGATTACCAGTGCCGCCTATGCACTGAACAACACCTCGGCTATCGATCGCGAAGTAGATGCAAGGGGATGTGGGTAGTTGCGATCGCTGTTCAAGCGGTAAAGATGGCAAGGACAGAGGATCAAGAGTGGATGGGTTAAGCATTACTCTCCTCCTCACCCGCGTCTCGTATTTTCGGTTCCGAAAACTCGGAACGCGGCTTACTAAAATTTCCGGGATTGCCGTGTCCGACATCAGTAACCACGATATCGGTGTCAGCGTCTTCTAAGCTCTTCACATGAGTGGATTGAGCAAACGATCCGGGCACAGGCGCATCTGTATCATCAACCACCTCCTCCATTAGCAAAGCTATTTGAGATGAAACAGAGCGGCGCTGTTTATCGCAATACTTTCTAAATCGCTCTAGCAGACTTTCTGGAACTGTTATAGAAGTTCTAGCCATCTTCTCTTTACCTTCCGGCATACAACAACCCCAAGCGACAACATCAGTATCGCTTGATTAATACTATCGTAGCACAAGTATTACTCAATATGTTGACAAGCATACTCAGTATTACTAAGATAGTGACATAGAGAAACCGCTGCTCTCTCCGACCAAGAAGTTCACAGCGGCTCTCTAAATCCCCTTCTACAAAAGGATCTGCACTCATTATGACTCAAGCCGTTCTCAACGCTGACCCATTCCTCCTCACCAGCAACGAGTTAGCCACCCGTTTCGATGTCACCCTGCCGCGTCAGTACATCCATCGGGTGACGTTGATTAACCACAAGCTCGATCGCTCCATGAAGCTAGATGTGGTGACGCTCTCAGAGGGCTTTTGCGACGTACTACGTGAAGTCGCTTATCTGCGTAACCTCTACAAGCTGACAGGCTACACGCTCGATCCTGAGTCTGAAATCGAGCAGCTTACTACCCCGTTCTAATCCTTCTACCTGCTGCAACTGGGGAGCCTTCTCCCCTTCTTTTCCCACTGCACATTTAGAGGACTAGAACGATGGCTAACACCTACCATTTTCCGCAGCCGCATTATGAAACAGGGCAACACGTCCAGTCAGCAGCGGGTGAGTGTGGCGTGATCACGGCTTTTACTTACACGACTGATGCCGATGGTTGTCGCTTTGACCCTGGCTTTAACTACCACATCGATTTCTATCAACCTGTCCAGCTTAGCGATGTGTTGCACGAAAGCAAGGTTTTCCCGCTAGACGAAAGAGGCGCAATAGAGCGCCTGATTATAGCCATCCCCGCCGCCGTACCAGCCCCTAAGTTCAAGCTCTTTGAGTCGGTCTACTACGGCAAACATAAGGGCACGATCGTGGGTATGGCATACGAGAACCCCTACGAGTCGTTACGGCATAACTCACGACCTGGATGGCGTTATGACTTGAGTTATTCGCTCGGCAAAACACCGCTAGAGGCAGTTTATGTGGACGAGGACGACACGCTCATTTACGAAGACTCGCTGAACCGCTGCCGCTGCGAGGCGAAAAAATGATACAGAAGCGATCGAAGCATCCGCTCTACGACACATGGTCTGGAATGATTCAGCGCTGCACTAATCCTGCTCACCCAAGCTACAAGCACTACGGCGGCAGGGGCATTAAAGTTTGCCCTCAATGGCGCAAAAGTTTTGCGGTTTTTCTGCAAGACATGGGTGGCAAGCCATCGCCACAGCACACGCTTGAGCGCAAGAATAACGATGGCAACTATGAGCCAGGTAACGTTATTTGGGGAACATGGGCAGAGCAAGCAAGAAACAGGCGAAACAACAGACTCTTAACATTGCGCGGCGAAAGCAAGACAATTGCTGAATGGGTCGAGCTTCGCGGCATTCCTAGAGATGTTATTAAAACACGCCTGAAGGCTGGCTGGGCTGAAGAAAAAGTTCTGACAGTGCCAGTGTGTGTGCAAGTACGCAAAAGCCGTCCACCCAGCCTCGTTAAACACCCGTTTGGGCTAGTTTTTTGACTGTTCAATCGAAGCTGCAACAGACATCGCCAATTTTTGAGCGGCTTTATAGTCGTACAGATGTACCACTCAAAACCTTTGTTGATGTATAATTTTTGACTCAGGTGAAGAGTTAATGGCGGTGCATCAAGCCCTTAAACCCTTCTAGTCAAAGCATAAACATGTCTCAGATACAACCGAACATGCAAATGCCCCGGTGCACAGTAACATTATCAGGCACGATCACCCAACAATGGGAACCAGATGAGGCAGTACCACTCTGTCTGCACAAACCGATCACCAACTGGATACCACTAGAGCAATGGTTGAAGATCGTCGCTGCTGCCAAAACGCAGGGCACCGTCAAGCTGCGGTACGTGGCTAAGCCGATCGGACGTGACCAAGTGTTAACTATCAATGCCCGGTGGCAATTTCAAGATGATTGTTTGCACGGAACGCTGCTAGTTGCTGACCCTGTGACCGCAATCACGGCGATTGCTGACAATAGAACTGATAGCTGCTCAAAGTTAGGGCAAAATGACAATATCAATCTAAGTGTTCCTGACCTAATGACCCCTGAATTATTGCGCCTAGCCGCTCAGAACGCTTTCAAGCGCTTACCGCTATTGACGCATAAGGAAATCCTGGAGCGCAGTGTCCTGGAGCCGTCCGATAAAATTCGGATTTATTGTACGTCCAAAGAAGACGCAATCGCACTACATGAAGGTCGTTGGGATATAGCAGAATGCGCTTTTTTGCTGTATCCACAGACTAACTTTGAGTTTTATTATCAGGTTAAGGATCAAGTCCCTTGCCTGTACAAAGCGTTCTCTGCAAAAGAAGCATTACTGGCAGGGCGACTACAGCGCAGGGAAGTGCAGAACATGATTGAACAAGTAAATGGAAACGGTCATAAGAAAGAGTTGTTATTACCAGGTGATCTAACTTTCACCGAAATATACAACAGCATCTTACACTCGCCGGATGTAATGACATTGGTGACAGAGGCAGAAAGTAAACCGATTATTGTTTCGCGCCAATATGCCAAGTTGACCGAAAAAACAATCAGTTACTGGGTTGGAGCAGGCTCAATCAATAAGGCAGGTTGGGCACCAGGTGAGCTTGAAAAAATGCAGACCTATCTTGAGCGAGATGGTTTTTTACAGAACTACGAATACAAAGCTTACTTACATGATTACGATGAAGTAACGAATTGGTACACATCATTCCAGCGTATTTTCTGCGACGGTGAATGGATGCGAATTGCCAAAGTCCTGGACATTGCTAAAGCCAACATGACAGTTGTCTAATCTGATTAACTTTGACTTGCTTTACGCCGCTTCTGCTGAGGCGGCGTTTTCACGTTTTTAACAATCTGTGGCTCTACTTGCTCTAAGATTTCGAGCAGATCTTCTCCTTCGTAAACCCGCCCTTGAAAATCTTTTAGCAAGCCTTGAAGCGCGATCGCTACTCGGTGGCTTGGCACCTTCTGACCTGCTGCCACTGCTCTAAGACAAGGTAATTCAATCTCGCATTTGACCGATATCTCTTCAAGGGTCATCTTTTGCTCGACTAGCACCGTGCAGAGCGAACGACTAAATTCTGCCGCCACCTTGTTAATAGGAGTAATGTGCTGCAAGTTATCCCTAGCGATGAGAGCCAAACGATCAGTAATTGCTTGAAGGTATTTAGAAAGGCTTTCCACTGGCGCTGCTGCGATGCACAGCAACGCCTTAGACTCCCCCAAGCTTCTATCCTCTAAATTGTCTGAAACCTCTTTGCCGTAGAAATAAGCTTTTGTTTCTTCTAAGGTCATACCGTCCAGGCGGCCAAGCGCCTCAATCATGAGGAAATCTCTCGTGGCATTAGTTCCCCGCAACCAATTCCTAAAACCAGATTCTGAAAGGTTGAAGTGCTCACGTGCAAACGCTTCAATGTCTTCACTGTTCTTCCTTGCGTCCCAGATACGAAGCACAAGCTTCCTAAACCGATCGTTAAAAACAGCATCATCTAACATTTTCGGACTCAAAGACTAACTTCACTCTAATTGTAGGTCAGATCACTGAACTGAGCTTAGTCGATTTGTTTGCCAATCTTAAATAGATCAGTGATCTAATTGACAAGATCACTGATCTAAAACTATGCTGAGGCTAATCAAAGCAATCCCTGCTTGAACCGCGTTACTCCTTAATAAATCCAACCCGCCATCTGAGCGGGTTCTTTAAGTTCTTGAGTGTTGAGGACACAACAATTTATGGCAGCTGAAACAACGAAATACCGCAAACAAGCTCTTGCTCTTTACGGGGAGGGGCTGAGTTACAGGCAGGTGGAAGACGCTTTGAAGCGCGAATACGGGCGACTGGTCGTTGACTACACAACTGTCTGGCGCTGGGTCAAAGCCTCGAAAACAAAAACTAAGGAGGTGGTCGCGTGACAAACGCAGAACACCTGATCGCGCCTACTACCGAAGCCGATCGCATCCTCGCACAACTCCGCACCTGGAGCCAGCACGACCCTGAGTTTTGCCGCCTCGAGCGCACCAATTTTAGTGGTGGGCATGACATTGACGTGCGGGTAGGTGATACCTGGTTCACCATTTGGGCCACGACCCTTGGTGCCATCTCCAGCAGTGGGTTAGCGATGCTGCTGTCAGCATTGATGAGTGCGATCGCGGTCAAAGGATTGCGGCTGGCACTCGACTACTATCCAGACGATAAGTCGTATACGGCTGTTTTGTTCCTAGCAGCCGACGACATTCGCACCCTTGATCGGGGATGGGATGGGGATCGAACTGAAGCGGCGATCGTACTCCTCACTGCGTACCTAGCTGCCATTGAGACAGAGACGACAACGGTAGCAGGAGGTGTGCAGTGAACGCAGCCTTTGAGGTTTTAACCTCGTCTAAATCAAACGAGTGGTATACACCACCTGAAATCATTGCACTTGCCCGTACTGTGATGGGCAGCATCGAGCTAGACCCGGCCTCTAACATTGTTGCTCAAGAATGGATTCAGGCCGATCGGTATTTCACTGAACAGACAAACGGTTTAGCGCAATCCTGGACGGCAAAAACAATCTGGCTCAATCCGCCATATGGCAATATTGGTAGTCGGTTCTGCACCAAATTGTTAGCCGATTGGAAACGAGGCGATTTTGAACAGGCGATCGCGCTTGTGCGTGGTGACAGTGCAGCAATGGAAGCACTGTTTGATCATGCCTACCACTGCCGTAGCAAACGCATTCGGTTTGTACCATCAGCTGCATTACTAGCCCAGAAGCAGAGTGAGGCTAAAGCTAAAGGCACGACTTGGAACAACTCACCTGTTCCAGGATCAACAATTTTCTATTTAGGTTCAAATTATCAACGCTTTGCCGAAGTCTTTGCTCAGCAGGGAAAGATTTTTGCGCCTGCGTTACTGCTTTAACAGCAAAAAGCGATCGCTGCCCCCGCAAACGATCGCTCCAGCGTTCCCCTACCAGAGAGAACTTATGACTAGAACCACTGTACCACGCAAATCTCGGCGCAAATGTCGGGAACCAGTTTTAGACCGTCCGTTTGAGGCCATCAAAGCCCAAGTCGCCGCTATTGTCGCACAACGCCCTGGTATTGATGTCATGCGATTGGCTGTGGCTTGTCGGCTACCGATCGTGGGTCGCCGTCGCCTGGGTGTGCACACCCTCAAAGCGTTTGAGCAGTTAAAGGTAGAGGGTGTGATCAACCTGGTAGAGCCATGCGTGCTTTACCCACAGATGCGGGTGTTTCCGGCTGGTTATCAGCCCAAACCACGGCCTGTCGATCGGGTCTATGCGCCTTACCGATCGTGGGTTGACCCCAGTTTTAAGGGTGCTCCACGGTCTGACCGCCTACCGAACGGTCGCGAACGTGTGAGTAGACGCGCTCATTGGGATGAAGTAAACCGTCAACGTTTTGGAGAAGCGGGGCATGGATGAAAGTACTGGTTGGAGAACAGCGGCGCGATCGACACAGCAACTCAGCACACAACAGCAGGAATGGAAGCGTCTAGCGAAGGAATGCCGTCGCCATGTGCCCAGTAGTCGCAGTGAGGACGAGCTGTGGTACTGGTTTAAGCGGGCCGAAGCGTATGAAGCAAAGTTGGTTGAGGAGGAAGCAGCGTGACTAAGTTCTCTGGCGCTGAATGGCTTACCTATTACCGTGACGATTTAAGCGAGTTTGGCAAGCTCGTTGCAGACATTTTAGGGCAGGCGTTTCGAGGTCTTTACCATCAGCAAAGTGCCGTTGCCAACAAAAAAGTTGATTGGAGTAGCGATCGCTGGATTGAAATTGTCTTCTATGGCACCCTATCCACCTATGACGACGATGGTCTCACTTTGCTTGTACTGCTCTGCCATCGCTATGGTGTGCGACTTGAAATCAGTGGTGCAAGTAGTCGTTATCTGCGCCTGTGTTTCAGCCCTCGGAAAGTTGGGGATACAGGGCCTTTTTATGCAAGACACCTCACGATCGAGCAGCAAATCGAAAGACTAGAGCCAATTGTTGGATCTCTAGCAAAGGCGGAGGCAGCAGCATGACAACTACTCAAGCACTCATCAAACTGACCAAGCTCAACGTCTGCATCGGTCTTAAAGTCCGCACCATACCTCGCGCTTGCAGCCCAAGGCAGAGGCAGCGAGAAGGGGTAATCAGGTCGCTGCCCTACCTGAAGCCTGCTGATGTCCTCAAGCTAGGCGGCAAAGCGCAGTACTACATCGACATCGAGTTTGGCGCACGACTGGAGACGGTGCATTTTCAATACTTGGAGATTGTAGGCGAGGAGGTAGAAGCGTGACTTTTGAAGAGGCTATCAATCTTTTAGCGCTGGAATCACCCTTTACCTTGATTCAGCTTAAGGATGCTTACAGGCGAATGATCCGGCAGTGGCACCCAGACTTAAACCCTCAACGCTTACAAAAAGCAACCGAGGTCGCGCAAGATCTTAATGCCGCTTACGACTTGCTAGAAGCCGTTGCCAGCGTAGAGGCGGACAACGGGCAAAAGTGGAGTGATTACCTTGCTCAGAAACTACCAAGGTGGGAGCGCGAATTTAAACAAGGGTGGCAAGGTGCATACCATCGCACCTGCTTGAGTGACGCTTTCCCTGGGTTGCATTTGCACACGTTTATCCACACTTTCAGGCGATCACGGATCGAACCGCGTCCTGAATGGTTTCGAGGGGTGTTGTTTGCCGATCGAGGCAACGATCGCACGCACTACCGCGAACACCTGCTCAAGATTGCACCTAACCGCACCATGCGCGAAGAGTGGGCACGAAAGTATTTCACGCTGGAGTTTGGCGAATCAAGTTGGGTCTTTTACTTGCCCAGCAGCCGTTTTGAGCTAACGGCAGGAGTAACGCGATGACAGTCTCCCTACTGATTGAAGTGCCAGAGCATCTTCACGACTCGCTGAGGGCGTTTCTGGCGTTACGACCTGGCTACGACACCGATCGGGTCTTTGCCGCTGCCTTGGCATTGTTTCTGTTGCAGAACCGCACTGGCGATGTGGGGGAGTCGAGGGCGGCAGCGCGGGTGTATTTAGATGCGTTGTTTAAGCGATCGGCGGGAGGGGAGGCATGACCCACACTCCTCTCTCTTCCGTTCCCGCTCTAGTCTGGCATTACTGTCAGCAACACAACTACAGCGAACCTTTCTTCAATCACCTTTCACGTGAATGGTATGCCTTCTCAGGTAAGGATGTGCTGCCGATCGCGCTACCATTGCCCACTGCCAAAGCAAAGGGCGTGCAAACAGCGCTGCGCGGTTGTTGGCTCAAAATCACGTTGCAGCACGGCGGTGTACTGACCTATCGCTTGGAAGAAGCCTACATCGTCAGCGCTGTCTGGGAGCCGTGCCCGCTTTTCTGCCAACAGAATCCAGGTGTTGTGCTGCAAATCGGCACTGACCTGCTGGAGCTGGGTGATGGCGTTGAGCCTGGCTCTGTCTGGTTTCGCTTTCACGCCAACCACGCTTTTATGATCCCGCCACACTGGCATGTTTTTCAGGACAACGAACCTGGGTCGATCGTGAAAGCGGTGGTGGTGGCGGTTGAGTATCAGGAGGTAGAGGCATGAAACTCACCTACTACCCCACCTACCCCCCGTTCCATCTCAAGCTGCTGCGACTGGCAGTGCTCTGGCAAAGAGAGCAAGCGGCTCAATCTCCCGTTCAGCGGAGGCAATGATGAGCTTGGCCCTGTTAACAGCAATTTCTCTGAGCTTCACTGTCAAGTCAATGTTTGACCTCGTTGCTGCTACCAAAAGCGCGATCACTACTTACAAGAAATGCCGCCAACTTGAACGCGAACTAGACCTGGAAACGCAGAAAGAAACCCTTGAAACGCTCTATCGCAAGTCCTGATGATGCCTAAACGTTACTCAAAACCCATGCTCAAGCTCTTGCACAGATTAGCTGACTTCTTGGCAAGGCACGATCGCCTGCGTGTCATCCTCGACGACCAAAGCGGGTCGGTCTACCTGGAACGCTACTTCTTGCTGTTTCAGGGTCGTAAAGATGGGCAAAACAGCAGCAACATTCAAGAACCACCTTTTAATCTACTGCTGCATCACATCTGTCGATCAGACCACGATCGCGCCCTCCATGACCATCCCTGGCACTGGGCCTCGCTGCTTCTGACGGGTGGCTATTGGGAGTACACACCTGAAGGTAAATTTTGGCGTGGTGCTGGTTCGTTCCGAATGCGATCAGCTGAAGCGTTGCATCGGTTGGAGCTAGACCCAGAGAGAGCGGGTGGTGAAACCTGGACCCTGTTTTTCACGGGCAAGCGGCGACGTGATTGGGGTTTTGTGCAGAACGGGGTTTGGACGCAGTGGCAGGAGTATCTCGATCGAGCTTCTAGGTCCAGCCCTTAAAAAGAATCCTCCCATCTGGTGACACAGAGGGAGGACTAGGCGATCGCTGGGTCACAAACAGGCTAGTCCAGCGTTTCAACATCAGGATTGACCGCCAAAAACGCCAGCCATAAGCCTCGAAAGCCCAGACGATCAATGCCCAGCAAGTCCATGCCGCATCCCTCAGTGATCCGTCCGTGAGCATAGGCAAACAAAACGCACTCGCGCAATGCATCCGCTTTAATCCCCTGCTTCTGTTCTTCAGTGAGTCTAAACATGTTTATATTCTCTCCCTATTCAAATTGCGATCGCACTCTTGAAACGACGGGCGATCGCACACTCTCTGAAACGTCTGTGCGTCGCCTTCCTAATCAAGCCGCTGATTTATCTGAACTTGAGAAAGCTTCCGCAAGATCTTCCAACGAACAATTAAGTAACTGGCAAAGCTTAAGCATTTGCGGAGGATTCAACTTGGGTTTAGAAACCCCTGTCTCCCAGTTGCTCACTGTCTGGTCACTCACACCGATCTCGGCACCAAATTCGCGCTGGTTTTTACCAGTTCTTTCCCGAAACACCTTCACAAATTCACCCCCTGAAAGCTTCATTACATCCCTATTCTACAACAGATTTCCCAGTTTTCTTGTAATTCCCCAGTTTTCTTGTAATAATAGAGGAGGGCAAGCGAAAGCAAGCCTATTGACAAGAGCCAGCGCTGACAGTTTCCGAGGCTTCCAGCGCTGGTCTTCTACCACAAGCCGTTACAAGCAACTTACGGATATTACAAATGATAACAGCAGCAACGACGACTCAAGAGCCGATCGCGCCATCCCCACAAACCGAGGCACTCCAATCTTTAGCCGTAGCCCAACGTGCGGACGAGGCGCTACGAGTTTACCGACAGGTGGCAGCGCAGCAAGTGATCGAGACGCAGCGCGTACCAGAGAAGACAACCCCGCAGACGTTTTACATCACAGCGATTCATCTCGATCGACCTGTCGATCAAATCGAGCGCTTAATGATCCTCATGGAAAACGAATGGGAAGACGAGGATGCTCTTGTGAATCTCGTCACCAATGCACCAGGTTTTTTGGAAGTGATGCAGGCTGTACGTCAGCATCCAGAGTTCCAGAGCAAGCGCTGGTGCTTTCGGGAAAGTTGGGGGGAAGACGAGTCCCCGTTTTAGTTAATCAAGTTTTGCAGTGTTCGTTTTGCGACGAATGGGCGACTTAGCCATCGCCCTTTTCTCTTCTCATCCAGGTTGAAGCGGCTGAAACCTTAAACCTGCCGTACAACGACATCGCCTACGGGCAACGTTCTACTCACAACACTCACAACAGGAACCTCATATGGGCTTTTTACCCGCTGTTGAATCTCGCCCCGTCCGCACCTCTGGTGGTGGCAACTACTTCCGTCCTCAGGACGGCAAGAACAAAGTACGCATTCTTTCGGATGCCACAGTTGGCTATGTGTACTGGAATAACCAGAACAAACCCGTCCGCTCCATGGAGCATCCTGGCAACCCAACCGATATTCGCCTGAGCGACAAGACTGGCAAGCCAGAGAGCATCAAATACTTCTGGGCGATGGTCGTCTGGGACTATGCCAAAGAGCAACTTGCGATCTGGGAGATTACACAAGTCTCTGTCCAGGATCAGCTAGAAGCTTTTTACGACAATGACGAGTGGGGGCATCCCAACGGTTACGACATCACAATTAGCCGTTCTGGTAATGGTATGGACACAAAGTACACCGTACAGCCATCACCCGCTAAACCTGCTGCCAAAGACACCATCACAGCTTACAAGGAAGCTGCTATCAACCTTGAGGCTCTACTGACTGGCGACAACCCGTTTGATGATGGTACCCCTGCACCTGCGTCAGCACCAGGCCATCCGGACTGGGACACCTTCCAAACCATGTTGAACAAGGCTGCTCACGTAGACGAGTTTGATGAGGCACGAGAGTGGATTCTGAAGCCGCGCCGTCTGGAGAAGATTGCCACACTTTTTGGCTCTGTAGAAGCTGCAAAAGAGCAGGTAGAAAAGATTACAGAAGCAGCAAAAGATGCCATACCTTTCTGAATCACTTCCCTAGACCCTCTTAATTCTATTTAACGGAGCGGTCGAGAGTCTCACCTCTCGATCCGCTCCTAACCATTCCCCACGCATAGATACCTGAAAATGGCTAACCAAAGCGTCGCAACAAACTGTCCCATTGACAAGGGGCAAGCAATCGCCCATCTGAGATCACTGGGGTACCAAGACGGAGATTTTGTGTTTCTGCGCTTGTTTTCTAAGAACAAACTGGAGAAAGGGATTAACCGTAGTGAAATCATGCCTGACTTGGATTGGTCTGCCTTAGAGGCTTACCAGGCTGAAGGTAAGAGTATCTATTTTGTGGTGAATGGCGGCGGTCATAAAGACGACGAGATTAAGAGTGGTCGTGCTGTCTTCTACGAACACGATGATCTGGAGCGGGAGGCTAGTAAGGTACTGTGGCAATCTTTACAGTTACCTGAGCCAACCATCCAAGTTGATACTAGCAATCGGTCAGTTTACTCTTTCTGGCTATTGGAAGAACCCTGTTACCCAGAGGCCTGGAAGGTTTTACAAACAGACCTATTGGAGTATGCGAACGCCGATCGCAAACTTAAGAACCCCAGTCGGGTGATGCGTCTAGCTGGCTGCTGGCACCCAGAAGCAGGACAAGTGCAGATTGTCAGTCAGAGCAACAGTGATTACAGCTATGACATGCTCAGGCAAGCTGTACCACAGATACAGCTTGACAGCACGGATACGCAAATTTCAATGCGCTGGCACACGTTTGAAGAACGTTGTACAGTACCGCTGGCTGAGAGCATACCGTTAGAGTTGTGCCTTAGTCATGAGAACCGCAGCCTGATTGCGCGGGGTGTAGGTGAGGGTGTACGGAATGACCGAGGGTTTGCGTTAGCAGCAAACCTCATTGGTACCGCCAATTATCTGCAAGCACTTGGACAACGGTTTGACGACGACCCTCGGTCAATGTTTGAGGCATACTGCGATTGCTGTCATCCAACGATTGAGGCAGCAGAAAGAGAAACAATCTGGCGTTCCGCGAGTCAAAAAAGTCGCTCCACCTCTCTCCCTCCCGACGCGATCGAGGGTTGCATCAAAGGGTATGCTTGGCGACTCTATAAAGAGGCTGTCACTCGTAGTCAGCAACGGTCTGTCCTGGAATTGCCGGATGACGATGCTGCTGAATCACTGAACAACCAAAAAGAGTTGTTACAGGAACTGGCTTATTACTCAAAGGATCGGCTGGATCTTCACAAGGTCTACCCAAATTACCTGGCTGATGCTCTCACACAACAGGCTTTAGCCTTACCCATTGCCCCCGAATGTTTGCACCAAGTGTTTATGGCGGTGTGTGCTGGCATTGTCGGTACCCGTGCTGATATTCGAGTGCATCAAGGGTGGACAGAACCTTGCGTTTTGTGGACAGGCTTTGTGGGTGAACCAGGGTTTAAGAAATCGCCTGCCATGAAGGTGATTCGTAAACCCTTGGTGAAGTTGCAGGTGCAAGCCCGTGAAGAGTTTGAAGCTCGTAAAGAAGAGTATGAGATCAACAAACGGCAGTGGGACGGTAAGAAGAGGGAGGAACGCGCAGAAGCTGACGCTTCTGAGGTACCCAAACAACCGAATCAGCGGCACTACTACCTGGAAGACACTACTCTTGATGCTGCTATTGCTTTGCACGCTCAAGAGGAATCAGCCACTGGGTTTAGCTTGCTCTACGACGAGTTAGCAGAATTGTTTGATGGACTAGACCAGTACAAGTCTGGTGGCAAAGGCAATGACCGTAAAAAGTTGTTGCGCTTGTGGAATGGCGGCGACCTGAAGACAGACCGCAAGACTGAGAATGCCAGTGTCTTTGTACCCAAGTCGGCAGTCTCTTTGTCTGGAGCCATCCAAACCTCTGTCCTGGAACAACAGATGGGTAACAAAGAAGATAGTGATGGCATGTGGGGTCGTATCCTTTGGAGCAATCCACCCTACATCAGGGCTGACCATCGCAGCACTCCTACAGACATCAGTGCACTACTAGAGGACGTTTACACAAAGCTTGACCACTTAGCGTCAGACCGCATGTTTCGACTTTCTCCAGAAGCGCAAAAACTCTTTTACAAGTTTGAGTCCTGGGTGGAAGACCAACGGGAGTACTGTTCCGCCGCTTTTAAGAATGCCCTTGCCAAGATGATTGGTTACTCCGCCCGCATTGCACTACTGCTGCATTGCCTCGATATTGCCCTGGGTGAATGCCCAGATGATGACCGGGTGCCCGCTAAAACCATGCAACGGAGTCTCTACCTCTGTCAGTACTACATCCAACAGGTCAAATTACTACACGCCAAGACAATTCAGACTGACCTCCCTCCCGAATTACTCAAGATTGTGGAACTCAGCCAGCGCATTGGCGAAGTCAGCGATCGGGAGATTCTTCGCAAACGCTATGCCGAATCGGCTGAGGATGCAAGAGACAAAATTAGGCAACTTATTGAACTTGGCTTAGGCGAACTGTCACACGGTGACAAAAAGTCATTGCGCTGGAAGTTTGTCACAGAAAAGGTAGATTTGTCACATTTGTCACAGGTTTTTGACGAATTTGTCACACCTTACAACACAACAGGGGAAGGCAATACAGACGAAAAAACCCTGTTTGTCACAAAAAATCAAAATTTTTCAAAACCTCCAGATACCGTTACAGAAGTTAACAAAGTGGAAGAGGTTTTAGAAAATAAAAAAATCTCTGAAAGTGTGACAGAACTACCTCAAGAGTATACCGGGCAAGCGTTAGAGGGTGTGACAAATGTTGTGACAGACGTGACAAACGCAGCACAACCAAAGCCACCCCCCCTTGTGCCAGTTCCTACCTTGAAGAAGGGTGATTTGGTTGCTTGGTTAACCCCGCCGGTGCATTTCAGGCGCGTCAATAACGAGGGGGTGCGGATCAAGGGTGTGATGGACGGAGAGGCGGAACTAGATATGTTTCCGCGACGGGTGCCATTGAGTGAATTGATGTTGTTTTCCGACTACTTGCAACAACAAGGAGAGACACCATGAGTTATCAAACAGCTCTCTTGCTTGAACCTGAAATTGCTTTAGATCCTTGTATTGTCACACCCTCAGATGTGCGCTGGGCGGACGCATTAACCGAGTGGCAACAGTCAAAAATGTTTGGGTTTGACATTGAGACCTTTGCTAGCAATGGTTCAGCCCTTGACCCTTGGCGAGGCGACATCAGACTCATTTCCATTGGGTTGACCAACGGCTTAAGTCTGTTGGTGGACTTGGGAGGGTTTATGGATGATTGCAACCTTTGCCGCCAGCGTCTGGATGCTACAGGGTTCTTACCTTTACTCGGTCAGATGTTGCGAGACCCAGATGTGCGTGTGGTGGGGCAGAACTTAAAGTTTGATCAATTGTGGGTCAAAGTTAAGTTTGGCTTTGATACGCGTTGTGTCCGCGATGTGATGTTGTTCAGTCAGTTGTATTGGGCAGGAGTACCCTACCGTCACAATCTCAAAGCAATCTGTGCACGGCTGGGTATTGAGGTGGACAAGGCTGAGCAAAAATCTGACTTTGGTGGAGCGCTTACAAACGCGCAACGTAATTATTCAGCAAAAGATTCTCTAGTCGTTCTCGATGTCTTCAGGCAACTGGGGAAGATGCTAGACAATGTCAACCTGAGTGGCCCTGCTCTAGCAGAAAGTGGTGCGAACCCTGCCTTTGTGCAAATGGAATATTACGGTTTTCCCGTTTGTATCGAAACTCTCAGAGATGTTTTACAGCAATATGAAGCTGCTTGTGGTGCTTTACTGCAGCCATTCAATGAAACATTTCCAGGTGTTAATCCTGACAGCCCGAAGCAAGTTAAACAAGCCATTCAAAAGACGTTGGGTATCACAGTTGAGAGCACAGACCAGGGGGGTCTTTCTCCCTATTGGGACAAACCCGCTCTGAAGTCTTTGAGCCTGTGGCGCACGATGACTACCTACATTGATTACATCAAGGGTTGTCAACGCGCTTATTCTGATGGCTCTGTACGCGGTAGTTTTCGGCAGTTAGGCCCAACGGGCTTTGGGCGTTCAACTTGCGGTGACAAAGCTAAAGATCAATTTCCTAATGTCAATTTGCAAAACCCTCCTAATCCCATCTCCATGCCAGATGAGATCAAGGCACTTAACTTACCTGAGGTACGTTCGTTCTTTAAAGTGCCTGAAGGTAAGGCACTCATTATTTCTGACTTGTCTGCTGCCCATGCTCGGATTGCTGCGGAGGCAAGTGGTGATAAGACATTGGTGGAAATTTACAACAGTGGTGATGATCCTGACTTTCACTCAGTCACAGCTAGTAAGCTTGCAAAGCTACAAGGGCTAGATTGGTCAGCAGAGTATATCAAGCAGACTCGTAAGGATAAGACATCCCCCGATCGCCAACGGGCAGACCAGTTAAGACAGGTAGCAAAACCTGTGTTCTACGGACGGTTGAATGGTGCAGGGCCATCAACATTACAGCGTACAGCTAAGACAGATGCTGGCATTGACCTTTCTGAAGATGTTGCCAAGTTAGCAGTGAAAGCTTGGGATACTGCCTACGCAGGACTGCGCCGTTATCAACTAGACATTGTTGACCAGGCTAATAAAGTATGTGTCACTTTGCCAGGATTAAAAGACACATACAGTCTTGTCTATGGCTGGTCAGGGCGACGCATTCACATGCGGAAATTTAAATCTGATTTTCAACCATCTGCACCACCTTCTGTCAAATTGTCCGATGCCTGTTCTTTTGTCTGGACAAGCACTGAAGCGGATGTGATCAAACTGGCTATGAAAGGCATTCTTGACGGGTTTGATGCTCATCCAGAGTGGGGTGCGTACCTGTGCAATTGCGCTCACGACGAACTCGATGCTGTCTGTGACGAAGCTTATGCTCTCGCGGTCTCTCGCCTGATCTTGGTGGAGATGCAGGCAGCAATGAAAGTTTTTATCACTTCTATTCCAGTGGATGACCTTGGTAGCACACCGGAAAAGCAAGTTTGTAAAGCATGGTCAGACAAATAGGGGGCATATGCAGCAAAAACAAGAGCCGGATCGCTATACCGAGTTGGTGCATCTATTCAAGCGCTTACGTCCAGCATTGAGCAACATCTACCGCGACAATCTCAAAAATATTGTGGTACAGGAGTTAACCAAAGTTGTGGAAACAGCGGAAGCGTTTGCCAAACAAAACACCAGTAAACGAGCCGCAAGGGCGAGACGTTGACTACCTCGAAGGCAAAGCCGACAGACCCCATCCCCGTTAACGCACAGACGCGCTACTCGTCATCCTCCGTTACTTCCAACCCCTGATTCAAAAACTATGAGCACGATCGACCTTTCATCCCGCGCCTTCCGCTGCCATACCGCTCAGCAATTGGTAAGCTCTCCCAGTCTCCGCAGCAGCATCTTGGAGCACCTCTTTTGCCAACTTTCCCACCGCACCATGATTGCCTTGGGCAGTGCTAACCTTCGCTTTGCCTACGTCCCTGGCGTGCAACCGTTCCTGATTGTGCAGTACGAGCCAGGTCCCGCTACTATCTGCCAGCCTGCCTACTGGCAAGAGCTAGAGGAGTTGTGCTGGCAGGTTGTGTTCACGACAGGCATCACCAGCTTGCAGTTTGTGGGTAGCGATACCACCTGCCGCCGCTGGCTGGATGCTACTGGTCGCTGGGTGAGGGAGTCGTTGTGACCCAGCTTGCTATTCCCGACCCACCAAAGTCACGTCGCCAGAAAACCGCTCCCGACATTAAACCACCGCCCGCTCAATGCCCCGCTTGCAAAAGCCTCGATCGCTACCCCTCCGTCACCCAGATCGGCATCGAAGACTGGCGCTGCCAACAATGTCACCGCTTCCTCGCCTGGATTAAACACCCCATTTTTAACCGTTAAAAGCCATGAGCACCGCAACGCTAGAACCAACGATCTCAGCAAGAGAACGACCGATTTTATTTTCTGGGGCAATGGTAAAAGCCATTCTGGAAGGGCGGAAAACGATGACTAGACGGGCAGCCAAGCTACCATCCTGGGCGATTCAGAACTGGAAAGATGTTGAGCTTGAGGATGGCGAGTTAATTGCGATCGCGGCTAACACAGGTTGTTTTAGTGCGATGCAATGCCCATACGGTAAGGTTGGCGATCGCCTTTGGGTGAGAGAGACTTGGCGACCAGCCAAGTCTGAAACGCATGAATGCTTTGCTTATCGAGCCGATCGACAGTATCGCTGCAACAAGCCAATGCCAGAACCCGATGGCAGCACAGCGGGCTGGAAGCCGTCGATCCATATGCCTCGTAAAGCCTCGCGACTCTTATTGGAAATTACAAACGTGCGAGTGCAACGGCTCCAAGACATCAGCGAAGAGGATGCGATCGCGGAAGGTTTAGCAGCACTCTCCAAGGACGGTGGGCAAACCGTGAAGTACGGCATCCCTGATCGTGACGGATTACCAGGGGGTGACAATATCGGCTGGGACTGGTCGCGCTGGTGTCTTAGCTCACGCCTTGCATATGAAGACTTGTGGAATTCCATTAATGCCGATAAATATCCCTGGGCTAGCAATCCTTACGTGTGGGTTGTCAGTTTTCAGCAAGTGAAACCGACTGCCGCAATTGAACTCTCCCCCCATAGCAACGGGTCACGGTAAAGACCCGACCCGCATTCAGTTACCCTTCACACCGGAAATTGAGCCATGACCACAGCCACTAAACAGCTACTGCAAAAGGGCGATCGCATCACAGGTACTTCCGCCAAAGGAAATGTTTACACGGGTACCTTTGAGGGTTTCACCACCGATGATTGGATCAAATGCAGCACGGGTGAAAAGACGATCGCCCTTAACCCTGCCACCGTCGAACGAGACGCCCCAGAGCTAGAATCAGAACCCATTATCGACACACCGGAAGCACCCGCGATCGACGATAGCCAAGTAGAAGACGCGCTGACAATCGCAGAGTCTGACAACCTTGTCGATCGCCTTGCCACTGAAATCGAGGCGATTTGGGCCGAGGCAGAAGAAGCCGAAAGCACCATGCGGCAGGCTGGCACAGCAGCACTCCAGCGATCGCTAACTTTAGGCGAAAAACTTCTAGAGGCCAAAGCTTTACCCGAAATTGGTGGCTACGGTCGGTGGCTACCCTGGTTGAGCGATCGGGGCATCACTGAACGACAGGCGCAACGTGCGATCCGGTTATGGCATCATCGACAGCAACTTGAAGCACAAGCCGACAGCATGACGGAATTGACGCTGACTGAGGCTTTGGCAGCGATTAGCAAGAAGGCGCTTATGCCTGCTGAACATCCAAATGAGTCTCGAAACGTACAAGACTCATCAGTGAGTATTCAAAACTCATCACTACTCTCACCGGAAGCGATCGAGACTCAATTTGCCGCGATCGGCGATCACGCGACTCCCACGCTAGAACAACTCATGACCCTCTACTCCCAGATTGGTACCGTCCGTCGCTGGAAGAAAGGGTGTGCCGTCGAGCGTGACGATATGGGTGCTCCTTTCCCCCTTGCTTTTCGCGATCGCGCCTCAGCCTGGAAGCGATGGCAGGAGGAATGGAAAGGATTTGCGGTAAAACATTCGTTCGTTACCACAGAAGCATCTGATCAGGTAGAGCATGATCCCACCACAGCCCAACGCCTTGCTATTCTTCTTGCCAGTCTTCTGGCGGTTCAGGCAATCGATTGACAAGCTCTCTAACCACTTCAGACATGTCCTTATCCTGTTCTCTTGCAGCCCACTTCAATCGCCGCTTTTGTCTACCTGACAGCCTAACCCGGAGCATAAATTCTTTGACCATGTTGCTACAACGTTGCTACAATAAAGGTATGTGTAGCAATATCGTAGCAACAATGAGCGGTTTTATAGAAGTCAGCGCGCTTGTATCGGAATGTTCTTACTGCGGACATACCGCAAATTGTTTTGATCATGTCATTCCGTTTGCTTACGCTTCTGGTCAAAAACGACACGCTAAAGCATGGAGATCAGAAAAAACGGTTATCCCTTGCTGTAGCGAGTGTAACAGCCTCTTAAGTTCTTATTCGTTTTATTCCATAGCCGAAAGAGCCGATTTTTTGGCTACGAGACTTGCTGTCCGCTATAGACGACTTCTTAACTCGCCGCATTGGTCTGAAGAAGACTACGAGGATCTTAGAGGCAGGTTGAAGCAGGCGATCAAAGCAAAACAAGCCGAAAAACAGGTTGTTTTAGAGCGCATCCGCCATTGCTTGTTTGTTGCACGCCTAGAAGATTTGACCATTGCCGATGTTTGGATTGCCTACAGAAAAGGAGTGACTTTGGCTGAATATGTTTCCGGCAAAAAAGCTAAGCAGGAAAGTCTATGAACACATTGCAACCACATAAACAGCCTTGTCATCACAAAACCTCTTCAGATGTTTCTGAGGGCACTAGGGAGCCATCTGAGGAAGTTATCAGAGCAAGGCTGCATCAGTTAGCGATCGCGCTTGCATTTGTATCTTTCAGCGAGTCGAGCGATCTTCTTAGCATCATCCCCACCAAAACAGAGGGCTTAGAGGACGAAAATCAGGGGAGCAACCCTTACGAGTATCAGCCCATTGATCCGACTTCTGTCTGGTTCAATCCAGGCGGTGGGGTGGTGGAAGGACAGGCGATCGCTGCCAATGGCAAGGGCATGATGCGGATTACTTGGGGTGAGGAGCGGGCGTCGGATGTACCGCGCGATCGGGTTTACATGTCCGACCCAACCACTACCGCCGTGTCGCTTGAGGTTGAAGCGAAGTTGGCATCAATGGGCCTTGAGGTGTGTGCGCCTTCCATTACGCCAGAAGAATCCAAGCGGGAAATGTGTGGCGAGGCAAACCCAACTCTCCGACCCGTGCAAGCAAATGGCTTAGTCGAAGAACGCCCCGTTTGCAGCCGTTGGGAGCCAGAAGAGGTTGATCAGGTGGCACGGATTCAGTTGCAAGGTTTGCTCAAGCATTTAGAACCTGCTGAGTTGGTGAAAGCAGCGATCGTGCATTCGGGTGTGTCGTTAGTTGATGCCGTGCGGGTGGCGGTTGAAATGTCAAATTTCAATGAAGGTGAGCAAATGCTTGAGCTAATCAAAAACTATCAGTTTGATAATTTTCCATTCTGAGGATCTGAAGTGCAAGCTAACCGAAAAACTGACCAAAGATTATTATTCAAGCAGTTTTGGAGCAAGATCACTATGACTTTTCACGGCTGGATCGGTTACTTAAAATGCTTCTTTCTCGGTCACAAATTACGCTCATACAAAAGGCGTTATGGAGGCTCAGTTCTGCACTGCGATCGATGTCCACATCCCCACGCTGACACTCTGCATTCATGGTTAGTGCGTCGTCGTTTTTATTTGCAGCATTGGTGGCAGAACCGCCACAACAAACATGATGATTTACTGTTTTAAGGAGTGCGGCAAATGACACCAGAGCAATTAATTCAAAAATGCGAACACGCTATTAATCATGGAATTCTAGGTGGAGCAGATGCAAAAAATCAGCCTTGTTCTCAAAGGCTCATTTACGAATTCCGGCAGGAAAAAACTTTGGAACGGCAAAGGCGCTCCAGTCGGGCAATGCCTTGCTGATATTGGTGATGACGGTGTTCTAGTGCTTTTCAAAGCTCAAGAAGTGATTGATGCCATGAGAAAACAGGAGTGCGATCGCACATGATGCATCAAGATGGCTTAACAAAAATGATGGAAGAGTGTGGCGAACTCATTCAAATTGCTGCTAAAAAATCGGCTTACTACAACACAGATCAACATCCTGATGGTAAAGGATCGCTCTTGCAACGCCTTCAAGATGAAGCAGCTGATGTGATGGCTGCCATTCTCTTTGTCGTTGAGACGCACGACCTTGACGAAAAAGCTATATGGCTGCGGGTTGACGGGAAATTGAATCAATACCATGAGTGGCAGCATGAGCGCCCAGTCGCTGAGCCTGAGAAACCTTACTGCCACTTTACAGGAGCAATTGAAGCGCTGAAAGAAGAGGACGATCGCACATGACACCTTGCCTGATCATTGCTCTCTGCTTCGTTCTTTCAACCCTCGCAGTGCTAGCGATCTCCGCTTGCCAGTTACGCTTTCCGCGCCAGCCTGACGAGCTGGAAGTATTAGAGCAGAGCCAGTACGTTGACGAAGCAAAAGTGATAGAAGACTGGGAAAATGTTTTTCCACCGCACCCGCCTGATGAAATTAAGGAGAGCGATCTTTAGTGGATTTTTCTAAAGAAGCATTGGAACTAGACGCTGCTGCTTGTACTTTGCATAACCTTGGTGCGTCGCTTAAAGGCAATCAACAAGCCTCTGATATTGAGTGGCTTGCAAGAGTTCTATTCGAGAATAGTCGTCTAGGCTCAGGTTGTATCAGCACAGTACCTTGGCTAGTCGATTCCGAGCAATGGGATTATCTTGAACTTGAACCGCAGACGTTACTAGGTGAAGGGTTCTACCATTGGCAGGCGTTAACGGAGACGCAGCAAGAAGCGTGGCGCAAACTTGCACGGATTTGTCTATACGTTTTGCCTAGTTTTGCATCACGTGTTGGTTCACGGTATATGCAGCTTTCCAATGCGTTAAGAGCCACTTGGAAAGCAAACCGACTGCAATGACAGTTAGTAATTTATCGCCATCAGGTAGCGATGCCGCTCTTAATCAGGTTTACCAATTGATGAAATTGAGGAAAGCGAATGAACCGAGATAACGAAAAGATTCTGAGCCTAATTTGTGAAGTAGAAAGCTTTATCCAATCGCGCCTAGCGCCCCTTGTTGAAGCCAACGCTAGCGCAAGCACAATCTCTTCTTTTGTCCAGTGCCTGCAAGATTTAGAACGAGCTACAAACAATCTTGGGGAAGTTGTGTTCGGCGAGATAGAAGACACTGATTGTGATGATGACTCTGATGTTTTTGAGGTCGATCATTCTGACGTCATCGAAACCATTGTCAAAGAAACAATGGTCCCTGTCGAAAACAGACTGATTGCTTTGATTGAACGGCTTGAAGGCATGGAGGGCGATCGCAATGATTAAAAACATCAAGCTCCAAGTATGGGAAGCAAATGGCAGGGTCATTCTCCGCGTTGAAAACGATGTTCCAAATGGTAGTTCTATTAGCGCTGACGGTCAGTCGTTAGTTAAAGCCCTGCTGAATTTGGCCGAAGTCATCACCTGCGTCCGCCTTGATGATGATCCTGTTTGGGACGAGCCAATAATCTCAGGCGGTGACGACAATGACACCAATGAGCTTGGAGCGTTCATTTATGGAACCAATCGCACATGACATTAAAAGAGTTCACCACCATTGTACGGCTTTTGGCTAACAGTTATTATGTGCGCTACTGGCAGCATTACAACTATCCAGCACTACCACCGTTAATGGCAATCTCTATTCTTGGCCTACAGCAAAGAACAAGCCTCGATCTCTTAAACAAAGAGTTTGATGAAAAGGGTTTTAAGCCAGTAGAAGGTAGCCTCATTTGGACAATTGAACGCACAGATTTGGATTGGCTAGGTTTTGAATTTAAGGAAGACGATCGCACCAATGACTAAGAAACGCATCCATTACATCGGGATTCCCTGCAAAGCTGACCTTCGTGCAGGTGGACGCTGGCACAGCAGCACTATAAGCAGCAATAGCAATCCGCAAACAGTGACATGCAAAGGGTGTTTGAAAGTGATGGCAAAGCCAATTAATTGTAAGGACGGAAAATAATGACCTGGCAATTGTTAAACGAAAACATTCAAGCTTTTACCGAGCGTCAAGAAGCTTTAGAAAAAATAGCTAAGATTGTTGCTGGTCATCCTGACTGGCACAAAGCTGAGCCGCAGTTAAAAGCCTATTTGGAAACAGCCTTGCGAAAAGCCGCTTAATCTAGACCCAAAGCTCAACAGTTTCGATGCTGTTCCTTCGGCAAACCACTCGCTTCACAAGTAGTCGGTAAATTGAATGCTTGTCTTCTGGTTTTAGCTCAATCCAGAAAGTTGGATTAGAACATGCTTTTAATGCTTTCTCTCTATCCGGCTGTAGCGTAATTTCTTGTTTAGACGCAGCAACTTCGATTTCAGCTATATCGGATTGAATACCTGCGATCGCGGCCTCGATATGAAAGTTTGTAGGCAGCTTTACTAAAGCAATCAATTGTTTTCTAAGCTCCAAAAGCCCAGGGTTTTCAGCTACTTTTTGTTCTGCTTGAATGGCTCGTGCAGCAATGGTTTCAGATCTGTCTACTAAAGCGATAATGATTGCTTTTTGAATGTTGTCAGTATTCATGTACTTATTGTTAGGGCACGATCGCCGCACTCCTTTATAGCAACGGTAATAAACTATGGGGTTAACCCGATCGTGCTTATAGGAGACAGACATACTGCTGCCACACTCAGCACAATAGATTAAGCCAGTTAAGGGAAACCGCACTGGATCAGACTTGAAACCATGATGTTTTTGCCGAAAGCTTAAAGACTCTTCAACTTCTAAACGCTCTTGCTGAGTGAAAAGGGCAGGATGGTTGTTGTAGTAAATTTTTGTTTTGCCCCGTCGATTGTGACGGTCGTACCAAAGGTTGCCGTAGATAGTCTCGCATTGCAGCCAGGTCTTGATGCCGCCAGGCGATCGTGGGATCTTAGTCAAATCTTTGTGATTGAGGTTTATGGCTTGAGTCGTTTTGATCAGGCCAACATCAATGACTGATTGCCGTATCCACCGTGCAATGGTTTCCACGTCTACATCGATTTCTAACCGCTTGTCAATGATTCTGTAGCCAAAGGGGGCGTGAATCGGCATTCTATTTGCTCGGATGCCGTCGTAGCCCGCGTTGATCCTTTCTTGGATTAACTCGCGCTCTAGCTGTGCAAAAACAGCTTGCATCTGTACGTTTGCCCTGCCTGATGCTGTGTCAATGTCAATTTTGCCGTCAAGTGAAGTAAATTTAACTTTCTTCTCAGCAAAGAGATCGATCGCATCTACCATTTGACGAGTTGATCGCCCTAGCCTGGTAACCGAGCAAACGACCACCTCTGTAACGTTGTCTGAATCGATTAGTGCTAGTAGTTCTTTGTAGCCAGGTCGCTTTTTGCTGGCTCCACTCATACGATCGGTAAGGATGCGATCGCAGCCATACCGCTGTAGCCGCTGTATTTGCCAAGCTAGAGCTTGATCTTGCTCCGCTTTAAGCGTCGATTCGCGAGCGTATCCCAATATCATGCTGGTAATAATATGTCTATAATCGAAATATTATCACTTCATGGTTATCATATACGTCTTGAGCGTTCCATTCTGCTGGCAACTGAGCTTCTAGCAACGCATGAGCAGGGCCAACAGCCGTTGTGGTTGGCAGCAACCCTAAACGGATTGCAACGCGGTGATGGTGGCTGTCTACAGGTAAGGCACGTCGCCGCAGTTGGCTGAATGACAACACAGCCGCGCTGGTTTTAGGACCGACTCCAGGCAGCGATTCTAACCAGGCTCGCGCTTCAGGAACTGGGACATCTGCCAAAAAATCGAGGGAGAGGTTGCCACGTTGTTCGCCAATGAGCTTCAACACCTGCTGAATGCGGGGCGCTTTTTGTTCTGCCCAGGTACAGGCGGCGATCGTCTGCTCGACCTCCTCCACAGGCGCATTGCGCATGGCTGCCCAATCAGCATACCGATGACGAAGTGCCTTAAACGCACGCCCCGAATCGGCATTACGGGTGCGGTGAGACAGTAGGGATGACACCAGTTCGCTGAGCGGATCGAGGTTGTGGAAGTAGGCGATCGGGCAGCCATACGTGACACACAACCGCTGATGGATAAGCATCACCCGCTGCTGTAGCGCTAGAAAGTGTGTAGAGGAGACGTTGCTTGATGGCATAAAAGTGATTAAGCGGGCGCAAGTTTGACAATGATCACACGATCAGGCACGTTGAGCGAAAGCTGATTGTTGGTCAGGCGCGCGGGAGTCGTCGTTAGGCGACCGTCTTCTCCAAACGCATAGATCGCCACGGTACGAATGGGCTGACCCAGTTTAAGCGTGACGGGCATGGCAGGCGGCTGGATTTCGCGGGGCGGTTGAGCGCTGGTATCGTAGCTGGAGACCTCGTGCCACAGTGCCAGATAAAAGGTGCGATCGCGCTTTTGCAAGAGTAGGTGATGGACATATTGAGTGCGATCGTAATTTGCCATCCGCCCAGAAAGCGGTTCCCGGTAGTTTGACACTGGACTGACGCTCAGCGAGTAAGCCAGTCCACCTGGCGTAAAATCGGCTCCTGGATCACGCAGTAGACCTATCAAATTTTTGACAGCCGTGTAGGCAGGTTTGGGGGTCAGGTCACGTCGCAATAGCCCAAAATTTGCCTCACGCTTTATTTTTTGTGGATCAACAAACTCATCCACAAATTCATAGGAACAGGTACGCTGGACGTTCTTGCGAAAGAATTCGAGAAACAGGCGCGGCATGTACTTCGCGTGCACCTTCTCAGAAACGCCTTGATTGAATGTTGAGTAGCCTGTTTCCGTACTTGCCATCGGCTTGGGCTGAAACGGCGGACTGTAGGTGTCAAAGTTGTAGGGAAATTCGTCGATGTTGACTGAGGGAAAGTTGCTATTCCAGTAGTATTTTGACGTGGTGTTGTAGTCAAACGGGAAGCTAAACGGATTGCCGCCGGGATAGGGATGAAAGTTTCCCCAATCGACAGCGTTCGCCAAGCTACCTTTGGGCAAAGGGTTGGGGTTGCCGCCACCAGGATCGTAGGTCGTACCCAGTGATAGACCGATGACTTTCAGTCTTGCTGTCGCAGGATCGCGCTTAATGGTGGTGTAAAGGTCTTTCTGAAACGCGATCGCGCCATTGGGAAAGCTCTGCCCCTTGTACTTTTTGTCAAACCGAGACGGTATCCAGAACAGATCTGGCTCGTTGGGGCCTTCAACCGCATCGATCTTCGCTCCCGCCGCATTAGCCGCTTTGATCTGGTTCACGATCGCCCGTACAGCTTGTTCATCACTACTAGAATGGTCAGGCAGATCCGCCACAACTGTCATACGAATGCCGCTCTTGCCTAAATCTTGCGGACGGTTCTGGTAAAAGCCATCCCGCACGTTCCGAATACCCGACGCGATGAGCTTCTGTTTGACTTCTCCATAACGTTGACCGTAAGGCGTATCACCATAGCTCCAGTGCGTACCCACACAGAGACTATCGACAAAGCGATCGGCACTGCGGGCCGTCTCAGCTGCCATCCCCGGATGCAGCATCAATACAACAACGCTGATCACCGACGCCAGCAGCACTGGCACTAGTGGCCGAAGGCGCGATCGCCACTTTAAGCGCAACATCATGGCTTTCCTAATCAAAAGAGGGCCTTAAATTGGATTGAAGACTGGTACACGTCAGATCAACAAGACACGTTTTGAGCTTGAGTTCTTTTAACCCAGAAAAAGCTTGCCAAACATCCTCCAAATGGCATTAACCCTCAATTCTCCTTACACTTTAGGTAAGCAATGCTTTCGTCTCTGTTGATCAACTTAACAAGCAAACCCAAACCGCGTTATGGCAGTCCGCAAAGACACAATTTTCGAGCGCTTCTTGGCACCCGTTGTCAAGACCTTTCTCATCGATCAAGAAGCGCTAAGGCGGTTTTATGAGAGCATCGATTGGCAGGCCGCCAGCACCCGGCTCAGCGATCCAACCCTGGTCTACCCCACCTACTACAGCAGCCAAAACTTTCACGGCATTGAAGGTGGCTATTTGAATGTCAGTGCGGCGGTTTCTTATGACCCCATCACCCAATATGCTCTGCCTCCAGGTGAAGCAGTGGTGCGCCAGAGCTTTGTCGATGCCATTCAAGTCAAACCGCGCCGCATTTTAGATCTTGGTTGCGGTACAGGCTCCACAACGCTGTTGCTCAAACGTGCCTTCCCCCAAGCAGACGTCATTGGGTTAGACCTATCGCCCCAGATGCTTGTGGTTGCTGAACATAAAGCAACCCAGGCAGAACTGGAGATTCAATGGCGGCATGGCAATGCCGAACATACGGGCTTGCCCGATGCATCTTTCGATCTGATCACCGCGTCGCTCCTCTTCCACGAAACGCCCCCTACCGCCTCGCAAGCAATTTTGCAGGAAAGCTACCGCTTACTGACTGTCGGCGGCGAGATCGCCATTCTGGACGGCAATCAAAAGATGCTGCGCCAAACCGAATGGCTCACACAGATTTTTGAAGAGCCTTACATTCAAGCTTATGCAGGTGGCAGTGTGGATGCGTGGATGGGAGCCGCTCGCTTTGAGGCTGTGCAAACGCAAGACCTGTGGTGGCTGCACCAGATTACGCGCGGCATTAAACCATTACCGTATCAGTCAGTTGAGTTCACAGCCGGAGCGACGAACGTTGAAATGGGCGATCGACTATGGGCAATGAGCTAAGTCGTGAGTTGTTCGTTTTTGGTTGCTAGTTGTTAGAGAATAGGTTTTCTAGCACTATGTCACCTCAGGTTCCTCACCCCTTACTCCTTACTGGCGATTCAATGCTCAAAGCGGTTCTGTTTGACTTCAACGGCATCATCATTAACGACGAGCCACTCCACGAAAAACTGATTAATCAACTCCTGCTGGAAGAGAACCTGCGACCGAAGCCAGGAGAATTTCGTCAGTTTTGTCTGGGACGAAGCGATCGAGCCTGTCTAACCGATCTACTCACCCATCGCGGTCGCATTGTGACGGAGGACTATCTCAACAAGCTGATTGGCCGTAAAGCAAGGTTCTACCAGGATCAAATTGTGCAGCTCGAAACGCTGCCAATTTATCCAGGGTTGCAGGACTTAATGTTTAAGCTACGCGCCGCCAAGCTCAAACTGGCGATCGTGAGCGGTGCGCTGCACGTCGAAATTGATTCAGTGCTAAAGCGGGTAAACCTCAGCGAGTATTTTCCGGTCATTATTGCTGGTGATCAGCGCATTCCCAGCAAGCCGGAGCCAAATGGTTATCTGCTAGCGATCGATCGCCTCAATCAACTGCATCCCGATCTGCACCTCAGACCGTTAGAATGTCTGGCGATAGAAGACACCTTTATCGGCATTGAAGCTGCCAAACGAGCCAAAATTCCCGTAGTTGGCGTTGCCAATACCTATCCGTTTCACATGCTTCAACGCCGTGCAAACTGGGTGGTAGACTATCTTTCTGATTTAGAACTCGATCGCGTGCAGCAAGTCTACGCTCAGATGACCGCCCCAAAAGCAAGGTAGGATGGGGAAATGCTAAGATAGCGTGGCGAATTTAGTCGTACTTGGGGAGTTAGCTCAGTTGGTAGAGCGCTGCGATCGCACCGCAGAGGTAAGGGGTTCGACTCCCCTACTCTCCATGCTCAAAGTTGTTGTACGTTCGCACATTAAATGTCGCGTTTCGCATACTAGTGTCGTTTTAGGGTGTTTTTGCTGCATTCGCACATTAGTGTCGTTAAATGAGAATTTACTAACGTTTCGCAAATTAAAGTCGTTCTCGCTGAAATCGTCAGATTTAGCGAACTGAGCTTAATGGTGAGATCGCAGCGCTCCTTTCAGCCCTCCAAAGCTTTCACTTACAGACTAGTTCTTTCAGCCCGCCCATTGCGAGGGCGATTGCGACCGGCGATGGCTACTCCAACGCGGCAAACAGCAGGACTACTTTCAGCCCACCCATTGCTGGGGGCGATTGCGACTCCCAGCGCTAAAATCCTTCTCCTGCAAGCTCTCCAGGCTAGCTTTTGGCAAACCTGTCTAAAAAGTACTCTTTCAACTTTCTTGAGAACTCATGCTGGCAATTTTCAAATCAATGAAATTATTGCTAGGAAGAGGTTTTAGGGTTTTGGCAAAACTTCCAGGGTTTTTGCCCTTGCTTCGGTCTGCCAAAAATATGGAGGACTCCTCCTCGAGCGGAGGCGATTCAGTAGCCGCCACTTCAGTCACATCATCACCATCAACAAATTGAAGCGATGATGCTCCTGTACCCTCACATAGTGAAGGCTTAACTTACTTCTGCTGGGCGCGCACCTGCGCTACATTTGAAGAACAGACCCGACTAATGCAGCTTTCCATCCCCACACAAAGCCCAAAATGAAATCTGCACCAGGATGGCAGTCAGTAAGCGGACAGCTACCAGGGCCGGAAAGCACAGTCGTCTCACGACGACCAAACTGACCCACATTTTTCACAGTTCAGCGGCTTAGGAAGCTTAAACTGCGGCGCTTTAGTATGTATATTAACTTGTCAAGGTTCAACTGTACTAAAGAGTGAAATTATTCTGTGGCGATCGTCCGTTTATGGTATGCGGTGATCGCCACTTCTTTTGCCTGTTCTTGAGGGGTGCCTTGGAACGGTTGAAAGCCTGTCTCTACCGTGATACCAAATTGCTGAGCTTTGCAACGGACCGCTTCAATGCGTCTGTTGTAAGACTGTTGATGGATCGTTTCACGGTACTTTTTGACGTATTGTTTCTGAGCCGCAACTGAACCCGGACACTTCTGTTCAGCTCTCGCTATAATCTCACTGTCAAGCAATTCTCGAAGATGCGTCAGGTTTGGAACAACAATGCTGCCTGCTTGATAGGCTTGAACGAGTTGGATAATCGCCTTTGCTTGCAAGCGGTCAACGTACTGACCTAATTCTGATTCTGAAGGTTGGTGCGCCACACCTCGCTTCTGATTTTTATGCCGTTGTAGAGCATTTTGCTGCTGCTGTTGGCGCTGACGGTTGAGCAGGTAGTGGCGATCGCCTAGCAGGGTGGGCGATGTGCGGTAGGTCAGCACCTCTCCCGTTCTGCCGCTGACAACGGCGGCTTTGATCAGATTCGCCAGCCCAATACTAAGTCCAACCAAAATTTCAGGATTGCCTTGGTAAGGTTTCTGACTGCGGCGATAGGGCAAATTAGTCAGGCGACTGAGAGTGGAGGCATTGCGCTGCTGAAACTTTCTCCGGTCTTCTGCCAACTCGTGTTCAGGGGTTTCAAGAGTCTGATTCCTGGTAGCTTTAGCTAGTTTCTCTTGCTGAACTTGCAAGGTTCCTTCTGCGGTCATCAAGCGAGTATCGAAGGTGCAGTAAAGAGCGAGATGGTTAACATTCCAGGGTGCACCGTTGCCCTCGCCCTCTCTCCAAGCCAGTATGGCTGAACTGAGGGTGAGTAAGCCTGCTGGGTAGGTGTCTTCGTTAGCTCGATAGGCTTGCCAATCGTTTAGAAAACGCTGAAAGAAGGGCAGTTGTCGTTGGTTGCAGTACAACCGGAATGGATATTCTTTGTTAGTCTTGAACCAATCTTTGATATCAGGATCAGCCGCTTTAAGGCATTTATTAATGCCATTGAAGCTGACGACAATTCTACCGTTTGTCGTCCGACCCCAGAGTATATCGGTGGCACTGCCGTAGAGAATGGGATAGGGTATGGATGCAGGTTGGGTGAGTAGTTTGGCTTGCCAATCGCGCGTTTGGGCGACGCTCTCAGAAATCTGCTGCGTCGCGATCGCCAGCGTCTCCAGAAGCTCTTCCCCGGTCAAATCTCTTCCTTTGAGCAGGCAAGCGTTAATCTGCTCTGCAAGCTGTTCTATTTCTTTTTGTTTACGACGAATACGGTGGGCAAATTTCTCCGAGTCTTCTTCAGTTTCAGAAATTTCGCAGCCGTTCTTGAGCAGGTGAGCGATCGCGCAACGGCTTAGAATGTCGTCTGTAGTCTCGTAGACTTCAAACAGACGAGTCATCAGACTCACAGACCTGGAAGCGTTAGCCTGCCCTTCTGTTGTACAGCGCTCCTCCGTGTTGGACTCTAGTTGGATCGCAGGTTCTGCATTGAGTTGGCTCAGCACATCCTGCGCTCGGTGTTGAATGGCTTCAAGCGTGGAACCACTGAGTTTAATTAATTCAGCATCACTCTTCACCACGTCCAGCCAGCGCTGTTTACCATTCAGACGGCGGCGACGGTTTTGCTGGAGCGTTAACCAAGACTCGTAAGTGTACGTCACCATGAGAATGGCAGAGGCATAGAAGCGCCAGGCTGCCCTAAATAAACCTTTTTAAGCGGTTCGTCACAGAGTTCTCTAACAGCGCTGTTTGGAAGGGTACCTTTGCGTTGCCAGATTTCAAACTTGGGATGCTGACTGACTCGCTTCAGCAGTTCGTTGACCAGGGGTGTATTGCGCTCAGTCATGAGATGCCAGAGATTGCGGCGGATAGGCTCAGAGGCGACAAGGCGACAGTGAATCGTAATAATGCTCATGGTTGACAACGATCCAGTGGATCAAGCTACTGAGAAGTTTTAAGCGATCCAACAACAGTTCAAGCGTACTGCTATTCTATGAGGCATCATACTCCAAGTCTTGTCACTACGACAAGCTCACTGGCATGGCTCTTGCTCCTCGAACCCCATCTCAGACACACTGGTGTGCGTTACAGCTTTATCTACAATTGGCGCACAATGAATTAATGGAAATTGAGGCGTTTCTGCGGCTTTGGGATGTGTCGCGGGAAGAACTAGCGTTCATCTGTGACTGTTCGGTGACAACGGTTAATCACTGGTTTTCGCAGGGAGAGCACCGTCGCTTTCCTAGTGAGAAGCATCAGCAGAAGCTGGCTCTGGCTCACCATATTTGGACGACGATCGAGACAGAGCCAGAGTATTTGCAGGTATTGCGGGAGATGTATCACAAGAAGCCACGCAGGCGCTAACTCAGCAGAACTTGTCAGATGACAAGTTTTTCTTGTCAGACCAAAGATTGAAGCTTACGGTGATGGCTGGAGCGTGTAATCGCGTCTCAATCGCTGCTTGAAATTGTAAGTTTCGCCTCTCTAATGCCATGTCTCCCTCTGAATCGAAAAATGTGCCGTCGGTGTGGGTTACCTGGCTGGCAAAGTTAATGGCGGATGAGTTGCAGTGCCATTGGTCTGTCTGGTTTCGCAGTCACTACAGCTATGAGAAGTTGCCAAGCAATTTTGACTCGGCACAGTGGAAAGCCAGACATCGACAACTGCTCAACCAGCGTGTGACATGTCTGGAAGCGGAAGGGGCTGCGCTCTTTGTGGAGGGTGAGAACTGGTTTGAGGTGCTGGGGCGGCAGCACACGATTAAGGTGTCGGGGAAGCCGGATCTTGTGGCGATTCGGGAAAATGATGCTTGGGTAGAAGATTGCAAGACGGGGAAGCCGAAGGGTAGGGCAAACGCACACGTTTCTTCATTTTTTAGTAACTGGATTAGATTGAGACAACACCTTCATCAGATAGTGGTCATCCCAACCTGCCTTGAGGCGCTTAGCACGGGTGCCGCCCTTCGCTGATTT